>JAFUGA010000028.1 GCA_017469625.1 Bacteroidales bacterium
TCACTTCTTTTAAAATTATTTCGTATTTTTGCTCTTGTGTAAAATTCATTGTGTTTTGGTTTTTATTATTTTTATTTAATGTTTTCACACTTTGCAAAATTAAAATACTCTTGAATTTTACACACTTTTTTGGATAATACCACTTCGTTGCGTGAAGAGGGGATTAAATGATATAGATAACAAGGTAACATTATTTAAAAAAGTAAGAGTGCTGACCTCACGGGGCACTCTTAAGAAAGGAAAATTCAACTATTTATTAGATTTTTTGGATATATTCTACTTTTATTATTTATCAATCAACGGATGAATTTAAAGTAGGATTTTCTATATAAGTCATAACTCCTGAATTATTCATAGCAAACATTTTGGATTTTTCCTCGTATGCAGAGATAGTGTTGTCAATATTATCTACAGTTGGACGATGGTTTTCCAATGCTGCTACACCAGATTTTGTAGATAACATATCTCTCATTCTTTTTATTCTTTCCCATCTTTGCTCTGAAGTTTTTCTTGGACTAACTGTACCTGTAAGGTCTCCTAATGAAACTACTACCTCTTCTTGTGTTTCCTCTACAATAGGTTCTGGTTCTTTTACCCCTACAGGAACAATTGTTATTTCTTTATTTTCTGTAGAGTTTTCTGTTGCAACATTTGTTATTTCTACTTTAGGAGATATAACCAACTCTTCTTCTTTTTTTGCAACTACTTCCTCTACTACAGAGGGAGTCTCTTCTTTGGATTCTTCAAGGTTAAGAGTTCCTATTACATGTCTTTCAGGTTGCTTTTCTATTATAGGTTCTACCTTATCCGTATTTGGAAGAGAAGATGTAGTTTCTTTAATATCTACTGTTTTTGTATCAAATTTTGTTAGAGAGTCATCATTTTCTGTAACAGAAGATGTAGTATCTTGTTCTATTTTTTCGTCTTTTGATTCTGTAGATTCTGTTTTAAGGGAAAATTTTTTTTCTTCTTGTTGAGTAGTATTGCCTCTTCCTATCGTAGTTGTATACATTTCTTTTGATTCAAAACCTGTAGCTATCAATGTTATGGCAACTTTATCGTCCAAAGTATCATCATAACCATATCCCCATATAACATCTACATCTGCGTTTATCTTCTCTTCTATGCATGAAGATATATCATCAAGTTCTTCTGTAGTAAGTTCGTGTTCTGGTTTTGATGAACAAGTAACATAATAAAGTACATTCTTGGTTTGGGAAATATCATCGTCATTCAACAAATCGTTATTCAAAGCTGCAGTAACCGCTTTTCTTGCTCTCTCTTCACCTTCTCCAATTCCGCTACCCATAAGTGCAACACCTTGTTTTTTCATAACAGATTGTACATCTCTGAAGTCCACTTGCATGTATGCACTGCTTGTCATAATCTCTGAAATACCTTTTACTGCAGTAAGAAGAATATCATCAAGTGTTGCAAATGCTTCACTCATTTTCATATTTCCTCTATTTTTAAGTTTTTCAGTATTCACTACGATTATAGCGTCTACAACTTTTCTAAGTTCTTCTATACCTTCTTTGGCTTGGTCCCTACGTTTCTTTCCTTCTCTACTGAATGGGGTATTTACAACAGCAACTACCAATATTTCTTCGTCTTCTTCACCTGCTATTTTAATAGATTTAGCTATTCTTGCTATTTCTGGGCTTGCTCCTGTACCTGTTCCACCTCCCATACCTGCGGTTATGAATAACATACGAGTACCGTTGGAAAGTGCATCTTTTATTTCTTCTTCTGCATCTAAAGCGGCTTGTCTTCCAACAGCAGGGTTATTTCCTGCTCCAAGCAAACCTTTTCCTATTTTTAAAGTATTCTTAATAGGAGAGGCATCAAGACTATTTTTATCCGTATTGCAAACAAGGAAATCCACACCTGTTATTCCTTGTCTGAACATATGATTAACTGCATTTGTACCAGCACCACCTACACCTATAACTTTGATGTATGAAGATTGGTCTTCTGCTGGTTTGAAATCTAATAATTGGTCTTCTGTTGTGTTAATATCCATATTATCCATAATGTTAGTTGTTTTTTCGTTAATTACTCCTCCTTACAAACACACTTTTAAAAGTGTAAAATTACAACGAAATTATATTTTTTTTAATGTTAATACTTCTTTTTTATAAACATCTATATGTTAATAATGTATAGACTATTCTATTCCATCGGTTATTATTCCACTTAATAAATTTTTTATTTTTTCTCCAAAACCTGTTTTTTCAGATTCTTTTTTACGCTTTTCAGGTTTTTCGTTTGGAATTTCTTTTGGTTCTTCTTTCGGTGTTGCTATAGGTTCTTGTTTTATTGGCTCGTGTTCTTCGTACCATTCAAAACCTTTTATCAACAAACCTACAACTGTAGCATACATAGGGTGTTCTAATTCTTTTGTAAACTGAGAACCTTTTGCAAGATAATCTGTTGGCATACCTATTCTTGTGGAAATACCGTCAGTAACATACTCTGTAAGTTGACTGATGTTTGTTATCTTTGCACCACCTCCTGTAAGTACAATACCTGCAATAAGATTTTTTTCGTAACCTGATTGTTTTATATCATAAAGAACTTGCTCAAGAATATCTTTTACTCTATAACTTATAACTCTTGTAAGAGTAGCCTTTGTTATTTCTTTTGCCTCTTGTTTTCTAAAACTTGGAATACAAATAATTTCTAATTCTTGTTGTTTGGTTGTAATACAATCTCCATACTGTTCTTTCAAAGCGTTTGCTTGTTTTTCTACAATTCTGCAAGCCTCTTCTATATCTTTAGTTATGATATTACCTGCCAACTGTATTACAGAAGTATATCTAATTAAACCTTTATGATATATAGCAACGTCTGTTGTTCCTCCACCTATATCTACAAGACAAATACCTGCATCTTTTTCGCTCTTATCTATAACTGCTTCTGCACTGCATATAGGTTGTAGGATAAGATCCTTTACCTTATAACCTGCATTCATGACACTTTGCTGTATATTCCTAATATTGTTTACATCAGCAGTAATATACTTGTAGTTACATTCTATTTTTTTACCTCTTACACCAACGATAAGGTCTGGTGCAAGGTCTTGCGACATACCATCTACTTTGAAACTTTGAGGAATAACATCTATAATCCTTTGACCAGGTTCCAACTTAAGGTTATATTGTTCTTCTACAAGTTTGTCTATATCCTCTTTTGATATAATATGGTTCTCATCAGGTATTTCAAGATAGGCTTTATTCATTTCTGTATGAATATTAAAACCCGCTATACCTACAAAAACTTCTTTTACTTTATAACCAGATTGAGCCTCTGCTTGTTCTACTGCTTCTTTAATACTATTAGCGGTTTTATCAACATTGATAACGTCCCCTCTTAGTACTCCTATAGAAGTTGTTTTGCCTTTTCCTAATATCTCAATATCTCCCTTACTGTTCTTTTTTCCAATAAGGCATACTACTTTAGTTGTGCCTATATCTATACCCACAACTATACGGTCTTTTTCGGTGAATTTTACTTCTTGCGATTCCATTTTCTTTTAAAAGTTTATAAGGTTTATTTTTCTTTTCTTGTACATATTACCTGTTGATTAAATCTCAAATCTATTTTTGAATATTGTAACCAATCTCGGTAAATAAATGAAGACTTATACAAATAATGTAGTCTTGTAAGAGCATCTTGCCAAGAGTCTTTGTTGCCAAGTAGTATTGTATAATCTCCTATTTTTGGTATAAGTATAAAAGACGTATCTTTTAAATCTATTTGGTCTATTTGATATTTTAGTATAGAGTCTTTTCTTATAAGGGTTGCTAAATCATAAACATCTTTCAAAACATTGCGTAAAGAATCCTTTTGCATATCTCTCTCTGTAGGCAGATTGCCTGTTGCTATCATAGTATGAGATGGTTTATATTCTACAACCTGCAACACATTGAAATCATTATCTATATAAAAACTCTTTCCCACTTTTGGATAAACTCTAACTATAGGTTCGCTTTCAAATACAGTAATGTTAAGTTTGCCTGTCATAGTTATGGCTATATCTACACGAGAAATAAAATTCAAAGATTCCAAATATTGTTTCATTTTCTCTGTTGATATATCCTTGCGTCTTTCTTTTGTAAATTGTCCAAAATGTGCAAGCAATGAATCCTGAACTCCTTGCTCTGAAATAATATGGTCTTCTGTAGGATAATTTATAATATAATTCACTATGTTAATACGTTGATAACGCATAACTACATTAGTAACTATAATCAAAATTATAATACCTACAACTATTCCTATATATATCAAAAGTTTCTTTTTCATATACTTTCCAATGTTTGTTTAATGTTTGGAAGCATTCTATCTATATCTCCGGCTCCAAAAGAAACAAGTAATTCTGGTTTTATTTGTTTCAAAAGAGGATAAAGTTCTTCTTTTGTAACGTAATATTTACTTGTAGAACTCATTTTTTTCAGAATAATACTACTATCTACTCCCTCTATTGGCAATTCTCTTGCAGGATAGATAGGTAAAAGTATTGTAGTATCCAAAAGGTCTAATGCTTTTGCAAAATCATCTACCAAATCTCTTGTCCTTGAATACAAATGTGGTTGAAATACTCCTACTATCTGTTTGTTTGGATACATTTCCCTCAGAGAAGTAATAGTGGCTACTATTTCTTGAGGGTGGTGTGCATAATCATCTATAAAAACTCTTTTCTCTGTTTTTATTATATAATCCAAACGTCTTTTCATTCCAGAAAAAGATTTGATACCCTCTCTTATTATGTTCTCTATCTCTTGTTCTTTATAACCCTCTTTTTTTAGAACGAAAGCACAAACACCCATAGCAACTACAGCGTTTTCTATGTTGTGTCTGCCCGGGTAATTCATTTCTATATCTTTCCAAACAGAGTTTTCAATATGATAATCAAACAAATATTTGCCTTCTTTTACCCTTATGTTGCTTGCATACAAATCAGAGTTACTATCTAATAAAGAATAAGTTTCAGTAGTTTTTGTTTCACCTACAGAAGTTTTAAACTCTGTTAAAGAATTCTTTACAAATAGTACTCCGTCATCTTTAGTAAGCAAAGCGAAATCTACAAAAGCATTGTAAAGATTTTGATATGTATGATAAATATCCAAATGGTCTGCATCTATTGCAGTTACAACGCTTGCGTATGGTTGCAATTGAAGAAAACTTCTATCATATTCATCTGCCTCTACTACAACGTATGGACTACAATCACTATAAACGAAATTATTTTCAACACTTTTCAGAATTCCACCAAGAAAAGCAGAACAAGAAACAGGAGAGGAGGATAGTATATGTGCAATCATTCCACAAGTAGTGGTCTTTCCATGAGAGCCTGCAACGGCTAAGACTTTTTTATCTTTAACTATATGACCCAAAGCCACAGAACGTTTTTCCAAAGGTAAATTCTCTGAAATAACTTTCTGCATCTGTTTAGAATCCAATGGTATGGCAGGTGTATATATAACAAAGTCTGCATCTAATGGAACATTTTCGGCCTTATCTTCGTAATTTATGGCGATACCTTCTCTTTCCAACTTAAGAGTAAGTTCAGAAGGTGTTCTGTCATAACCACAGACGATATTCCCTTTCATATTTAAGTATCGGGCTATGGCACTCATTCCTATGCCACCTATACCTAAAAAATAATATTTCTTTTTCTGTTGTTCCATCAAATACAAATCTTAGTTTTCTATCTCTTTGTTTTAATTTTGTAGAACTTTGTTTTAGAATTCTCTTTCTTTGTTTTAGAAAATTAAAACAAAGAGATAGAACTATTTAATTTACATCTATTTACGGCAGATTTTATTTACCTCATCTACTATCAGTTCATCTGCATTTTTTATTGATAGAGAGAGAATGTTTTCACCTAATGTTTTTTGTTTATCGCTATTTGCCAATAAATCTTTTAGTGTAGTTATTATTTGTTCGTTCATTTTAGAATCCTCTACCATTATTGCAGCATTTTTTTCTACTAAGGCCATAGCATTTTTTGTTTGATGGTCTTCTGCAACATTAGGAGAAGGAACTAAAATAGTAGGTTTGCCTACACAACATAATTCACTTATAGACAAAGCACCTGCTCTGGATATGATAATATCTGCTACAGAATATGCTTTATCCATATCAAAAATAAATTCTTGTATATGTATATTGTTAGTATTCTTTATTTTATCTTTAGTCCTTGATATTATACCCTCGTAATAGTATTTTCCTGTTTGCCATAAAAGTTGAATATCATTTTCAATGAAGAAATCTATATTGTTTTCTATAGCATTGTTTATAGTTCTTGCACCCAAAGAACCACCTATAACAAGTATAGTTTTCTTTCCCTTTGAAAGAGAAAATGTATTTATTGCTTCCTGTCTAAGATTGTCTATATTTGACTGAATAAGAGCAATATTCTTTCTAACAGGGTTACCTGTTTTTACAATCTTTGTTTTATCAAAAAACCTTTCCATATTATCGTAAGCAACACATATAGTTTTCGCTTTTTTGGAAAGTTTTTTATTTGATACTCCTGCAAAGGAATTTTGTTCCTGCAACAATGTAGGAATACCCATAGAAGAAGCCTGCTTTAGTGTAGCCCAAGAAGCATATCCTCCTACTCCTATGACTATATCGGGGTTAAATTGTTTTATTATCTTCTTTGCTTTTATAGATGCAGACAACATTTTGAAAGGTAAAGAAAAATTCTTCCATAGTTTTTTCCTTTGAAAACCTGCTATCTTCAAACCTATTATCTTGTAACCTGCTTGTGGTACTTTCTGCATTTCCATTTTGCCTTCTGCACCTACAAAAAGAATTTCAGCATCAGCATACCTTGATTTTATACAATTTGCTATTGCTATTGCAGGAAATATATGTCCTCCTGTACCTCCACCACTAATTATTGCTCTCATCTTCATTTACCTCCTTTATTCTTTCTTCTAATTTCTGCCTTATAGAACTTTTTTCGGTAGAAGTATTTTCTTGTGTTTCTTCTACAGTATCTTGCTCTATTTCCATTTCTGCATCCACTGAAGTTATAAGTTTTTGTTTTCTTGTTTGTTGATTTTCTTCTTTAGAAATATTTAGTACTATACCCAAAGCGATGGAAGCAAACAGTAAGGAAGTTCCTCCATAACTTATAAAAGGTAGAGTTTGTCCTGTAACCGGTAAAAGATTTGTAGCCACCATCATATTGACCACTGCTTGCATGATAAACATTACCGCTATACCTATTGCAGTGAATTTTCCATAATAGCCTTTGGCGTATCTGGCGACTAAAAGTATTCTATACAATAACCAAATATATAGGGCTATAATGAATATACACATTACTATACCACCCTCTTCAAGTATGATAGCAAAGATAAAGTCGTTATGAGATTCACTCAAAAATCTTGCTTCCTCTGTTCTACCTATAAATTTTCCAGAAAGTCCTCCTGTGGCTATAGCCATCTGGGCTATATTTGTTTGGTTTATTTCCATAGGGTCGTTATGGAAATACTGCTCTATTCTATTTTGAGAAGTAGAACCTCTACCTACACCAAACTTTGAACTTATATAAGTAAGTAATGCAACTGCTAAAAATACAACTAATATACTTATGAAAAAATATTTAAGATTTACTCTACCTACGAAAAGTAATGCAAAACAAACTGCAAACAAAATAATAGCAGTAGAAAAGTTTTCTATAAAGATAAGAAAACACAAAATAGCAATAGGAAAGACTAATCGTTTGAAAGTCTGCCAAGTTTTTATCTCTTCTCTATATAGTGCCAAAGTGTTTGCAGTGTAGAGTATAAGTATATATTTCGCTATTTCAGAAGGCTGAAACTGACCTATAAAAGGAAGAACTATCCAACGGCTTGCTGCTTTTCCCTCTCCATATCCAATGTATCCATATATCAAAACAATAAGCAGTAACGCTGTGGCTATACCAAGTAAAATCTTAGAAAAACGAGAATAAATTACATAATTGATTCTATGTGTTACATAACAAGCAGAAAATCCTATAAGAAGAATCATAAAATGTTTAAAAAACATACGAACTATTGACCCATCGTTATCATTAACCGACTTGCCAACAGAAGTAAATACTGATAACAAAGAAACTACCAATAAGAGAATATAGGCAATCCATATACTCTTATCTCCTTTTAATCTATATTTTTCGTTCAATGTTTTCATTATCTATTTCGTTTTATAAATCATAAACACAGTCATTATATTCTTTTGACCTTTCAAGTGCTTTTTCTACCGTTCCACTTGCAGGAGAATAGACCACGGACATTCCCTCTGCTGCAAGATGAAAAGCAAGCTCAACAGCATCTGAAAGAGTTGAGGTTTCTACTATATTAGTTATTTTTCTAAGTTGAGATAACATCTTTTTACTCTTGTTGGAATCTCCTACAAAAATAACTCCTTTTACCTTATCTTTTATGGTAGATAGTTGCCCTGAAAGGTCTATATCTTTATCATTTAGATTTTCTACTATCCAAATGACAGGTACAGTACTTTGATAAAGTGTAAACCAAGTAGCGTTTGGAGAATTGGACATACTATCATCTACAAAAGAAACACCTTTTATTGTAATTATTAGATGATTACGATGATGTGTTTCTTTACGCAAAAAAGTATTCATCAATACTTTATTACGCATTTTGTAAAGATTGTTATAAGTCCTTTCTGCACAAGAAAGGTTAGTATCTTTTCCCTGTATTGCCAAATCTTCTATAGTCATCTTTTATCTTAATTTTAGTGTTATTACTGTAACTACTGCCAATATTATGGATATAAGTAAAAATCTCTGAACTATCTTAGGCTCTGGCCACCCTTTCTTTTGAAAATGGTGGTGTATAGGTGTCATAAGAAATATTCTTTTGCCTTCTCCATATTTTTTCTTTGTGTATTTGAAATATGAAACTTGCATCATAACAGATACACTTTCTATTAGAAATATTCCACAAAGTATTATAAGCAACCATTCTTTTCTTATAAGTATAGCAAAGACAGCAATTATTCCTCCTATAGACAAAGAACCTGTATCTCCCATAAAGATTTGTGCTGGATAAGTATTATACCACAAAAATCCTGCTGTTGCCCCTACAAATGCTGCAATGAAGACAGTTAGTTCGCCTATGTTAGGTATATACATTATGTTTAGGTAATTCGCAAAGATTATATTACCACTTACCCAAGCCAAAATAGCAAGCGTGGAACCTATAATGGCAGAAGTTCCTGTTGCTAATCCATCTATACCGTCTGTAAGGTTTGCCCCATTACTAACAGCAGTTATAATGAATATTACTATAGGTATAAAGATTAACCAAGCATAATCTTGGTAATTTTTACCAACGAATTTTATAAGTTTTGCATAATCTATTTCGTGGTCTTTAACAAAAGGCATAGTAGTTTTTGTACTGTGAGTAGATTCTTTAGAAAACTGTTGTTTTGCTTTTTCATAAGTAGAAGATACTTGAAGATTGTGCGTTTGAGAATATTTTACAACGTTTTGTTTTTCTTGAATTCTAATTTCAGGAGAAAAGAACATTATACTTCCTACCAAAATTCCTAAGGTTATTTGACCTATTATTTTGGTACGAGGTTTCATTCCTTCTTTATTTTTTTTGAATACCTTTATATAATCATCTCTAAAGCCTAATGCACCTAACCATACTGTAGTTATCAACATTATGATTATATAGATATTATCCAATTTTGCAAAAAGAAGTGTAGGTATAAGTATTGCAGCAAGTATAATAAGTCCTCCCATAGTAGGAGTTCCTTCTTTTTCTTTTTGTCCTTGCAATCCTAAATCTCTAACAAGTTCTCCTACCTGTTTCTTTCTCAAAAAGTTTATCAATCTTCCTCCAAAAACAATAGTTATTAGTAAAGACAAAATAACAGACATGGCTGCTCTAAAAGAGATGTATTGAAACACACCTGCACCTGGCAAACCAAACTGTTTATCTAAGTATTCAAACAAATAATACAACATAATTATTCTTTAGTTTTTTAAAGTTTTTGTTAATATTTCAGTATTTCTTCTCTGTCATCAAAATGATGTTTAACGTGGTTGATTTCTTGATAATCTTCATGTCCTTTTCCAGCAACAAGAATTATATCGTCTTTTTTTGCTAATGTGCAAGCCAAATGTATAGCCTCTCTTCTATCTGTTATACAAAAATGTTTATGATTTGCTTTATCTTCCTTTAATCCTTTTTTCATATCCTCAAGAATATCTTCTGGTTTTTCTGTACGAGGATTATCTGAAGTTAGAATTAAAGTATTTGATAATTTTTGTGCTATTGCTGCCATTATAGGACGTTTTGATTTATCTCTATCTCCTCCGCACCCTACAACAGTAAATACTTCATTTTTCTTTAAAAGATTTATTTCATTTATAGTATTAAGTACATTTTCTAAAGCATCTGGTGTGTGTGCATAATCTATGATAGCAACTGCTCCACTTTGTAGTCTATAACATTCAAAACGACCTCTCGCTGGTTCAAGTGCAGATAATTTTACAAGAACATCTTCTTTTTCCATTCCACTAAGAATAGCACAAGAATATATAGCAAGAAGATTGTATGCGTTAAACTTTCCTATAAGTCTTGCAAACATTTCTTTGCCATCTATATCTATATGCAAACCATCAAAAGAATCATCTATAATCTTCGCTCTAAAATCTGCCTTAGGAGAAGAAAGAGAGTAGGTATATTTTTTAGCCTTAGTGTTTTGCAACATTACTAAACCATGTTTATCATCTATATTAGTAAGAGCAAATGCTTTTGCAGGCAACATATCAAAGAATTTCTTTTTTGCTTTTATGTAGTTATCAAAAGTTTTGTGGTAATCTAAATGGTCTAAAGTTATGTTAGAAAATATAGCACCAAAGAATTTCAATCCTGCTATTCTATTTTGAACAACTGCATGAGAAGAAACTTCCATGAAAGCATAGTCGCAACCTTCCATTACCATTTGATATAGTAATAAATTTATAGTAAGAGAATCCGGTGTAGTCCTTTCTGTATGTAAAACCTTATCATTTATTATATTTTCTATAGTAGAAAGCAAACCACAATTATATCCCATACTCATAAACATTCTGTATAATAGAGTAACAGTTGTAGTTTTGCCATTAGTTCCTGTTATACCTATGAGTTTTATTTTTTTACTTGGATTATCGTAATAGTTGCAAGCAATTATACCAAGTGCAAGAGAAGAATCCTTTACTTTTACATAAACAATATTTTCATTTATTTCTTTTGGTAAATCTTCTAAAACTATAACTTTTGCACCATTAGTTATAGCTTTATCTATGAACAAATGACCATCTGTTTCTGTTCCTTTTTCTGCAACAAAAACGTAATCATCTTTAACTTTCCTTGAATCAAAAGCAATGCCTTTGATTTCTAAAGATTGTTGGTCATTTAGTATTTTTTCTATCTTTATATTATGTAATATGTCTTGTAAAGTCTTCATCAACGTTTTGAATTCTTCTTTTGTGGTTCTGTTTTCTTATTGTTTGATTCTGATTTTTTATCTTTTGGTTTTATTTCTTCTTTTGACTTGTTTTCTTGTTTAGTTTCTTTGTTTTGTTCAACTGTTTTTTGTTCTGAGTCTTTTTTAACTTGGGACTCTTCCATTTTTTTCTTTTTCTCTCTTTCTGAAGATGTTGTTATATAAACAGTCTGTCCTTTTGCTATTGCTTTACCCTTTGGTATGCTTTGTTCTACTACTCTTCCATAACCATTGAAATTAACTTTAAGTCCCAAAGATTCCAACATATACACCGCATCTCTTAAAGTTAAACCTCTAACTTCTGGCATTATTCCATTTTCTATTTTTTCCGTTTTGCCGTGGAAAATGCTATCGTCCATAAAAGTTCTTATCCACGTATCACTGAAACGAGGTAAAATAAAACCTAAATTTCTACATAAAGAGTAGTATTGTCCTGAATGACCATAAGAAAGAAGAGGTTGTATTTCTTTTCTTTTTTCATCTTTGATATTATAAGAAGCCAATCCACTACCAACAACTCTATCGCTCAGTTCTCTAAATACAGGAGCGGCCAAATCTCCTCCGTGTGTTAAAGCCTTGTGAGGTTTTGATATGACTACAATACAAGAATACTTAGGTTCGTCTGCTGGAAAATAACCAACAAAAGAGGCTCTGTGTCTTAAAACTTTTGTAGCGTCTTCATAACCTATTTCTGCCGTACCACTCTTTCCTGCTATACCGTATGCAGTTCCTCTTAATCGTCTTCCTGTTCCATAAAGTACCACTCTCTTTAATATATCTTGTATCTTAGCAAGAGTAGATGGTTGACACATTTGTTCTTTAAGAACTACAGGAGAGAAAGAACGGATAGTCTGCCCATTTTGTAGTACTTCTGAAACAAACATAGGTTTCATAACCTTTCCTCCATTTGCAATACCATTATAAAAAGTAAGCATCTGTAAAGGAGTCATAGCCGTAACATACCCGAAAGACAATCTAAGAATATCGTCCAAATTGGTCGTCTTTGCTATATAAGGGACAGGTTCGTGCAAAGCCAAATCATAATCCAATTTTTCGTAAGTAAAATATTTGTGTAAATCGTCTATAAATCTTGCTCTTGAAGTATTATCTTTTCCATATAGATTATAGACTAAGGAACTTATTCCCACATTAGAAGAAAGTTCTAAGGCTCTTGTAAATGATACGTTTCCATGGTCTACTTTACCAACATCTCTTATATCTTTTATGGTATTAGGATAATGTTTTCTACCCGTAGGAACTAATTCACTTGTATCTACCAAACCTTTATCCAAAAGCATCATTGCAGTAACCATCTTAAACGTTGAACCTGGTTCAAAACGAGACATTGCTCCAATATTATCAGATTCATAATATGAACCGTTTTTTTGTTTAGTGAAGTTTGCAAGAGCTTTAACATAACCTGTCTGTGTTTCCATTAGTATAACAGTTCCACTTTCGGCTTCATTACTGTCAAGGCATTTAAGTAAAGCCATTTCTGCCAATTCTTGCAAAGAAACATCTAATGTTGTAACTATATCGTATCCGTCTGAAACTTTTATTTCTTGATTAACATCTATAGGAACCCATTGATTAGGATTTATTCTTCTTTCCCATCTTTCTCCGTGAACACCTGAAAGATACCTACTATAATAACCATCTATTCCATTATAACATGTATCACAACCTGTAGAACCTTTTGCATTTATTCCTATAGTTCTACGTGCCATATCTCCATAAGGGTAAATCCTTTTGTACTTTTTTTCAACATTAACAGCTGGTGCAAGGTAATATTTAGTTTCTTTATTCTTTCTATTCTTTGATGCTCTACCTACAATAGGCCATCTTTTCATTTGTTCCAACTGTTCATCAGAAACATCTTTCTGAACTAAAACGTACCTATTTTGTTTCTTTCTCTGTTTATTGAAATAATGAAGTAAAGAATCTTGTGTTCTATTTGTATTAGGAAACATCTGAGATAATTTACTGCAAAGTTTTTTAATATCTCTCTTATAAATAGAATCAGGTACTATCCAATCTATAGTATCTTTTTTTCCTACCTTTGTTTTAGTTTTACCTTTTCCTAAATCTATATAAACATCAGAATAACTTTCATTAGTTGCCAAGAGTAATTTCTCACCTGTATCTGAGTCTATAGCATAAATATTTCCTCGTTTTGCATTTACAGGTCTTTTTTTTATGGTCCAATCTTTACTTCTTTGGTCCCAAAAATCTTTCTTTACTGTTTCCAAATAAATAACCTTACCTATAACTATAAAGAAAGGTATCAACAGTAACAAGAAAATTACTGAAGTAGAAAATGTAATATATTTGCCATCACTTACTTTCATTATTTCTCCTGTTCTGTTTTGTCATCATAAACTATAATATCTTTTATAGGTTCTGTAGATATAGCAATTCCTGTAGATTCCAAACGAGAATTTATATAAGTCATTTGAGTAGTAGTTTGATAGGTTGTTTTCACTTTTAGACTTCTTTTTTGTAATTCATTTATCTCTTTAGATAATTTGTTTATCTCTCTTACCTCTCCCTCAATATTATATCTTAGTGTTATAAGAAGAACTAACAATAAAACAACAAAAAAAATAAAACCTATATATTTACCAAACCATTTTTGGATAATATTGCCACCCATCAATCTTTTCACAAGATTAGACATTATCTCCTCCTTTCTTTTCTGCTATTCTTAATTTTGCACTCCTCGCCCTTGAATTTAGTTGTATTTCTTGCTCAGTTGCAACCAAAGGTTTTTTAGTTATTACTTTGTAAGGAGAAAGAATATTTCCATAAAAATCTTTTTTCACCTCTCCTTCCAAATTACCATTACGCATAATATTCTTTACTCTTCTGTCTTCCAAAGAATGGTAGGAGATAATTACTAATCTGCCACCTTCTTTTAATAGGTCTGCACATTGAGATAACATACTTTCCAAACTTTTTATCTCATTGTTTACCTCTATTCTTAAGGCCTGAAAAACCTTTGCGTAATATTTGTTTTCTTTTCCTTTGATAGCCAAAGGTGCAATTGTTTCAACCAAATCTGTTGTAGTAAAAATAGACCTTTCCTCTCTTATCCTAACTATTCTATCTGCAAGCAAACCACAGTTTGATATATCTGCATATTCTTTGAAAATAGTCTTTAATTCCTGTTTATCATAGTTATTCACTATATCTGCCGCAGTTACACCACTTTGCCTATTCATTCTTAAATCCAAAGGTGCAGACTTATTGGTAGAAAAACCTCGTTCTGTAGTGTCTATTTGATGAGAAGAAATACCCAAATCTGCCAATATACCATCTACTTTCATTTTTCTGTACATACGTAACTGTTTGGTAATATTAGCATAATCATCACTGATAAGACAAAAACGTTCATCTTCTATGGTGTTTCTTTTTGCATCTTCGTCCTTATCAAAAGCAAATAATTCTCCCTCAGAAGACAATCTTTTTAGTATTTCTTTAGAATGACCACCTCCACCGAATGTAAGGTCAACATACACTCCTGAAGGACTGATATTCAACCCTTCCATACACTCATTAAGCATTACAGGTATGTGATATGTTTCTTCTTGCATTCCTTATTTTACAACAACATTATTCTTTAGTATTACCTAAAAGATTTTTGGCAACGGCTTCATAATCAAAAGCATCATTGTCAATATTCTTATATGTTGTAGCGTCCCAGATTTCAATAAAATCCCCAGAACCTACGACAACTATTTCTTTATCTATATTTGCATCTTGTCGTAAGGAACCAGGTATGTTCAATCTATCTACAGAATCAAGTTCTATCATATTTCCCTCTATATATCTCCTGTAGAGTCTTTTAGCATCTGGGTCATAAGGATTTAACTTCTCTTGTAACTTTTTTACTTCCTCTTGAAAAGACGCATAAGTAAATAACTCAAGATATGTATTGTATATGGAGCGTCTTATGAAAAAACGATTGTCTGACGAAAGGTCAAGCTGCTTTATGAAAGCAACGGGCAACTTGAATCTTCCGTTAGCATCTGTTTTACAATATTCTACTCCTACTATCAATGACATAATTCTTTTGTTTTTTTTACTTCTGTAAAATTGTTACAAAATTAGAAAAAAAAATCCAAATAAATACAATTTTTTACTTTTTTTCCCAAATAATACCATTTTTACGTAGAAAAAATACAAAAAGTTACAGTTTTAGAAATTTATTTTCTACTGTTTTCTAATCAGTTATAAAACTAATCTTTTCAAAAATAACTTCTATAAAAAGTTTTCAACAGTCCAATTTTTTCCATTCAATCTTTGAATAAATGATAAACCACTTTCCAAAAACAAAAAAGACTGTTGTTTGAACAGTCTTTCATAAAATATATATTATAATGTATACAAAAAAGTAAAAACTTTTATAATCTGTGAGAACGGAAAAATTAAATAGATTGGTTACAAGAAGTTGTATTGTAGAAAGACGAGATAATTGGAATGGATTAGAAAGAAAAACAAAATAGAGTTGATATATAAATACACCAACGAAAGAATGTAAAAATAGATAAAAGAATAAAACATTATCTATTTGAAAGAAGTATTATTATCCATAATCCCATACCTATAATGGTCAATATACTCCAAAATTTCACCCAAAAATGTATTTTTTCTAAGGCGTTTAGAATTTTTTGTTCGTTTGTTAAATTCTCATTTTGCTTAGAAGTGTTATATTCATACTCCTTCTGTACTAATTCTTCAAAACTCTTATCATCAATATCTTTCAGTTGCATATCTTTTTTATTTTATTTGTTTTACCATTTTTTGTTTTTAAGATCATTTAGTTTCTGCGTTTCATCTTGCTCTTCTTGTAGAAACTTTAGTAATTCTTCTTTTGATATACCTAATGACTTTATTTTAGTGTTTAACTGTTTTTTATAGTCTGTCTTCTCAAGAAATGATATGCGTGCATTTGCTTGTTCTCTGTTTACTAAGTTTAGATGTTTTTTCGCATCTATTAAAAGCAGTAGTTCTATTAGATCTTTCTCAGACATCATATCTATATTATATTCCATATTTTTGTATTTTATTATATTGTCAGATTTTCCTTTATTTGTATTGATAAAAAAGTTAATATCTTTATTTAGACCAAAATTGTATGCTTTTTTTTGCATTAATTCTATTTGTTCTCTATATCTTTTTGGTAGTGCGAGATATTTATTGTTTCCTATGTTTATAGTTATATCATTATAGAGTTCTTTTTCTTCATCAGTTAGTATAGCAACATCAGAACCCCAATATATAGTATTTGAATAAATCTTAAATATTTTAGACATTACCCATTGAACAACCTCTTCTTTATCATCTTTTACTATAGAATGATACTTTTCGTAAAATTGTATTCCTAATATTTTACAATTAAGATATTTTTGCAAATCCATAATATTGACCCAAATAAAAGACTTTTGCTTCGCCACCGTTTCATTCATCGTATTTTTTAGGTAATCATTGTATTTTGATTTTACGTAGTGTATAATATCACTAATATTTACGTCATCTTCTTCTGTCAGATATTTTTCATATGAAGATTCTTCGTATAGTAGTTTTTCTGCAAAATCAATAGGAATATTAAAGGATTGTTGTTGTATGAAATCAATACTCTTATCTCTGTTAACAAGAAATTCGTTTTTTTTATGTTGCAGTATTGAATGAATAATTTGTCCAATAACAGTGTCTTTATCTAATAAGTAGTGTTTTTTTAAAAACTCATATTCTTCTTCATTTAGTATGCTATTTGGTATTAAATTATAGCCATTTTCTTTAAAGAAAGCAAGAACTTCTGATATATCATATCCAAAATCTTTGACAATTTCAGATAAACACATAGGTTCGTTATCCAAAGTTTTACTTTTATAGATTAACTCCGTAGGTTCGTTACCCTCTTCTGTATCAAAAAAATGTACATAATGTTCTTTTCTATCTTCAAGGTCTAAATCTCCTGCAAATTCTTCTTTTGGAAAATCTATAAGATAATCTTCTTTGCCTTCAAAATGGTGTTGCCATTTTCTCATTGAAGACGGTAATCCAAATTTATTATACAAACCAACGTTATCAAGAATAAGTACTTTGTCTTTATTATGAGAACGTCTTAATCCTCGTCCTACCTGTTGTAAATATAAAGCCAAAGACATAGTAGGTCTGCAAAGTTGTATAAACTCTATATCTGGACAATCAAAACCCTCAGTGAAGATGTCTACATTACATAGAATATCTATTTTATTTTGTTTAAAATCGTCAACAATCTTATCTCTATCCTCTTTTGGTGTGTTACTATCAATTGTAGTCGTTCTATAGCCGTGTTGATTAAAAAGATTAGATAACTGCCAACAGTGTACTTGATTTATAGCATAAATAATACCTTTCTTTCCTTTTGCATATTTTTCATAAGTTTCCAAAATATTAGCACGAATAGGATTGGTATTTAAAAGAGTTTCCATTCCCGCTTCGGCATAATCTCCTATGTCTATTCTTAGATTATAGATTTCTTTTTGTAAAATAGAATCGGGTTTAATAGAATAATACTCATAATCACTCAAATATCCTTGTTTAATAAATTTATAAACAGGGTCGCTAACAATCAATTTATCATAAAAATCCGTAAAAGGTTGTTTATTTAATCTATACGGTGTTGCTGTTACGCCTAAAGTACGTGCATATGGAAAAGTTTCTCTAATTCTTAAATAAGTTTCAGCAACAGAATGATGTGCTTCATCTATGATTATAAAATCAAATTTTGTATTTCGCCAATTATTTAACCTTTCTTCCCTACTAAGAGATTGAACAGATGCAACTTGTACATTACAGTCTTGTTCTTCGACAGTTTGAGATATAATTTTACCACAGATATGGTTATAGGTATAAAATAGAGTGTCTGAAATTTGTTTAACTAATTCTCTTCTATGAACTAATACAAGTACTTTAGGTATGAAAATAGATAACCTCTTATTTACATTTTTCTCTTTTTCTTTTTGTGTGTAATAATAGTCTTGTAAGTCTTTTATAATAGAAGAAAATAGTCGTGTCTTACCTGTACCTGTAGGCATTTGTAACATAATATTACGAAAACCATTTTGCCACGCTCGGTATATTTCATATTTTTTCTTTTGTTGATAGTCATATAGATTTTTGAAATAGCTTTGCTTTGTAGCAAAACGCCATAAGTCATCAAAATCTATGTTGCGAAAACCACCTTTCATTAAAAAATGTTTTATTATAATCCTTTTTTGTTAGATATAACTATTTACTCCTTAGATAACTTCATTTTATTCTTTTATCATAAAAAATCCGACAAATAAAGCATATTCTACTTTATCTGTCGGACTAAATTATTGTTTATAACTCTCTGAGAAGTGGTTATTTACCCCCCCCATATAATTTTCTAATAATATGATATTTACGTTATTATTTCTCATTCTTTTGCTCTTATTTTCTACTGCAAAGATATAAAAATTATCATACATACAAAGAAAATTTGTGAAAAAATTTAGAAAAGAAAAACGGTCGTTCTTTTGGAACGACCGTTTGAATTATGTTTTGTGCTTTGAAAAACTATTTTTTGATAAGTTTTTCTGTGCGGTTGATTGTGTCGGTTACTATTCTTATGTAATATACTCCACTTGCAAGCGTTGATGTTTCTATTCTCACTTCTTGTTCTCCTTGTGCAAGTTTTGTTTCTTTGATAGTTCTTCCTTGAACATCTGTTACATAAATTGTAGCATCAGAGTTTATTCCTTCAACTCTCAACATAGCATCTTCTGTTGTAGGGTTAGGATAAAGCATTACGTTTATTCCATTTTCTACATCATTTATACTGCTATTTACTGTCAAAGTAAGAACTACTGTACTGTCGCAACCGTTTTCATCTGTGAAATTTTCTGTAAAAGTTCCGCCTGTAGTTAAAGATTGTGTACCAAATTGATAAGGCAATTCATCAGAGTTAATCGTTAGGTTTATTGTCTTAGTGTTTTCTGGTCTAACTATTAAAGTTATAGTATAAATTGTATCACATTCTTCCCCCTGACCAGAAACGGTTATCGTATTAGTACCCTCTGTTAATGTCTGTCCATAAAATTCTGCTGTTTCTCCGAAACAAACTATTATTGTTTCGCTTGCAGTTTCTGGAGTACAAGGTTCTTCGCCTTGTTCAAGGGTTGTGAATGTTACTTCATCACCATATTGAGTACCATTTGCAGTTGTTACAAATGCTTTATAAGTGTAAGAAGTGTTTGCTGTCAAACCACTTAAAGCATAAGTCATAGTTGTACCTGTAGCAGAAACACTTGTATAAGTACCACCAACTGTTGCTTTCCATTCAAAACCACGTGCTGTCATTGTTTGGTTTCCTAAATCAGTTATAGCACCGTTAAGAGTTGCAGAAGTTTGTGTAATACCTGTAGCAGCATTTGTAACTACTGTAGGTTCTATAGGTTGTTGTGTTCCTATGGTTTCTAAAACCATATCATCAACTTTGCACCACATAACAGATTCTATGCTTTTACCACGTAAGGCTATGTACTTTCCTTCTCCTGTATAGTTTGCCAAAGATAGCACATATTCGGTATATTCTTGCACTCTATTTACACAGATAGTATCTACCTCAACCCAAGTTGATGGGTCATTGAAATCTGTCATTACTCCTATCATAATGCTGAATTTCCAACCATCATAATTAGGAGAATGTTTTGCCCAGAAACGTAATTGCAGAGTATTGATTGGGTAAATATCAGTATCAACAGGCGGTAATACCAATGTAGAAATAGGGTTGCTACTATAGAAATACAATAAGTTGCTTCCGCTTCGTGAATCTGTATATGATTCTACTTTAGGATAGCCATTGTTAGAGTTTCTATTATATACCGTCCAGCATATAGGCAAATTCGTTGTTTCATCATAGTTTTCAAAATCCCAAGAAAGAGGAAGACTTGTTACTAAATCGCAAGGTGTGAAGAAAGTATAAACAAGGCTTTGTGGGTCTGTATCATCTCCGCAAATAGCCTTAACATACCATTGATATGCAGAAGAATGTTCAAATTCGGATAAAGTATAATTTGTTTCGTTTATATTATTTACTTCCACATATTCGCTACTTCCAACTTTTTTATAATAAATAACGAAATTATTTGCATCAGATGTCCAAGAAAGTTCCATACCTCCTTCTGTCAAAGAAGCACTAAGACCCACAGGACGAGAACAAGAAGGAATCTTCTCTAAAGTAACATTATCAATATAAAGATAGTTGTCCGCAATATTTTTAAATGCTACATAAGAACCTTCTCCCTCGTAAGTAGTAAGAGGAACTTCGTACAGAACATAATTATCTGTAAGGGTAAGACCACTTACTTGAGTAAAGGTATTAACATCTTCTGGGTTAGTCATAACACCTATTTGAAGAACATTACCATTGCCTTTTGCATAGAAAGAAACTTGCGTTTCTGTTATTTCTATTACATCTCTATCAATAGAAGTTAGGGCTATAGTATTTGGAGTATAGAAACACAAGTATCCATTTCCACTTTGAGCATTATAAGAACTTTCGTTAATATATGGATAAGTTGTATTTGCATTGCCTTTTGTCCAGCACGAAGGCACAGGATATGACCCTTCTGGTAGAGTTTCAAAATCGCAAGTGTAAGGTAATTCTGTTAAACCAACGCAAGAGGTAGTAAATAGTGCAGGTTCGCTGGAAAGTAATGTACCATCATTGCAAATAGCCGCCACATACCATTGATAAGTTGTAGTAGGGGAAAGGTTTTCTATGGTATAAATACCCTCACTGTTTAAAGAAATATTCTCATCTATTGTATAATCTTCTTCAGAACCTGCTACTCTATAATGAACATTATAATTACTAACATTACTATTCCAAGAAAGATTTGCACTATTAGAAGAAGGAATAGCAGATAATTGGTTTGGTTCAACACAATCAGGAATTAAATCCACTATAATATCATCTACATACCAATACCAATTGGCTGTATTACTGTAAGAGAAAGCAATATTTCCTGTTTGTCCATCTTCCAATTCTATATCCGCATAATTAAGGGTTATCTTATGATATTCGTTATCCCCAATAGTAGTACCTGTAAAAGTGTTCAATGCAACGAACGTATTTACATCATTAGGGTTAGTCATATATCCTACAGAGAAAGTACCAGAATAAGACCCTTCTCTTCTTGTCCAAAATGAAAGTTGAAGTTCATTAAGATTTGTTTCAAAAGGAGGCAAGACTGCATACTGTGTTACACCAGAATAATTATTTGCTTGAAACTCTAAAGCCCTGCCACTTCTTGCATGATTATTGGTAACTTTAGGATAACCCGAATAAGGGTTGATTTGTTTCCAACAATCTGGTATAGTACTTATTGGAGTATCATTAAAATTTTCTCCCCAAGGTAAATCTACTATACTTTCACAAAGAGTGGCAAATCTCTGTACTCCACTTGCAAGAGATATACCGTCATTGCAGTTCGCAACTACATACCACGCATATTCTTTATTTGAAATAAGTCCGTTAAGTACATATTCTCCATTTTCGTTCAGTTGAATATCATCTAAAACACTATAAATATTATCTCCTACAACCTTATAATAAAGTGTAAAGTTCTCTCCCGTAGAAGTCCAAGACAAAGTTGCAGAACCTGAGGTTGTGGTAGATGAAAGGTTATTAGGACGAGTACAAGCAGGAATATCAGATACCATTACATCATCTAAATACAAGTAAAATCCATCTGCAGGTGCTTCTTTTCTAACAAAAGCAATATAACGATTACCTGAATATCCCTGAAGTGGGATTTCATAAAATTGGGCATCGCCTATAGGTACCATAGTTTGGAATAATCTTGTAAAACCAGGCAAATCATCTGTTGTAGAAGTAGGAGCAGAAAGTTCTATATCTTCATCTGAAATATATACTGCTATTTCATCTTGTTCTGCTGTGTAAGTTGTTCTATTTCTGGCATAAAATGAAAGTTGTTTGTTGCCATCAAGTTCCATAAGAGGAGAAACAAGCCAATCGTTATTTGCTGTATTATAATCGGTGTAAAGTGTTGCAGAAGCAAGTCCATTGATAGGGGTGTTTGTTGTTCTTGTCCATTTATCGTTATCTCCATTTACATCAAAAACTCTCCAACAGTGAGGAGCAAGTTGCCCATCTGCCCCTGTAAACCATGCATTCTCAAAGTTCTCTATCCAAGGGAAATTTGTAACAATACCACAAGCGGTAGAAAAGATAGTATTCTTCCATAAAGAAGCAGTTTCTGAACATTCGGTTTTTATTCTCAAAGAATAAGTTTTTGATGGCAATAAATCCGAAATCTCAATAGAGGTAACATTGTCTGCATATAGTTCTACAACACTATTATCTTCCCAAGAATCCTCAAAAGGTTTGTACTGCAAAGTGTAGGAACTGCCTTCCATACCCTCACTTTCTGTCCATGAAATAGTAACAGAGGTTTCCTCTACATCGGTAGTAGAGATTGTGGCAGGAGAATAGCAAATATTTGTGCCAGAAGCTAATATGGTCAGTTTTACGTTTGGAAAATAATTATCTATTTGAGGACTTGTACCCGGATTTTCTGCAGTAACAACATTATAATCGCTTGCTACACGCCAAGAACGGTTATCTGTCTGTTCTATAGTTGATTCCCAATAAGTATTAGTCCCCATTGTTCCCGTTTGGTCCTCTATTGCTATTACCAAATTGGAATCTGCAGAATATGAAAAAGGAGTTTCCAAAGTTATAGTAACCCAATCTGATGTTGAAAAGGAAACCTCGCCTACGAAAACTTCGGTTAAATTGCTTACAGGTATGCAATTAGAAGTGAAACTATTCAAAGAAGTTTCACCCATTAGTATTCTCCATGTTCTTGTACCGATATTGCTTGCAGTTGGCTTGTATGCAATGGAAGTAATTATACCTCCCATGTTTATCTCACTCACATGGTAGATGTTTTGTGCATAACTGTATTTGAAATTTGTTTGAGATGGAGAACGAAAATTAGTACTCACATCTATACCTGTTCCCACAACAATTTCTTCTTGTGCGAAAGTGCTGATAGACAATGCTATTGCTACCAGCATAAGTAAAAATAGTTTTTTCATGTTAATTTGAGTTTAATTTATAAGTTATAGTTAAAGTTTATGTTAAAAGTTTTAAAATGAATTATTTTTTATTATAATTTTAAGGTTAAAAATATAAAATTTAAGATTAGATAAGATATTGTGCTGGTAAAAGTTTGTCCAATTATGGTAAAGTTTTAGTTTTCTATATCTTTATTCTACTCTTACGAAACTTCGTTTTATTTTTCTAAAACTTTGTTTTAATTTTGTAGAACTTGATTCTAATTTCACGAAACGAAGTTTTAGAATTCTATCTCTTTGTTTTAGAAAATTAAAACTTTGTTCCATTGTTTGAAAACTTCGTTTTAGATTAGTAGAATAAAAGTTTGTTTTTTTTAGTTAGTAAGTTATAATATAGAAAGACCTGCTTTTCCAACCAAGTAGTATAGAAAAACAGGACTTTTTCTTTTTTGTCTATGTTTTATCTTTGGAGGACAAGATGTATTTTCTACTTCCCTTCTTTGAAATATTTGATATACAATCGTTAAGAGAAAAATCTCTTTTTGTAAAATAGGTGTTCATCTTACCAAAGATAAGTTTATGATGTTGTATATATAATCTAAGTTTTGTAGTTCAAATAAGTATAAGAGTATTCTTTTTAAAAAAGTTTTAGTGTTTTACAACAAGTTTCTTTGTAGAAAGAACATTGCCATCTGCAACGATAGAATAGAAATATACTCCTGATTGAAAATCTGAAACATTTAGATTTATTTTTCCGTTTTTAGCAGTTTCTACATTGAAACTACGAATAATGGAACCTAAAGTGTTTCTTACGATGATTTTTGCATTGGTATATTTTGCAGGAACAGAGTATAATAACGTTACATTTGTGTTTGCAGGTATAGGTTTAGCAGAAAGAGTAAGAGGTACTTCTTTTGCTACTTCCTTTATAGGATTGTTTCCTGTGTAAGTAACGTTGAAAGATTGTAGAGTTTCACCCTCTTGGTTTATTATAGAGAAAATAGCGTTGGAGGTTGTAGTATTGATATATATGTATTGTATATCAAAATTAGTAAATGTTTCACCAGCATTCACAGTTTGAAAATCCGATTCATCTCCACCTAAACATTGTTCGCCAAAACACATCAACATCTGATTACCGTCTGTTATCTGTTGTATGTTTTTGCGTATTTTGAAAGTAATGTTTTCTTGTGTTGTGTTTGTAATATGAACAAAATCTGTGGAAATACCACTTTCTTCTATCAAATTCACAACAAAACCTTCTGTAAAATCTTCTTCATCACCGCTTTCGTTGTTTATGCGTGTAAAAGAGAATACCTGTGCGTTTAGTATGAAAGCACTCGTTAGCAATCCTAAAAATAAATATATCTTTTTCATATTTCTATAGAATTTAATTATAATTAAATGTCAGCGTGCAAAGTTATTACATTTTAAATGATTATGCAAATTTTTTTGATTTTATTTTATAAATCTATTTCATTGACCTGAATTATCTCCCCTGTATTTGCGTTGGTTACAAAGATAACAACTTTGCAATTATTTATATTCCACTTTTCATCTATGTTGATAGAATAGTTCTTTGTTATCTCCTTTTGCGAAGGAAGTGAAGAGGTAGAAAGTTGTAGATCTATAAGACCGTTATTTCTCAAAACATGGTTAAAAACATAGTCTTCTATCTTTGGAACAGCACCGTATGTTGCATCTTTATTGAACTGAATACCTGTTATGCCACTTTCTATTACTACAACGTTCGCATACATAGGGAAGTTTATATCATTTTGTGCAACATATTTTGCACTTACTATTATTTTATTATTATTGATTTCTGCTCCCATATTTATGTTAAGAAGATGCGAAGTGTTGGATAATAAGGAAGATACAGCGTTATTCCATTCATCTTTTTGATATATGCGAGAGGTTCCTGCATCTTTGTAAGTCCTATTCACCATACCAGAAGGATATTCTGAAAAACCAAATGAGGTATTCCATTTATTGCCATATTCTGTTCGCAAATCAAGGTTGTTATTTGCAGAAGAAGGAACAGCAAATGAACCTGTATGAACAGATATTGCCACAAGTTGTTCTCCATAATTTGTTTGCATTTCTTCCACAAGGGCTGCAGCAGCAGGACAATTGACACACAACCAGCCTGTATAGTCTTCTAAAAGTACGGCTTGAGAATTCTGAGTTTTAGTTATGGGTGTACTTTCCGTTGTTTCTCCTTCTACTTTTGTTAAAAATTCATCTTCTTTTATATCATCGCATGAAAATAAAAGGAATGTAGAAACAACTCCTACTAACCAAAGTATCTTTTTCATAGTGTTTTATTTTTATTAGAAACTGCTTGTTATTGTCATAAATAAACCGTTTGATGCTGGCACTTCTCTACAAACTCCACCTATACATAATATACCTTGTCTTTGTTTTCCGTATGATAGGGAAACTCTTGTAGTGTTTTGAGTGCAGCCAACAGAGATATTGTAATAATGTACCTTATCTCCCTGCTCTGTTCCGTAGTTCCATTGGTCAGATAAAGCAAAGAACCATTTGCCATTAAGGTTGTATTCTGCTCCTAACTGCAACCAATCTCCTTTTGCGAACTCATCGTAATCTTGTTTGGTCAATAGCCACTGTATTTCTCCTTTCAAAGATTGGTGAGAAGAGAACTTATAAGTACCATCTACAACAAAGATATTAGCATATATCATAGGGTTGCCTGCATGTCCGAAAGCAATAGGGTTAAACGTTTGATAAGAATACATAAAGTTCATTTTGTAGTCCTTAGAGAACTTTTTATTTACCTCAAGGTTGATTTCAGAGAAATATATCTCATCTCCAAATTTGAAAAACGAAGATTTATAACCCTCAGTTCCTGTTTGGTCTAAAATATAATTGTCTATTGGTTCTCTATCAAGTGCTGTTATATAAGAATAGTTTAGTTTTACATCTGTACCATATTTTCCTCCTAAGGTGGTGTTTTTTGGTATTTTGTACATAACATCTGCCTGAAAACCTATTTCACCATTTACCTGAGTAGCATAAGAATACATACTCATAAGAGAATAAGAATGTTGTTTGGTTATAGCAGGAAGATAATTCACATTAAGCATATTACCTGTAGAAGTTCTTTTGCTCTTAAAGGACATATTATCTATACGTTTGCCTTCAAATCTTAGTGCAAACCCTTTTATGCTATAGTCGGCTGTAAGGAAGAAAGCGTTTCCTTTTCTGTAGATATAATTATTTACTGCATTAGGGTCTTGTCCTTTTTGTGCATATTCTGCTCCTAAGTTGAAGTTTTTGTATGAGAAATTCAGCCTAAACGCTCCCGCTCCTATGTTTTCAGGTATATTTAATCTGTATTGAGTGCCATTGATTGTTGTAAAAATATTGTCTGCTTTTTCATAGACAGATACGAAACTTCCTCCTATATTCAGTCTATAGTCAGAAGGGAAAGAGGAAATCAAATCATTTAACATTATCTCTGCATCCAATCCTCGTACAAGGCCGTTATCGGTTGACCAAATATCGTCCCAATAGTATCTTTGTTTGCCTACTACTCCTTTTATAACGACTCCGTCTATTGGTTTGGCACTTACCCTTAAACCGTCCATAGCATTGTCTATACCAAGGTTTCTTTCCTCATAACTTCTAAAGATAAGACCAGAACCAAACTGTTCATAGAAATTACCTAAGGTTATTTCAAGGAAATCTTTTTTGTAAGAAGCAAATCTATATGGTACTCCAGCACCCTCATACTGAGAATCAAAACCTAAGATTGGGTTAAGATAACCCTCAAATCTTACTCCGGCAGAAAAATCTCCGTTTGTGTAGATAAAGTTAGCAAAAGAGTTAATACGTAGTTTGTCATCAAGTTTCTTAGCCCCTATAGTAGAATCTTCTTTTGAGGCTTGAATATCCGTTTGAAAGTTTCCCGTAACTTTTCCTCCTATTATGCCTTGTGCATTAGCAAAAGAGGATAAGCAAGAGCAAACTATCAAAAAAATAAAAAATCGCTTCATATTATTTAGATAGTTCTATATATTTCTTTATTGTGTTTTCTTCATCACCTTCTGCGTAACCTGTATGTTGCCATAAGATAGTACCATCACCACCTATTATAAAGGTATGAGGAGGATTATTTACACCCATGGCTCTTTTGAAGTCTGCATTCTCATCTATAAAAATCTCGTACTCCCATTCCATACTATTTACCAAAGGTTTTACTTTACCTTTCGTTCTTGTATCATCTAAAGAAATAGCATAAATTTTTATTCCTGTCTCTTTTTGCCACTCGTCATAAACTTCTGCCATAGCAGATAGTTCTTCAAGACATGGGTGGCACCATGTTGCCCAGAAACAAAGAAGATAAGGTTTGCCATCGTTGTTAAAGGAAGATGTACTAACAGTTTTACCGTTAATATCTTTAACATTTACATTTGCTATTTTTGCACCTTGAGCGTATAAAGCAATACTTAGTGCAATCATTGTAATAAGTGAAAAGATTTTTTTCATAATTGTATAAATTTTTATAATTCTCTAATTGTCAAATATTGTACCAAGAGTTTCAGTGCTTTAGTGAAGTCATTGTTTGGGAAAACTTCCAAAGCGTTTAGTGCTTTTTGATTGTGTTCCATTAGTTTGTTTTTAGTTTTTTGTATTGCTTGACTTTGAATTATTTTGTCTAAGAAATAATTTACCTTTTCTTCTGTTTTGTCTTCTGAATATAGAAAATCTATTATTTCTTGTTTATCTTCTTTTTTTACTTCTTCCAAATAATATATAAGTGGCAAGGTTATCTTTTTCTCTTTTATATCTATACCTTTTGGTTTTCCTGTGTTGGTGTCATAGTCCAAAATATCGTCCTTTATTTGAAAAGCCATACCTAAGTTTTTTCCAAATTCTTTCACTTGGTTTTTAAATTCTATATGTTTTCCACAAGAAAGCATACCTGTCAAAACAGAAGCCTCTATAAGAGAAGCAGTCTTGCCATATATAACTTTAAGATATGTAGATAATGAAACGTCTATATCGTCTGTCGCTTTCAGTTCTGAGATTTCTCCTATAGGCAAATCCATCGCTATCTTTGCATAAACGGGCATAAGATTGAAATCTTCCTGAGTCTGTATCAAAGAAAGAGCCTTACCATATATATAATCACCAGCAAGTATTGCCAATCTATTTCCCCACAAAGCATTTACAGTTTGTTTGTTTCTCCTTTTAGTGCTGTTATCCAAAACATCATCGTGCAACAAAGAAGCAGTGTGCAACAGTTCCACTATTAAAGCACCACGCATAGTCTGTTTAGAAATCGTTCCTAAAGCACCAGCAGAGAGAAATGATAAGATAGGACGCACACGTTTGCCTTTCATATCAAAGGTATAACTAAGGATAGCGTTCAAAGAGTCATTACCTTTTTCTATAAGGCATGATGATAATTCGTTTTCAAATACTTTTAGTTCAGTACTTATACATGATGTTATATCGTTTAAAGAATTAGTCATAGATTAGCATT
This sequence comes from Bacteroidales bacterium, assembly GCA_017469625.1. Classification (GTDB taxonomy): domain Bacteria; phylum Bacteroidota; class Bacteroidia; order Bacteroidales; family P3; genus Scybalousia_A. The sequence continues at coordinate 29,165 of JAFUGA010000028.1, forward strand.
TTATTAAAACCTATTATTTTAGTATTTTGTTATATCTTTCTTTATCGTTAAGTAATTCTACTGCCTGCAAAACTTCTTTATCTTCCTGTATCATGGCTTCTACTCTTCCTTTTTGATTGTAATATCTTACCACTATCTCGCTTAAAAGTAGATTGCTAATATCTTTTTTGTATTTGTACAAATCGTTTTCTTTGTCTTTGGAAAGTTTGTTTTGTAGGCTTTCAAGTTGAGAAACTATGGTTGAATCGCATTTTTCTTTCTTCGCATCTTCTATTAGGACTTTTAGTTCTTCCTCTGCAAGAGTTGTATAACTATAATCTTTATCCTTTAGAAAACTTACGAAATCTGAATAAATATCATCTGTAATCTTAAAGTCCTTTGCTGGTGGTATTGTTTGATGTTTGCTGACGTATTCTGTAGCATAATCAAATGGTAACATCTTTCCAAACAAAGCATATACTATATTACCAGCATATTCTGGTTCTATATTTACATCTGGTTCTATACCGTAACCGTCATACACTGTTCTACCGGCTTTAGTCTTGTATGCAGTACGCAAAGAGTCTGTTACACGAGTAGCCCTTCCTGTAGAATCTCTATGGGAATAGTCTATGGCTTGAATACATCTTCCAGATGGAATATAGTATTTTGATACTGTAACTTTCATTTGAGTATTGTAAATCAAAGGAATAACGTTTTGAACCAATCCTTTGCCAAAACTCCTTTGTCCCATAACAACTGCTCTGTCTAAATCTTGCAAAGAGCCTGCTACAATCTCGCTTGCAGAGGCTGAAGCAGGGTCTATAAGAACTACTACAGGAATAGAAGTATCTACTGCTTTGGAACGAGTACGGAATGTTTGATTTTTGTCCGCTGTTTTGCCTTTTGTGGTAACTACAACGTTGCCTTTGTCTATAAAAATATTGACTATATCCACTGCTTCGTTAAGTAATCCTCCTCCATTGCCTCTTAAATCAAGTATTAGTGAGTTTATGCCTTGTTTTTTCAAACTGTTGAAAGCCGTAAGAACGTTTTGAGCAGCGTTTTTAGTGAATTCGTTCAGTTTTATGTAGCCTGTGTTTTTTCCTACTATACCACTGTAAACCACATTAGGCAAAGTGATTTCTTTTCTTTTGAAAGAGAAAGTTTTTTCCTCACCCTGACGAGATACCTTTATATTTATGGTACTTCCTGCTTGACCTCTAAGAAATTCTCTCACTTGGTCGGAAGTTTTTCCTTTAGCATTCTGACCGTTTACCTCTAATATAAGGTCGCCAGCCTTTAATCCGGCTTCGTATGCTGGCAATCCTTCGTATGGTTCTGAAATATAAACACCATCATTCCTTTGATGAATCAACGCTCCTATGCCTCCGTATTCACCTAACAATTGCATCTTAACGTCTTCTATATCACTCTCGGGATAATAGTTAGTATAAGGGTCCAACTTGTTCAACATAGCATCTATAGCCGTCTTTACAAGTTCGCCTTCCTTTATATCATCTACATAAGTTGTGTAAAGAGTTTTATATACTGAAGAAAAAATTTCAAGATTTTTAGATAATTCAAAACTTCTATCTTCTTTTGTATTCTGTGCTGTAGATATAAAAGGTATAAGCACAAAAATCATTAAAATTTTATATGTGTTTCTTTTCATAAACCAAACAAATTATTTCAGGTTGCAAAGATAATTAAAAAAAGTATTTTATTTGACAAAAGAGTATTTTTTCATTATAATTTTTTGTATAAGTAAAAAAAATACTATCTTTGCACCCTAAATTTATAAATACTTTTTAGGAAAATGGCAGTAATAGGTAAAATTAGAAAAAATTTCGGTTGGGCAGTTACAATCATTATAGCCCTTGCCACATTAGCGTTTATCTTCAACGATTTCAGTAAAAAGAATAACGGCGGTATGCCAAACAAAGTTGCCACTGTTGATGGTATGGAAATAAGTGCAGCAGAGTTTGAAAGCACACGTACTTTGACAGAAAACCAGTATAAATCTCGTGTTGCAGATGGAAAACTTACTCAAGAGCAACTATTCCAGACAAGATTGCAAGCATACTACCAGTTAGCAAGTGAAAAATTGCTTAACCGTGAATGCGAAGCTATAGGTATAGTAGTAGGAGAAGAAGAACTAAGTGATATGTTCCTTGGTACTTTCCTTGCTTCTGAAGCAAGACAAGCATTCACTGACCCAACAACAGGTCAATACAACGCTCAAGCTGTTCGTCAGGTAATGTCCCAATACGATAAAATGGAACCTGAACAACAAGAGGCTTGGAACCAAATGCAAAAAAATGCTATAGCAGAAAGATTGAACACAAAATATAGCAACCTCATAGCAAAGAGTTTTTATATGCCAAAAGCAATGGCAAAACACATCAGCGACACTTACGATGAAGTGGTAGATACTCGTTATGCTGTGTTGCCTTTCTCTTCAATAGAGGACAATCAAGTAAAACTTACAGATGAGGATTACAAGAAATACTATGACGAACACAAGAACGAATTTCGTCTATACGAAGAAATGAGAGAAGTAGAGTTCGTAAAATTTGATGTAAAACCATCTGAAGCAGACCTTATAAACCTTGCAGATTCTGTTCAAAAAGTTTTCGCTGAATTGGAAAAAACTCCTGCAAGTGATATGGCAGGTTTCATTTCTTCATCTTTTGACAACAATTACGACAGCAATTACTATGAAAGAACATCAAGAAACATCACTGTTTTCTTCCCAGATTCTTTGATAGCAGGAAAAGGTGCTGGTTCTATGATAGAGCCAAGAATGGTAGAAAATAATTGGATTATGGGAAAAATACTTGATGAACAAGTTAGACCTGACTCTATAAAATTTTCACTTATTGCAGTTTATAACACCAATACAGGTTCTCAGGATATAAAACGTACTCCTGCACAACAAAAAGCATTGGTTGATTCTCTTTATACTGCAATATCAAAAGACACTACTTTATTTGCTTCAAATGTTGCAAAATTCTCTGATGACCCTTCTACAAAGAACAATTTCGGAGATATGGGTTGGGTAACCGATGGTAACCTTCCACAAGGTATGTTTGAGCCTATGGCAGCATGTCCTAAAGGTGGAATAATACGTTATGCACGTCCAGACAGTTTGGGTGAATACATAATAAGAGTAACCGACAAAACAGTTGCAAAACAAAAGATACAAGTAGCATCTATCGTTATAGGTATTCGTCCTTCTGACAAAACAAAACAATTATACAAAGACAAAGCAGATGTATTTCTTGCAAAGGCAAAAGACCTTGCTACAATGAAAACTTTAGCACAAAAAGAAGGTCTTAACGTTCTTTCTTCTAACATAACTGAAATGTCATACCAATTTGATGGAACACCATACGCAAGAGAAGCTGTTTGTTGGGCGTTTGGTATTCCAGAGAAAGTGAAAGTGGGAGATGTGTCAAACACAGTTTATGAACTACAAGACTACAACCAATACAGCACTACATTTATGGTTATAGGTCTTAAAGGAATACAAGAGAAAGAAATAATGCCTTTGGCCAAACTTAAAGAAAATCCTAATTTTGAAAGACAAGTAAAACTTGAGAAAAAAGCAGAAACATTGCTTAAGAAAGCAGACCAAATCCTTGCTTCAGCATCAGATATAAACGCTTTCGCTGAAAAAGCCAATGTTAGTGTAGATACTCTTGCAAATATAGATATGTCTTCTGCATATTTCGGAAGACATGGTGCAGAAATGAGAGTAATAGGTACTGTTTCAGTTGCTAAAAACACAGGTTTGAACAAAAAAGCCATCAAAGGATTTAACGGTATATATGTAGTACAGATAGACAGAATAGGAAAACGTCCTGTAAAAGAAGACCCTAATATGATTTGTCAAAACTACAAGATGCGTAGCCAACAAAGAATACAACAAATCAACCCTATTGCTATCCTTTACAGAGATGCCAAAGTGAAGAGTAACTTCGCAAGATACGCAAGTAAATAGAAAATACTATTTTTTTTCATATAAAAAACTTTTTCCTTCCCTTTACTGTTTATGCAGTAAAGGGTTTTTTGTTTATGTTTTTTCATCATAATATTTTTATAAAGTTTCACAGTTTAGTAACAAAGTTTTCCTCTTTTCAAAATTTTCTAAATTTTTAATAAAGTAGGAAATATTACTAAGAAACATTATAGTAGAATAATTCTATGTTTACTTTTATCATTCTTAGTTTCAGTAGGAAATAAATAAAATTTCATAAACATATCTAATACCTAAGAAAACTCTTTTGACTTTCTTTAAGTGTTTTTCTAAAACAAAGTGATACTTTCACGAAACGAAGTTTTAGAATTCTAAAACAAAGAAAGAGAAAATTAAAACAAAGAGATAGAAAATTAAAACAAAGTTTCGTGAGAGTAGAACTTTGTTTTATTTTCACCTTTTCAAAAAAGAATTTTGCTAAACGAAGAACTAATGGGGCTAAAACGAAAGGTAGTAAAGTTATTATCAAATTTTTCAAAAACAAAAACTTATTTTTCTGTATCGAATTGCTGTAAAATGAGGTAGAAAAACTGTATATCATTGATATTTTATCTTGTTTGGAGTAGATGTTTTTAGGTAATGATTTAGGGGTGTAATAAAAAAATTGAATGAAGCATTTGTTACTAAAAATAGATTGAAATTCAATAAGGATAAGGTTTCATCTTGGTAAAATAATATATGGTTTTAATGGAAAATATGTAGGTTTTCTTAATTTTTAACTAAAATATAGGGTATCTTATTTTGTTGGTTGGATAATTTTTTATATCTTTGCAACCTTGTGTTGTGATAAAATTTGTGTATGAAACAATTATACCGTTGTAAATCAATTAGATATATTACTATGGGGGGGGGTAAAAGACTCAATTTGCCCTTCGAAGATAGTCTGTAATCATAAAATCCCTGCTATTCAACATTCTTAATCGTTGAATAGCAGGGATTTTTCTACAGATATTTGAAAATAATTTAACACAAATTAAAAAATCATTTAACATAAGAAAGAAGAAAATTAAATTAAGTGTAATTTATAAATTAAAAACTAAGTGAAATGAAAAAAACGTTGTTGTTTATGCTGATGGCAATAGTATTGTCCATTAGCGGTTTCTCGCAAGAAGAGATACTTGTGGGAACAGGAGCGGATATGAGTACAAATTTCCGTTCTCCATCTCAAACAAACTTCAAGTACAGTTATGCCCAAAATATCTATCATGCCGATGAGATAGGTATGGGTGGAACTATCACAGCGATTGCCTACAAAGGTAGTACAAGTGCTATGGGACAAAGAACTTGGAGAATCCTAATGGGAAACACTTCTTTAGACGGTTTTGCTTCAGATTGTGTGCCTGTAAGTGATTTGACTGAGGTTTTCGTAGGTCAAGTTTCTATATTAGGAGAAGATTGGACTGTTATAACTTTGGAAAACCCTTTTGAGTATTCAGGAACTTCCAATTTGGTAATAGCAGTAGAAGACCAAACAGGTGAAATGAATACTTACGGTTATTATGAATCAACAACCGGATTGAGTGAAAATCGTTCTTGGCGTACAGTAAGCGATTATACTGCCTATACAGCAGAAAATCCTGGTACAAGTCCTCAAGTAGATACTTATTTTCCAAATGTACAACTAACTATTATTTCTTCTAATGAAGATATGTGTTATACCCCTGTTACAATTTCTGTAGAGGATATAGAAGAAACTTCTGCTACTGTTTCATGGACAGAAAGAGAAGGTGCAGAAGGTGGCTCTTATACCATACAATATAAAACTGCAAACCAATCTTGGGACGATGAAGATATTGTAGAATTATCCGTAAATAGTGGAACTTCTGTAGAACTTTCTGATTTATCTTCTGCTACAAATTATTCATTGAGAATAAGAACAGAATGTTCAGAATCTGTTTCTGTATGGAAAAGCACAACTTTTTCTACCGCTTGCGGTGTTATAACAAGTTTCCCTTGGACAGAAAATTTTGAAACTATTTGGCAAGAAGGAACGAATGGACAACTTGCTCCTAATTGTTGGACTGCTTTTGATGTAAATGGAGATGGTGATAGATGGGTAAGAACTACAAGTTCTCCTATTAGTGGTTCTGCTTCTGCAACAATCTACACAGATTATAACTCTGCTAACAACGATTGGCTTGTTTCTCCTCTTATGGAATTAGATGGTAACAAACAAGTTTCTTTCTATGTTAGAAATCAAAGCAATACCACATCTGAACAAGATGAGATAGCAGTATATATTTCAGACGAAGATTTAGAACTCTCTGCTCCTTCTTCTACAACAGATGATTTGCCTGGTTTTACAAGATTATTCCAAACTGTAATACCTGTAGGTGCAACACAACTTTACGAAGTTTCTCTTCAAGGATATGAAGGCAATCGCCATATTGCTTTTGTTAGAAAGGAAGCTCCTGCAGATGGTTATTATTTGTATTTAGATGATGTAACAGTATCTGATATTCCAGAATGTTCTCGTCCTATGAGTCTTATGGCAAACACTACTTCAAGTTCTGCAACTTTGTCTTGGGTTTCTACAGGAGAAAACTTTACTCTTTATTATAAACTTTCAAGTGCAAGTGAATATACTGTTGTTGAAGATGTAGAGTTAGACGAAAATGGAGAATATGAACTTGATGAACTTAGTGCAAGTTCAACTTATTCTTGGTATGTAGTAGCTAATTGTGATGATGAAACAACTCCTACAAGTAGTGTAAGTACTTTCACTACTCCTTGTGGCAATATAACAACTTTACCATGGGAAGAAAACTTTGATAATGTTCAGACAAATACAATACCAGATTGTTGGAATAGAATAAATATTTATAGTGGTTATCCTCAAGTTACTACTTCTTATGCAAGAAGTGGAAGGGCTTTAGAGTTCCAAGCAAACTATTCTGGTGGTGTAACACAATATGCAATTTTACCTCCTTTTGAAACAAGTCTTAATGAACTTCAACTTACATTTTGGACAAGAAGAGAAGGTTCTTCTTCCGGTACTTTCTCTGTAGGTTATATGACTAATCCTAACGATGTAAATACATTCGTTGCATTGGATACCTACTTAGGTTCAGCTATGGAGGACAACAATTATCATAAAGTAACTCTTAATTATGCAAATATAGAATTGGAAGATGGACAAACTGCTAATATTGCTTTTGCTTATAGTTCTACCTCTAATTGGTATTGGTATGTAGATGATATTACTGTAGATGTAATCCCTGCATGTGTTGAACCTTCTGCATTAACAACAAACAATATTCTTTCTACATCTGTGGAACTTTCTTGGACAGGACCTGAAGATGTAACAGAATATACTGTTTATTACAAAAAATCTGCAGAAAACGAATTTACAGCAGTAGATGAAACTATTTCAGAAACTCCTTACACTCTTACAGATTTGGAACCTGCTACAACATATCAATGGAAAGTTTCTTTCATCTGTTCAGAAGATGATTCTGAAATAATGAGTGAAGCAAAAACATTCTCTACTGCTTGTGAAGCTATTACAAGTTTGCCACGTTTCTGGGATTTTGAAACAGGTAACGATGGAGGTACTTCTTCTTATACTTTGCCTAACTGCTGGGATAGACCAGATGCAAGTTATCCTTACGTATATGAAGGAGCTTCTTATGCTTCAAGTGGAACAAAATCTTTGTATTTCTACAACAGAGGAAATATAGCTTGTCTTCCTTTGGTTGATGTAGAAACTTATCCTATCAACACACTTCAACTAAGATTCAATGTAAGAGGTAGTACTTCTAATACAATCTTTGAATATGGTACTATGTCAAATCCTACCGATGCAAATAGTTTTGAAGTTCTTGGAACTATAACTATTCCTGTTGGTTCTGGAAGTGATTATCAAAATGATGTAGTAGCAAATTATTCAAACTATGAAGGAGAAAATCTTTACATAGCTTTGCGTTTTTCTAATAATTCTGTTGCAACTTGGACTGTGGTAGATGATGTTACATTGGAAGAAATACCAGCATGTGCTATTCCTTCAGATTTAACTGCAAATGCTACATCTACATCTGCTGAACTTTCATGGATAGGTAATGTTTCTTCGTATGAGGTTTATTACAAAAAGACTTCTGAAACAGAATATACACAAGTAGAAGAAACTATTACAGAAACATCTTATACACTTGAAGTTTTAGACCCTAATACTCCATATCAGTGGTATGTTGTTGCTATATGCGATGAAGGAACAAACCCTCAAAGTTCTCCTATAACATTTACAACAGATTGTGGAGCATGGACGGAAGAAAGCTTACCTGCAACAGAAAGTTTTGAAATAGCTACAGAAACAAATCCTTATGTATCATGTTGGACTGTTCTTTCTTCAGACAATAGTTCTTATCCTTCACGTTACACTGCTTATGGACATACAGGAAATGCAGGTATGTTGTTATATTCTTACAATTCAGGAACTACTCCTAATATGATAGCAATGAATACTTATCAAGGAAATATCAATGAACTACAAGTTTCATTCTATGGAAGAGGTTGGGGAAGTTCTGCTTGTACATTAGAAGTTGGTATTATGACAGATTTATCTGACATGGAAACATTTGTATCTGCAGGCTCTTTCAACGTATCTGACTTGGCTTCTTATTCTACTTACGAAGAATTTACAGTATCTTTTGCCGATGTAGAAGTAGAAAGTGAAAATGATATGTATTATGTAGTATTCAAAACAGAAGAAACAAATTCTCAAGGTTGGCTTATAGATGATATTACTTTAGAAAAAATACCTGCATGTTCAAAACCTATAAATCTTTCTGCTAATACTTCTACTAATTCTGCAACTCTTTCTTGGAGTTCTTCAGGAGAAACATTCAATGTTTATTACAAGAAATTCAGTGAAACAAATTATACAGAAGTAACAGGTGTTTCTTTAGATGAAGACGGTAATTATTTATTAGATGAACTTGAAGCTGGAACAAGATATGATTGGTATGTAGTAGCAGATTGCGAAGGTACTAACCCTACAAGTGTTACAAGTTCATTTGCCACACAATGTGTTGCACTTACAGAAGAAACTCTTCCTTATCAAACAAGTTTTGAAGAATACGATAACTATGTTGTACCAGATTGTTGGACAAAGATAGGAAACTCTACTTATTGTGCTGCATATACAAATGCTAATGCTACAACAACAGGTACTCACCTATTTACATTCTATCAATCAAATGGAGTATTTGCAGTATTGCCTCCTTATAATGGAGATATTAGAGAACTTTCTTTAGATATGTTTGTAAGTGTATATTCTAACACTTACCCTTCTGCAAAACTTCAAGTAGGTATTCTTACCGACCTTTCAAATACAGAAGATTTTGAAGTAGTACAAGAATATACATCTTCTTCTTTTGCTGGTAGCAACTATGCTTATGAAGAAAAAATAATAGACTTTGCAGGCATAACAACACCAGAACCAGAAAGCGGTATATACTATGTTGCTATGAGATATGTAGAATCTGGTAGCGGTACAGAGTTTATTATAGACGATGTAACTTTAGATAAAACTCCTTCTTGTTCTCGTCCAAGCAATATAAATGCTACACCAGAAGCACACACAGCAACACTTACTTGGACTTCTACAGGAGAAAACTTTACTGTATATTACAAAAAATCATCTGAAACATCTTATACAGAAATAACAGAAGGATTTGAAGGAGAAGACGGTGTTTATACATATATTCTAAGTGGTTTGGACGCTTCTTCTACTTATAATTGGTACGTTACTGTTATTTGTGAAGATAATACAGAAACTAACAGTAGTCTTTCTACATTTAAGACAGCCTGTGGAGCAAGAACTTTACCATATTTTGAAGACTTTGAAACGTATGAAGGAGGTTACAATATTCTTCCAAACTGTTGGGATACTATAAACAAATATGGAAATTATTATCCTTCTGTTGTTACAGGTTCTGGTTCAGGAGTACATTCTGGTACAAAACGTTTGCAACTTACAGCCAACACAACTTCTTATACATATACAGTTTTGCCTCCATTTGATGGAGATATAAACGATATGTACATAACTTTCTATTCTGGAGTTGAGTATGGACCAAACTATTCAGGAACTCTTCAAGTTGGTATTCTTCCAAATGTAGATGATACTACAACATTTATTCCTGTATATACAATGACAGATAATCAATATACTTCAAACTATTCAATACGTGAAACAATGGATTCTGTAAGTTTTGCAGATGTAGACTTTGAAAGTGATAGTCCAAGAATAGCATTCCGTCAAAAAGCAATTTCACAGAATTATTACTACTACTTAGATGACATCAGAGTTGGTTTATTAGATGGTAGTGAAACACCAGACCCTATAGAACCTACAGTAGTAACAAATGTTGCAACAGGAATTACCCAAACTACAGCAACACTTAACGGTGCTATAACAGAAGTAGGCAACCAAACAATAACAGCAAGAGGATTTGAATGGAAAGCAACTGTTGGTGGTACTTATACAAGTGTTTCTGCTACAGGAACAACAATGACAGCAAACCTAACAGGATTAACAGCAAATACATCTTACACATATAGAGCCTTTGCAACAACAGGTAATGGTACTCAATATGGTGAAGAAGTAACATTCACAACCCTTGAAGCAGGCGAAGAACCTTGTACTCCTGCAACAGCAACTCTTAACGAAACTGTATGTTATGGTGAAACATTTACATTCAACGGAAATACTTATACAACAACAGGTACATATACAACAACTGTTGCTGGTGTTAATGGAGAATGTGATACAAACTATACAATCAACCTAACAGTTAATGCACAAAATACTGCTACTGAAACAATAACTGTATGTTATGGTGAAACAGCAGAATTTAACGGTCAAACATTAACAGAGGGTACAAATACAATAACTGTTGCTGGTCAAGGAAACGATTGTGATACTCTTTACACAGTAACTTTGGTTGTAAGACCAGAAAACACAAATACAGTAGAAGTATCAATCAACCCAGACGAACTTCCTTACCAATTCGGAACACAAGTTTTGGAAACAGAAGGAACATATACAGAAGTATTTACAGATGTAAATGGTTGCGACAGTACAGTAACATTGAACTTGACAATCAACAGTGGCATAAACGATGTAGAAAACGGA
>JAFUGA010000060.1 GCA_017469625.1 Bacteroidales bacterium
ACCAGAAAAACTATAATCATAGTTCGGTATATTAGTCTTTGCAAACTGCAAAACAGGTTTGCCCTCCTTTGCTAAACGGTCTATATGTGGTCCTCCCGGATAAGGCAAAGAAAGTATTTTTGCAGCCTTGTCTATAGTTTCTCCAGCAGCATCATCTATGGTTTTGCCTATCATTTGCATATCAGAAGAGGAATATACTCTTATTATCTGAGTGTTTCCTCCCGAAACCAAAAGACAAAGATATGGGAATTCGGGAACTTGTTGTGTATCACTGTCTTTAACGAAATGAGCAAGCACATGTGCCTCCAAATGATTTACATCTATGATAGGAATATTCAATGCTTGCGAAAGACTTTTTGCAAAACTCACTCCGACAAGCAAAGACCCCATTAGACCGGGACCTCTTGTAAATGCTATGGCCGAAAGTTGATGTTTGGTTATACCTGCATTGCGAATAGCCACATCTACTACAGGGATTATGTTTTGTTGATGAGCTCTTGAAGCCAACTCTGGCACAACTCCGCCGTATTGTTCATGCACTTTCTGAGATGCGGTTACGTTACTCAAACAGTGAAACTCGCTATCCATTACCGCTGCCGAAGTATCATCGCAAGAAGATTCTATTGCAAGTATATATTCTTTCATTTCTATATTCCGTTTTATAAATCCACTTTGCAAAAATAAGAAAAAAAGATGTTATTCCACATATTTGAAACGTTGAAATATCTTTTTGAACTATAAAATTTCTACAACAATTCTTTTACTGTAAAGATTTTTTTGTATTTTTGCAAACTCAAATAACTTGGAGAGATGCTCGAGTGGCTGAAGAGGCTCGCCTGGAAAGCGGGTAAGCGGCAAAACCGCTTCGGGGGTTCGAATCCCCCTCTCTCCGCAAAGTTTCTGAAATATATTTCTTAAAATTTTTCTTTAAAAATAAGTTTTTATTTTTCGTTTAACAGATTTTTTAATAATATTTTTAACTACTATTTTAACTTTTTTCTTAAAACAAGTTTTTAATGAACTGTTTTATTAAAATAAAACAAAGTCTTTACCTCTATTTTCTATAAATTCGTAAAATCTTTTAAGATTTTAGATATATATAACTCTATTTTATTAAAATAAAACGAAATTTTAAGAAATTAAAATAAAGAGATAGAAATCTAAAACGAAGTTCTATGAAAATAGAATCAAGTTCTAAGAAATTAAAACAAAGAGATAAAAATCTAAAACGAAGTTCTGTGAAATTAAAACAAAGTTTTACGAAAATAAAACAAAGAGATAGAAATCTAAAACAAAGTTCTGTGAAATTAAAACAAAGTTTTACGAAAATAAAACAAAGTTCTACAAAAATAGAATCAAGTTCTAAGAAATTAAAACAAAGAGATAGAAATTTATCTCTTTGTTTTGAATTATAAAATTTTGTAATATTTAGAAAATTTAAACTTTCAACTTATTGAAGCATAGGTTTCAAATCTGGAGATTTGATAAGTGTTGCTTCTGTTGCCTCTTGTACTTGTTCAAAAGTAAATTCTGGATTTATCTCTGTAAGAACTATACCCTCAGGAGTTATTTCCATAACGCCCATTTCTGTAATTATCATATTTACTTTACCTTTTGCAGTAAGAGGAAGAGTACATTTCTTCAATATTTTAGGAGCTCCTTTTGCTGTGTGTTCCATTGTAAGAATTATTTTCTTTGCTCCTTCCAACAAATCCATAGCACCGCCCATTCCTGGAACTTTCTTTCCTGGTATCATCCAATTGGCAAGGTCGCCATTCTCTGCTACTTGCAACGCACCTAAGATAGAAGCATCTACATGTCCTCCTCTGATAATTCCAAATGAAGTTGCACTGTCAAAAGTTGCAGCACCTGGCATAGCAGTTATGTTTGCACCACCTGCATTTATCCATTCAGGGTCTTCTTCTCCTGCTTTAGCGTTTGGACCCATACCTACCATTCCGTTTTCTGCTTGTATAATAACATTAACTCCGGGTTTCAAATAATTAGGAATCATTCCCGGTATACCTATTCCAAGATTTACCACATAGCCGTCTTTAAGTTCCAAAGCTGCTCTTTTAGCTATTGTTTCCTTTATTTGATTTTTATCCATGATTTTTTTGTTTTTTATTGTTGTTTTTAAATATAATAATCTTATTGTTTTTTACTAATTATTTTTCCTCTTCTTCCTCTGGTTCAGGGGTAGGAGGTATGTATTCAGTACCTTTGTATCTTACGTATTTGTAATGTTCTCCTCTACTATCTCTATATATCATAGTGTCTTTTTTTACAGACTCAAGGAAATAAACAAAAGTTCTTTCCATGTGGTCAAGCACTGTAAGTGTATCTCCACTTATGGTATAATAACCTCTTGTATAAGAGAAAGTAGTATCTGAATCGTAAGTATAAGTTGTTATAGTACGTTTTTTGAAATCATAATTGTAAGGTGCGTATTCTACATAGTCCCTGTAATGATAATTATCCAATTCCTCATTACTTATAACTTCATAATTTCTCCATTTACCTGAAACAAAATCATCTCCTTCGTCTATATTCTTTTCACAAGAAACGAAGATGAAAGATGCAAACAAAAGCATCAATGCAAACAAAACACTTGTATTCTTTTTCATAATATTACCTTATTTTTTATTCTTTGCAAGTTTTTGTGTTGTTATCACATCAAAAACCGTATATGCAAAATATATAATCAAATATGCGATTGCAAATTTAGTATTTTTTTCAATATGAAACAACAATACAATTGCGAAAACTGTTATATAAATTAAAAATTTTAAACCTTTAGTGATTATAAAAGCCTGATTGAAAGAGATTTTTATCTTGTCTTCGGAGTAAAAAAGAAAAACATAAGAAGCAAAAGTTACAATGTAAAACATCATTATATAATAAGGAATATTTACAGAAAGAAATTCTTTTGGTACTACCAACATAAGAAACAGTACTACAAAGGATAGTACCATAGCAAGCGAAGATATTTTCAAAAGATACGTTGCTAAAGGGTGTCTTTTCATATTCTTGGATTTTTATTTATTTTAATAATTTTTTTACAACTGAATACAGACTTCCTGCTATAGAAAGAATACTGAAACAGATAGTGAAGATAGGTTTAGTAGATAAAGTTTCGTCCAATTTAAACCCACAAAAAATTCCTAAACAGATAATAATAACTATCTGCAAACCTATAGAGGAATATTTTGCATAGTCATTAAGTGGATTGTTTTTTGTCTGCTTGTTCATCTTCTCTATCTTTCAAATACATTAACCTAAAGAATTTTACATAAGCCTCTATATTTCTCCTATTATAGAAAGTTGCATAATTCTGAACCGAGATAACAAAATGTTTATAGAAAGTACTATTCAGCGAAGAGAACTTTTTGTCTTTCTGTATGCTGTCATAGTAATCCAAAGCTTCTTCTTTATTTTTGAACTTTCTGACATTGACCATCTGTTGTGAAGAAGTGAAGAGTTGGGCTGTAGATTTTAAATCGTTATCTGCATAGTTCTCTTTATTGAAATCATCTATTACTTCTTGTAAATAAGATATATCTATTTTAGAATCGTCTGCCAAAATAATATAATAGTGTTGCATATCTTTGTTTCTAAACATCAAAGCCTCTGCATCAAGTATATCATCTCTATTTACTGCTTGCTCTTGTGTAAGGTTTTCTTCCTTGCCATCTGGTATTTGTTCTTTATTTTCCTCTTCTTTCTTCTTTGCATTAGGGTCGTATTTTATATCAAAGTCTTTTATATCATAGTTTTCTGCAAGGAAGATTAGTTGTTTTTCTATAGTAGGTGTTACTTCGCTTTCAGGGTAGTTGAAAATTATCATATTAAGATTGTCCGCCAAAGAATCCACTCCATATAGTCTTCCTTTGGAAAGTGCTGACAAATACAAAAGACGTGGTATATAAGGACCGTTTTTGATAGAGTCTATAGCCTGCTGAGAGGATTCTATAGCAGAAAGGTATTCGTTGTTTGAGTAACGGTTGTATGTTTCTTTGTATAGTCTTTCAGCAAAAGTGTTGTTGTTTTTTATATCGTCCCAATAGTCTGGGTATTTTATCATCATAGCGTATTCACTCTCGGGATACTCTGTTAGAACTTTGTTTTTGTAGAAATTACTGCTTGGATAGTTGCCCAAACTGTCGTATATCTTGTACAGATGATAAGATGATGGAAGAATATTTCTATGTGTCGGGTATCTTTTATGCAGGTCTAAAAATGTTTCTACTGCTTTTGGTTTGTCGTTAAGTCCTTGATAGTAGATGTACCCTGCATCCATCAAAGCCTTTGCTATATCCTCGTTTGCAGAATCTTTTGCCGACTGAGTAAAAGGAATATCTTTTTTGTAATAATCTGGATTGTCTGGCATTAGTTGAGTTTTTGAACTTTTAGTCTTTGTATCTTCTTCGCTATCTTCTTGTTCGTTATCTGCCACATCTTCGTCCACAAATCCTATTTCGTTCTTATCGTTCAACCTCCAATTGTCTTCCAATGCTCTATCGCCCCATCTACGTTTAAATTCTATACTTCCACTTTGTACGGTTGAAGGATTGTTGAAATAGAAGTTACTTCTGTTTTGATTATTCAACTGATTGAAATTATTAAGTGAAGCATTTCTTGCCATAAGGGCTTTTTGTAGTTTTTCCTCTTCTTCTCTCTTTTTCTGTTCTAACTTATATGCGTCTATCCATTCTTTAATCTTTGCATTTAGTTCTGCTTCTGGCATTTCACTCATAGCCAAAAGACTGTCCCAACGCTCAACAGTGTTTAGGTTATCTACCAAAGAAGTTAGTACTTTGTGTCTTGAAACTATTACATCTCTATTTGGATAATCTCTACTCATAATAGATAGGGCTGTATCATAGTACATTTGGGCTTTTTTGTAGTTATGCAAAGTGTCATAATAAACATTAGCAGCCCTAAGTGCAGAAGCCATCTTTTGAATCTTGTTTGTCTTGGAAGCCTTTACACTCTCCTCCCATTTCTTACAAGCAATATCCATGTTTCTGTTCCTGAAATATATCTCTCCTATAGCATAATAAATCTGGTCTTGAAAATCATCGTTCTTTTTATCGTCAAGCATATCTTCCAAATCTTCAACTATGGATACACTATTCTTTTTTAAAGGGTCGTAACATAAAGCAATATTTAGTTTAGATACGAATTGCATAGAATAATCTGAAGCATGTCTTGAGGTATATTTGAAAGCCTTTGTCGCTTGATTGTATTGCTTGTTGTTCATGTAGATTTGACCTTCTATAAATCTTATTCTTGTGTTTAAACGTCTTTGAAAAGGATTCTTTTTTCTAAGAGCAAAATTTTCTAAAGCAGGTAATGTTTTACCCTGTGCAATATTGTTTTCAGCAGAAATAAGATTTAGAAAATTGTTTAGCTTTTTAGGTGCTTTTTTATCTTCTATTGCTTTTTTTACTTGTTTTAAGACTATTTCGGCTTCGTTGAATTTTCTTTCCTTACTATAGGTAAGAGCCAACCAAAGCATAGGTTCGTACATTTCTTTGCTGTCTTTCCAATTGGCTATTATGTATTGGAATGTAGCCTCTGCACCTTTGTAGTCGTGAGCATAATAACAACTCTTTCCTATTAAAAGATAAGCATCGTCTATTTGAGGATTTTTTTCCACACCTGAAAAACGCATGGAATGTTTTTTTGTAACCTTGCTACCTTTTTCTATAGCCCTGTCTGTATTCGCTTTTATACCTTTTGCCTGTTCTTCTGTGCCGTTTATGAAAACAGGAAGTATGCGAGTATAATCGTCTTTCCAAGATTTTTCTACCGTTCTTTGTGCATCTTTTAATGCATTTTCACCATTCCATAAAGCATTGTAATGGGCTACTACATTATGATAAGTCCTATTTGCCCACTTATCTTTTGATGTAGAACAACCACAAAGAAACAAAACTAACAAAACTGTGGCTATTATCTTGTATTTATATTTTGTTATCACGTTCAAAATTTTAAATGTTTTGCAAAAATAGTAAATAAATTCATACAAAACAAACGAAAAGAAATATAGTATTCGTATTTCAAAGTGAAAAAATTATCTTGTTTTATAGTATTTTTCTCATTCTTTGTCATAATTTTCTAAAACAAGGAGTGGTAAAAATAATTTTTTTATTTCAATTTCTTTATACTATTATAAAAATATTCGTATCTTTGCACCCAATGTTTAACATTATTAAGTAAAACAAGTAATAAAAATATTAAAAAATGGCAAGAGTAAAAGCTTTCAAAGGACTTCGTCCTCCACAAGATTTAGTAACAAAACTATCTTCTCTTCCTTATGATGTAATGGATAGCGAAGAAGCAAGAGAAAGAGCAAAAGATAACCCATATTCTTTACTTCACGTAACAAAGGCTGAAATAGACCTTGCACCGGGAACAGCAGACGATGCACCAGAAGTATTTGAAAAAGTAGTTGAAAACTATAACAATTTCAAAAAGAATGGTTGGTTAGTACAAGATGGAGAAGAAAAACTTTACATCTATGCTCAAACAATGAACGGAAAAACTCAATACGGTATAGTTGGTTGTACTCACGTAGATGATTATTTCAACGGAATAATCAAAAAACACGAACTTACACGTAAAGATAAAGAAGACGGAAGAATGGTGCATGTAAATATTACAAATGCAAACGTTGAACCTGTTTTCTTTGCATATCCAGACAATAAAGAGATAAACGAAATAGTAGAGAACATAGTAAAGAATCAAAAACCTGTATATGATTTTATAGGTAGCGATGATAACTTTGGTCATACTTTTTGGGTAATAGATGACAAAGCAACTATAAAAAGAATAGAAGAAATCTTTGAAAAAGATATTCCTTATCTTTACGTTGCAGACGGACATCATAGAACTGCTGCTGCTGCAAGAGTAGGACAGGAACGTAGAGCAAAGAATCCTAACCACAATGGCACAGAAGAGTATAACTACTTTATGGCTGTAATATTCCCAGCAAATCAATTGACAATCATAGATTACAATAGAGTAGTAAAAGACCTTAACGGACTAAGCGAAGAAGAGTTTATAAAGAAAATAGAAGAAAACTACACAGTAGAAAAAATAGGTGCTGAAATTTATAAACCAGAGGCATTACATACATTCTCTATGTATTTAGGAGGCAATTGGTACAAACTTTCTGCAAAAGAAGGAACATACAATCCAAATGACCCTATCGGAGTATTAGATGTAAGCATTCTTTCAAACAATGTTTTGGATAAAGTTCTTGGAATAACAGACCTTAGAAGAGATAAGAGAATAGATTTCGTTGGAGGTATAAGAGGACTTGGCGAATTGAAACGTAGAGTAGATAGTGGTGAAATGAAAGTAGCCTTCGCTCTTTATCCTGTAAGTATGAATCAACTAATGGAAATAGCAGATACAGGTAATATCATGCCTCCAAAGAGTACTTGGTTTGAACCAAAGTTGCGTTCAGGATTAGTAATTCACGAATTACAATAGTTATTTGACAAAAGGCGACAATATAACCAAAAGTCGCCTTTTTATTTTTTTGTTTCAAAATATGTTTTGATTATGAAAAAATATTTATCTCTTGTTTTTATACTTAGTTTCTTTCTTTTTTCTTGTGGAAATAGCAATGAAGGAAAACGCTTTCGTCCTTCTTTTAACAAAGAAACTACTTACGTAAAATCTGCTTTTGGTTCAGAATATTGGGATAAACCTATAGATTCTTTAGGTTCTTGTTATGCGGTTGTATTAAAAGATAAACCATATTACGGAATAGATATAGTCTTGTCAAGTGAAGATATAAACAACGCTACTTCTATCATTCATAATTATCTTTTCTTGCATGTAGATTCTTTAGTTATGCAAGGTGATTACTCTTCTGTGAAACTAATATATTATACCAATAGAGTAATAACACAAGATTTGCATCAGATGTACGATAGTTATTATACAAATATATCAAACGAAGAAGTGAAAATAGATTCTACCATAGAATATATATCGGTTTCTTATAAGGGGATAGTACAAAATACATTAAATCCTTCGGATAAAAGACTTGCAATCATAAATGCAAACAAAATACCTATCAGATATTCAAAATAAAAGTACAAGACCTTGGTCCTGTACTTGATGTTTGCACAACGGAATAATCCTTATTGTGAATTGCTTCAAATTTGTGTTGCAAAGATACGTAAATTTTTAATATCCACGTTATTTTTTTGATAAAACTTTTTAATAATCCCTGTTTTTTCCTTAATTTTGTATTCAAAATAAAATGTATATTATATGAAAAAGATAGTAGGTTTAGATTTAGGTGTTGGCTCTATAGGTTGGGCTTTAGTAAATGAAGCAGAAAATGAAACGGAACAAAGTAGTATTATCCGTTTAGGAGTAAGAGTCAATCCTTTAACAGTAGATGAACAGAAAAATTTTGAAGAGGGTAAAAGTATAACAACTAATGCAGACCGTACATTGAAACGTACTGCACGTAGAAACTTACAACGCTACCGTGCAAGAAGAGATAATCTTATCAAGGTTTTAAAAGAAAACAATATTATCTCAGAAGATTTTGTTTTGTGTGAAATAGGAAGAAACACAACCTATCAAACATTGAAACTAAGAGCAAAAGCAGTAAATGAAAAACTGTCTTTGGAAGAGTTTGCTAAAGTTCTACTTTCCATAAATGCACAGAGAGGTTATAGAAGTAGTAGAAAGGTAAATGAAAGTGAAAAAGAAGACGGTCATATTATAGACTCTATGGACGTTGCTCTTATTTTACAAAAAAGAGGTTTGACACCAGGAGAGTATAGTTTGGAATTATTACAGGGAAACAGTAAGACCTTGCCAGAATTCTACCGTTCAGATTTGCAAAACGAGTTTGATAGAATTTGGAATTTTCAGTTGCAGTTTCATAATGATATTTTAACAGAAGAGTTTTATAATCAACTAAAAGGAAAAAGCAAGACAAATTCTACAAAATTGTTTTTGGCAAAATACCAACTATATGCTGCAGATATAAAAGGTAAAAAGCAAGAAATAAAACTAAAAGAACTACAATTAAGAAAAGATGCTTTAGAAAGGGAACTGCAAAAAGCAGAATTGGAAACAGTCCTTGCAGATGTGAATGGACAAATAAGTTCTTCTTCTGGTTATTTGGGAGCAATAAGCGATAGAAGTAAAGAATTATATTTCAACAATCAAACTGTAGGAGAATATCTTTACAATATCATAAAAGAAAACCCCAATAATAGTCTAAAGAATATGGTATTTTATCGCAAAGATTACACAGAAGAATTTGATAAAGTGTGGAACAATCAAGCGAAATATCATAGTGAATTAAATGATGAGTTAAAGAAAACTATAAAAGACAATATTATTTTCTATCAACGAAAGTTGAAAAGTCAAAAAGGGTTGTTGGATTATTGTATATTTGAAAGTAAAGAGGTGGAAGTAATAGTTGATGGTAAAAAGAAAGTTAAACGCAATGGTTTAAAAGTTTGTCAAAAATCCTCTTTGTATTTTCAAGACTTTAAGATATGGCAAATACTTAATAATATAAAAGTATATGATACAGGAGGAAAAAGCCGAGATTTAGATATAGAAGAAAAGGATTTGCTATTCCAAGAATTGACTTATAAAAATAAGTTGAAACAGTCTGAAGTCCTAAAACTGTTGTTTAAGAAAACAAAAACCTTATCTTTGAATTATGAAGAGATAGAGGGAAATACTACTCTTGCTTCTTTAGTAGAGGCTGCTCCATCTATAAAAGATGATGAACAATATAAGTTTGACAGTAGCATAGATGGAGAACAACAGTTCATAGTGAAACTTTGGCATCTGCTTTATTCGTATGAAGGAGATAATTCTAAGACAGGAAACGAGAAACTTATACTTCGCTTGGAGAATGAATACGGTTTTTCAAACGAAGAAGCGAAACGTTTGGCTAATGTAGGATTTCAAGACGATTATTCAAATCTTTCTACCAAGGCAATAAAGAAAATTCTTCCTTATTTGAAAGATGGTTACAAGTATAGTGATGCTTGTACTATGGCAGGTTATAAACATTCAGAACAATCTATGACAAGAGAGGAGATAGACAATAAAGTGCTGAAAGATAAGTTGAATTTATTACCAAAGAACTCTCTAAGAAATCCTGTTGTTGAGAAAATTCTAAATCAAATGGTGAATGTGGTTAATGAAATCATAGAAACGTACGGCAAACCAGATGAAATAAGAATAGAATTGGCAAGAGAACTAAAGAAAAGTGCAAAAGATAGAGAACTTTTGACAAAGGCTATAAATGATAATTCGAAACTCAATGAACAATATGTAAAAGAAATAAAAGCAAAATATGGATTTATACATGTAAGTCGCAACGATGTTATTCGATATAAACTATACAAGGAACTAAAATACAATGGCTATAAAACACTTTATTCTAATACATATATACCAGAAGAAGAAGTTTTCAGCAAACGTTACGATATAGAACACATTATTCCTCAGTCAAAATTATTTGATGATTCTTTTGCCAATAAAACTTTAGAAGTAAGGGATGTAAACATAGAAAAAGGCAATCAAACTGCATACGATTTTGTTGCAAATAAATATGGTGAAGAGGGACTAAAAAGATATATAAATACTATAGATGATTTGCTAAACAAAAAAGCAATAAGTAGTAGTAAAGCCAAAAAATTAAAATCTAAACTCTCAGATATTCCAACTGATTTTATAAACCGCGATTTGAAAGACTCACAATATATTGCCAAAAAAGCAAGACAGATGCTTTTAAGTATAGTAAAGGTTGTTAATACTACAACAGGTAGTGTTACAGATAGATTGCGAGAAGATTGGCAGATAATAGATATAATGAAAGAACTGAATTGGGATAAGTATGATAAACAAGGCTTAACCAAGATAACAGAAAACAAAGACGGTGAAAAGATATACGAAATTGAAGGCTGGACAAAACGTAACGACCATAGACATCATGCTATGGATGCTTTAACTATTGCTTTTACAAAACCATCTTATATACAATATTTAAACAATTTACATGCGAAAAGCGATAAAAACTCTTCTTTTTATGGTATAGAACAAAAAGAACTTCACAGAAATGAACAACATAAACTTATTTTCAATCCTCCTATTCCTATAAAAGAATTCAGAAGTGAAGCAAAAAAGCATTTGGAAAATATTTTGGTATCTATAAAGGCAAAAAACAAGGTTGTAACTCAAAATATAAACAAGACGAAACGAAAAGGTGGAACAAATAGAACTATACAACTAACTCCAAGAGGACAACTGCATAAAGAAACTATTTATGGAGAAAGAAAAAGATATGTAACCAAAGACGAAAGGGTAGGAGGTACCCTTACAAGAGAAAAGATAATGAGAGTAGCTCGCAAAGTGTATAGAGAGGTTCTTTTAAAACGTTTGGAAGAATATCATAACGACCCCAAGAAAGCATTTACCGGTAAAAATTCTTTAGACAAAAATCCTGTCTATTACGACCTTGCACTTGGCAAAAAAGTACCTGAGATAGTGAAAACAGTAACCTTTGAAACTATTTATACTATTAGAAAAGAAATAGACAAAGACCTTAATGTAGAAAAAGTTATTGATAAAAAGGTAAAAAAGATTCTTGAAGATAGACTGAAGGAATATAATGGCAGTACCTCAGAAGCATTCTCCAATTTAGATGAAAATCCTATTTGGCTCAACAAAGAAAAAGGTATTTCTATAAAACGTGTTACTATTTCGGGTATAAACAACGCCGTTGCTTTGCATAGCAAGAAAGATAACAAAGGAAATCTTATTTATGATAAAGATGGAAATACTCTTCCTACAGATTTTGTAAGCACAGGTAATAATCATCATGTGGCAATATATGTAGATGAAAATGGAGATTTGCAAGAAAGCGTAGTCTCTTTTTATGAAGCAACTGCAAGAGCAATAAACAACCTATCTATAATAGATAAGAATTATAATGCCGATAAAGGTTGGAAATTCCTTTTCACAATGAAACAAAACGAATACTTTTTATTGCCTGATAATAAAGGATTCAGTCCAAAGAATTTGACAGAAGAATTTATTATGGACGAAAAGAATTATTCTTTTTTATCTCCTCATCTTTTTAGAGTACAGAAATTATCAACAAAAGATTATATGTTTAGACACCATTTAGAAACTACAGTAGAATATAATAAAAATTTAAGAGGTATTGCATGGGAAAACATTAGAAGTGCTAATGGAGTTCGTGAGTTAGTGAAAGTTCGGGTAAATCATATAGGAAAAATCGTTGAGGTAGGAGAATATTAACAAAAAATGTAACGTTACGAGATTATTATCGTATAATAGATTGAGATTTTTTTATTAACCAATAAATTTATTATACGATGATAAAGCGTACCGTTTGTTTCAGTAATCCGGCCTATTTGAGTGTTAAACTCAACCAACTTGTTGTATCCTTTCCCGATAACGAGGAAAAAAGAGCCATACCTATAGAAGATATAGGTGTAATTATACTTGATAACCAGCAGATAACTTTAACGCAAAGTGTCTTGGTAAAACTTTTGGAAAACAATGCAGCCATTATTACTTGCAACTCTTCGCACCACCCTATAGGGTTGCAACTCTGTCTTGATGGAAATACATTGCAAAGTGAACGTTTTCAAAAACAGATTTATGCTTCAGAGATTTTGAAGAAAAGTCTTTGGCAGCAGACCATTCAGTGCAAGATTTATAACCAAGCAATGCTCTTGCAAACATTGTCTGTTCCTATTAAAAATATGCTTTTGTGGAGTAAGAGTGTGTTAAGTGGAGATAGCAAAAACCACGAGGCAAGAGCAGCAGCATACTATTGGGAAAACGTCTTGCAATCTCACGAAAACTTTAGACGAGAGCGTTTTGGAGAATATCCAAACAATTTTTTCAACTACACTTATGCTATTCTTAGGGCAGTAGTTGCAAGAAACCTCGTTGCATCTGGTCTTTTGCCAACATTAGGTATTCACCACAAAAACAAATATAATGCTTATTGTCTTGCCGATGATATTATGGAGCCTTACCGTCCTTATGCGGATAAGTTAGTTTTGCAAACCATTGAAAAATATCCTCTTAAGGAAGAATTGGACAGAGAAATAAAAGCCATGTTACTTACTTTGCCTGTTATAGATGTGAAAATAAATAAACAGACACGCCCTTTGATGATAGCAGTAGCAGAAACAACTGCTTCGCTTTCACAGTGTTTTGCAGGCAAGATTAGAAAAATAAAATACCCTGTTTTCTAATGGAAAGGTTTAATGCTTATAGAGTTATGTGGGTTCTTATACTTTTTGATTTGCCTACTGAAACGAAAAAAGATAAAAGGATTTATGCAAATTTTAGAAAAAACTTGCTAAAAGACGGTTTTACTATGTTTCAGTTTTCTATATATTTACGACACTGTGCCAGTAAAGAATCTGCTGAGGTTCATATAAATAGAGTCAAACGCTTGCTACCAGAATACGGCCATATAGGAATACTCACCATAACCGATAAACAGTTTGGAAATATGGAAATTTTCTTTGGTAAAAAAGAAGAAAAACGCCCAGAAGTCGGCCAACAATTAGAACTGTTTTAGATTCCATTCTTATATTTTTTTAATAATATTTGAACTTTCTTAAATTTACTCTTACAAAACTTTATTCTAATTTTCAATCTCTTTGTTTTAATTTCGTAGAACTTCGTTTTAGAATTCAATCTCTTTGTTTTAATTTTGTAGAACTTTGTTTTAGAATTCTATCTCTTTGTTTTAGTTTTATAGAACTTTGTTTTAGAAATCTATCTCTTTGTTTTAATTTCATGAAACTTTGTTTTAAAAAGCTAAAACAAAGTTTTATATCAAAATTCCATTTTTTTCGTAAAAAGAACTACTGCTTTTAGTGTTCTAAAATACCTATATCCATTGGAAATGTTAATTTTTATTACCTCTTTCTTTGTTCTACAAAGAAAATATACTTATTTTTATCTTTAAAATTTAAGAATAGTGTTCTATATTACCGACTATATTTTACATAGTTCGTTTTTCTACTAAAACAAAATTCTACCTAATTTTACTATATCAATGCTTTAATTTCTCAAAACTTTGTTTCATATACCCCAACCATCGTTTTGTTTATATAAAATCTTGTTTGTTCAATATGGAACGATGCTTTGGAATATAAGAATTAACAGTAGATAGGATTTTACAAAAATATACTTTCTTTTGTGCAAGATTTTTAGTTTAAAAACTTGAAAATATTTTTTACTAATTTACAAAAAGTTTATAAAATTCTTTTTTCATTTTCTTTTTACTTGGAATTACAGAAATATAAGACAATATTTGCGAAATATATTACACTTATTTTTTTGTAAGAACCAATGATATTTACCCCGAAAAATAGAAAATTTTTAAAAATACACGTTTTCTATCTTCAAAATTTCATTCAATGATTTTAGAATTTTTCTCCATAAAACCATACTATAGTACTAAATTTATCAAATTGAAAATCTTATTGTAACTATTTGAAAACAAAATCTTTGCACGGTGGTATGTTGTGTTTTACCGTGCAAAGATACAAAATTGAAAGCAATTCACAACATAATTTCTTATTTCAACCTTATCAGGTTGGTTGTGTTTTACCGTGCAAAGATACAAAATTGAAAGCAATTCACAACAGTTAACGCATTACAAAAATACTTAGAAAGGTTGTGTTTTACCGTGCAAAGATACAAAATTGAAAGCAATTCACAACATGACCGAAGGAGATTTAAATACCGATTATGTTGTGTTTTACCGTGCAAAGATACAAAATTGAAAGCAATTCACAACATGATTGGGATAGCAATATAGAGTTAGATGTTGTGTTTTACCGTGCAAAGATACAAAATTGAAAGCAATTCACAACGCCTTTGGAAATATGTATCTCTTACTTTCTGTTGTGTTTTACCGTGCAAAGATACAAAATTGAAAGCAATTCACAACAAACTTTTCAATATCAAGCATTCAGACTTGTTGTGTTTTACCGTGCAAAGATACAAAATTGAAAGCAATTCACAACCTTCCGTAAGTCCATTTGTATCTGATATTGTTGTGTTTTACCGTGCAAAGATACAAAATTGAAAGCAATTCACAACGTACTTCTCATAAATCTCGTATGTTTATTTGTTGTGTTTTACCGTGCAAAGATACAAAATTGAAAGCAATTCACAACATTTCGTTCGTTGTTTCCTTTTGGAAATAGGTTGTGTTTTACCGTGCAAAGATACAAAATTGAAAGCAATTCACAACGGACTATTGAAAATGACGATAGCCATATATTTGTATCTTGCTTAATTCTGTGTTATATCATCGTTCAAAATTCCTAAAAGTGAAATCTTATGAATATTTAGAATTTGCGGTTCTGTATATGTGCAGATATTCTGAGAAGAATATACAAACTATCTTTTCAGTTTTTCCATAAGTAATTCTATTGTTTCAAGCAGACGGTTGGTTTCATATACTTTCTTGTCGGCTTTTATTGCCATATCTATGGCTTGTAGGGCAATCTCTTTTGTTTTTGCCAACTCTTCTTTTATCTCTTTATTTTCGTCTAATAATATTCTTACTTTATCATCGTTAGTTATCGGTTGGTCATATAGATGTTGAAGTTTTGCCAACGTCTTTTTGGTAACATTTTTTGTCTTGTTGTAATAGTGAGATAGATTGTTTGGGTGTATTCCCGCTGCTACAGCAATAGTACTTCTACTACAAGAATGTATCTTCATTAGTTCATTAGTCATACTGACTAATTTTTCATAATTTTCTTCGTATTCTTGCTCTTTTACAAGATTTTTTTCTATCTTCGCATTAGTGTTCATATTATATATTTTTATTTTTATCTGTTTTTGTTTATTTTTGTTTAATACTTTTTTACAAATTTACAAATATTTTTGTTACTACTCTTCTTTTTTCAAAAGCAAATCCAATAATTTTTTATTTTGCTCCTTAAGGTACTGCACCTCCTCTTGTAACACTCTTATAATATCGTTGTTAGAAACGTTCAAATTATTTTTGTTGCTCAAATAGTTGTACATCTGAACGTTACCCTCACCGTTATTTTGTTTTGTTGCTTCTTTTTTCAACATATCGCCCTCGCCTGTTAGAAGCCACGTAATATTCAAATTTGGATATTTTTTTTCTAAAAGGGCTATTTTTCCGCCATCTATTTTATTCATTTTTCCAACAAAACCATTATAAAATCCGTTTTCAATTTCAAATTTTCTTTCTGAAACTCCCAAAAATGCTATAAATTGACGCATTCTTTCTCTGATATTATTTTGTATCATTTTTTTTGCAATATTTTTTACTGATAACAAATACTTTATCAACACAATAAATGACGAAATATTTAATTGTCCCCCTTTTCTTTCTCTTTTGGAAAATATACAATTCCGTTAAGTTCTTTTTTTCTTAAATAGTCGCCTGCCTGTCTTAGCACTGTAGTCATCTTCAAGGCGTCTGCCTCATCATACCAGACAACATCGCTTACAAGATTTTCTGCCATAAGGTTGAGTTTTGCAGAAAATCGGGGATATTTATTTTTTCTTATATGTATCTGTGTATCGTTAGCGTCCATATAAGTCTCAAAAGCCGTTACTTTACCCTCTTTTATATACTCTTTCGTTATTTTGAAATTCATCCAATCTATTTTGTTTACGTCATCAAAACAAAATTCTTCAAACTCTTTATTATTTACAAGTTCTTTTAATGCTTCTAATATTGTATCAGCACATACACGAGAGACAGTCATATCTCCTGCCATGTTTTTCGCTACTATTTTATAACTGTTCATTTTATTATTTTTTATATATTTACAGTGCAAAGATACAAAATTAAAAATAATTTATTATACAACTATATTATATATCTATTCTTTTATAATTATTGTTTATAGAAAATGTTTTTCTAAACAATATATAAATATGTTGTGAAGTGTATTGTATTTGATATGTTTTTATTGAAAGTATTTTGAAAACTTATCTATTGATGATAAAGAAATTTTTAATAAAAAATGTGTTATTATACAAAAATAATGTAATTTTGCAAAGTTGTTCAAAGATAGTTCTATAAAAAGTATGTTTGCCTGTGTAGTTCAATGGATAGAACGGAGGTTTCCTAAACCTTAAATCAGGGTTCGATTCCCTGCGCGGGTACAAAGAAGAAAAAGACTTTTATTTCACTGCAAATAAAAGTCTTTTCTTTTTGTTGTATTTGTATTACAGAAAGTTGTCTTTAAGGGATATACCTATAAAACTTAATAAATTTCTTACAAATATTTAATCCAAGCAAAGCATTTGCGAGATTGTATATAATTAAAGTTGTTTTGGTTTTCGTATGCCTCTTTCTCAAAAGATACATTTCTATAGGCCTTGTCCCAATTTCTGAAAACAAGAAGTTTAATAAAAAATTCTGCAAAATAAAATACGTAAAAGAAAACGAAAAACAACTCTTTAATTTGTTTAGAATGAATTTGTTCGTGGTATAATAAAGTTTTGGATAAACACTTTTCATCTTTTGTGAAAACAAAGGTAAAAAGGTTTATGGCAGAATATCCTTTTGGTGGCAATATTTTATTGTTTATTATTTTCAAGGTTTTGTTCTGTGTTTTGATTTACAAAATTAAACAAAAAACATCTAAACATCATCTTTGTTAATAGAAAATATGTAAAAATAAAACTTGATTACGTTTTTATAACTCTTTGTTTTAAAATCTAAAACAAAGAAAGAGAAAAATAAAACAAAGTTCTACGATAGCGAAACAAAGTTTTAATTTTTTAAAACAAAGAGATAGAATTCTAAAACGAAGTTTCATTTTTTTTGTATATAAATTTTGCACATTGATATTTAATTGTTATTTTTGCAAACCATTTGAGTATAGGTATTTATCTATAACTTAAAGAATATTAACAAAATAAAAGGAAATTTATATAATGAATCCATTTGAAGAAAGGAAAAAGAGGGACGAGGTTATAAGAAAAGCCATGAGTACAATAAAGCATATAGTTGCTGTAGGTAGTGGAAAAGGTGGGGTAGGTAAAAGTACAGTGGCAGCAAATTTGGCTATATCTTTGGCGAATAAAGGTTTGAAAGTAGGTCTTGCAGATGCAGACGTTTATGGTCCTTCTATACCAACACTTTTCAATATACCCAAAGCAGAAATCTATGCTACAAAAGAAGACGACAAAGAATGGATGTTGCCTATGGAGAAATACGGAATAAAACTTATGTCAATAGGTTTTATGGTTGATGAAAAATCTCCACTTATTTGGAGAGGACCGATGGCTTCCAATGCTTTGACACAACTTTTGAGCGAAACCTATTGGGGAGAATTAGATTACCTTATATTAGATATGCCTCCTGGAACAGGGGATATTCAACTTACATTGGTACAAACATTTAATCCAACGGCAGCACTCTTTGTTTGCACTCCGCAACAAGTAGCGGTGGCAGACGTTAGAAGAGCCATAAAAATGTTTGACAACGATGATATAAAGGTTCCTATACTTGGTTTGGTTGAAAATATGGCTTATTTTACTCCTGCAGAGTTACCAAATAATAAATACTACATATTTGGAAAAGATGGTGGCGTAAGATTGGCAGAAGAGTTGAACATAGACTTTTTAGGACAAATTCCTATTTCATGTTCTGTATCAGAATCAAATGATAACGGAGTTCCCGTATCTGTAAATAAAGGAACTATAGAAGCAAATGCTTTTGAACAACTTGCAAATAAAGTAATAGAAAAGATAAATTAAAACAATAAAAATAGAAATTTTATGACACCTGAAGAAAGACAGACTTTGGAAGCCAAAGTTAAAAATGCGATAGAACAGATACGTCCATATCTTCAACAAGATGGAGGAGATATTGCTTTTGTTTCGCTAACAGATGATAAGGTAGTAAATGTAGAATTGCAAGGGCATTGCGGTTCTTGTCCTTATGCTATGATGACGTTGAAACAAAATGTAGAATTGGCTATACAAGACGCTATACCAGAAATAAAATCTGTAGAAAACATAAAAGCACTTGAATAAAAATTTTTTTCCAAAATATATAAAACAACTTAAAAACTATAAGCACTATGATTTATACGAAAAAAGGAGATGATGGAACAACATCATTGGTAGGGGGAACAAGAGTAAAAAAGTATGATATAAGAGTTCAAGCCTATGGAGAAATAGATGAATTGGTTAGTTTGTTAGGATACATTACTACACTTATAAAAAGCGATGACAGAAAAAGCGAGTTAATAGTCATTCAAAACAAACTATTTGTCTGTGAAAGCATTGTGGCTTGTGAATCTCAAGAAATACTTGAAAAGATGGACACAATATTAGATGTAGATATTACATACCTTGAAAAGAAGATAGATAATATGACAGAAGAATTGCCACCTTTGAAACAGTTTATCATACCATCCGGTTCCCAAACAGCATGTCTGTTGCATGTAGCAAGAACAAAATGTAGAAAATGTGAAAGACTATGTGTTGAAGTTGCAGATAAATTTGGTTTAAACCCTAATGTATTAAGTTATTTAAACCGTTTGTCAGATTATCTATTCACTTACGCTCGTTTTGTTATGAGAGAAAAACACAGACCTGAAAGATTTTGGAAATAGAAAGACGAGATAAAATTACAAAAGTATAAACACAAAAAACAAAAGATAGATAGTTATGTATTGGAGTTTAGAATTAGCATCACACTTAGAAGATGCACCATGGCCTGCTACTAAAGAAGAACTTATAGACTTCGCTCAAAGGAGTGGAGCTCCTATAGAAGTAGTGGAAAACCTTATGGAGATAGAGGACGAGGGCGATGTCTATGACTCTATAGAAGATATATGGCCAGATTATCCTACAAAGGACGACTTCTTCTTTGATGACGAAGAATATTAAGCCATATAATGTATTATGCTTTTTGATAGAAATAGCAAACCTTTAACAAAATTTTTAGGACTTCTAATCATTGTAGCCACAATGTTTGTAATCGTTGCAGTGGCTACAGTGATTTTTTATTCTTTTTTAGGAAAGTCTATAAGTAATCTTTCTATGGGAGAATCCATTGTTTTACAATCTATTTACACTATTTTGATGATGGGTTTTCCTATGATTGTATATGACTATGTGTTTTCATCAAAGGAAAATACTCTGAAATCTTTATCCGTTACTCCTTCGTTCAAATGGGTTTTGTTGGCAATGCTACTTTTGTTTATTTCAAACTTTCTTGTACAAATAGTAGCAACGCCGGATAATGATGAAATAATAAGGTCGTGGAGTAAAGACGCAACAATAGGAAGATATGTTTTGTTGCTTATAGTCGTTGCATTGCTACCAGCAGTTTGTGAAGAACTGCTGTTTAGAAAAGGAATACAAACCCTACTTATATCAATAACAAAAAATGCTTTTGCAGGTATAATATTGGCTTCAATGATTTTTTCTCTATTTCACGGAGATATGTCAAATTTTCTTGCAAGGACTATACTTGGTTTTGTACTTGGAATAGTATATTATTATTCTAAAAATCTGTGGGTAAATATTACAGCACATTTTCTGAATAATGCTTTTATTGTAACAGTATATTGTTTTGATATAAAGATGTTTGTGGATAATGAAACTACAGAAAATACTCCTCTTTCCTATGTTTTGGCACTTGTTTCTTTGTTGCTAATAATTGCTTTTATTCTCTACCAAGAAAAATATAAAAAAGTAGAAAATTAAAGAACAATAGCAAAAAATTAGAAAAAAATTTGTTTAAATCAAAATTTAATACGTAACTTTGCACTCATAATTATGGTTCATTGTATATAAATGTACTTTGATTAAAAGGGAAACAGGTGAAAGTCCTGTACAGTCCCGCTGCTGTAATCTCAGACAAAGGCTTTCAATAATTAAAACCACTGAAACTATCTCAAACATTTCGGGAAGGTAATTGAAAGAAAGAGTAAGTCAGAAGACCTGCCATAATTCCAAGATTTGGTTATTACCTTCGAGGAAAGGATAATGACAATGTTGTTTGTTATTTTTTTGGTACTTTTCTTCAAAAGTAGTGAATCAATCTTGGTGTGAATTTTTTTGAATAAAAAAATGTTAAACTAAAATGATAAACGAAACAATGAAGAAAAGTATTTTTTTTATTGCTATGGTGATAGGAAGTTTCTATACTATGGCACAATGGGACGGAGCCATTGGAACAGACGGTTGTCAGGCTATAAGCCAAAACGATAACTCTATAATAGCATGGGCAAAAGGTGTAGAGGTAAACAGAGGTACTTGGGGCTATGGAGATGAACGAATAGCTACATACGGAGAACCTTATCAAGCACTTGGTAAACCAGATTCTACAACTACAACAGCAGTATCTTTAGGTGAAGGTGGTAGTGCCGTTATTACCTTTGACCGTCCTATAATCAATGGAACAGGAAAAGACTTTGTAGTATTTGAAAATGCATTTGGTCCAGACTTCTTAGAGTTGGCTTTTGTTGAAGTATCATCAGACGGAGTTAATTATTTCAGATTTCCAGCACAAACAACATCGTACAACAACGAACAAACACCTGCTGAGGGTAGAGGTGCAGAACGCTACAACAACCTTGCAGGAAAATATGAACTTGGTTTCGGTGTAGGATTTGACCTTGACGAGTTGGAAGACAATTCTTTGTTGGACAAAAACAATATTCGTTTTGTACGTCTAATAGATGTAATGGACGGGATAAGTACAGACAGTGAAGGAAATATAATTTATGATGGACTTTCTTGGGCAACCTATTCTCAAGGTTTTGACCTTACGGGTGTAGGTGTTATAAACGGTGGAGAACCTTACAGTATTGCAGATTTTGAAAACTCAAATTGGATAACAGATGTTAATACATACGAAATCATAGATATGAATTCAAACTATGATGTATTAGAAGATGGTGTTTATACAAAGAATCATTTCTCAAATGGTATGAATTTCCAAGGAACAGGTTATTATATGGAAGAATATAGTTGGTTTATGGCAATGGGATTTGGTGCAAGTAACATCACAGATGAAACAGTGGCAACAGGAAATAGCCAAAACCCTGCAAATTACTACACTTCAGCAAGTAAATATGCTTTAGAGGGACTTGGAAAGACTTATTTGCACGCATATTTTTCTTCTTGGGATTTTGCAACAACAGAACATAATATAGTAAAGGCAGAAAATAATCAACCTTTCTACCCACAAGGTGTTTATGTTTCACAATCTTTGGCTTGTTATGAAAACTTATTGACATCTACAACCGATGATTTATTCTTGAAAATCACAGCAATAGGTTACAATGAAGAAGGAGAACAAACAGGTACTTCTGAAATATATCTATTCAAAGCAGAAAATGGAGATACAACTAATCATAAAGATTGGAGATATTTAAACCTTGCAAATTTAGGACAAGTAAGCAAGATAGCATTTACTTTAGAGTGCAACGATTATAATGTTGCTGCATACTTCTGTTTAGATAATTTTGTTTATAAAACAACAGAAGATTCTTACAATAACACAATAGCACAAAACGATATAAAGGTAAATATTTATCCAAATCCTGCAAAAGATTTTGTAAATATAAATGTAGAAGAAAATTCTGTATTACAGTTGTTTGATATACAAGGAAGACTATTGCAAACAACAAATATAAATGCAGGAAACACAACAATAAATACTAACAATTTACACGGAACATACTTTGTTAAGATAATATCTGACAATAAAGTTTCTACAAAGAAATTGATAGTAAAATAACAGTAAAATCTCATAATGGGAGTGTTTTTATTTCTTGACTGCCGTTTTTACGGCAGTCTTTTTCTTTTGTAAAACGAAGTTTTAAAAACCTAAAACAAAGAAAGAATTTTCTAAAACAAAGTTCTATAAAAATAAAACAAAGAGATAGAAATCTAAAACAAAGTTCTACAAAAATAAAACAAAGTTTTATGGTAAGTATGTGGTAATTTAGAACAGTAAAACTATGTTCTAAAATTCTTTTTTAGTATTTTATTAGTAAGAATTTAAGAAAAGAAAGCGAAGAATAGAACACTTTTATTATTAAACAACTAAATATTGTTGAAAAATAAGAATAGGGTGCCATACAATAAAATTAAAAAAAATCTGTTTTAAAGTTTAGTTGTACGATATATTGATAAGTTTTTGAGATATATTGGTGTGAAAATTGTTTTTTACATACATATAAAATAGAACATAAGAAAGAATATGAGATACGTAAAGATAATATTTCTGTTTTTGAGTCTAACACTCTCTTATTTTGCAAGTGCGGACGGAGTTTATCACCCTGAAAATTCTGTACTTGCTACAGGAAAATGGTATAGTGTAAAGATAGCCTCAGATGGAGTTTATAAACTCACTTACAATGATTTCATAAATTTGGGCTTTACTTCTGAGGATATAGATTTTGATAATATAAGTATATTTGGCAATGGGGGAGAGCCTATAAACGATGTAAATGCACTCTATACACGTTCAGATTTACAGGAAAATGCTATCTATGTGAATAAAGCAGAAAGGTATGTTCTATTTTATGCAACGGCAACAAGTAGAACTAATTATAATTATTTGGATTCTATTTTTACATTCTCATTACACAGATTTTCAGATATTTCTACTTATTTTATAACCTTTGATGAACATATTGGTGAAAAGAAAAGAATAACAAACAAGGAGCAAATAACGGATTATGATGAAGAATATTCAACAGCAAAAGATTATTTCTATCATAAAAGAGAACTTGTCAATATAGCAGAAAGGGGGGATTTGTGGATGGGTGAAATTCTTTTGCCTACAGCCACCGATATTCAAATACCTATGACACTGCCAAATATATCATCTTCCTATCCTGCAAAGATGGAGGTGAGAATGGCAGCAAGTGTGTCTTCAAACACTACTTTTGATTTTAAAATAGGTAATACATCTTTGGGTTATGCAGGTATAACTCCAGCCAATACTTCCACAGTTTATGCTCGTTTTACAACATTTGCCAAAAGTTTGGATATATCAACACCTTCCAATAATCTTAACATACATCTCAATAGTACAAACTCCATAGATAGAGCATGGTTGGACTATGTTTTGGTTAATTATACTAAAAACCTAACATACAATAATAGTTATCTAAGATTTTATTCCACACAAAGAAATGGTGAAAAGATAAGATACACAATAGATAACGTTAGAACAAACAATGTTATGGTATGGGACGTATCCGATATTTTGAGCGTTAAGAAAATAGAAAACACAACCATAGAAAATTCTAAGTTATCTTTCAATGTTTTGGGTGATACTTTAAGAACTTTTGTTGTTTTGTCGGGTTCTTCTTTTCCTACTCCTATTTTGGGAGATAGTGTTCCTAATCAAAACTTACATGCTTTAGAACCTATGGATTTTCTTATAGTTTCGCACAAAAAGTTTTTAAATCCAGCGGATTCTTTGGCAAACATACATAGACGACACGATGGTATAACGGTTAAGGTTGTAGATGTAGAGCAGGTTTATAACGAATTTTCTTCTGGTACAAAAGATTTTCTTGCAATAAGAGAGTTTTTAAGAATGCTTTATTCAAAATATAAACCTACAGAACAACAACCTAAAAATATCTTGCTTTTTGGTGATGGTACATACGATAATAAGAATATTTTGGGTTACGATAATAATTATATACCTACTTATCAAGCAAAAGGCACTTTCTCAACAGGCGGAGAGGTTTATACAAGCGATGATGTTCTTGCTTGTTTAAGGGACGATGCTACCAACAACGTTAGAGATTCCCTTTTGATAGGTGTGGGTAGAATAACAGCAAATGACACTGTGGAGGCGTACAATATTATAAATAAGTGCGAAAGATACCTTTTGAAACAAGATTTGAAAGACGGAGAAGATGGAGAATGGAGAAATAAAGTAATGCTGACTTCGGACGATGCAGATGTTATGTCTGAGTTGTACTTTATAAATAATGCAGAAAATATTTACTATCAAATAGACGAAACACAACCTTGTCTGAATGTTTATAAGATATATTCAGATGCTTTTAAAGAATACACATCTTCTTCTGGTGCTACTTACCCAGACGCTACTAATTCTATAAATGATAAGATGAGAAAAGGTGTTCTTCTTTTCAACTATTTAGGACACGGTTCTTACGACCATTTATCAGGAGAAAGACTTATAACAAAAAGTAATATAGAGAGTTGGAATAATTATAATAGACTACCTCTTATGATTACTTCTACATGTGAATTTGCTCGTTACGATATGGTAGATAAACAGGCTGCAGGAGAATACATTGTTTCCACACCGGGAGGAGGTGGTATAGCCTTGATAGCAGCAGCAAGAAAAATATCTTCAAACGATGGTATAAACAAAAACTTGCATAGATTTGCAGTAGAAAGAAAAGCAGACGGTTCTACTTATACATTTGGGGAAGTTATGATGAATGCCAAGAATAATACATCTTTATATACAGCAGAAAGGAGTATTTCTCTTATAGGCGACCCTGCTTTGAGAATATCATTGCCAAAGTATAACATTAGAACGTTGCAGATAAATAACTCTTTGTATGATACTACTTCTAAGATGTTTGTTACCATAGATACTTCGCATGCTCTTTCTCAAATATATGTAAAAGGAGATATAGTAGATTTTAATGATAACAAAGTAACAGATTTCAACGGCAAGATAAATATCTCCCTTTACGATAAGAAGAGTAATTATTATACATTGGACAATTCCAATTTAGGAGTTAATTTAGAGTTTGAACTTCAAAACAATATTCTTCATAAAGGCTATACAGAGGTAAATAATGGTGAGTTTGAATATACGTTTATAGTGCCAAAGGATATTGCATATAATTATGGTTATGCTAAGTTGAGTTATTATGCTAACAATGATTCAGTAGATGCTGCAGGATATACAAGAGATATAGTTTTAGGTGGTATAAATTCAGATGTAGATTTAAGTGAAGACCGTCCTATAATAAATCTGTATATGAATGACACAAATTTTGTAGATGGAGCAATGACAGACGAGAATCCTTCTTTGTATGCTATCATCTATGATACTATTCCTATAAATACAGTAGGCTCTGGTTTGGGACATGATATTGTTGCACGATTGGATAATGCTGCAAATACATTTGTATTGAATGATTATTATACAACAGATGTAGAAGATATACACAAGGGATATATAACTTATCCATTTAATAACTTAACAGATGGTTTGCATACTTTAACCCTTAAGGTTTGGAACGTGTATAACTATTCTTCTGAAGCGACTATAACTTTCAAAGTAGAAAATTCTCAGAACAAAGAGTATGTTGCAACCTCGTATCCTAATCCTTTTAAAGAAAGAACAAATCTTCTTGTGAAATACAATCAAGCAGACAATGTAGTAAAAGCACACATAAGAATATTCAATGCTCAAGGTAGAAAACTGAAAGATATAGATGCTACCCCTTATATCAATACATATAGTGTTGGACCTATAGAATGGGACGGTACTTGCAACGGTGGAGGTAGGGTAGGTAATGGAGTATATTATTATGATGTAGAACTTACAACACAATCTGGAGATAAGATAACAAAAATATGCAAAATGCTTGTTGTAAAGTAAAAATATAGAATAGAAATACTAAAATTAAAAACAAATCGTTCTTATAACTAAGAAAATTTTTGAAGATATGAAAAAGATAAAGTTATTGTTAATGGTTGTAGTGTTAGTGTTTGTAGAAAATATACAAGCACAAAATCATATAGATAATGGTAACATACAACGAATAATACTAAGAAAAGAAGTAAATGAAGGTGCAAGACTTATATCTACAGGAGTTCCTCTTTTGTTGATAGCACCAGATTCTCGTGCTGGAGCTCTTGGAGATGTGGGTGCTGCTTCTTCACCAGATGCAAACTCAAACCATTGGAATGCTGCAAAGATACCTTTTGCAGATAAAAAGTTTGCAGTAGCCTTTACTTATTCTCCATGGCTTAGAGATTATGTAGGAGATATAGATTTGGCCTATTTGGCAGGATATTATAAGATAAATGATTTCAGTGCCATAGGTGCTTCATTGACTTATTTCTCTTTAGGTTCCATAGATTTTACAGATAATATGGGAACAAGCATAGGAACATACAACCCTAATGAATTTGCTATAGACCTTTCTTATTCTATGAAATTGACAGATAACTTTTCTGCTGCTATCACAGGAAGATATATTCGTTCAGATTTAACTCAGGGACAGAGTGTAGCAGGAAACAGTACTCATGCAGCAAGTGCAGTGGCAGGAGATATAGGTTTGTATTATCAAAAAGATGTAGTAGCAGATAAACCACAGCAATATGCTTTCGGTGTTCAGATTTCCAACTTGGGAAATAAAATATCTTATTCAGATAATTTAGAATCAAGTTTCTTGCCTGCAAATCTTAGAATAGGAGGTAGATATACCTATGCTATGGACCAATTCAATACGGTTTCATTCTTGCTTGATTTTAATAAATTGTTAGTTCCTACACCTCCTGTAAGAGATTCTGCAGGAGCAGTATTTGCAGGAAAAGATGACAATGTAGGAGTTTTGACAGGAGTATTTCAATCTTTTTATGACGCTCCTGATGGTTTCAAAGAAGAATTGCAAGAAATAAATATTTCTGGTGGTATAGAATATTGGTACAATAATATTATAGCAGCAAGAGCAGGATACTTCTATGAATCTGAAAGAAAGGGTGCAAGACAATATCTTACTCTTGGTTTAGGACTTAAGTACAATACCCTAGGAATAGATGTTTCTTACTTGATACCTACAGCACAACATAACAATAATCCTTTGAAAAACACTTTAAGGGTTTCTTTAGCAATGGAAATGAAGTAAAGATTATGAAATTAAAAGTAGGTTTTGGATACGATGTGCATAAATTAGAATCAAACAAACCTTTGATTCTTGGAGGTGTAAATATAGTAGAGGCAGAACTCGGTGCGGTTGGTCATTCCGATGCAGATGTTTTGATACATGCTATAATAGATTCTTTGCTTGGTGCTTCAAATCAAAGGGATATTGGTTACAATTATCCCGATACAGATGATAAATATAAAGGTATAGATAGTAAAAAACTATTGACAGATACTGTATTAAAGGTAAAAAATAAAGGGTTTAGGATAGAAAATATAGATACAACTATTGCATTGCAAGCACCTAAAATATCTAAATATATAAATGATATGAAACAAACGCTTGCAGAGGTTTTAGAAATATCTATAGAGGATATAACTATAAAACCTACAACTACAGAACATTTAGGCTTTGAGGGAAGAAAAGAAGGAGTGTCTGCTTATAGTGTTTGTCTGTTAAGTAAGGAAGAAAACTAAATAATTTCACTATATTATTGTAACTTTTTTCAAAAAAATGTGTATAATAAAATAGTTGATTATAAAGTAAAAAGGCTTAAAAAATAAATGATTAGTTATTTTATTTGTAAAAAACTACGTTAAAAATAACTTGTATGTTCGTAATTTTTTGTAATATTGCGAACTGAAATTATAAGTAAAAATGTGTAATACTCTATAGTATGAAAAGAAATATACTTTATTTGTTTGTAGTATGTGTCTTTATGGTAACAGGACTTAAGGCACAGGACCCTCATTTTTCACAGTTTTATGCTGCACCTCTTTATACTAATGCAGCTTTTGCTGGTTCAGCAGTATGTCCAAGATTATCTTTGTCATACAGAAATCAATGGCCATCTCTTGGAGCTTTCAAAACATTTACTGCAAGTTATGACCAATATTTTGATGCTATATCTGGTGGTATAGGAGTCTATGTCATGAGCGACAAAGAAAGCGATTACTACAGAAGAAACAGTGCAGCGTTTATGTATTCTTTGCATTTGCAGTTGTCAAGAGAAGTAGCATTGAACCTTGCTGCACAAGTAGATATTACAAACACAAGTTTAGATTGGGATAATCTTGTTTTTGGAGATATGATTGACCCTCGCTACGGTGTAATTTATAACTCTACTATGGCAGATAGACCATCTGAAACTTCTCATACGAAATTGGACTTCGGAGCATCTGCATTGTTATTTGGAGAAACTTGGTATGCGGGTGTTTCTGCTACACATTTGACAAGACATGATGAAGGTTTTATTTCATATAATAGAATACCTATTAAAATAACTGCTAATGCTGGTTTAAGACTTAACCTTAGAAGAGACCAAAGACGCACAAACTCTTTCTTTGGACAACCTATAATCTCTCCAAACATTATTTACCAACATCAAGGAGAGTTTAACGAACTTAATTATGGTGTTTATTTAGATTGGAATCCTTTTATATTTGGAGCATGGTATAGACAATCTATGGCTTTCAGCAATTCAGATGCTTTAGTACTTTTGTTTGGATTGGAATGGGGTGATTACAAGATAGGATATAGTTATGATATAACAGTGTCTTCTCTTTCAAATGTATCGGGAGGTGCTCACGAAATATCATTGTCTTGCAAGTTGCCTTGTCCAGAAAAGAAGAAGAAAGTCAGAGATATAAAATGTCCTTCTTTCTAAAGTTTCCATAAACTAACGAAACAAAATAAAAGAATTTACGTAGAATAAGAAAAAGACAAAAATAAATTAGATATGAAAATTACAGCAACAATTACCAAGTCTGTACTTAGTTTAGCAGTTGTATTTTTGTTACTAAGTTGTTCAAGTAAGAAAAAATCAGACAGAACAGGTTGGAATTATGATGATTCTAAATGGGGTGGTTTTGAATCTGCAAAGAATGTAGAACAACAAACTCCTCCGGGAATGGTGTTTATAGAAGGAGGTGCTTTCATTATGGGAAGAACTACAGATAACGTAAGATACGAGTGGGATAATACTCCACGTAGAGTTACAGTTTCTTCTTTTTATATGGACGAGTGCGAAATAACTAACATAAATTATAGAGAGTTCTTGTATTGGATACAAAGAGTTTATACAGATTATCCAGAATATTATGATAGTAACCTACCAGATACTTTAGTTTGGAGAAGCAAACTAACATACAATGAACCTATGGTAGAGTATTATTTCCGTTATCCAAGTTGGTCAAATTATCCTGTTGTAGGAGTTAGTTGGGTACAGGCAAATAACTATTGCGATTGGAGAACAGATAGACTTAACGAAAAGGCTCTTATAGATGCTGGCGTATTGGAAATAGACCCAGACCAACAAGGAGATAATGTATTCACAACAGATGCTTATCTTGCTGGACAATATGAAGGTTATGTAAAGAAAGACCTTCCTGATTTAAATCCAAACTCAGAAGGAGTAAGAAAAGTAACAATGTCAGATGGTATTCTTTATCCAAAATTCCGTCTTCCTACAGAAGCAGAATGGGAATATGCAGCACTTGGTTTGTTGGGTAATACAACAAAAGAGGGACGTATATTAGAAAGAAGAATTTATCCTTGGAATGGGCACGTTGTTCGTACAGACCAAAAGAAATATTATGGTGAAATGCTTGCAAACTTTAAACGTTCAAGAGGAGATGCTATGGGTGTAGCAAGTGCTTTAAATGACCATTGGGAATATACTGCTCCTGTAAATTATTATTTCCCTAACGATTATGGTTTATATAACATGGCAGGTAACGTTGCAGAATGGGTTATGGATGTTTATCGTCCAAATACTCCAGAAGATGCAGGTGATGTAAACCCATATAGAGGTAATGTTTATGTTACAAGAGTTTTGGATTCAGATGGAATGGTTGCTGAAAAAGATTCTTTGGGTAGAATAACTTATAGAGAAGTTACAGTAGAAGATAATATCAATCGTAGAAACTATAGACAAGGAGATAACATCAACTACTTGGACGGAGATTTGGCTTCACAGCTTACAGACGTTTGGAAAAACGATGCTGACGAGGAAGAAGAAAGTTATGAGGGAACTTCAGATGATGAAGAAAATATAGTAGCAAATGCTATGACTCCTGGAGATATAGAAACAGCCGCTATGTATGATTATGGTATTTCATCTATGGTAAGTAACAAGGTTAGAGTTGTCAAAGGTGGTTCATGGAAAGATAAAGCATTGTATCTTTCTCCTGGCGAAAAACGTTATCTTCCACAAGACCAAAGAACAGAATGGGTAGGATTCCGTTGTGCTATGGACAGAATGGGTTCAAGAGAAATGAGAAAATAGGTTGTTTAATTATATAAAAGACTTTAAAATCCTGTGTGATTGTGAAACAAAAGCACAGGATTTTTTTGTAATTCTATGGCAAAC
Source organism: Bacteroidales bacterium (assembly GCA_017469625.1). Classification (GTDB taxonomy): domain Bacteria; phylum Bacteroidota; class Bacteroidia; order Bacteroidales; family P3; genus Scybalousia_A. The sequence continues at coordinate 31,348 of JAFUGA010000060.1, forward strand.
ACAGCATCTTTTAAACAAATACAAACAGATATATCGCATAAAGAACTTGCTTCTATTTACCTTTTAACAGGAAATGAACCTTATTATATAGATTCTTTGACGAAGATTTTTGAGCAAGAAGTTATACCACAAGAAGCACAGGATTTCAATCTTTCTATCTTTTATGGTAAAGATGTGAATATATCTACACTTATTTCTCAGTGCAGACAATATCCGTGGATGTCAGAGAAAAGACTTGTTATACTGAAAGAAGCACAAATGCTTGACAAAAGGCACTTTGAAGAACTATCTTTATATCTTAAAACTCCAAATCCTACAACTGTATTTGTAATTTGCAACAAGACAGATAAATTTGACACAAAAACAAAAAACGTTATAACGAAAAGTTCAGGTGTTGTTTTTGAAAGCAAACAGATACCCGATTATAAACTATCCGAATGGATAGAAACTTTAATAAAAAGTAAGAAATATACCTGTGAAGCAGATGTTCCTACTATCTTGGCTGAGTATCTTGGCAATAATCTGCAAAAGATAGATAACGAAGTTATCAAAATGATTATCAACCTGAAAGATACTACATATATTACAACGGATAATGTTAAGGAACTTATAGGTATAAGCAAGGAGTATAATGTTTTTGCTCTGCAAAACGCTCTTGCAAAAAAAGATATACAAAAAGCAAATACTATTATAGATTATTTTTCAAAAAATCCTAAGAATAATCCTATCCAACAAATAATACCTATCTTGTTTGCTTTTTATTCAAAATGTTTAGTTGTTTCTCAGTCAGTGGATAAAACTTCTTCCACAGTAGCGAAACTTTTAGGAATAAACCCATACTCAGCAAGAGATTATGTAGAAGCATCTAAATATTATTCTATGCCACAGTTATTTGCTATTCTATCTTTTTTAGAAGAATATGATGTGAAATCAAAAGGAGTAGATGTATCTCCTCTATATACGGAGGCAGATTTAATGAAAGAATTAGTGTATAAAATATTACATATCTAAACAGTACAGACTTATGAAGAAGATTGCATTTTTATCAATGTTTTTATTTTTTGCTCTGTTGTCCTATTCTCAAAATGGAACACTAAGAGGTTTTGTATATAATATAACAGATGGTGAGCCAATAATGTTTGCAAACATTGTATTGGAGAATACAACACTTGGAGCAAGTACAGATGATAAAGGTTATTTTGTTATAAATAAGATAAAAGAGGGAGATTATATTCTGAAAGTACAAAGCATAGGCTTTCAAACTAAAAGTGTTCCTGTAAGTATTACTTCAGGTCTTTCAAGTGTGAGAGTAGAACTTGAGCCTATGACACAAATGTTAGAGGCTGTCAATGTGCAAGCCGAAAAAGAATCTGCAAGAATAGAAAGTCAGGTTTCAGTAAAAAAGATAACTGCTTCTGAAATCCAAAAACTTCCTTCTGTAGGTGGACAAGCAGATTTTGCACAATACGTTCAGGTTATGCCTGGTGTTGTTTTCTCTGGCGACCAAGGAGGACAGTTATATATTAGGGGAGGTTCGGCTATTCAAAACAAAGTGCTTTTAGATGGTATGGTGGTTTATAATCCTTTCCACTCCATAGGATTGTTTTCAGTTTTTGAAACAGATGTTATACGTAGTGCCGATGTTTATACAGGTGGTTTCAACGCTACTTATGGTGGTAGACTTTCTTCTGTTATGGATATAGCAACAAGAGATGGTAACAAAAAGAAAACAACAGGTAAAATATCTGCTTCTACTTTTGGTCTTTCGGCTATATTAGAGGGTCCTATATTGGCAGACAAAGAGGAAAGGCCTTATTCACTTTCTTACCTTTTGACAGCAAAAAATTCTTACCTTTCACATACTTCCAAATCCCTGTATAGTTATGTTGATGCCGACTTGCCTTATGACTTTTTAGATGTTTATGGAAAACTTACTTTGGCAACAAAAACAGGTTCTAAGTTAAACGTTTTTGGTTTCAACTTTACAGATAAAGTGGATGCTTACAAGAATATAGCAGACTTCAATTGGGACAATACAGGAGTAGGAGCAAGTTTTATCTTATTACCTCCTGGAAGTTCTTCTTTGGTAGAAGGTGTTTTGGCTTACTCTAAATATAGTATGGAAATGTCTGCTACAAGTACAGAGGGAAATCAAAAAAGTTCTATAGGTTCATTTAATGGTACTCTTTCCTCTACACAGTTTTTTGATAAGAATCAACTTCGTTATGGTGTAGAAATGATTAGTAGTAAAACAAATACCTTATTCTCTTCTATGACAGAAGAACTTACAGACTACTCTACAGAAATAGGTGCTTTCGTTCTTTTCAAAGGCTTTTTGAAAAATCTTCTTTATGAACCAAGTGTAAGACTTTCTTATTACGCTTCATTAGACGAGGCTTTAATAGAGCCAAGACTTTCTTTGAAATACAACCTTACAGATAAGTTTCGTTTCAAAGGGGCTATGGGACTTTATTCCCAATCTTTTATAGATACCAAGAGTGATAGGGACGTTGTCAATCTATTTACAGGTTACCTTACAGCAGGACCAGATTTATATGGTGGAGTTGTTTCTTCTTTCAGAGGAGAAAAAGTTTCTACTTATGTAGAGAAATCTAAACATTTTATCTTCGGTATAGAATGGGATATACTAAATCATCTTTCTATGAATTTAGAACTTTATTACAAGACTATGACCAACCTTATTTCTATCAATAGAGATAAAACTTTTGACAACGATGATTCACACTCTTCTTACCCACAATATCTTACTCGTTCCTTTGCTATAGAAGAGGGAACAGCATACGGTGGCGATGTTAGTTTCAAATATTCAGACGGAAGACTATATCTTTGGGCAATATATTCCTATGGTAAAGTAGAAAGAAAAAATGAAACACAAACATATAACCCACATTATGATAGAAGACACAATATAAACGTTTTGGTGTCCTATCAGTTAGGAATGGATAGAAGTTTTGAAATTAGTGCAAGATGGAACTATGGTTCAGGTTTCCCTTATACAGGTACAACAGGTTTTGGTGAAACAGTCAATTTCTCTACTATCAATGCAGATTATACTTCAAGCAATGGTGATTTTACAACTTTTTATGGTAGTCTAAACTCACGAAGATTGCCAGCCTACCATAGATTAGATATTTCGGCTAAAAAACGTTTCAATGTCTTTGCTCATTCTATACTTGAGATAGATGTTTCTGTTACTAATCTATATAATAGAAATAACCTATTCTACTTTGATAGAGTAACCTCTGAAAGAGTAGACCAATTACCAATTATGCCTTCTGTTGGACTTTCATTAAGATTTTAATAAAACCTTTTATAATGAATATGGATACAAGAAAAACAACTTTATTATTACTAATTATTGCAGTACTTACAGGACTAAGTTTTGTTAGTTGTTCAGATGAAGAAGAAGTATATAATAAATCAAAAATTCTAATAGGTACTTGGGTAGAGATAAACAGCACAGCAAGTGATGGGGTAGTAGATACTATCCAATTTACAAAAAAGGGAAAAGTGTATGATAAAACAGGAATTCATAACAAAAGTAATTACAAAATCATAGATGATTCTCATATAAAGTTTTATAATATGAACTTTTATGGAATAAAAGAAGAGTGTTATGCTTATTCTATAGAACAAAGTAGTAATATTACAACCATAACATTTTACAACTTTGAAACACTATCCGATATACTAATGCCTATAGATGCAACTTATAAAAAGATTAGATAAAAAGACTTAAGAAAATCTTAAGTCTTTTTTCTTAATTATTTATACCGATTACTCTTATCTATAATTTTATTAAATATATTTGCAGGCTATGATGAAATGTAGTATATTGTGCAAAACAGTAAAAACAAATAAAATAACAAAAATAAGATGAAAACGATTAGAAAAACATTATTACTGCTATTTATTACAGTATTTACAGGGGTAACTTTATTAGTTGTTCAGATGAAGAAGACCTGCGATGACCTCTGATGGAAATATACTTATTATGGCAAAAGTGAGAAGTAATGTTTATAATTGCATAGGATGTATTTTATTATAAGTTGTTTCTCCTAAATCCATAGGAGATAATGGTGTGTATAAAGTATATCCTTCAGAAAGTGTACAAGTAGCAAATGCAATAGAAATACCAGACTTTTATAGATATGCAGAGCATAATGTAGAAATTGAAGGTTTGGAAAAATTAAAAGGAGATATAAATGGATTACCTATAAAATCTCATTTATTTTAGAATGTAGAAAGTGCGAGGGAAGTGATGTTTCTTTATTTGAGACTTCACAACCATGTTTAGATGATAATATCCCTTTATTTATACCGAGATATGTAGTAACTAAAATAATAGACTACTATAAATAAATATGAAATGAACTTGTTATAATTTTCTAAAACAAAGTTTTGTTGTAGGATATTAAGAAAAATAGAACACTAAGTGAAGTTTTTGTGGGGTAAAATGTTGTATTTTCTTTGTGAAACAAAGAAAGAGTAGGGGAAAATAAGTTTTTATATCTGCAAAAAGGAAATTTAGAACACTAAATTTAAGAATTATTTTATAAAAATTAAGAAATAAATTTTCAAAAACTTCCTTATTTCTTACTAAAACGAAGTTCTAATTTTGCGAAACTTTGTTTTAGAAAACTAAAACAAAGAGATAGAAAATTAAAACAAAGTTCTACAAAATTAAAACAAAGAGATAGAAAATTATAATCAAGTTCTATGACAGCGAAACAAAGAGATAGAATTCTAAAACGAAGTTATAAAAAAGTAGAGTTTGATTTGCATAAAGTGTAATCAAACTCTAATATTTTAAAAATCAAATAAATATGAATGTAATTATTTTAGGAAATATTCTATTGTAGAAACAACACGTACCTTTAATTCCAAAGGATTTTGTGTTGTAGAAACATCTATCTGACCTTGAGAAGCACTTTTTATATTACCTATCTTGCTACCTGTATTAGCACTAAGTTCGGTTGCGGCTTTTTTAGCATTTGCAGCGGCTTCTTTTATCATAGAAGGTTTCAAATCATTTATATTTGTAAATTCATATTTGGCTGAATTATCATCGTAATAATATTGCTGAATCTGTATTCCCTCTTTGAACAAATCAAATTGATTAACTTCTACTTCTCTTACGGCTTTTGTCTTATTGGAAGCAATGGCAATGTTGACAGAAGCGAAATATCTGTAAGTATATTTTCTATCCGTATCTTCAGCCCATTCAGTGTTAGTTTTATCTTTTATCATTGGAGTAGATACAGTAATATCTTTCTCATCTATACCTTTGGATTTTATAAAAGATTTAATCTTGTTGTTATTTGCTTCTATTTGTTTTAGAACCTCTTGCATTTCATTTCCTCCAAGAGTATAAGTTATTGTCATAGTAGCATAGTCTGCTTCTACTATTTTTTCAGACAATCCTTTTACATAAACGGTTCTTTCTTTATCGGAGAAAGTTTTTAAACCTTTGTAAATAAAGTATCCACAGATACATAAACCTAAGCATATCCAAATACTGTTAATGCCTATTTTCTTCCAAAATTTTTTCATACAAATAAACGTTTTTTTGTTATTACTTAAATTGAATTGTTTCCTATATGTAAAATAAAAAAAGTGAAACTTTGCCTTACTTAAGCGTATTCACACTCTTTGGAGTCCAATGTTCAAGGAAATCTACAACCTTTTTGACACTGTAACCATCCTTTTCCTCTAAGTAGGCTGAGTTTTGAGTATGCAGATAGTTGCCATTCTCGTCCAAGATTACGAAAACAGGAAAACCAAACCTTGCTGGATTTCTCAACATCTGCATAGCCTGAGGATTTTTGTTGTTTTTGGAATAATTTACGTGTATATACACAAAATTACTATCAATAATGCTTTTTATCTGTTCATTACTTGTGGCAAGTTCTGCAAATCTCAGACACCAAACACACCAATTGCCACCCACCTGACAAAGTACGTATTTGTTCTCTTTTTGTGCCTGTTTTATAGCAGTGTTTATCTGTAAAACAGCATCAAGTTTTTCATCGTAAGGTTTGTTTTGTGCAAACGCTTGTTGAAACAATATAAATGCGAAAAATAAAATAAAAATCTTTTTCATAAACCATCGTTTTTTTTGCGAACGCAAAGATAATATAAAATATTGTTATGTGGTATTATAATTTTTTATAAAATAAAACGTTCTATATTTATATACTAATAAAATTACTTGAAAATTATGAAGTTAAAAGGAACACAAACAGAAAAATGCATTATGGCATTTTTTGCAGGCGAATCACAGGCTAAAAACCGTTATACATTTTTTGCAAAACAAGCAAAGAAAGAGGGTTATGAACAAATATCTGCCATTTTTACTGAAACAGCGGGGCAGGAAGAAGAACATGCGAAAATGTTGTTTAAAATGTTGGAAGGCGGTTCTTGTGAGATAACAGCAACATTTCCTGCTGGAGTTATAGGCTCAACAAAAGAAAATCTGAAAGCAGCAGCAGAGGGTGAGAATGAAGAATGGACAGTAGGTTATCCTCAAGGTGCAGAAATAGCAGAAAAAGAAGGTTTTCCAGAAATTGCAGAGAAGTTTAGACTTATTGCTTCTGTAGAGAAAAGACACGAAGAAAGATATTTGAAACTTCTATCAAGAATGGAAAAAGAAGATGTTTTCTATTCAGAAGAAGAACAGTGCTGGGTATGTAGAAACTGTGGATATAGATTTAAAGGAAAACAAGCTCCAGAAAAATGTCCTTGTTGCGACCACCCAAGAGCCTATTTTGAAAGAGAAGCAGACAATTTCTAACATTCATATTATAGACGAAAAAAGATTGACTTTAATAGAGCCAATCTTTTTTATTTTTCTGTGTTTTCCATACTTCTAATATTTACCTGTTGCTATCTTTATCAAATAGTTAAGATGCATAAACATAGCCTCCATATCTGCTTCGTTATTGGCAGGTAAGTAGGTTTTAGAATAGTTGAAATACATACCATCCCTTGCACCTATCTTGCCCATTTCATCTATACAACCATTGTAATCAATACAGTTTATCCAAACTTTTTCTTTTCCTAAAGTGTAGTCTTTGGATATGGTAACTTTTGTAAGGTCTACGGAAATAGTTGTATGATTGTCATCATTATCTCCCCAATTATAAGAAAGGAAACCATCACCGGATATTGTGAAATTGTAATACTGTTTGTTTTTAACAGAAGATTCTATTATTTGACAACTTTCCTGTATTTCTTGTGCATACATAGAAACCATAGTTCCTAATACTAATACTATAAAAACAAAAACTTTTTTCATATCTTTTTCTTTGTGTTTAATGTTTGTACGTTGCAAAGGTAAGAAAAAAAAATTATTTACCTGCCTTTTGTTGTGAAATTTGCACAGAATGAAGTATTAAATTTTTGTTATAGAGAGTATTATTATCATAAAAAAAGAAGAAAATTTTTCTTTTATTACTAAGGTATAAAGTATTTATAATACAAAATAATTTTTTATATCTTTATTTTTGCAAAATTTTAGTTTGGTGTTTTAATTTAATAGTTTGATTTTTAGATATAAAGAAAGAAAATTTTATTCTTTTAACTTATCTTCATTGTAATTATTTTGCAACTTTTTAAACAGATATTGCGTCTTTAAATAAAAAATTTGTAAATTTGCAGGTTGAGATTTAGTATAGTGTCCATTGGATACAAAGAAAATGTTTTAGAGTAATAATAAAAACAGATACAGAATGAAACGATTAACATTACTTTTAGTATGTAGTTTGTTGGGTTTTGTGTATTCCTATGCACAACCTAACTTATTGGAACATGTTACTTTTGAATCAGGATTGCCATCTGGTTGGGTAGCATCAACAAACGCAAGTGTTACAGATGTTATAGCATCTACAGGAGAAAAAAGTTTTAGAATGCAACCAAGTTCTACCGGTATGGTAACGCTGACTTCTCCTGTCTATAACATAACAGCCAATTCTGGTGTGAGGTTGGAATTTTCTCAAATTCCTCTCTTAAAGAACAAAGAAGGTGGTGCTGATATGGGAGGTTATTTACAGATAAAGGTAGGTTCAGGAGAATGGCTTACTCTAAACAACGGAGGTAACTCTCGTACTTCACCCGGAGATTTGGACGTAACCTATGGTCAGGGTGAAACGTGGGCAAGTGTGTTTTCTGGTTTTTCATCTTTTTATTATTGGAATCAATATTTTGGTACAAGTGCTATTTCTTTGACAGACCTTTTAACATATTTGGGAGATGAAACAAATGATTATTACAATATAGTTACTTGGAAAAATGCAGTCTTTTACTTGGCAGATAGATTAACATCTTCAGGAACAAGTTTTCAGTTACGTTTTGTTATACCACAATATTCAACCGCTAATGCAAATGCTTATTCTGCAGGTTGGTTTATAGATGATATAAGGTTGTATGTTGCAGCTACTCCAGGTGATGAAGTGAGAGTGCCGCAGATAACTAATAAGGTTTCTTATCCAAATATGATGAACTATCCAAACTGTTCAGATGCTTTGATTTCTTTGGATTTGAGAGATAATAATGGTGCTATTTCTTCTGTGCCAGATTCCTTATATGTAGAGTATTTTACAGATGGAGATTCTACAATAAGAAAAGTATTATTTACACATAATACAGGTGTTAATTATTCAGCAGTTATTCCTTATGCAGGAGTGGATTCTGTTATATCTTGGAGAGCGGTAATAAATGACCATAAAGGTAATGTTACAACGTTTCCTTTTGCTTACGGGCAATTCAATAGATTTCGTTCTGTATTACCGTATGTTGGCAATGAACCTATAAAAACAAGTGGTCTTTCTTCACAAGCAGTAGTTTTCAATACTGCTATGACTAAGACTGAATATCAAATAAGGTATAAGGCTCAAGAAATGTTAGAAGCAGGTTTCGGTCCTGGTAAATTGGCAGGTATTTCTATGAATTTGACAGAAGCAGCGGCTGGAACAGTAATTTCACAATTCAAAATAAGTGTAAGCCAAATTCCTGCTTCAAAAGTACTTGATAATTACGCACCGGAAACAGGTCTGCAAACAGTATATAGTAGAAATTCTTATACTATACCATCTACAGGTTGGACCTATTTTTCTTTTGATGACTTTGACCCTAACTTTGTTTTTGTTTGGGACGGAACGAGTGATATTCTAATAAAAACATGTTATGAAAATAAAACAGGTTCTGGTACTACAAAAGTTGAATGTTTTTCTTCAAACCAATCTGTTCTAAAATTTGAATCAGCAACATCTAATATTGAGGCTTGTATGTCAAGTTTTGATGTTGTAACTCCTTACCTAAATTATAAGCCTAATTTTAAATTCAACTTTGAAAATACGTGTCATTTCCAGTATGATGCGGCTGTAAGTAGAGCAAAGATATTGCAACCTACACCTGCAACAACTTGTTCTGGTGAAATGCCTACAACAGCATTTTGTACAAGTGGCACACCTTCTCAACTAAAGGTTTATTTGAGAAATGACGGAACAGATGTTTTGCAAAGCATAAAAGTAAGTTGGATGTTGAATGATGACCCAAGCACAGTTGCTTCTTCCACTTGGAATGGAACATTAAGTGCTGGCGATTCTGTACAGTATCTTCTTACAAGTAATTTCTTGCCACCTGTAGGTGAACATAAATTGTCTATTTGGACAGAAATGGTAGATGAAAACACTATAGATTGGAACTATAACAACGATACAGCTTTCTTTACTTTGATAGTATCTGAAGGTGCTATGAATGGAGAATATGCAATAGGTGAAGTAGATGGTATTTCTGCAAATAGAACATTTACAGATTTTGAAAGTGCTTTCCTAATGTTGATAAATAGTGGTGTAAATGCCCCAGTGTCTTTCAAAATAAAATATGAACCTCACAAATACGATAGCATACAAATAAAATTTCCTAACTGTATTCAGGGACTTTCAACAACAAACACTATAACATTTGAAGGAGAGTCTGCAACACAAAAACCTATTTTCTTCTCTGGTGATACTACCGCTCCTGTATTCACGCTTGATAATGTTCACCACTTTATTTTTAAAAATTTGAGATTTAATAACAATGGTTTAATCTCAGATGATAATGCAAATATAAGTGTTGTAAGAATGATACAAGGTACTTCAGATATAAAATTCATAGATTGTGATTTTGCAACTTATGGAGAAAGCGATGGATACAACGCAAGGATTGCGAAGATTAACTCTATTCTGAATATAGGTGCTTCAAACAATGTGGAAATAGATGGTTGTACTTTCTCTGGTGCAGCAACAAACCAAATAAGTATAATAGGTTTCTCACCACTACAACCTTCAAATAATGTTGTAATAAAGAATTCTACATTCAATATTTCTCAAGATTATTTCCAAGCACAAAATGGTAATACATCTATAATAGTTACAGGTTCTTCTATCTATGCACAATACACAAAGAACTTGGTTTTGAATAACAATGTTTTCAAAACAAATTATCTTTTGAGAGAAGATGGTCAGCACAACTATACAACAGTAAATTATGCTCTTACTCTTTTGAATGCAAAAACACAAATAGAGAGAAATAATTTTGTTTTGGAAGGTATAAGTGCGATGTCATTATCTCAAATAGATAGTTCTCGTATAGCAAACAACAAGATAAGTTTAAATAGATACGAGTTAGGAACTGCTTATATAACTTATGGTGTCAATTTCTTAACAGGAAACAAAGATACTATAGTATACAATAATATATATGGTAAATCATTGGATTCTTATGACAAGAGGGTTGTAGGATTGAACTTAGGCTCTGGACAAAGTGTTGAAAATGTTATAGTGAAAAATAATATCATAGTTAGCGATGGTTATGGTTTTGCTTCAGTTGTAAGACCAGAAGGAAACGTTAATGCAAGTTACACTTTGTCAAACAACTTATACTATAAAACTTCTTCAGTAGAAAATATGCCTTTGTTATCTTACAACGGTTCTACTTCTACAAGTGTTGGTCAATGGCCAACTCTTACACAAGAAACAGCATCATATTACGACCAAGACCCTATATTCCCAGCATGGAATAACTTAGATGCAACTAATACATTGGTTTGCGAACAAGGAACAAATATTCCTTCTATTACAACAGACTTTTACGGAAGCGAAAGACCTACAACAACTAATCCATGTATAGGAGCAAGAGAATTTACTCCTCCACAAAGTAACGTATATGTTATATCTACAGGTTTAACAAATGGAAACTTTGACGGAGTATCATCTTATACAAATTGCGATTTTGGAACAGAGTCTGTATTTGTTTCATTCCAAAATTTGAGTGCAAACATTATCCCTTCTTCATCTGCAATATTTAAATATAGAGTAAATAATGGTTCTACTGTAACAGAAACTCTACCTTTCAACATAGAACCAGATAGTGTTTATACTTATGTATTTACTACTACAAAGAACTTTGCTACAACGGGTACTGCAGATGAAACCTTTACAATAAGAACATGGTCTGCTATTCCAGAGGATACAGTAAATAATAACGATACTGCATACGCATCAGTTATTTCTTTGTATCAACTTCCTGCATTAACACCACAATCACAAAACGTTAATTATGGAACAGAAGCAGATTTGACAGTAAGTATAAATGATAGCGTTTATTGGTATTTATCAGAGTCAGATGAGATACCTACTTTGAAATCTCAAACATATCATACACCTGTTCTTTATCACGATACTACATTCTATTTCTCTCGCAAATCTGAAATACCTGTTTTGAAGATAACAGAGATTCAGTTATCCAAAGCAGCAAGTGCAGTAGGTGTAACAGAGAATCTCCCTGCTTGGGTATCTTCAAATACAGCCATAGAGATTTCTAACTTTGGTAGTGGAGATTTAAATATGACAGGTTATAAACTTTACGTATCAAAGGTTACTGGTTCTGCTACAGAATTACCAACAACCGGGAATAACTATAAAACATATAACTTCCCTAATAATTATGTTTTAAGAGCTGGAACTTCTGTAGTTTTATTGGCAGCAAACTCTACAACAGAAGACGATACAGTGGCTTTGGCTACATCTTTATCTTCAACTTTTGCAAATCAAACAGCAAAGACAGGTTTTGTTATAGCAAATGCTAATAATACTGTAGTAGATGCAGTTGCTATAAACGGTGCAACTTTTGCCTCTTCAGTAAATGTTCCATCTTCTGTATGGTCATCTACTACACTAAACACAGCAGGTTCTGCTGGTATAATAAGAACAGCAAACACTGCAACAGGTTGGCAAGTAGCATCAAATAACAATAAGATGACAATAGGAACATTCAATGCAGGTTTGCAAGTATATAGAGATAACGGTTGTTTTGGAGATAAAACTCCTTACAATGTGGTTGTAACAAATGCTCCTATAAATGATATAGCATTAACAGATATTCGTATAGTAAATTATGAAGATGTTTCTTCTTCTTGTGCAATGGGTAATGAAACTATTGTTCTTACTATGACAAACTCTGGTATCAATCCTACTGCAAGTACTATTCCTTTGGTTTGCGAAGTATATGACGGTGAAACTCTTGTAAGTACAATAAATGAAAGTTGTTCTTCATCATTAAATCAATTTGATACAGTAGAATATACATTTACTACACCTATAGATATGTCTGCTACTACAGTAAGTAGAGATTTAACTATAAAAGTTTATTTATACCAATCTACTGAAACTATTACATTCAACGATACAATATCTACTCATATTACTTCACTTGTAACACCTTCTGCTCCTGTAATTGCAGGCGTTACTATACCTTATGCAACTACTGCAACATTATCTTCAACTTCTAACAATATAGTAGTATGGTACGAAAATCAAACAACAAACGAAGAATTGGCAAGAGGTATATTTACTACACCTATATTATATGAAAACCAAACTTATTATGTAGGTTCTATTCTTGTTTCAACCGAAGATGTAACAGTAGGTAATGGTACTTTAACCAATGCAACTTCTACTACAGGTTATCCTGGGCCATTGAATTGCAAACAAAAGAATGTAAAAGAACAATATTTACTTAAAGCAGAAAATCTTCAAAACGCCGGTTTTACTGCTGGAAATATAAATAGTATAGCATTTGATGTAGCAACTGTAAGTGTCGGAAACGGACAACCTGCAGCAAGATTGCTAAACTATAATGTTAAATTAGGTCAAACACAGAATGCACAACTATCTTCATGGGTTTCAGATATGACTACAGTTTACTCTACCGACCAAATAGATTTCCAAACTACAAACACAGGTTGGTACAGTATGACTTTTGATGACCCATATTATTGGGACGGAGTTTCAAATCTTGTTGTAGAGGTTTGTTTCTCTTCTCCAAATACAAACTCTTATGTAACTACAAGAATGACTGCAACAGATTATAAAGCATCTTGTTCTTATAGAAGCCCAAGTAATGCTGGTTGCACATGGACAGGTAATCCTACAAAATTATATGACTCTATTCCTAATATGAAATTCAATGTAGAGAAATTGGGTTGTACAAGTGAAAGACTGCCTGTACAGGTAACTGTAGAGTCTTCTCCAAGTTGTGAAGTAGGATTGGAATCTATAACTTCTCCATCTGAAGATATAGTTATGTCAGGTGAAACAAACAATATAGAAGTTGTTTTGAAGAATTACGGTTCAGATAATCTTACAAGTGCAAATATTTCTTGGTCTGTAAATGGAGCAGAACCTACTGTTTATAATTGGACAGGTAATTTGGTAGAAGGAGAAACACAAACGGTAGTTATAGGTACATATACTTTCACTCCGGGTTCTATAGAACTTGTTGCATACGTAGATAAGGATTGCGATATAGTAAAAACTAATGATACTGTTTCTAAAACTTTCTCTGCTTGTTTAGGAAATAATACATCTGTTGTAGAATACACAATATCTGCTACAGATGAAGATGCAGACTTTTCTTCTTTCACAAGTGCAGTAGATGCTTTGAAAGAATCTGGTCTTTGTGGTCCTGTAATATTCAATGTAGCAGCAGGAACATATAACGAACAAGTAGAAATACCAGAAATAAGTGGTATATCTGAAACAAACACTGTAACATTTAGAGGAGAGACAGGTGAAACATTACCTATACTTACTTACTCAGTGGCTAATGCTTCAACCTATGCTGCTCTAATACTTGATGAAACTTCTCACATTTATTTTGAAAATATAGAGATACAGTCTGCTTCATCTTCATATCCAGATTTGGTAAGATTGATAACTACAAATGATATTAAATTCTCAAATGTTGTATTCTCTTCTTTGGGTACTGTGGGTACTACACTTGTAAAATTAGAAGGACAGAATATGAATACAGAATTTACAAACAATACTTTCACTAACGGACTAAACTTTATAGTATCAAACCCTGTATCTGTAGATAGTATACCACAAGGTTTGAAATTATCAAATAACGTCTTCTCTACATTTACTAACTTTGCTGTATCTCTTAATACTTATTTAGATGTAGAAATATCTAACAATAAGATTAGAGCATACGATGCTACTGTAGCAGGTACTGCTATCTCAGTGAAGAATATAGGAGGTGTTTCTTCTATAAACTCAAACGATATATTTGTAGAAAAATCCAACAAAGTAAGAGTAGGTATAAACGTCAAAGGTTCTGACTTCACAATGTTACAACCTATGCTTGTTTATAACAATGCTGTTGCTATAAACGGAATAACGGGTTCTACTGCTATCAACTCTATAGGTATAGACATAGATTCTTCTTCTTATGTATATGCTTATTACAATACTGTTAGAGTATTCCCAAGTACAAACTCTGCTTCATCTATAGCAATGAAAGTAGGAGGACATGCAAGCAACATAAACGTAAGAAACAATAACTTTGAGAATGCAGGAAAGGGATTCGCTTACCATGTAACATCTGCAAACTCTATTTCTATTTCAAATAATAACAACTATTATACAACAGGAACTAAGTTGGCTTATTGGGGTGCAAATATTGCTAACATAGATGCTTTGCGTACAGCAAACTCTATGGACGAAGCCTCTACAAATGTTACAAGTCCATTTGCTTCAGATTCATTGTTAAAACTTACTTATCCTACAGATATAGTATACGGTGCAGAACCTATAGAAGAAATAAATACAGATATATTGGGTAGAACAAGACCTGTATCTCCTCACCCAACTATGGGAGCATACGAATACGTATTCCCAACACACGATGCTGGTGTTACGGAAATAGTAGAACCTGTCAATACCATATCTTATGTAGAAGGCGACCCTATTACAATAACAGCAAGACTGAAAAACTTTGGTTTGTATAGTTTAACTTCTATGGACGTTGTAGTTAATCTTAAAACATCTGAAGATGGAGAAATCTTACAAACCATAACAGGTCATTCAGACCAAGTTCTTGCTCCTTTGGAACTTTCAGATTATACTTTCACTACAGATTTAATTCCACCACTAAACGACCCTTACACAGATTCTCTTTACGTGGAAGTTTATACAGTAATGGACGATGATGCAGAAGCACAAAACGATACTGCAGGAGTATATATCAAAGTTATTCCAGCATATAATGTATATGTTCAAAAAACACAACCTATAACAGAACGTTGTCAATTGCATGCTGTACCTATTCAAGCAGTTATTCAAAACAAGGGAGAAAAAACTATAGACAACTCTCAAAATCTTCAGATAACTTACGAGGTACAAGGAAGACCAGATTTGACAGTTACAGAACAGATAACATTCCCTTATACAGACCCTGAAATAGGTTTAGTACAGTCTTTACAAAAGAATGCTACTATGACTTATGTATTTAACCAATTGGCAGATTTATATCCTTTGGGTAATTCGGATACTGTATGGAAGTTGAGAACATATATTACTTGTTCATACGACCACGTTCCTGTAGGTTCAAACTCAAACGATACATCTGCATACATCAACGTAACATCTCGCCGTTCTCCAAATCCTCCTGTAACACATAACGATACTATAGACTATGGAACACACGCTATGCCTACAGCAACACAGGAAAACAACCTTGCAATAAAATGGTATACCTCTACATCTGATGCAGAACCATTCTATGCACCAACAAACTATCAAGCATCTACAAGATATACAACACCAGATAGAATGTATCAAAATGAAACATATTATTTGAGAGTAAATCTTACAGGTAGTTATCCTTGTGCGAGTGATTTTGCACCAGTTAGCATTATTGTTAAAGATAGAGAACCGGTAGAAATGGCAGCCAATAGAGTAATAACTCCATATATTACCGAAGGTATAAATGGTAGAGTATATACAGAAGAAGATACTGTTTCAGTAGAACTTGTAAATTATGGTACACAAAATGCTACAAACTTCAACGTAACATATTCTCTTCAGAAAGGTAACCAAGACCCTATCTTAGTTACAGAAACTTGTCACGATGTAGTAGCACCAGATGCAACCTATACGTACAAGTTTAACACTTTAGCCGATTTATCCGAAGTGGCTACATATAGAATTATTGCATGGGTGAAGGCCACAGGTGATAATGTTCCTAAAAACGATACAACAGAAACCGTTTTTGCTATAAAACCATTGAACGGTAACACTGTTTATCCGAATGGTTCTGTACAAAATGGAGAATCTTTGGATATAGTAAGGGTACAAATGGGAACAACAGACAACTCTTCTGTTGCAGGTTCAGACACCTACACAGACTTCACTCAGACTGTTCCACCTATTATCCTATTCAAAGGAACTACAGACTCTCTTATAGTTCATAATGCAAAAGCACCTGCTATGGAAGTAGGGTCAGCACCACAAGCATGGATGAAAGTTTATATAGATTGGGATAGAGATGGAGTATTTGACCCTAACACAGAACTTATGTATTCAGATACTGTATATCCAGACCAATCTATAAACCGTACAGATATACAAGTGCCAATATTTACATTCAGTGGAAAAACACGTATGCGTATAATGCTTGCACAAGAAGATTTGGAACACAGTTTTGAACCTACAACACAAATAAAGAAAGGTGAGGTAGAAGATTATCTTCTTAATATTCTTCCTATAGAAGAAACAAATGCTCAACTTGTAAGATTTATCACACCAGAAAGATTTGTTTCAGATGCAAATCAACAGTTGAAAGTCAGACTTAGAAATATGGGTAAATCATCTATAACTTCTGCTACTATAACTTGGTCATTGAATGACGGAGCAGAACAAACATACAATTGGACAGGAAACCTTGCTACTTCTGCTTCTCAAGATATAACCATATCCAACCTAAACCTACAATATGGAAACAATACTATAAAAGCAGTAGTTTCAGTATTGGGAGATACTTATCCTACAGACGATTCTTTGGAAATGAATGTCTTCTTGTTTAAAACTTATGATATATCTTATGCAGAAGAGTTTGATGCTATAGATGTTCCAAACTCAGACTTCTATCCATACGAGTTAAATCCTTCTCAGCCTACAAACTGTTGGCAAATGGGAACACCGGGAGAAGAAAACACAATCATAACTCAAGCATATTCTGAACCTAATTGTTGGAAGACAAATATCAATGGTAAATATCCAAAGAATAATCAAAGTATTTTGTATTCACCTGTATTCAATATAGAACTTATAAAACCAGATACTTTGGGCTTTATGCTTAGAACAGTCTTAGGTTCTGCAAATATGACTGTAGAGTATGCAGATTACAGAGGAAATTGGCAAAGATTAGGTTCTTATGGAACAGGTAATAATGAAGATACTAATGGATATAATTGGTATAATTCAGAAGATGGATTTACAGGAAACAACGGTTCTTGGAAACAAGTTTATTACTCATTAGACCACTTGTTGGCAAATATGGGTATTACGGTTCAGTTCAGATTTGTATTTGAATCTGGCAACTCTGCAACTACAGAAGGTGTTGCAATAGATAACTTTGAACTAAGAAGAGGTTTAAGAGATAGAGATGCAGGTGTTACATCTATAGAACTTACTCCTACACTTCTTCCAAACTATGGTTCTTATTTCTATCCAAAAGTAAATGTACATAACTTTGGAAAAGCACCCCTTTCATCAGTACGAGTTTGTTATATGTCAGAAGATATGCACATACCTACCTGTGAAGATTTGAACTTAGGTGAAAATGGTATAGCACCGGGTGGAGATTATGAATATACATTTATCTCAGGGCACTATTTGGACGTTACTATGCCAGACCCATTCACTATAGTATCATTCACACGTTTGCAACAAGACTTATATCAAGACAATGATTCGGTATGGGCAAACATAGTTATAGGACCTTTGGAAAAAGATGCTGCTATTGTTGCTATAGAAAACCCAGGCTCACAAATCGTTTCAAATGACGATATAGAAATAGGTATAAGAGTAAGAAACTATGGTCTTACTCCTATAACTGAACTACCTGTTGCATACGCTGTTTCTGGTGGAAATGTTGTAGAAGAAGTTATAACCTTTAACCCACCTTTGTACAACGGAGATGAATATGTATATAGATTCAATCATACTTATCATGCACCGTACGGTTCTGTAAATCTAAAATCTTGGGTAGGTTTAGAGGGCGACTATTACCACGATAACGATACTCTTTACAAACGTTTGGAAGGAACAAACTATACTCAAGATATAGAAGCACGTTACATTACTATAGATGATACAGATCCTAACTCTATAGGTGTTCAGTTAGCATTCCTAAACCGTAGTTCAAGGGGTGTTGGCAACATAAGAGTAGGTTACTATTATGACAACAATCCTGGCAACGCTGTAGAAGAAACCTATCGTTTGGGTTCTGTCCTTCCTGCTGGCGAGTATGGATACCACTATTTTGCACAAAAACTACAAAGAAGAGTTTATCAGTCAATATGTGCTTATGTTATAGTTGATAACGAAGTAGATAAGACAAACGATACTACTTGTGCAATATATATGGGTTACAAAGACGGTGTAGCAGACTCTATCTTCATAGAACAAACTGTTGCTGAAGATTGTTTAGTACAACTCGTAGGACACAATGGAGGAACTATAGGTGGTGTTACTCCTATAGTAACAGCACATCTTGTTATAGATGGAAATTGGAATAACGTTATAACAGAAACATTCACTTGGGATTATGATGAACCAAATCCTAACCTAAGAAGATATATGACGTTCTCTTATCGTATTCCAAAATCTGAAAACGGACAGTACAACATACTTGCTTGGTTAGATTATCCATCAGATGCTGCTCATTGGAACGATACTACTCATGCTTATCAAGTAAAATCTTATGTAGGTTTAGAAGATAGTATTCAGATGACAGAAAGTGGATTTATCTTGGAACAAAATACACCTAATCCATTAAAAGACCAAACTCGCATAGGTTTTGTATTGCCACAAGCAGGAGAGATTCAGTTCTATGTAACCAACACTGTAGGTCAAATCATCTACACAAAACAAGGTGAGTACAAAGAGGGTAGAAACTTTATAGATTTTGATGCAAGTCAATTAGAAGAAGGAGTTTACTACTATGTTATGACTTACAAGAACGAAAAACAGATGAAGAAGATGATAATAATAAGATAGTTATTCGTTTCGTGTTTTTATTTGAAAGACCGTCTTTATTAACAGACGGTCTTTTCTTCTTCATTTTAATTTTAGAAGAAATAGTATTAACATAAAAAAATATAAAAGATGAAAAAAACATTATTTACAGTATTGCTAATATTTATAAGTGCAACTATAACATTAGGACAAGAAGAATGGGAATTGCCAAAAAGTTGGCAAGAAAGAGATTTAAGACCAATAGAGAAAGTAGAAATGCTTTCAGAATTAACAAAAGACACCATAGATAAATTAGAAAAAGAATATGAATATGGTGGAGATGTAGGCGGAATGATACGAGAAGTTGATTATAATATAGACAACTCAGGGCAATGGGACACACTAAAAGATGGTGGTTTATTATGGCGTTTTGCTGTATGTAGTCCAAAAGCAAGATTTATAAATGTTTTATTTAATAAGTTTTCTATACCATATTGTGCTAAAGTGTATATTTATGGATATAATGATATTCGTAATAGAACGTTTAAACAAAATAGAAACCAAATTTTAGATGATAGTTATAATGAACACATAGATACTTTAGGATACATATTTTCTTTATTTATGCTGACAGATACAATAGTCCTTGAATATTATATTCCACCTTATGCAAAAGAAAAAGGTACTCTCTCTATAGATAGAATAGGGCATATGTTTAGTTATAGAGAATCTGGATATGTAAAAGTAGGAACAAAACGAAACGAAGAGATATAAAATAAAACAATAATCTCTTCGTTTTAATTTTAGAAGAAATAGTATTAACATAAAAAAATATAAAAAATGAAAAAGATATTATTCACAGTATTGCTAATGTTTATAAGTGTAACTGTAACATTAGGACAAGAAGAATGGGAATTACCAAGAAGTTGGCAAGAAAGAGATTTAAGACCAATAGATAAAGTAGAAATGCTTAAAGAATTAACAAAGGATTCAATAGAAAAATTGCAGAAAGGTAAACTTGGATTTTTGGCAGGAATAGCACGAATAGTTGATTATAATATAGACAACTCAGGACAATGGGATACACTAAAAGATGGTAGTCTATTATGGCGAATTGCAATTCGTTGTCAAAACGCAGTAGAAACAAATGTAGAATTTAATAAGTTTTATATTCCTAAAGGTGCGAAAGTCTATGTTTATGGATATGACCAGATGCGGAGAGATAGATTTTACAAACATTATAACCAAATTTTTGATGAGAGTTATAATATGACAGATAGTTCTCTAAATATAGTTTCTTTTTTGATGAGAACCGATACAATAGTTGTAGAGTATTACATACCGCCATATACAAAAGAAAAGGGTAATCTTTCAATAACAAGTGTAGGAGATATATTTGGTTATAGAGATTCTGGGTATATAAATGTAGGAACAAAGCGAAACGAAGAGATATAAAATAAAACAATAATCTCTTCGTTTTTTTGTTTTTCTATATGATACTTTTGTTATACCCTTTCTTCGTTTGACAGAAAGGGGAGGAGTAGTAGAAAAATTCTTTTGTGGAATAGGTGTTATACGAAGGAAAACATAACTAGAATTTGAAAAATATGTTATATCTTTGCAATGTAAATAATAATTCAGTAATCAAAACAAAAAATAATACTATGAATATTTTATTATTGGGTAGCGGAGGAAGAGAATCTGCTTTGGCAAGAGTAATAGCAAACAGTAAAAGGACAGAACATTTTTTTATCTCATCAGGAAATCCCGGTATGGAAGAGTGGGGTAAATGTGTATCACTTAATGGATTTGAAGAGATAGGTTCATTTTGTCAAAAAGAGAAGATAGATATTCTTGTTGTGGGACCAGAACAACCTTTGGTAGATGGTATAGGAGATTATTTCTCAGAGCAAGAATCTTTAAAAAATATAATAGTTGTAGGACCTAACAAGGTGGCAGCACAATTGGAGGGTAGCAAAGATTTTTCTAAAGATTTTATGTTTAGATACAATATTCCTACAGCGAAATACCGCACATTTACCAAAGATAATATTCAGGAGGGAAAAGATTTTCTTCGCACATTGCAAGCACCTTATGTTTTGAAAGCAGACGGTTTGGCAGCAGGAAAAGGTGTTCTTATTCTAAACTCTTTATCCGAAGCAGAAGAAGAGTTAGAAAATATGTTGAAAAATGAGAAGTTTGGCAAAGCCTCTGCAAAGGTGGTAATAGAAGAATATTTGTCGGGTGTAGAGTGTAGTGTTTTTGTTCTAACAGACGGAGATAATTACATACTTCTTCCAGAGGCAAAGGACTATAAAAGGGTAGGAGAGGGCGATACAGGTTTGAATACAGGAGGTATGGGAAGTATCTCACCTGTTCCTTTCTGCGATAAAACTTTTATGCAAAAGGTAGAACAGAGAATAATTCAACCGACTATAGAAGGACTAAAAAAAGACAAGATACATTATCAAGGTTTTATATTTTTCGGTCTTATGAATGTGAAAGGAGACCCATACGTAATAGAGTATAACGTACGAATGGGTGATCCTGAAAGTGAGAGTGTTTTTGCACGTTTTGATTCAGATATAGTAGAAGCCTTTGAACTTATGGGAAAGAAAGAATTGGATAAATATCAACTGAAAATATCCGAAAAAACAGCTACAACTGTTATGTTGTGTTCTGGTGGTTACCCAGAAAATTATGAGAAAGGCAAGATTATAAATGGATTAGACAAAGTGCAGAACGCTATAGTATATCATGCAGGTACAAAGAAAGATAATGAAAACAATATACTAACAAACGGAGGTAGAGTTTTAGCAGTTACCTGCTTGGCAGATGATATGCAACAAGCCTTGAACCTTTGTTATGAAAATATAAACAAAATATCTTTTGATAAGATGTATTATAGAAAAGATATAGGCAAAGATTTAATGAAATAACTAATAATCCAAAAACCATATTCCAATAAAACAAAGTTCTATACCAAATATAGAACTTTGTTTTTCTTTTTTAACCAAAATATTTTATTATAAGAATAAAAAATAGTATATCTGCAAAAGAGAATAAATGGTACTTTAATAACAAAATCATATAAGGCAATGAAAACAATAAAAGCAACATTCTTACTACTGTTTATTGCAGTATTCACAGGGTTAACTTTCGTTAGTTGTTCAGAAGATGAAGACGATAGGGTATCTACTTGGGTATCTAAGGTGAATGGTACTCGTTCTATTACAATGAAATTGTATGAAAAAGAACGAAAATTCTATACAACAACGATTGGAGAAGATGATTATCGTATATGTTTTATGAATGATACATGGTGGGAATACAAGTATCTAAATAAAAAAGAAATATAAAGGAAGGTGATTATGAATATAAAGGACTTGACGGTGATGAACCATTATGGGAGATAGAAAAGAAATCTGGAGATACTTGGATATGGCATTATATAGGTATTCGTTATATGGATTTAATGGGTATATACGACTATGAATTTAAAAGAACATACTAACCTATAACAAATTTTCACCCCAACAAAACAAAGACACAAATTTCTAAAACTTCGTTTCACTCTCACGAAACTTGATTCTAATTTTCTAAAACAAAGTTCTACGAAATTAAAACAAAGAGATAGAAAATTAAAACGAAGTTTCGTTAGAGTAGAACTTGATTTTGGTTAAAAGGTGGTTTATATTAGTTGTCTTGTTCTAATTTTCCTAATCTCATAACTATAGAGGTTTGACTTCTTCCCATTTTTTTGGAAATTTGTCTTATGGTTTTACCTTCTCTATGCAAAGTAAGTAGCAATTCATCTGCTTTTTTCGTCCATCTTTTGTTTGCATTTATATGTTTAGAATAAGAATTCATATCCACAGACTCCGGATTTATAAACTCTTTAACAAAGACAGATGGAAAACGTTTATCATACATAACTAAAGTTTTTTCTTTTGCCCTCGTTATTGCAACATAAAATAAACGTCTTTCTTCTGAATATGGAAATTCATCTGCTTTACATAGTACATAATTCAGTATACTATCATCACTAATCTTTGATGGAAAACCGTATGTATCATCGTTACATTGTAACAATATTACATAGTCCGACTCTAATCCTTTGGATTTATGAACCGAAAGAAATTCTATTTTTCTATTATTTATAATGTAATAATATTTATCACTCTCTTTAACTCCCTGAAACATAAAAGAAAGGTAGTAATCATCAAAAGAATACCTGCCAAGCAAAAATATGGATTTGTCCATAGGTATAGCATTAACAAGTTCTATTATTTTTTTGCAAAATTCTTTTCTTTCGTACTCTACAAATGAAATTTCTGTCTTTTTATCTGTAAATGTACGTATATTTTTTCTTATTTGAGCAGAATTTTTCTGAATAAAACGAGAAGATTGTTCTACTAAAGGGTTACCAAATCTATATGTTGTTTCTATTTTCTTTATTTCTGAATATCCGAAATAAGACTGAAAATCATTGAATAAGGACATATCGCTACCAGAAAATCGGTATATAGATTGCCAATCATCTCCGACACAATAGATTTTTGCGGGTGTAGTACCTTGTCTAAGTGCCATAAGAAAATAGTATCTATCCAAAGAAATATCTTGAAATTCATCTACTATAATATAGTCATAGTTCCCAATGTATTCACGTTTGCATATCTCCGTTGCAGATAGTATAGCATCGGTGAAATCTATTTGATTTCTGTTTTTTAGTTCCTGAGTGTATTCTTCATACATAGGTATTATAATATGTTTAATCATATCTTTGTTTCTCTTATCCTTATTCTCTTTTGTTTCTTGTATAATCTTATCTATAGATTTACAACTTGATTTTAAAAGAGTTACAAATGTAGAAACAAGGCGTATGAAAAACTTTTCTTGTTTAGATTTTTTAGGAACTATCATATCAAACAATTCTTCCTCGCTTTTTTCTTTAAAAGGTATATTGTTTTGAATAAATAGTTCTTTTAATTTTTCTTTTATATCTGTATAAGTATTGAAATCTGCACTTGTCGTGTATATAAGTTTGGTTTTGTATTTCTCATGCGTTGCTTTCTTCCACGTAATTCCATCTCCATATTTTTGATTTGCCTCTTCGTAAGATATTTCTTTTTCTTTTGCAAACCAAGATGGTACTAAACCTAGTTCATTTAAAGCAAAATGTTCTAAATAAACACGATATTGTTTTCCATTTCTCTCGTAATAAATAGAAAAATCTGGTAGATATTGAGAATACATTTCGTTTGCAACACTGTATTCATAGGGTTCTTCGTATCTATATTGCATTCCCAAACAACTTAACGCATAACAGATTTGTTGTTCCTGAATACTTTTTACGTATATCTCGTTATTGTCCATATCTGGCAATAAAGCCTTGATTTCATTGCTTTTCAGAGAAGACAATTCCGAACGTTTATCATTTTTTATACTTAACCAAGCAGGTTCTTCGTACTGATAAGATGTAAAATATTTTAAAACATAGTGTTTGAAATCTTTGTTTTCTATCAATTTTCTATAAGATTGCACAAATAAAGTGTCAGTTTTTTCACATATAGAGGGTTTGCAACCTGTTACTTTGCTTATTATATCAAGTGCAAGTTTATGAAAAGTATAGCCTTTTAAGTTCTGTGTATTTATTCTCTCACTAAGT
This sequence comes from Bacteroidales bacterium, assembly GCA_017469625.1. GTDB lineage: Bacteria > Bacteroidota > Bacteroidia > Bacteroidales > P3 > Scybalousia_A. Next base: position 56,602 of record JAFUGA010000060.1, read on the forward strand.
TCTGTTGCTGCTTTATGTGTATAACTTATAAGTAAAATTCTGAGCGGAGGTATCTTTTTTATCTCCGTCAAATACTTTACTTTTCCAACGACAGAAGAAGTTTTTCCACTGCCAGCACTTGCTACTACCAAACAGTTTTCTGCTTCAGAAATAATTGCTTTGCGTTGTTGAGTGTCCAAAGGATATGTTAGACAAGTATCAAAAAAATGTTTGTGTTTATCAAGTAGTTGTGAAGTTATTTGTTCATTATGTTTTTCAATAATTTTATCTATATTTCTGTAATCATGCAGAAAAGTTAATAGTATGTTTGAGGGTTCTATTTTGAAAGAATATAAACGTCTAATAAGAACGTGTATTTCGTTGTAAATATCTTCGTATTGCGAAAGGAAAGAATCTTTGACTTTTGGTGTTATTATCTCATTTTCAAAGTTTTTCTCAATATCTTTTGATATAGAAAAAGAAAAATTATCATTCTCTTGGTCTAATAAATTCTTTTCTTGAAAATATTTTTCTTTTCTCTTTTCCTTACTTATCTGAATAAGATTTTCTTCATACTTTCTTTGCTTTTCTTTCAATGATTTTATTCTTCTACTTCTTATAATAAAGAATAGCAGAAGTAGAATTAAACAAAAAACTATTATAACGATATATATTTCATTCATAATTTATCTTTTATATCATTTTGTTTGAGAAAGACTTGTTAAATATTTTCAATACTTGTTTTTCTTTAATGATTAAATGTTTGTATATCAATTGTTATTAGGTAAGTCTTGTTTTTTTATAAAAGAAAAGGAGAAACAAGATTTTTATAGTTTGTTGTGTATTGATTATCTTCGTTTCTTATATAGATATTTTCTTGTAAGGTAGTATCTTTTTGAGAAGAGAAAAGGGTAACTCTTCGTATTGGTTGGGTGTTAGTTGTCCTTGAAAAGATATTGTAAGAAAATGTTAGGAAGATGTTTTGCAAGGCAAAAAGTTTTTCTAATTCCATAGATTCTTTCTCTGGAAGAATAACTGCTATAACAGATTGTTTTGAAATGATTTGCATACATGAAAGGACAAAGTTTTCTAAAGAAAGTGAATGATTGTGTCTTGCTAACATCTTTCTTTCATTTGTGGATAAAAGAGATTGTGTGAAATATGGAGGATTTGAAACTATTAAATCAAATTTTTCGTTTGTCTGTTTTGAAAAATCTTCCAAAGAGATATTTATTGCAGAAAGTCTATCGTTCCATTTAGAGAGGGAAAAGTTTTCTTTGCACTCCTCTATAGAAAGTTTATCTATATCTATAGCAGTAATGTTTGCAGATGGGAAAGTCTGAGCAGAGCAAAGTGCAATAATACCACAACCTGTCCCAATATCTAATATATTTTTGGGAGTTGTGATTAGGAGAGTATCATATTTGAGAAAAGAGTAATAAAGTAAAGATGAAAGCATTATACTATCTGTACCTACTTTCATTGTAGATTGACTATGATTGAGTGAATATTCTTTGCACTGAAACTCCATTTGTTTATACAATTATAAAAAAAGAACTGCTCAATAATAAACCATATTGAACAGTTCTATATTTAGAATTTACTTATTAGTATGAATCTTTTACTCTTCTTGAAGCAGAATACATGATACGCAATGCTCCAGACTTTCTAAGTTCTTGTTTTACGTCTGTTACATCACCCATTCTTGTGTCTTTATCACATTTTAAAGTAGTTGTGATAAAAGGACGGTCGGCTTCATCTCTTGCAGCTCTTTCACTCTCAATAAAAGCAGGTATATCTGAAACCTCGCTTAGTTGGTCGTTTAACTGAATACGAGAACCTGTTCCGAATTTTGGGTCTAAAGGCACACCGATGTATATGTTACTTGCAAGAGATTTTCTTTCAAGTTTTTGAATTTCGGATGCTTGTGGAACATCATATTTTACTATTACTGTAGCTTCTCTCATTGTAGAAATAATCATAAAGAAGAAAAGCAAAGTAAACACGATGTCTGACATTGAGTTACTGTTCAATGCAGGCATATCGCCTCTTTCATTTTTTGTAAATTTTGCCATTTTTCTTTCCTCCTTATTTATTATTTTTGTGCTACGTTCTTTGGTTCTGCTTCTGAGATAGCAACAGGAATAGCCTTGTCTATAGCAGCCATTTGAGAGTTGTTACAATCAGAATATTTACGTCCGAATTTTTCTTTTGCCATATCGTTTCTTAATTCATTAACAGCAGCAGTCAATTCGTTCTGAACCTGAATATACATTTGATAAGATGTACCACGGTCGTTCTGCAATGAAATAACACCTTTTGAAACCTCTACCTGACCTAATAAGTCTATAGTTCTTTTTTCTTTCTCTGGAAGATTTGGTAGATTTCTTGGATTACCAAGGAACTCTTTTGCTCTATCTTTCAAAGAATTTATATCACCAGGTTCACCATTTATAAGCAATTGGTCGTTCATATTCACCAAAACAACAAAAGTGTTTCTCTTGTGAATATCTGGTGGTTTTACATTAGGGTCGGATGGAGGCGGTAAACGTCTTTGTATACCTGAATCCGTATTTATTGATGAGGTCAATAGGAAAAAGGTCAATAACAAAAACGAGATGTCTGACATTGCCGAGCCATTCAGTGCTGGTAATTTTTTTCCTCTTCTTGCCATTGTATTTTTCCTCTTATTTTAAACGTTTAGATATTTCTGAATATATTACAGAACATATAACACCTGCAAATAGGAAATACACAGTGTAGCATGCTGCTCCTATCCATTTAGATGAAGAAACAGAATAATTTGCTCCTGCTTTCTCAAATGTTGCTTGAGAAATATCTGTTCCTGATGCTAAGAAATAAGAAACGAATAATGCTACAATTGTAAGTCCAAGAATTATCATAACCAATTTCGCTTTGTCTTCTATCATTTGCTTTATTAGAAAGACGATAATTCCTATTATTGCACATACTGCAAATATGAATACTATCCAATATGCAATACCCCACAATGAATTTGCTGCACCTTGTGTTTCCAAAGGCATATCTTGTTTGAAAACAAATGCGTACGCCACTGCAGCTATAGTAGCTATAAGAGCCACTACCATTGTTATGATTAGTACTAAATTTATTTTTTCTTTTTTCATTTATTTTTCCTCCTTGGTTTTATTAAGTAATATCTATAAACCTTATGCAACTATGCACAAGCACACAATATAAAATTACTTTCTGTATTTTACCAAGATGTCCATAAATGATATAGAAGCATCTTCCATTGTTGATACTAAACTTTCAATTTTTGACATTAAATAGTTGTAGCAAATTTGAAGAATCAAAGCTGTGATAAGACCGAAGACTGTAGTCAACAAAGCCACTTTCATACCACCAGCAACAACTGTTGGAGAAATATCACCTGCTGCTTCAATATCATCAAAAGCTTGTACCATACCAACAACTGTACCTAAGAATCCGAAAGAAGGAGCGATAGCGATGAACAATGAAATCCAAATCATATTGCTTTCTAATCTTGCCATTTGAACACCACCGTAAGAAGTAAGAGATTTTTCTACGTCTTCAAGACCGTTATCTACTCTACTCAAACCTTGGTAGAATATAGAAGCAACAGGACCTCTTGTGTTTTTGCAAACTTCCATAGCTGCATCATAGTTACCTGCTGCAACGTTATCTCTAACTTTGTCTAATAATTTTTCAGCATTTGTTGTAGCAAGATTAAGGTATATTATTCTTTCTATAACTAAACCTAAACCTAATATTAAACAGATAAGCACAGGAGTCATCCAACCTACACCACCTTCTATGTATTTAGTCTTTAACATCTGGTGGAAAGACTTTTTGTCTGTTGCAGGAGTTTTTGTCTCTGTGTTTTCAGTTGCTACTGCTGTTTCAGATGCTGTTGTTTCTGAAACTGTAGTTTCTGTAGATGTTGCTGCATCATCTTTAGCATCTTGTGCAAAAGCAGCATTTGATACGAATACTGTCAATAGTAACATTATTGACAAATAAGCACATACTTTTTTCATAGTTTTAATTTTACTGTTTTTTTTAATTATTACGTTTATTTCAAATTTAACAAAATTATTGTTGCAAATTTACAACCTTATTTTAAAAATACAATAAATATTTTTAATTTTTTTACTTATTTCTCATTTATTACTTGTTTTTCTTCCTTATTATCAGAAACTAAGACCCTATCTATTCTTAATCCATCTATATCTATAATTTCAAAAATAAATTGTTCCCATTCTATCTTTTCGCCTATTTTTGGCACTTTACCAGTTTTAGCCAAGATAAGTCCGCTAACGGTATTGTAAGAACTTGTTTGATATTTGTCTTCCAAACCAAAATGAGATAAGAAATCATAAAAAGGATATTGTCCATCTACAAGGTAAGTTCCATCTTCTCTTTGTACGAATACTTGTTCATCGTCTATTTCGTCCATCTGAGCAGGGTTATCTACAATAGACTCTAATATATCTGTCATAGTTATCATACCTTGAACAAAACCATATTCATCTATTATAAAAGCATAATGAATTTTGGACATTTTAAAAGACTCCAACACATCATAAACTCCAACACTTTCATGTATAAAGTTTGGTTCTCTCATCAAATCTTTTACTTTCAAACCTTTGTTTATGGATTTCAGAATATCTTTTATATATATGACACCTACAATATTATCCAAATTATCTTTTACAACGGGATAGATATAATAGACTCTCTGCCCCAAATTTTCTACAACGTCTGAAATATATTCATCTTGTTCAAACCAAACAAGGTCTGCCCTTGGTGCCATAAAAGAAACTATGTTCCTGTCATTTAAATCCAAAACTCTATTAACTATTTCTTGCTCATTCTCATCTATTTCCCCCGCGTCTGCACTATGGTCTATAATAGATTTTATTTCTTCCTCAGTGGCGTTTTGTTCTTTTGAGGTTTTTAGTCCAAGCAAACTTGCCAAGAAAGAAGTTGTTTTTGATAGAAACCAAACAAATGGAAATGCTATCTTTGACAAGAATTTCATAGGTCTAATAATAAACTCAGCAATCTTTTCTGGATTACTCATACCTATGCGTTTTGGCAACAGTTCTCCAAGTACAAGCATTATAAACGTTGTAAATACAACTATAACTATACGAGAAAGAATAATGGCAAAAGACTCTTCTATATGCAGTTTTACGAAAATATTTGTCAAATATTCTTTGTATTGTTCGCCTGTATAAAGACCTATTATAAGTCCTATAGCCGTTATGGCTATTTGTATAGTGGATAGAAACTTATCTGGATTTTCTATTATGTTCAAAACAGATTGTGCCGTTTTAGAACCTTTCTTTATTTCAGATTCTAATTTGCTTTTGCGTGAAGATATGACAGAAATCTCCGCCATAGAGAAAAAACCATTGATAATAACGAATAACAATATTATAATCAATTCCATATCTTACACAAGTAAAGTTAAATGTTTTGTTCTGAAACAATGTTAGAATCTTTTGTCGGTCTATTTGTCAATCTTCTTTTTATAAAAGCAGATATTATCAACAAACAAACTCCTATCGTTATAGATGCGTCTGCAAAATTGAATATAGCATTGAAAAATCTAAAATCATTTCCACCTACTACTGGTAACCATTCTGGCAAAGTTGTTTCTATAATAGGAAAATAAAACATATCTACAACCTTACCACATAAAAAAGGTGCATAATGTGTTTGTGGAGAAAACTCTGCTATCAAAAAAGGAGTACTTTCTGAAAACATCAAACCATAAAACATAGAGTCTATAATGTTTCCTACTGCCCCAGCAAAGATTAAAGAAAAAGCATAAACTATCATCTTGTTATCTTTGTTGTTTGATATTTTTTTTATATATATAAATATGAATACAGCCAATACCAACCTACAAAAAGTCAATATCAACTTGCCTATACTTCCTCCGAAACTCATACCAAAGGCCATTCCTTTGTTTTCAAGGAAATGTATTCTGAACCAATCCAAACCAAACACCAAAAACTCATCTCCTATACGAAAATGAGTTTTCACATATATCTTTATAATCTGGTCTATAACCAGAATAATGACTATCAATAAAATAGAAACTCTAAGATTTTTCAAAATCTTTATTTTTTATTTTGTTGCATTTTTGCCTCTATGCTCAATGTAGCATGAGGTACAAGTCTTAATCTTTCTTTTGGTATCAATTTGCCTGTTACTCTGCAGATACCGTAAGTTTTGTTTTCTATTCTGGTAAGTGCAGCTTCCAAATCTTTTATGTATTTCTGTTGACGTGCTGCCAAACGAGCGTTTTCTTCTTTTAGTTGAACGTTTGAACTCTCGTCTTCCATTGCTTTGAAAGTCGGACTTGTATCATCTGTTCCGTTAGAGTTTTTATTAAAAGCCTCTGCTTTCAATTCCTCTAAGTTCGCTTTAGCAACTGCAAGTTTGTCCATTATAAGTTTTTTGAACTCTTGCAATTCCTCGTCTGTATATCTTACTTTTTCTTCCATTCCTATATTAGTATCTAATTAAAAACAAATTTCTTATATATTTTCGCCTGCAAAGATACAAAACTATTTTAAAATACAACGATAACTCGGTATAAGAAGTGGAAATATTTACGTATAATGTTGATAATAACCGAACTTAGATAAGAAAAATCTTATAATATCTCCGCAAAACTTAGTTTTGTTTTTACCTTAGTTGAAAAAAAAATTGCCAGTCTTTGTTTTGGTGAAATTAAAACTTTATTTTACTATCGTAAAATTTGATTTCACACTCACAGAACTTTGTTTTAGAATATTGTTTTTTCGTTTTATAGTATTGAAAAAATATTTTAGTGTTCTAAATTTCCTTTTTCTAAAAATTTTTCTTCTATTTTCCACTACTCTTTCTTTATTTGGTGAGAAAAATTTAACATTTTATCCCTTTTGAACTTTACCAAACTGTTCTAAATTCCTACTTTTTTCTTACAATATTTTATTTTATAAATCTCATTCTTTATACTAACCACATAGAACTTTGTTTCAGTTTTCTTAAACTTTGTTTTGCTTTCACGAAACTTTGTTTTAATTTTCTAAAACAAAGAAAGAGAAATTTAAAACAAAGAGATAGAATTCTAAAACAAAGTTCTACGAAATTAAAACAAAGAAATAGAAAATTCTTTCTTCGTTTCAATTTCTGTATACAATATATTATAATATACAAAATCTCTTTTGATTTTCTTCTTGTTTTTTTATGCCCAAGTGAAATTATCTTTGCCTGCTATGATTTCAAAATGGTACTTCACTATGCCAAGGTCTGTTTTTGTATAAGGTCCCCAAATTCTTTGCAAAGTAACTTTGTTATCTTTCAAACCAAATTTGAATTTTTGTTGATTTAAAGATGTAGGTGCCAAAAGAGCAGCCTCTACTCCATTTCTAAACCATTCAGGTGGATTACTAATATTTTCTGTAACCTGTTCAAAAGTTTTTATTTTATGACTAACACCTTGACTTTCACCATAACCTAAGGCTATAACACAAAGAAGTTTTTCGCCTGTATTTACAACTATTTTGTTTTTCTTCTTGCTAAAAGTAAGTCCAACCCAGCAAGTATTAAGTCCCAATTGTTGAGATAATAGCACCAATCTTTCACCATAATAACCTCCCTTTATATCCAAATCCTCTGATTTCTTTCCTACTATAGCGAAATAATTGACTGCATTTGTAAACTTGCCATAGTGAGCCAACATAGTATTGAAAGCATCTTTGTCTTCTGTAATCAATTGTATGTTTAAGCCGCTTTCTTTGTTGCAGTTTGCAACCTCTGCTTGCAAAGTATTTATTTTCTCTTGTTCTATAGGTTTTTCTTTGAATGACCTAACACTGTGTCTTTGTTTTATAACGTCTATTATTTCCATAATTTTTATATATTTATTCTATTTTTCTTATTGTAACATGCACTCTATCTCCCGCCTGTTTAGAAATTTTTTGTCTTATTGCTTTTGTTATACCTATTATACTATTTTCTGTTCCCATTCTACACAAAAGACCTTTATATGTTTCTCCATCAAAAGTTGCCTCTACTTTTACTCTATATGAACCAAATTCTTCTTTGCAATTCCAGGGAAATTCTATATATGCAGCGTCCATATCGGGATTTTTAATTATTGTAGCATTAAATTCGTATAACGATTTCATTTTCCTATCTTATAACCCTTTAAACCATAGAAACATAAATAAGCATACGAAATCATAGGTATGATAAAGGAATATTTTATTCCTATAACATCTGCCAATAAACCTTGTAACGGAGGTAGCAACGCTCCACCTACTATCATCATAATTAGTATGGAAGAAGCAGAAGCCGTTTGCTTGCCCAAACCATCTATAGATAGAGTAAATACATTTCCCCACATTATAGAATTGAAAAGACCTATAGCCAAAATACACCAAACTGCTATTTGTGGTGCTGATATGAAAGAAGAGATTATAAGACCTAAATTAACCATAGCAAATATACCTAAACTCAATGCAGGTATACCTTTTCCCAAATAGAAAAAGATGAAATTCATTACTATAAAGAAGATAAAGAACCAAACTTGACGAAATACTAATCCATGCAAAGAATAATTGACAAGGAAGATAATCATAAAAGATGTTATAGCCAAAAGCACCATAAAGATGAGTTTTTTTACTTTTTTAGCATTTGATAAGGATATAGCACCCAAAAATCTTCCTATCATAGTTCCTCCCCAATAGTAACTAAGGAAAGCAGATGCTAAAGCCTCTGGTTTATGTAGTATTTCTTTCATATAGGATACGAAATTGCTACCTATACTTACTTCAGCACCTACATAAAAGAATATACCCAAAGCACCTAACACTACATAAGGTTTTTTGAATATGCTTTCTTGTTTTTCTATAGATGTATCTTTTTCTTCTTTGTAGAATATTTTAGAAGTGTATATAAATACCGTTACGGCAAGTAATAAACAAGCAAGAAACAGATAAGGAACGAAAACTGCATCTGTTCCTATGGTGTTTTTGCCAAAGTAATTGAAAACAAAATATCCTCCGAGTGCGGGTCCTAATGTTGTTCCCAAAGAATTGAAAGCCTGTGTAAGATTTAGTCTTGATGATGCAGTTTCCCTATCTCCTATAATGGAAACAAAAGGATTTGCTGCTATCTGTAAGAATGTTAATCCTATACCCAACATAAACAAAGCCAAAAGAAACGTATAAAAAGAAAGATTGGACTTTGCTATCATTGCGAACAAGAAACACGCAATCGTTGCTATAATCAGACCTATTATTAAGGTGTTCTTATATCCTATCTTTGTTATAGGGTCTTTGCTTTTTCTTGCAAATAGATAAAAGACAAAGGCTCCAACAAAGTATGCTCCAAAGAAAGCGAACTGTACTATATTGGCTTGAAAATGTGTTAAGGAATATACATTCTTTAGATATGGAATAAGTATATCGTTCAACGAAGTAATAAATCCCCACATAAAAAACAAGACAGTAACACTTATCATAGGGAGAATAGAATTTGTTTTATTTTTCATAGTGATTACGTTTTGCAATTATTAAACTTTATTCTTTATTATTCTGTTTAGATAAGTAATATAATGTATTATGTTTGTTTTCAAAGAAAATCTTTCTTGCCAATGAAATAACATCATCTTTTGTTACATTTTTATAAATCTCTTTGTCTTTATTGATATTTTCTAACATACCAAGATGAGCATAATAAGCCATATTCATAGCCTTATCCAATATTTTTAGATTGGATAATGAAGAGTTTGCAAGATTCTTGTTCTTTACTTTCTGAAATTCTCTATCTGTAATAGGTTCTTTTATCATATTTTCCAACTCTTCCCATATCATTCTTTCTCCCTCTTTTATATCTTGTCCTTCTACATACTTTCCTACGACAACAAATAGTCCTCTATCATCATCGGCACTTACAACTGCATCTATTGAAGTAAGGATTTGTTTATCCAAAACTAAATTCTGATACATTCTACTACTTTTACCGTTTGATAACAAATCGCTCAGCAAATCAAAAACATAAAACTCTTTGTTGTTTCTTTCACACATAGGAAAGGTTATCATAATAACATCTGACGGTACATCTCTATACACAGTTTCTTCTCTGTTTTCTGTTTGCAAAGGTTCTTGTTTGTACTCTATAACTTTATCTTCTCCTCTTTTAAAGGCAAAGATTTTTTCTACTTTCTCAAAAACATCTTCTGCTACTACATTACCAGAGATAGATAATATAGCATTATTAGGACGGTAATATTTGTCATAAAAACTTCTTACTATATCCAAAGTTGCACTCTCTATATGTGAAATATCCTTTCCTATAGTCTGCCATTTATAAGGGTGAACCTTGTAAGATAATTCTCTCATACATTTGTATAAATCTCCATAAGGTTGATTTAAATACCTTTGTTTAAACTCTTCTATAACGACTTTTTGTTGTACAGATAAATGTTCTTGGTCTATAATCAAATTTCTCATTCTGTCTGCTTCTATATTCAGAACTAAATCTAAATATATATAAGGAACAGTAATATAAAAATTGGTATAATCGTTATTTGTGAAAGCATTACTTTCACCTCCTATGGAGTTTATTATTTCATCAAAATCTTTATAGTTATTACTGCCTGAAAACATTAAATGTTCAAATAAATGTGCAAAGCCTGTATGGTCTTCTTGCTCATCTTTTGCACCTACTTTGTATAACATATTTACAGCAACAAGTTCTGTTGTTGTGTCTTCATTAACTATTATTGATAGACCGTTGTCTAATGTTTTTTCTTTATATTTTACCATTTGCTTGTTTTTTTATTCATTCCACATAATAAACGATATTGACAGAAAGCACAATTCTTTTCTGAAAGATTTCTTATATACACTTCACCCTCTTGTTTTTCTATTAACGAAGAAAGTAGTTCTTTTAGTCTTTGTTCAAACAATTGATTGATATTTTCATCATAAACGAGTACTTGTTTTTCTTTTCCTATAAGAATATCACTATCTTTCATATTTGAAAGATATAGTAGTTTTGGTTGTATATTTTGTTTTGTCTTGTTGTATAATAAATAACAATAGAACAAAATTTCAAACAAATAATTTGCATGAATTTTTCTTGCACCATCTTTATCTGGGTAAAAAGCATCATCAATAGAGTCAAATTTTTTTTCAGATTTTTTACCTGTTTTATAATCCAATAGTCTTATTGTACCATCTGTCAGAGTATCTATTCTATCTATACGTCCTTTAAGATATACAATCTTTCCATTTAAATCTAAATCCACAGCAATTTCTTTTTCGCACTGAATATCATAAACACCTATTGTTTTGTCTAAAGTTAAAAGATTTTTCAAGTATTCTTTCAACATATCTATATGTATAGACTCTAAAGCGTTGATTGTTTTTTCTTTCTCTTTGTACTCTCTTTCTTGTGAGAGTTTGTCATAGTTGTTCGTAAGAGTTTTTTCTATAGCCTGTTCTATTGCTTGTTGTTCGTTTGAAATATCTTTTGGATTTTTCTCACTATAAAGATTGCTTGCTGCATCGTGAAAAGCGTTACCAAATGCTATAGCCAAATAATCATCATCTTGTTTATCTTCTCTTATGAATGCAACATCATTAAGATAGAACTTTAATTGACAATCTATAAGCGAATTCAAATTGGAAGGAGATATAGTTCTATCGCCTACGTCTTTTATAAACTGCATAGATTGGTAAGAAAAATGATAGTCTTTTAGTTTCTCAGATAAAGAATGGTCTGCAAGTAAGGAGACTTCTTTTATAACCTTAATATCTTTTGGCATCTCTATCTTTATTTGTCTAATAAATCTACTCATTTCCCTCATTTTATCCGAAGAAGTTTCTGAGTAAATAAAATCTATTCTTTCCACAGTATGCAATAATCTATAGAAATAGTAAGCAAACAAAGCAGACTTTCTTTCTACAGACATCATATTATAAGCCTTTTTAAAGGACTGTGGAATAAAGCCATTGTTAGAAGATATTTTTGGAAGATTATCATCTGAACAGGATAGCATAAGAATATACTTAAAATCCAAAGCACGAGTTTCCAAAAGTCCCATTATTTGTATTCCATCAAGAGCATCGGATACCATATCTATAGACAATCTTTTTAAATCTTTATTTATAACGTCTGCAATAATAGTTTCGTTTATATCTTCCTTATCTATTGTTTGCAATATCTCTGCAAACTCCTGCATTTTCTCATCTAAGGTTTTAAATACATCAAAATACCAAAAATCTTCTTCCTTATTCTTCTGTTTTATCTTGTGAGCCAATTGTGAAAACAGATTATGAATATTCTCTTTTGTAAAATCTTCTTTTTTTATAGAAAGAAGAGAATTTAAAACATCGTTATATATTTCAGATTGATTGAAAGGATAACCCATAGTTATATTCTTCTTTATATCTACAGGTAAAGATTTAAGTAAAAGAGGTAAAAGTGTTTCATCGTGTAATATTATAGCCACGTCTTTTAAAGAAGTAGGATTTATTTCTTTTAACCACTGTTTTACATAAGTAACAGATAAAGATTCATAAGGAGAGTTTATAATATTAAACTCTTGTTTTTTTGTGGATATTCTATCAAAATCATTCTCAAGAAAAGATTTACTTGTAGGGAAAGTATCTTTGTTTTCTCTCATAAATATACCTGCCTCTTGGTAAGTGTTCTCTGTGTAGAAATTATCATAATCCCAATAAAATGTAGTATAGTATCTTTCTTTTATCTTATGAAATATTTTTCTTTCTACATAGTTTAAAGTACTAAAACCTACTATCTTTATCTCTTTGTATGGGAAACTTATTTCATCTGAAGATAAACGATTGTAAAATTCTTTGTATAGCTTTCCAGCGTATGCAAGGTTTTTATCTGAAAGCGTTGTGTTGAAATCTTCATATATTTCATACAAACTATTCCATGTACTTATAAAGTTTTCTAATACTTGCCCACGTTGAGAAAAATCTATATTGAAAAAGTTTTCTAAAAACTTTTTCTGTTCTATAGAAAGAATATCATCTGGAGAAGAAGCCAACTTAGAATAATCGTGCAGATTGGTAAAAAGTATTTTAGTATCTACAAGGTTTTTATCTATCTCATCAAAATCATTCAAAATCATATCTCCCCAATAGTAGAAATCTGAAAAAGATTCTCGTATTATGATTCTTTCAGGGTTGTTTTTAGTATATATTTTATCATAAGACTTATATAATAAATAAAGCAGTGATAGTCTATCCGATAATTTTATATCTACAATCTTTGAAGACAATAAATCATCTATAGAATATATATCAGGTAAAAGGAGAGGGGAGTCTATTTGATTTTTTAACTCTTCTACAAAAAAACGTATAGACCTACGGTTTGGCAAGATTACTAAAACATCTTGCATATTCTCTTTATTGTTTTGTAGTATATCTTTTGCTACTCTGTACAAAAAACTATCTTTTTCCTTTGTCATCTTTCTACTGTATTACCTTTTATTTTACTTCTAATATTTCTTGTTCTATATTCTCTTTACCTATATTTATAAACCAAAGAAAAGAAGAAACATTCTTATAACCTATTTTTTGTAATAGTTCTACATATTCCCTTACTTGTTTTTTATAGGTATTTATTCTGTCTTCTTTTACCTCTGTTGTTATAAACTTATAATCCACTACTATAGTTTCTTTTTCGTTGTGCATTATTCTATCGGGACGCCTTTCACAAATATTATTATCCTTATCTGAAAAAATAATACCTCTTTCGTTCATTACCTTGTATGTATTATCAAACCAATGTTTGTTTTCTACAAAAGAAAGCATAGAATGTAGTATTTGTATAATCTTTTCTTTGTCTTCTTGCAAATATTTTATGTTTTTGTCTATCTTTTCTATATCTTCCACAGAATAGATATTTGACATAACGTTGTGAAGTTTTGTTCCTAATACTGTCTTGTCTTCTATCTTTTCTTCTTCTGCAAAGAAATAATCTTTTGCTAAGGAAGTTTCACTAAATTTTAAAGCATTTTCTCCAAAAGAAATATCATTTACTGTTATACCAACGTTATCTGCTTCTACTTCTTTTGTATCATATTTTATGGACTCTTTGTTCTTATACAAATAAACAAAAGGTTCTTGCTCCGTTTCTGTTTCTCTTTTCAAAAAAGGATAGATATAATCTGTAATATAATTAGAAGGTATTTTTGGTTTAAAATCTTTATCTATAAGTAAATTGCATAAAAGAGATAGATGTTTTTTTGGACGGGTAAAAGCAACGTAAAGTAGGTTTAAGTTGTCTTTTTTCTGCAATTCTATCTCTTGTTCATATTCTGCAGAAAAACAAGTATCTTTTATATGCGTTAATGTTTGATGTATAAGTGGAAGTTCCAAAAATTTATTCTCTTTATTATCTACCCATATTGATGAAGTTTCTTTGCTTATAGGCCAATTGCAATGAGGTATTATAACTATATCAAATTCCAACCCCTTACTCTTATGTATAGTTGTAAGTCTTATGGAATTATTATAGTTTTGCATATTACTTTCTACACTTTTTTTACATAGGTTTTCTTCCCAATAATCTATAAAATCGCTTAACCTACCACTCTTTTTCAACATAAAACTTTTTACATTATCATAAAAGGCTGGCAAAAAAGCTGTATCTTGTTCTATTTCCAAAATATGAGATAATTTTATGCTAAGTTCTATCAAAGATAAGTTGAAAAGAGACTCTGTTCTTAGTTTGTCTATATCCACAGAAAAATCTTTATAATCTGTATTCAGATATTCTTTAGATATTTTTGCATTCTTATCATTTAGATACTTCATTCCAGCAATAAGTTTCCTTATAGAAGAAGAGGAAGATAATAAAAAAGCAACATCGGATATAGGATTGTAAAAAGAAGAAACATCATTGTTTTCCCTGTCTAATTGTTTTAGATAGTTGGCTATTTGGCTTATTTCCTCGTTTCCTCTGCAAAGAATAACTATATTTTCATTCTTATAACCCAAAGAGCGATAGAAATCTATCTCTTTTTTTACTTCATCTAACATATCTACTTTTTCTATTTTTACTTCCTTTTTTACATTAGATGAATAAGGAAACATCTTTATCCTTACACTGCCTTCTCCTGCTTGTTTCTTTATTTCTTGTTTTGCATTTTCTTCACCATAGATTTCTTTAAAGAAATTATTGTTAAAATCTACTATATTTCCAAATGTTCTATAGTTACTTTTCAGTGGTAAGACCTTATTTGATTTCTTCTTACACTCATTATCCATTATCCTCCAATCGCCATCATTCCACCTATAAATACTTTGTTTTACATCTCCGTAAATATAAGATTGTCCTCCTTTTGAAAGACATTCATCTATTAAAACTTTCAAATTGTTCCAATCTGAATGCGATGTATCTTGAAACTCATCTATCATAATATTCTCTATATATGTGCCTATCTTTTCATATATAAAAGAAATATCATTGGAATTCATATTCATCTTTTCCAAAGTATGTTTGGTATTGGAAAGAAGAAAAGCCTCATCTTGTTTCAGTAAATCGTTTCTTTCATCATATAGATATTTTAAAACACCTACAAGAAAGATACAACTATCAAATAATTTTGCGTTTTTATACTCTTGACTTACTTGTTTTATTGTTTTATCTGCTTTGAAAATAAATTTCACTAACTCTATAGGAGTTTCTATTGTTTTTAAAACCTTTCCACCATTATTTATATTTTCAACAACCTTGTCTAATAAATCTTCCACAAAAAATTCTTCACCATTCTTTTGCATCTTTGCATAAATGCTTGAAGTCCACCTATAAAAGTCTTCTTTACAAAGAGAGTATTTATTACAAATATCAGAAAACTCTTTTTTCAATTCTTTTTCTGTATTTCTCTGTAAAAATTTCTTTTCTTTTATCTGCAGTCTTACTTTCTCTAAGTTTTCCAAAGAAAGCAAAGGATTATTCATTGAGTTTATAACTATAGTATTTTTAAGACTATTTGCGGTATCTACCAAATCTTTTTCAAAATTCCACTTCTCGTCTTCCTCTATTCTTTTTTCAAAAAAATGAAACAACCAATCGTTTAATAAAGAAGTGTTTTCATTCTCTTTGCTTGTTGCTATAACATTTCTTACAGCTTGTTTGTTATATTCAGAATCATCAAGGATAATATTAAAATTAGTACTTATACCCAATTCTTTCGCCATATTTCTTAACACTGTCTGAAAGAAAGAATCTATTGTAGAAATATTGAAAAAAGAATAATTATGTATGATATATTGTAGTGCTATATAGACTCGTTCCCTTAGTAAATCCTCATCTAAATCCTTGTTTCTATTTCTTAACTCTGTGTAGTATCCCTCAAACTCTCCATCTCTTTCTTTTGAAGATATGTAGTTTAACACATCTATTATACGGTCTTTCATTTCCCTTGTAGATGCGTTTGTAAATGTTACAGCAAGAGTTGTTTTGTATGCAAGTGGATTTTTCAATAACATATCCACATAATTCACTACCAAACTAAAAGTTTTTCCACTTCCAGCAGAGGCTGAATATATTTTTATACCGTTTTCCATTTAATACCTATAAATAAATTGAACTACAAAGATAACAAAATCCTTGCAAATAAAATCTTTTTATTGCTATTTTGCTATTTATTAAACAAAACGGACAACCTTTTGATTTGAAAAAGTTGTCCGTTTTTATTCCTTAATTATCGTGCGGGTTGTATCTCCTTTATCGGTGTGTATTTTTATTATGTATGAACCGCTTGGTAAAGAATGTATATCTATTTGCGTCATATAATTATCGCACTGTTTTGAAAACATTTTCTTTCCTTGCATATTTACAACATCAATTGTCTTTATCTTAAAACTACTTGTAATCTCTACAAAATCTTTTGCAGGGTTAGGATAAAGCCAAAGATTTTCATTTGTAATATCGTCATTTAAAGAAGTTTCTGAATTTTTAGAAGTAAGTATTACAGGCAAAAATTCTATAAATACTTTTTGGTAAAATTGATAAACACTATCATCTGCAAAACTTATCCATTGACCATCTTTCTTAAAATAAGGAGTATATTCTGCTTGACAACCTATAAGAGTATCTTGCCAAATGGTATCAAATATACTCAACGTTCTTGCATAACCAAAAGTAGGTGATGATGATACTGCATTTTCATCTGCTGAAATATAAAAATCTTGTACTTCTATATAGTTTTGACCTTCAGGGTAACCATCTGCCATAAATTTATAAAATCTTAAAGGATACCTATCATCGCCATCTGCATTCCACCATAAACCTACACTTTTTTGTAATTCGTTAAAATCTTCGTCTAATAAATGAAAACTATACTTAAGAGCATCTGCTGTAAAATCTCCCCATACTCTCGCTGCTACACCTATTATTTTTACAGGATTATTTAAATGGTACGGCTGTGCAAATGCTTCTGGTTTATAAGGATTATTGGATAAAGGGTCGCCTGATTGTATTTCATTAGGTTCATTTATTATATAACCATTATTATCAAATTGCAGAGGATTTACTACATTTTGCCATTCATTATAATATTCAAAATGCAAAAGTTCTCTATATGGCCACCAATCATTAGGGGAAAATACTTGATAATTAAACAGACAATTATTTGCGTAAATATCTGGATTAAAAATAACCATAGTATCGTATTGACTAACAGGAATACTGTCTTCCATATGCAAAACACTATATGTATTTGGCAAATTTAAGTCTTCCTGTGCCTTAATACTAAACATTGTTGCCATAAAAATGCAAACTAAAACTATTAAATTATTCTTTTTCATG
>JAFUGA010000061.1 GCA_017469625.1 Bacteroidales bacterium
ACACGATTTACCTTATGGTAAAGGTATATTTGTTTGGTCTTACAATACTGCTCACCCTTTGGCAAAAGAAGATGATTGGGATTATACCGTTGTTACTTCAAGTAATCCTATTCTTTACCAACAAGGAAAAGTTAAAGCCTACACAAATACAACTACTACAAACACAGAGATAAGTAATTATATATCTTCATTAGAAAACATAGGTTCTTCTAATGGTAGTGGTTCTACTATGGGAAAATGGTTCTTACTTGCAAATCCTTATACTGCCGTTATGTCTGCAGACCAGATACTAAAACATCTAACAAATGACGGAACAGGTAATGCTATTCAAGGAAACTGTATATACAAATATAGAGTAGATGCTTTTGGTAACGGACAATATGATTCTTATGACGCAGGACAAAGGGTTTATGCTGGGGACGCTTTCTTTGTTGCTATTTCTGAAAGTGCAGACAATCCTGCAAATAAACTTTCCGGTACTATATCAGACCAAGACCTTTACGGATATAGTTATGAACCTGTTGTGTCTTTGTCTAAAAAGAAATCCGCTACAAACAAAAGCGAAACAAATTCACTACCTAAAAAGATGACTTTCCTTTGTGCAGATAGCAGAAAAGGTTTATCGCAAATGACTGCCTTTAAATACGATAATGCAAGTAACGGTTTTGATGTTAATGATGCGTATGCTATGCTTTCCACTGCAGAAAAGCATGCTGTAGAACCTTTCTTTGTTGTTGTTGATGATATTTACTTAAGACACAACGCTTTCACTTCTCTTCCTTATGAAGTGTCTATTGGTTTCTCTTCTCAGAAAGAACAACAAGTTACTTTCTCTCTTATAGGTGCTACTGACTCTATGGAAGTCTATCTTATGGACGCTATAGCCGACACTATTATTTGCGACCTTAACATTCAACGTGAAGTTTATAGCATAGAAGATGATGATACTCTTTATTTCTCTTCTGTTGGTACCTATGCAACTATAGATGTTGAAGAAGGTAAAAATGAAGGCAAGTATAAGATTCATTTTGGACCTTATACAGTAGGAATAGAGGACGTTCCAAGTACTCAAAAGCAAATAGCAGATATTAGAATTTACAACGTTAATAAAGAAATTCATCTTCGTGGTGAAAGACTTAAACACGTACAAGTTCTAAACACTCTCGGACAAATTATTTACGAAAAAAATATAAGCGGAGATGAATATACATTCTCTATAAATGCTATAAGTGGTGCATACATCATTAGAGCATTAAACGAAGACGGCTTATCTAAGAACACAAAAATAATTGTACACTAATGTTTCATTGTCATGTATCAGCGTTGCATTTCCTCGCAACGTTGATACATTTTTATAACTCTTTGTTTCATTTTTACGAAACTTTGTTTTAATTTTCTAAAACAAAGTTCTACGAAATTAAAACAAAGAGATAGAAAATTAAAACAAAGTTTCGTAAAAGCAGAATAAAGAGATAGAAAAACGCAAAAAAATAACTTTATTTGCAAAAACTTACTTTTATATTTTGGGTTAGTAAATAAAATGTGTAACTTTGCAGGGTAATTTTGTATTATATAATAATAAGGAATATGAAACACTATATTACAAGTATATTATCATTTATCTGTCTTGTATTTTTGGTACAAGGCAATGTGTTTTCGCAAAGTTTTTATATGGCAGAGCATACCGGACAAAGCATTCATTATGAAGCCATACCAAAGACAAACAACGAAGTAAGGATAGTAAAAGATTTCCTAAGTAATAGAAACTATATACTTTTGAGAAACGAAGTTAGGCTTGTGTCTGTAGTAGAAAACGAGGGCAAATCTTTCTATGTAACAACCATAGGCAAGAAAGCCTTTGAGGGAGTAGAAGAGTTGAAAGAGATAGTCGTTACTTCGGGTATTACAAACATAGAAAAAGAGGCCTTTTTGTCTTGTAAAAAACTTACAAAACTTACTCTTTACGGTGCACAACGCATAGGCGACAACGCTTTCAAAGGTTGCGAAAACATAAATAGTGTTATTATTTTCACAAGTTATCCTCCTGTTTTAGGCAAAGAAGTATTTGATGAAAAAATGGAAAACGCTACTCTTTACGTTCCAGATAGGGCTTTGGTGGATTATAAAAAGTCTGAGTGGAGCAAATATTTCACTAAAATATTAGGAACTTCCAATTTAGGCTACTCTGAATAAATTTTGGTTTTATTTTCTTTGAAACGATTATGATTTACTTCCCAAACTGCAAAATAAATATAGGACTATTCGTTACAGGTAAAAGAGATGATGGCTTTCATAATATAGAATCCGTTTTCTATCCTATAGGGTTGAACGATGCTTTAGAAATGAGAGTAAGCAAAGAGAATGAAAATTCTTTCACTATTTCGGGTATAGGAAGTGAAAAAGATGTAGCACAAAACGAGAACAACAGCGTACTGAAAGCCTATTCACTGTTGAAAAAAGATTTTCCGCAATTGCCTTATTTTAATATACATTTAGATAAGGGTATTCCGTGTTTTGCAGGTCTTGGTGGTGGAAGTTCAGATGGTAGTTTTGCGTTGAAACTTATAGATTTTATGTGCGAACTACATCTTAGCAAAGATAGACTTCTTCACTACTCTTCCCTACTTGGTTCAGACAATCCTTTCTTTATAGAAAATACTCCTATGTTCGTTTATGGTAGAGGCGAGAAAATGAAGAAAAAGGATTTATCTCTGAAAGGTTATCATATCTTACTTGTAAAGCCAAACCTAAATATTTCTACCGCAGAAGCGTACAAAGATGTTCATAAAACAAGTTCGCCATTTGATTTGAGGGATTTAGATGTAAAGGATATAAAACATTGGAAAGAATATGTGAAAAATGATTTTGAAGTACATTTGTTTGAGAAATATCCTATACTTTCTCAGTACAAACAAATGTTGTATGACATGGGAGGAATATATTGTCAGATGAGTGGCAGCGGAGCAACGATTTATGGAATTTTTGATTTTAAACCAGATATTCAGAAAATAAAAACAGACAAACAAACGTTTATATATACCGAAGAAATAGTAAATTAACAATTAAAAACTTAATATATTATGAGCGAAATAAGAAATCTTGAACCAAAACAAGTATGGGAAAATTTTGATATGCTATGTTCTAATCCTCGTCCTTCAAAACACGAGGAAAAAGTTAGAAATGCTATCATAGAATTTGCAAAACAACACAACATATCTTGCACAGTAGATAAGATAGGTAATGTAATACTTAAAAAGCCTGCTACTAAAGGTATGGAAAATCGCAAAGGGGTTATCTTACAAGCACACATTGATATGGTACCTCAAAAGAATGCAGATGTACAACACGATTTCGTTACAGACCCTATCAAACCTTGGATAGACGGAGAATGGGTTAGAGCTACAGGTACTACACTTGGTGCCGATAATGGTATAGGTGTATCTGCTGCTTTGGCGGTTATGGCAGACGAAAACCTTGAACACGGACCATTGGAAGCCCTTCTTACAATAGACGAAGAAACAGGTATGACAGGTGCTTTTGGTTTAGAGGCTGGAGAACTTGAAGGCGATATACTACTAAACCTTGACTCTGAAACAGAAGGAGAACTTTATGTAGGTTGTGCAGGTGGTGTAGATGCTACTATAGAACTTACTTACGGAGAGGAACCTGTTGAGGCAGGAAGAACTTCTTATGTTCTTGCAGTGAAAGGATTTAAAGGCGGACACAGCGGTATGGATATTATACTTCAAAGAGGTAATGCCAACAAAACTTTGTTCCGTATCTTAAAGGCTTTGGAAGAAGTAGATGTACGTTTGGCTTGTGTTGAGGGTGGCAATATGCGTAACGCTATACCAAGAGATGCTGTTGCTACTATTACACTTCCTACTGCAAATGTTAGCAAAGCAAATGAGATAGTAGAAAGAATATATGCTGAAGTAAAGAACGAGTTATCTGCTGTTGAAACAGAATTTAACATAAGCCTTACTCCAACATCTAATCCTCAAACTATGATGAAAGAATGTTGCTCAAAGAAGATAATAAACACTGTTTATGCTCTTCCAAATGCTATATACAGAATGTCCGATAGTATGGCAAATCTTGTAGAAACTTCATCTAATTTGGCTATTGTCAAGAGTGAGAACGGTGTTGTTACCATTTGCTGTTTGCTTCGTTCTTCTGTAGATAGCGAAAAGAAAGATTTGGCTATGATGATGAAGAGTGTTGTAGATTTAGCAGGCGACAAGATAACATTCTCTGGCGAATACCCTGGCTGGAAACCAAACATGGATTCCGCTATACTTAGAGAAATGAAAGAGTTGTACAAGAAACTGTTCAACAAAGAAACGAAAGTAATGGCTATTCACGCAGGTTTAGAGTGCGGAGTTATGGGAGGATTGTACAAAAATTGGGATATGATTTCCTTTGGTCCTACTATAGAACACCCACATTCACCAGACGAAAGAGTAAATATTGCTTCTGTCGGTCTATTCTGGAAATTCCTTGTAGAAACTATAAAGAATGTTCCACAGAAATAAAAAAACAAAAAATTTTCATCAAATCCCTCTTGCATATCTTTGCAGGAGGGCTTTGTTATGTTTTTTTATTCTGTTGTCTTTCATAAAAATATCTTATGCTCAGTACTATGTAAGTGGAGATAACCGTGGTACGATAGAGTATAGACAAATAAAGACGGACAAATTCCATATAGTATATCCTCATTATTATGAAAACAATGCTCAAATCCTCGCAAGAATCTTAGATACCCTTGTTCCTGTTGTAGGAAACACTATAAGCACAACACCAGAAAGAACACCTATACTTATACACTCAAGAAGTAGCAAAAGTAATGGACTAACCGTTTGGGCTCCTTCTCGTATGGAGTTTTGGACTACAACACCTCCAAATACATATTCTTATCCTTATCTTTGGCAATTAGCTATCCACGAATACAGGCACACTTCCCAGATGTCATCTATTAGAAGTGGTCTTACAAAATCTTTAAGCAAGGTTTTTGGAGAACATATTACAGGAGCAGTTGCAGGTATTTGGCTCACCAATTGGTTTTTAGAGGGGGACGCTGTAGTATCTGAAACATCTCTTGCACCTACAGGAAGAGGTCAAACACCAGAATACAATATGTATCTAAAAGCCGAGTTGCTTGACAAAGGAGGTTATTCTACAGATAAAATGCTTCTTGGTAGTATGAGAGACTTTGTGCCAGATGAATACAATTTAGGTTATTTCCTTGTTTCATACGCAAGAAAGGAATATGGAAAAGATATTTGGGGAAAGTACCTAAAGCATATTGGAAACAATTGGTGGCATTTTTTCAATTTGAATAACACCGTAAAAAAGAATGTTTCCTTGGATTTTGACAACCTTTACAAAGAGACTATCAATTATTTGGAAGACTATTGGAAAGAAAATGACAAAAACAACATAGATAACATAAAAGATTCTGTTATAAAACATTGGACAGACAAGAAAAAATATTATTGCAACTATCTAAACCCTGTACAAATCAACGACTCTACCCTATTGGCTCTAAAAACCTCACAGTATGACGTGCAAACATTGGTACAGATTACCAATGACAAAGAAACAACCCTACTTAGACTACCCTATCTTTTGCATTCGTCTTTTGATTACAAAGACGGTCATATTTTATACGCTCAATACTCACCGTCTATCCGTTGGCAACAAGAGAGTGCTTCGGATATAATAGAGTATGATTTAAATTCTAACAAGTATCGCCGTGTAACCTTTGATGCAACTCTTTTCACACCTATTTTTTATCCGTCCGACTCTATCATTTGTGCCATAATGACAGACGATTTGGACAATCAAAGTTTGAGTATCATTGCTCCAGATGCTGAATATTTTAAAAACAGGCATTTTGGTAAGAAAATAAAATCATCTTATCTTAAAAACATATCCTTTGACTATACTGTGGCTTTCTCTTATCCTGCATGGGAAGATGAAAGTGGAGATATATTCCTCATAGTTACAGATACAAAAGGCAAATCTATTATGAGGTATGACAGAGATAAAGAAACATTTAACTCTGTTACAGATTTCTCTTACGACAATATGAAATACCTAAAAGTATATAAAGATAGGCTATATTTTGTTAAGGATATAAACAACAAGTATCAACTTTTGAGTATAAACATTAACAATTACAATGACGTACAAATTCACACCAATAGCCGTTATGGTATAGATAATTATTGCGTTTATGATAGTACCATAGTTGTTAGCGATTATACTTGCAACGGTTATGAGTTGGTATCTTTGCCTTATACTTCCCGTCCTTGGAATTTAGAAAAGCAAGCCCCTACCCTTCCTTTTACCAAATCCAATAGAGAACAGGAAAATTTCATTCTTACAAAAGAGATTATAGATAAAGATATTATCTTTCCAAGTAAAAAATACAACAAACTTACTCATCTGTTTGATTTTCACTCTTGGGCTCCTGTGTATGTGAATATAAAATCCCAAGAAGTAGGTATGGGTATAAGTGCTATGTCGCAAAACCTTTTGTCTTCCTCTGTTTTAGAGGCTGGTTTTTTGTATCATATCCACGACAAGAATAAACTATATCTTCACCACACTTATTCAGGTTTGTATCCAATATTTGACCTTACAACAAGTTATAGACCGAGAGATATTAACAGAAACTTGGATTCCAATGTTGTTCAGTATCTTAATTGGGACGAATTCCACATAGAAGAGAAGATAACCTTGCCTTTTACTTGGGTAAATAGGAATTTTTACAACAATATGAACTTTGCTTTCTATTATACTTTAGATATGATTACCGATGCAGATAGAAGCATAAGCAAAACAACGTATAATTCTGTGGGTTATGAACTTACATCTTCGCATTATGCAGCCAAATCTCAGAATGATTTGTTTCCTCGTTGGGGAGTTATAGCAAGGTTCAAATGGTTGAATACTCTTACCTCAGATAAAGCCTATATCTTTGCTACTTCTGCACAGATATTCTTCCCGGGATTGATGAAAAATCACTCTCTTGTACTTACAGCGAACCTACAACACAATACACCAGAGGTTTACTACTTTCCAAACGAAGTTAGTTTTGTAAGAGGAGTTTATGATTTGTACCCAGAGAAATTTTACGGTCTTTTGGCTTGCTATCATTTTCCTTTGCTTTACCCAGACAGTGGAATACAGGGCTATCTTTATATAAAACGCATTGTAGCACGTCCTTTCTTTAATATAGGTTCTTATGATAAGGAGGTGTATAAGTCTTTTGGAACAGATTTAGAGGCAAAAGTGCATATATTTCGTATAACCGTACCTGTGAATTTTGGTTTCCGTATAGGTTATGTGCCAAGAAATGACGATGTTTTCGCACATTTTCTATTTAGTATAGATATTTAATGGGGTATTTTCTTACCCTTGCTTTCTCTTTCTTTATTCTAATTTTCTAAAACAAAGAAAGAGATTTCTAAAACTTTGTTTTAATTTTCTATCTCTTTGTTTTAATTTCGTAGAACTTTGTTTTAGAAAATTATTTCTTTGTTTTAATTTTCTCTTTCTTTGTTTTATGAGAGTGAAAATTCGTTCTATACTTTGTGAATGGTGGTATAAAAAAATAGAACTTGATTTTATGGTTCTAAAATCAAGTTCTATGTGTATCAAATTTATTAAAATCTCCAACCTAATTTTAAGAAGTGTGTATTTTCAAGTATCTTGCCGTCTGAGAAGTAATCTTTATGCATCTTATCTGTGTAACTATGTTTGTATTGCCAAGATATGATAAAGTGTGAAAATCTCAAAGATAACTCCCAATTGATACCAAATTCATGTCTGTTGAATATATTAAAATCTATATCCTTATGCTGAATTTGTCCTGCAAACATATAGTCGTAATACACACCCACACCGAAATCCATACCAAACAAAGATGTTCCAGGAGTAGATAACATAAGAGTCAAAGGCACAGATATAACATCTGAACGAAACTTTCCGTCTGCTCTTTTTGCGTATGCACGTTCATAGTTAGCATCTATCTTCAACGCCAAAGCAGAAGCAAATTGCCATTTGTAGAAAACTCCGGCAGAAAGTGCATAAGAATCTTTTCCTGTCATATATCCCTCTTGGTAATCGTGTTGGTTGCTTCCCCACATAAAGTTCAAACCAAAATAACTCTTCTTTTTATAACGTTTAGTAAAAGCAGAATAACTGTCATAGAAATCAATATCGTCATCTGTCTTCTTTTCAATCTCTATATTCTTTACCGTATCTACCGCATAAACAACTTTCTCTATCTGGTCTGTAAGTTTTGCCATCATAGGATAGTCCAAATTACCAGCAGTATCTGAATAGTTGTCATAATAACTTTGACTGAAAATTCTTATAATATTATTATAGTAATATCTATCTCCTACACTTGTATTTATGCTAACATCTGGCAATACTATAGGTTGAATAAGTGAAGAGAAATTTTTAAAACTATTATTGTAATCATATTCTATATTTTCGTAATCTTCAAGGTATGCTCCTGTAGAGTCTTTTGGTTGATAGCCTAATTGGTCTAACATAAAGGCTACTTTGTTTTCTTTGAATGTATGTCTTTCCAAATATTCCACATTGTCTTTTTTGTAATCCTCTGTGAAAAGAAAGACTATGCTTCTTTTAAGTTCGTGTTTTCTTGCGTTGAATTTCTTTGCCAACTCTATAGCCACAGCAACAGAAGATGCATATTTATCAGCTGAATATTTTATCAACTCATAACCTTGTATAGTATCTGCGCCATAACCTGTAAAGTCCGCTACTATGGTTATATATTCGTCTGTCTTATCCACAGCACCTGCTGGTACAAGTGTATAAAGGTTTTTATAGATTTTAGGTTCTGCTTTTGTATCTTCTGCTACTACTTCTTCCACAACTTCTACTGCCAAATCTTCATCATAATTGTTTGCAAACAAACTATCTAAAACAACTTCGTAATTTGTAACCGTTAAGCCACAACTTTCCAATTCTTTCTGAATATATTGACGTGCTTTTTCTGAATAAATACTTCCTGCTGCTCTTCCTTTCATAGAAGGGTCTGCAAGGGTGTAAACGTGTTTTTTCAACGTGTTTTCCAAATCTGTTTGTGCGTTTGCCACTGTTATGAACAAGAAAGCAAACATCGTAAGGATAAATAATTTTCTCATCTTTTTATCTTATTTTATTGTTTTATCATTTGTTCAACTTCTTCTATAGTAAATATTTGCTGAGGGTCATATATTTTAAACTCTATATCTGGAACTGCACCTCTTTCTTTGTTTTTTCCAGCAAAACGACCAAACATTGAAGAGAGGGTAAATTGTAGTTTGGATTTAGGCATAGTAAATATAAGTGGGTCTGCAAAAAAGGCTTTCACCTCTCCTTCTTCGCCTACAATCTTGCAACGTTTGGCATAAGTCTGCATCAAAGAAGAGAATATGGCTGCACCAGAAAAACTATTCCTTGACTGAATAACAAATACTTCTCCTTTGTATTTCGGTTTGGAAGAGGTAGGTGTGATATAGGATTTGCGTTGAATGTACCCCTCTTTTTCATTATATGCAAGCCAATCAAGTTTTTGGGTACGTCTTTGTTTAGAAAATTTTTGTGTCCAAGTGCCTGCATAGGTCGTTCCATTGTTGTCTATAAAGAAACCTACAAGCCAATTTACTAAAGCCAAAGAACCACCTCCGTTACAACTAACATCTATGTATAAACGCTTGATTTTTTGTTGTTTTAGCTGAGAAAAATAATCATTTATATTGCTTCTGTACCCTCCTTTTGTAGGCATAAAAGTATTTACCTCCATAAGAGCAACGGACTTTGTAGAGTCACAAATAAAGTTCGTTTCTCTGCTTATTTTTAGGTGGTCTTTCTTTTTATCTCTCTTGAAAAAAGAAACGTAAGTATTACCTTTCGTGTCTGAATATGTGTATTTAACAGAGTCTTGCACCATAGTAATATTACAATAGTTACGAACGTAATTCAGAAAATTAGGATTGTTCAGTGGTTCTAACAAACTATATCTACAATCGCAAAAATTACGAATTTCTTGCGGTGTTTTACCGTCCAAAGTTGTTAGAAGAAACTTGTTTGATAAACTATCCAAAAAATAAACCTTTTCTCCATCTTCCTCAAAAACAGGAAGAACCAAAGGATTTTTCATTTTCTTTCTTACCTTTTTAGGTGCTGCTATTTTGCTGTGAGCATCTAAATAACTGTTTAGTTCAGATACCAAAAGATAATAATCTTTTACGGTTAAAGGTTTAGTAATTACGGATTTAAGAGAGTCTATCTTCTTTTCCCATTCTTGTTGTGAAATAACACGGTATGGATATGGGTGAGTCTGAATAAGATTGGTATAAAAATAATCTAAATCTGAGTGCATATCCTCTACTTTCAACAGTTTTAACTCCTTTTGAGAGAATGCACTAAGGGTGAAACATATTGTTAAAATTATAAATAAAAATCTCCTCATAAAACAAAATTTTTGCAAAGATATGAAAAAATATTCTTATACCATCAAGTAGTATAATGAAACTTCGTTTTAATTAGTTAAAATCTTGTTTCACGCTCACAAAACAAAGTTTTGCTCGTGTGTAACTTTGTTTTAGAATTCTATCTCTTTGTTTTAATTTTCTATCTCTTCGTTTTAGAAAATTCTTTCTTTGTTTTAGAAAATTAAAACAAAGTTTCGTAAAGAAGAGGTTTCCGTCGTACATGTTTAAGAGAAAGATTTTACAAACTAAGATTTAAAACAAAGGTAAGAAAATAAAAATTATGCTTCACAATATAGTGGGACTAAAATATTTTTACTAAATTTGTAGTCTGAAACTTGGGAAAAGTTTTTACGAAAACATATTGTAAAACAGAAAGATAAGTATGCAGATTATTACTTTGACAACGGATTGGGGTTATAAGGACTTCTACACGGGTATGGTAAAGGCAAATCTTTACAATGCTGTGCCGAACGTGAATATAGTGGATATTACGCACGGTATAAAAAAGTATGAAAGTCTTGCTGCTACCTTTGTTGTGAGAAATGCTTGTCTTAATTTTCCTGAAGGTACTATACACATCATAGACGTTAATTCTTTTGAGAGTAAAAATTCACAATTCATAGTTGTAAAAGCAAACAATCAGTTTTATATCTGCACAGATAACGGTCTTCCTTCGTTGATATTCAAAGGAATAGACGTTGAGATAACTTCTACCGAATATGTGTATGAGGATAGCAACTACTACACTTTTGCTGTTTGGGATAAGTTTTGCAAAATAGCCAAAGTGCTTGCCAATGCAAAGAGTACTGAAACTCTTGGCACGAGAATAGAAAAGTTTGCAATAGATTCTCCTTCTTATAATTGGTTTAGAGAAGATGATACTATAATTTGCAAAGTGTCTTATATAGATGATTATGGCAATGTTTTTTTGAATATTACCCATTTGGAGTTCAAACAAGAACTTAACGGCAGAAAATTTGAGTTAAGGTTGGATAACAGATACACAATCAACAATGTCGTACAGTCCTACCAAGATGTAGAACATACAGGCACAGCATTGCTTACCATTTCTGCTACAGGAAATTTGGAACTTGCAATGAAAGAAAGCAACATTGCGAGATTGATGGGTTACAAAGTCAATGACTCGTTGAAAATAAAGATTTTATAAGTTTATTGTTTTACTTCCATAGCCTGTCTTAAACCAGCACCAAGCATAAAGAAAGAAAGAACCAAAAGCATTATAGCAATACCCGGTGTAATAGCCATATAGGCTGCATCAAGTATTATATAACCATAGTTTTCCTTTATCATACTTCCCCAAGATGGCATAGGAGGTTGCACACCTAAACCAAGGAAACTAAGACCTGCTTCTTGTAAAATAGCCGTTGCAAAGTTTGAAGCAATAACTACTGTTACCGCTCCTACAACATTTGGAAGTATATGTTTGATTATTATTCTTGCATTAGAGAAACCTAAAGCCTTGCCTGCCAAAACAAACTCTTTTTCTTTCAAACTCAAAACCTGACCTCTTACCATGCGGGCTATATCTACCCACATCGTAAGTCCTACTGCTACAAAGACCTGCCAAAAGCCTTTTCCTAAAGCAAAAGTTATAGCAATCACCAAAAGAATAGTAGGAACAGACCATACAACATTTATAAACCACATTATAATATTGTCTATCTTTCCTCCGAAATAGCCTGCTATTGCTCCCAAACTTACACCTATAACAACAGCTATAATAATAGCAATAAAGCCAACCGAAAGAGAAACTCTCGTTCCTATCATAAGTTGAGATAAAAGACAACGACCATATTTATCTGTTCCAAGAGGATAATGGCGAGTTGTGATTTCGTATTTGGTATTTTTGTTTAGATGTTTTATTTCTCCCTCGTTAGGATTGTCGCCTGTAAAACATTCGTATGTAAGGCCGTCTTTTGTTTCCGTATATTTATATATAGGTATATTGGTTGTAGAAGAAGGAGTACCAAAGAGCATATTTTTGAAAAAATTGCTTTTAACCTCTTCTTTGTCATATACTTTCAGCATTTGAACTTTGAAACCTGGCTTTTTTATTGCCAATTCCAAATGTTGTTCGTTTGCATAGGGAGTTTTGTCGGGCGTTATAGCATACCCTAATATAGCCACAATGCAAAAAATACCTATAACACAAATAGATACAATGGCTAAGGGGTTTTTCCTCAACCTTTTCCAAACAACAGAATGAGTTTTGTTAGATGAGATTGAGTTCAACTTTTGCTTCATCACTTAACATTCTTATATCCCATTCTGGTTCAAAGGTGAGTTGAACCTGAACATTCTTTACACCATCTACATTTTTGATAGCCTCTTCTACAGCACTTGGCAAGGATTCTGCCTCTGGGCAATTTGGTGCAGTAAGTGTCATAACTATCATTACAAAATAATCATCGTCTATATCTATCTTGTAAATCAAACCCATATCGTAAATATTCACAGGAATTTCTGGGTCATATATAGTTTTAAGACTTTGTATTATTCGGTCTTTTAATATTTCTTTTTCGTCCATATCTTGTTGTGTCTAATAAATGTTAAGAATTTTGATTTTGAATACTGAAAGCCATAGCGTAAAGTTTTATTTGCTTAATCATAGCCAATAATCCATTGGAACGAGTTGGAGATAAATGTGCCGTAAGTCCTATAGTATCAAAGAAATGTAAGTCTGCATTTTCTACATCTTCTGGTTTTTGATGGTTGAAAATTCTAAGTAAAAGTGTAATTATTCCTTTGGTAATAACAGCATCTGAATCTGCTTTTATATCCATAACACCGTCTTTCATCTTTGCACTAACCCAAACTTTGGACTGGCAACCTTTTATAAGGTTTCCTTCGTTCTTGTCTTTCTCATCTATTATAGGACATTCTTGTCCAAGTTCTATAAGATAATTGTATTTATCCATCCAATCGTCAAACAAAGAAAACTCTTGTTCTATCTCTTTTTCTATTTCCTGAATTGTCATAATGTTTCGCTTATGTTTATTATTTAAATATCTTTAAAATCTCTTCTATTATTTTTCTATCGTTGGACAAACGAGGTACTTTGTGCTGTCCTCCAAGTTTGCCTTTTTCTTTCATCCAAGTATAGAATGTATTGTTTGGTGCTATATGTAAGATAGGCATTTGCAAGACAAAGTTTTTGTATCTTTTGGCTTCGTAATCCGAATTAACGTTTTGCAAAGAGCGGTCAAAGATTTCAGTAAATTTCCTTAAGTCTTCTGGTTCTTTTTTGAACTCTATAACCCACTCATGACATCTTTCGTTAGTATGTTTATTAGTAAAAGGAGCGCCTGTGTAGTCTATAATTTCACTATCTGTAGCCTTGCAAGCCATACCCAAAGCTTTGTCTGCATTATCTACAATAAGTTCTTCACCACACATATTTATATAGTTCTTTGTTCTGCCTGTAATCTTAAACCTGTAAGGAGTTTTTTCTGTAAAGCAAATAGTATCTCCTATCATATAACGCCATAAACCTCCATTGGTACTTATTACCATAGCATAATTTTTTCCTGTTTCCACATCTGCAAGAGGTAGTATTCTTTTTTCCTCTTTTTCTAAGTCCTCAAAAGGAATAAACTCATAGTAAATACCATAATCCAACAGCAAAAGCATAGAGTCTAAATCTGTTCTGTCTTGCAAACCAAAGAAACCTTCAGAAGCGTTATAGGTTTCCATATAATTCATTTGTTTTGGAAGAATTTTTTCGTACTGTTCTCTATAAGGACGAAAACTTACACCACCATGAAAATATACTTCAAGGTTTGACCACACTTCTTCTATATTTTTTCCTGTGTAATCTATAATACCGTTTAACAACAGCAACATCCAAGACGGTACCCCCGACAAAGAAGAAACATCTTCTTTGCTTACTGTTTCTATCATCTTAGAAAGTTTTTCTTCCCATTCGGGTAAAAGTGCTATCTCTTTCTTTGGTACTCTGTACCATTCAGCCCAGAAAGGTAGGTTGTTGATAAGTATAGCAGAAACATCGCCACAGAAAATATCATTATTATATACGTTATCCTGTCTTGAGCCTCCAAGAGCCAAAGATGAACCTGAGAAAATATTACTATCGCTATGATTGTTACAATATAAAGCAAGCATATCTTTTCCTCCCTTGTAATGACATTCTTCTAAAGATTCCTTGCTTACAGGTATAAACTTACTTTTAGTAGATGTTGTTCCACTGCTTTTAGAAAACCATTTGATTTCGCTACTCCAAAGAACATTTTGTTCTCCTTTTAATATACGAGTAAAAAAAGGCAAAAGAGTATTATAATCATTTAAAGGTACTCTACTATTAAAGGTTTCTTCGTTTTTTATGCTTTTATAGTCATAGTACTTGCCCCAAACAGTTTCTTTAGAATTTTCTATAAGACTTTTGAAGACTTTATGTTGCACATCAATAGGGTTCTTCATAAAGTTTTCTATTTGAGGAATCCTTCGCAACATAATTTTATTTATCAATGTACTTAGAGGCATATCTTTTTGTTTTTTATTTCGTTTATTTAGGTGCTTTTATTATTAACCAACCAGCAACAAAAGAGAACAGTATAAGAGGTAAAGCCACACTCAACAAAGGGTTCATATTGCCATTTGTTGCAGAAGTTGCCGTTATTTTCATAACCAATATAAGTGCAAAAGCAAGTCCTATACCTGAGGCAAGGTTTAGTCCCATTCCTCCTCTTTTTTTCTTGCAAGAAAGACTTACTCCTATCAGAGTTAGTATTATGTAAGCCAAAGGATTTAAAAGTCTTGTATATTTTTCCAACAACAAGTCGGTAACCTTGTTTGTTCCCTTCATTCTCTCTCTTGTTATAGTCTTATTTAATTGTTGAAAATCCAAAACATCTACTTTAAACAATTTCATGTTAAAGTCTTTTGGTGTAAGATGAATATCTATTGTATCGTTATAACCCTTTGCAAGTTTTTCATTTTTCCCATTTATAGTCCTTATAGAGTAGTCGTCCATAATCCACATTTTGCTTACAGAGTCATACCTTATAATATTTGCAGTAATTTTTTCTACAACCTTGTTTTTGTTAAAGGTTTCCTGAGTAAATAAAACGCCAGAATTGGTTGCGTTATCAAAACGTTGCACATATACTTGCTTGTTTGGTGCGTTTTGTATGTGAATATTAAACTGCATATTTACGTAAGTATTTCTGTAATATAGCCTTTCAAATTCATATTTTTTGACATTGAATTGTGGTATAAGGAAATTGGAAAGATACAATCCAAATACACCTACAACTACTGCACTAAAAATAAAAGGTCTTAACATTCTACCAAAAGAAATCCCAGCAGAGAGAATAGAAATTATCTCACTACGGGCAGTAAGCCTTGATGTAACAAACACAACTGAGATAAAGAAAAACAAATGTCCAAAAGTATTTACATAATATGGAGCAGTATAAAGATAATAATCAAAAATAACAGCCTTTATTGGTGCTTTATGGTCTATGAAATCATCTATCTTTTGTCCTAAATCTATTATTATGATAATAAGTATAATCAAAATAATAGCAATGGCAAAAGTTGCTAATATTTTACCTATAATGTACCAATCCAATCTATTAAGAAAATACGTCCTGCCCTTTTTCATTATTACAATCTTCTACCAAGCTTTTCTACCATTTCATTTTTCCAACTATAAAAGTCGCCATCTATAATATGTTTTCTTGCTTGCTTTACCAACCATAAGTAAAAAGCAAGATTGTGTATAGATGCTATTTCCAAAGCCAAGATTTCCTGAGATATGAATAAGTGTCTTAAGTATGCTTTAGTATAAAGTGTATCCACACTTGCAGTACCACTCTCATCAATAGGAGAAAAATCATTCGCCCATTTTTTGTTTCGCATATTCATAGTACCCTCACTTGTGAACAACATAGCATTTCGTCCGTTTCTTGTAGGCATAACACAATCAAACATATCTATTCCTAACGCAATTCCTTCCAAAATATTTTGTGGGGTACCTACTCCCATTAGGTATCTCGGCTTTTCTTTTGGAAGAATATCTGTACAAAGATTAGTTATTTCATACATCTTCTCTGTAGGTTCTCCAACGCTTAAACCACCTAAAGCAAAACCGTCCATATCGTATTGCATAACGTTTTCACAGGCTTGTTTCCTTAAATCATTATAAACACTTCCCTGTACAATAGGAAACAAACTTTGATGATAACCATATATAGGCGTTGTATTTTCAAACCTATTTACACAACGTTTTAACCATTGAGATGTTATCTTTAGAGAATTCTGAGCGTATTTATAATCGCAAGGATATGGAGTACATTCATCAAAAGCCATCATAATATCTGCACCTATCTTTCTTTGAGTATCTATTACGTTTTCTGGTGTAAATTTGTGCAAAGAGCCGTCTATATGCGAACGAAACGTACAACCTTCGTTAGTTATCTTGCGTATCTTTCCCAAAGAATAGACTTGAAAACCACCACTATCTGTAAGCATAGGTTTATTCCAAGAATTAAATTTTTGTATACCTCCTGCTTGTTGTATTATATCTGTACCTGGTCGCAAATACAAGTGGTATGTATTTCCTAAAATTATCTGTGCATTTATCTCATTCTTCAATATATTCACATCTACACCTTTTACACTTCCCACAGTACCAACAGGCATAAAAATAGGTGTTTCTATCTCACCATGAGCAGTTTTTATTACGCCTGCTCTGGCTTTACAATCGGGTGATATTGAATTTAATTTAAATTCCATTTTGAGTTATTAACAATTTGTGTTTAGAAAATTTTCTACAAAGATACTTCTAAAACCTGAATAATTACTAACTTTGCGTGAAATTATTTTAAAATTATGTTAGATTTTTTGCAATACAGGTTTTCATTACTTACTTTAACACTGTCTATTACAGTAGTTGTGATAGTTGTTTTTCAACTTCTTCATTATATAATAGTATACGGAAGAATTCTTTTCTACAATAAAAAGAAAACAGACACCGAAAGTGTAAATTATGAACAAGGAGTAAGCATTGTTTTAGTAGCAAACAACAATGCGGAGGCTCTACAAAATCAACTTTTAAAGATATTAGAACAAGACTATCCGGAGTTTGAAGTCGTTATTGTGAATGAGAACTCACAAGACGATACAGAGTTTGTCATATATGTACTTAGTCAAATGTACCCTAATATAAAGTTGGTCAATCTTAAAAGAAATCTAAACAAGTTTTCAGATAGGAAATTTTCTTTATCTCTTGGTATTCGCTCGGCTACATACAATACTATAGTACTAACAGATATTATTTGCGATGTAAAAGATTTTGATTGGTTAAAATCTCTTGTTGCCCCTTTGCAAGATGGAAACAAAAAGATAGTTATGGGCTATTGTGGATTGACTGCAAAGAAAGGTATGCTCAATCAAATATCTCAGTACTATTATGCAACGAAAACTATGGATTCTTTTGGTATGGCAATATTGGGATTTCCTTATACGGCAGACGGAAAGAATATTACGTATGACAAAAATTTCTTTTTCGCAAAAGATGGTTTAATAACACAATACACAGAAAATTGCAAACAAGAAGATTATTTTGTAAATAGACACGCAACAGCAAGAAATACTATAGTAAATCTAAACAACAAATCCTTTATTTACAGACCTGCATACGCTGATTATAAGACATTTAAAAGAGATGTTTATGCAGACTTTTTATCAAGAAGGACTTTCTCTTTTGGGGACAAAATTAGACTAAGTTTATTGCCTATTTCTTCATTTTTATTGTATGCTTTGTTGATTTTTTTGATAATTATTGGCTTTCCTTGGCAATATTGTTTGATTCCTATCGTTTTAAAATGGATACCTCAAATCATTTATTATAATAAATGTATGAAAAGGTTGGAAATAAAGTCTTGTTGGTTTTTCTCGCCATTGTACGAAGTGTACTTTATTTTCTTAAACTTTTTTATGAGGGTAAAGAAAGTGTTTACTATAAAGAAAAAACATAAAATAAAATGGGCGTAGCAGTAGGTAAACTAACACAAAGAGCTCAAAGAGATTATGAACTTGTTGTTTTGGCAAGAGATAAGGGGGACCAGAAAGCGTATGCAGACCTTTTGGAAACCTATAGAGAGCCTGTATATTATATGTTGCTGAAAATGACAAGAAGTACTCTGGACGCAGATGATTTAACCATAGAAGCCTTTGGTAAAGCTTTTCGTTCGTTAGATGATTATAGTCCTGAGTATGCTTTTTCTACTTGGCTATTTCGCATAGCCACAAACAATTGCATTGATTTCATAAGAAAGCAAAAAGGTTTCACTGTGTCTATGGACGATGGTTACGAAGATGAAGAGGGGTATATAAATTCTACAGTGAAGAACCTTGCCTCTGAAAGCAAATCTCCAGAAGAAGAACTGATGAGTGAGCAACAAAAGGCTTGGATGCACGATGTTGTTTCCAAACTAAAACCTCATTATCGTGTGCTTGTAGAGATGAGATATTTTGAAGAAAAATCTTACGAAGAGATTGCACAAGAACTCAACATACCTTTGGGAAGTGTGAAAGCAAAACTCTTCAGAGCCAGAAACTTACTTTTGGATATAATAAAAGACAACCCAAATTCCAAATAATATACTTTTTCACCTATAGCAAGATGTTTAACAAAGATTTCTCACTTGCAAAAAATTTGTACGAGAATGCTTTCCCTGAAAACGAAAGACGTTCTCTTTCTTCTTTGGATAATCTTGTGGAGAACTCACCTTATTTTCATTTTCTTCCAATACACGAAAACAATTCTTTTGCTGGTTTTGCTACTGTTTGGAATTTCTCCCAATTTATTTATATAGAGCATTTTGCAATCTTACCAAAACTTAGAAATATGGGCATAGGTTCCCGTTTTCTAAAGAATTTGCAAGACAAATACCAAAAAGCCATAGTCTTAGAAGTAGAATTACCCGACAATGATATTGCAAAAAATAGAGTAAGTTTTTATCAACGGTTGGGTTTCAAACTTTTACCCGATTTTTATATGCAACCAGCCTATTCAAAAGAAAAAGAAAGCATAGAAATGAAAGTTATGCTATACTCTAAAGAAAATTCTCAAACGCCTTCTTTTCAGACCATAAAAGATATTCTATATAAACAAGTCTATAATGTAGAATAATTTCTCGTCTGTCCTCATGCAGTATTTCCTCGTTTTGAGTATCTTACTATAAAAAAATGTTTATCTTTGCAAAAATTAAAAAGCCATGAAAAAGAATTTACTTACAAAAAGACTATCTCAGAAAGTGTTTAAAAAGAATCTTACTTTCTTTACCATTCTATTGACTATAATACTAACTGCCTTCACTTGTGGAGATTCCATAGAAGACGAATGGACGTGCAACTGTGATTACCAGACCTTTGACAAAGTTTTTGACTCTGTAAGAGTGGAAAGAAAACAGGGAGATATAAGACTTAAAGGTTTTGGTGAAATATACGATTATTCCTTACTTCGCAACTTTATAAAACAAGACGGTACTTTTCTTGTGAAACTTACGACAGACGTTGGCAAACTTCAGTTTTCTGAAAATTATCCTTATCCAAAGGTTGAACAGTCTTGCATAAGAATAAAAAATGTAGAAATACAAAGACAACTAACGGATTTCTCTCAGGGTGAAGAGTATATAGAGAACTTGTTTGCTGGTACTTGGGTTGAGGTTAATCCATATTTCAACAACTATACAGATACCATTCGTTTCCAATACAATCATATTATGAAAAACTATGGAGGTATATTCCACAACGCACACTTTACTTATCTGAATGACAACAATATAAGAATAGAATATTACCTTGAAAACAGAATATATAATTTTCGTTTTGATGTTACGCAACTATCCGATGATATAAACAGAGTAGGTAGCGAGATTATCTTTTACAATTTTATGAACGCTTCACTGACCAACGAGATAAAAAATATAAAATATCGCAAAATATCTGCCACCTACTAAGCAAACAAAAACTTAATTTTCTATCTCTTCGTTTTAATTTCGTAGAACTTGATTCTAATTTTCTAAAACAAAGAGATAGAATTCTAAAACTTTGTTTCGTGAAATTAAAACAAAGTTCTACAGTTTTGGTTCTTTGATTTCTTATTTCAAACGCTCCTTTAATTGTAAAGTATTCAAAATCTTAGTGTTATACTTTAGTTTATCACTGTCAGAAAAAAGTTAAGTAAGTTAAGTTACCTATATATATAAAACTTAATTAACTTTTCAGTAATGACATAACAAAGCATACACTCTTTAAGAATGGAGTGTATGCGGTTTTGATTATTTGTCATTAGTTTGGGGTTAATAAATACGGTTTCCAAAAAACGGGGCGGGGCGGGGTCCCTATATGTATAAAAATCCCCCCGCTTTTTACTAACTATATAAGAGTGAAGGGAGAGAGATTAAAATCTCTCTCTCCCTTTCCCCTCTTTTCATAGTTATTTTTGGGTGCGTCTTGTCATCAAATTCCTTTATTTTGTTACTGAAGAAGTCTTATTTTTACTTTGATAGTATTTATATTATATTTCAAATAATCAATTAGTTACAGCATTCACCTCAAGTACTACATTAGGTAAACCTCGTAACATATCTGATAAACAAGTATTTAAGTATTTTTCAATTTAGAAAATATAATAACATAAAAAGACAATTACTTTGTTAATCAATCCCTTACAAAATTAACCTAAAGCAAAATTTTATGAATATAATCCAAAAAAAAGAGTTCTTTCTCTGCAATAT
>JAFUGA010000062.1 GCA_017469625.1 Bacteroidales bacterium
GTTAAGTAGTTGTCTTGCTTGTCGCATCATCTGTGAAGAAAATACTGCTTCACCCAAATAGATTTCTTTTAGGTTATAAGTATGATTGTCTTTGTACAACTTTTGAAATTCTGGTATAATATCGGTATAGTTCTTTTCAAACTCTCTTTTCTTTTCTATAGCGTTAAGGTATTTTAATCCTTTTACCTCTCCTTGCCATTTTTTCCAACCGTTAGCAATGCTTGCCACGTTGGAAGCATATCTCAAACGTTTTGCAGGAGATTCATTCATGGCTTGATTATAAACATTAAGTACTTCTGTACGAAGTTTTATTCTGATAGGGTCTTCATAATTTTGAACCTCATCTACTGCAAAAGATGTAAGGAATTGTTTTGTTGTTCCAGGATAACCAAAAACGAAAGTAAAATCTCCTTCGTTCTTCTCTTTCAAAGAGATAGTCATAAACTTTTTAGGAGTATATGGAACATTGTCTTTGCTGTAAGAAGCAGGTTTATTGTCCTTATCTGCATATACTCTGAATACAGAAAAATCTCCTGTATGTCTTGGCCACATCCAGTTGTCTGTATCTCCTCCAAACTTACCTATATTGCTTGGTGGTGCAGCCACAAGACGCACATCTTTGAAGACTTCATTTACATACATTATGTATTGATTGCCATAATATATAGGTTTTATTATGGCAGAGTAATGAGTACCTTTTGTTTCTTCAGCAATAATGCTTTCTATATTGGTTTGTATAAGTGTCTTTCTTTGGTCTGAATTAAGAGAATTATCCACTCCGTCCAATACTTGTTTGGTAACATCTTTCATATACTTTAGTAGAGTTATTGTCAAAAAAGGACAAGGCAACTCTTCACTTTTACTCTTTGCTACAAAACCGTTTGTAAGATAATCGTGTTCCACTGTAGAGTGGCTTACTATATAGGAATAACCACAGTGATGATTGGTAAATAATAGTCCTTCATTGGAAACAAATTCTCCTGTGCAACCACTACCAAACAACATAACAGCGTCTTTCAAAGAAGCGTTATTCACATCGTAAATATCTTTAACGGATATGTGCATACCCTTTGATTGCATATCGCTTTCATTCATGGAAAGTAACATAGGTAACCACATACCTCCATCTGCTTTCGCCTTAAAGGAAAACAGCATACACACCGAAAGAACAATAAAAACAATATTCTTTTTCATAGTTTAATATTTGTATTTTATACGTTTTTAATTTGCAAACATACAAAAAAAAATTAACATAATACTTCTTTTTGCCAATTGCTATAAAAGTTTTACTTTAGAATTTTTAAACCTGAGGTTTTTTATCGCCTGTAGATGCTATCTGCTGAAACTTTGTTTTAATTTTCTAAAACTTTATTCTAATTTCGTAGAACTTTGTTTTAGAATTCTATCTCTTTGTTTGAGAAAAATAAAACAAAGTTTTAGAAAATTCTTTCTTTGTTTCCAGATAGCATTTAGAGGCAGAATTGCTAAACGTACCACCTTGTAGGTGGGAACAAATATGCTTTACGCACTGAGGGCTTGTTTTTGAAAAGATATTCTTTAAGAAATCTTTTTCTTCTGCTGAAAGTTCTTCTTCTAATGATTTAGATTTAGGGCAGGAAAATAAAGAAGAAGAGTGTTCAGAAAAAATTTCCTCAAAAGTAATAACAAAAATAGATTCCGAACTTCAGACCCCCTCAAATTTTTAATTTGAGGGTGAGGAATATATGTTATTAGTCAAAAAATTCGTTCATTTTCTCGTTCATTTTGTATATTTCTATATGTATGAACGGTCTGAACGGCGAACAAAACAATTTCATTTCACAAAAAAAGTAAAAACTAATGACAAAAATAGCCTTGCTGCAATGTTCTGAAGTTCCACTCCTCCCCAAATTTTTAATTTGGGGAGTGAAGAACATAGCAAGGATATGTCATTACTTCATTCCATATTCCATTCCACGTACTTTCTTAGGAATGGGCTGGAATGGAATAGAAAAAATGAAAAATTTAATAAAGCGGACAAAATTTATATTTACTAGGGTAAATATATACAGAAAATGTCCGCTTTTTGTATGAAAGAATTTTAATGACTATAAAGAATACATACACCTTTGGTGTGGTGTATGTCTTCTTCATATTTGTCATTAACCCCGCTGTAAATATGTTTAACACAACGATACTTTATGATAAAAGTTTAACAGAGTTTTTGTATATGAAATAAATTCTGTATCTTTGCAACGAAAAATTTTTATTGGCTATGATTAAGAGTGAAAATGTTACTGTAGAAACCGCTCGTGAGCTTGGTTTGCTTGACGAGGAATTTGAACAGATAAAGAAATATTTAGGCGGAAGAACTCCAAACTATACGGAGTTGAGTATATATTCTGTTATGTGGAGCGAACACGCTTCTTACAAGAACTCAATAAAATGGGTGAAGAAACTTCCAAAAGAAGGAAAACAAATGCTTGTTGCTCCAGGTGAAGAAAATGCAGGTATGGTTGATGTAGGAGATGGTAGGGCTTGTGTTTTCAAAATAGAGAGTCATAATCACCCTTGTGCTGTAGAACCTTTCCAAGGTGCAGCTACAGGTGTAGGCGGTATAAACAGAGATATTTTCACTATGGGAGCAAGACCTATTGCTCAGTTGAATTCTTTGAGATTTGGTAACTTAAGTAGCAAACATGCGAAACGTTTGTTCAAAGGTACTGTTGAAGGTATTTCACATTATGGAAACTCTTTTGGTGTTCCTGTTTTAGGAGGTGAGGTTTTCTTTGATGAATGTTTTGAAAACAATCCTTTGGTAAATGCTATGAGCGTGGGAATAATGAAAAAAGAAGACCTTATTTCTGCTATAGCAAAAGGCAAAGGAAATCCTGTATATATTGTAGGTTCTTCTACAGGTAAGGACGGAATACACGGAGCAACGTTTGCAAGTGCAGATGTTACAGAAAACTCTGCCGATGATATACCTTCTATACAAGTAGGCGACCCATTCCAAGAGAAACTTCTTTTGGAGGCAAGTTTGGAATTAGGAAAGAGTGGTGCCATAGTAGGTATGCAAGATATGGGTGCTGCCGGTATTATTTGTTCTACAAGTGAGATGAGTGAGAAGGGTGGAAGTGGAATGAAGATAGACCTTGATAAAGTTCCTCTTAGACAACAAAACATAGAGGCTTGGGAAATACTTCTTTCAGAATCTCAAGAAAGAATGCTTGTAGTTGCAAAGAAAGGACAGGAAGAAGTTGTTGAGAAGATATTTGAAAAATGGGATTTGAACTGTGCTAAAATAGGAGAAGTGATAGATGAAGATATGCTTTACTTCTATTGGAAAGGTGAATTGGTAGCACAAGTTCCTGCTTCTACTCTTGTTCTTGGAGGAGGCGCTCCTCAGTACGATAGAGAGTATAAAGAACCTGAGTACTATTCTCACGTACATGATTTTAAAATTTCAGATGTTCAAGAACCATCTTTGCAAGAATGTAAAAAGATTGCAAAACAGATGACAAAGAATCCAAACCTTGCTTCAAAACGTTGGGTATATGAACAGTACGATTCTATGGTTGGTACTCGTAATATGACTACAAATTCTCCTGCTGATGCAGGTATTGCAAATATAAAAGGTTGTCAAAACGGTATAGCAATGACTTGCGACTGCAATTCTCGTTATGTTTATTCTGACCCATTCATTGGAACAGAGATAGCAGTGGCAGAAGCAGCAAGAAACATTGTCTGTGCAGGAGGAGAGCCTTTGGCTGTAACCAATTGTTTGAACTTTGGAAATCCTTACAAACCTGAAACATATTGGCAATTTGTAAATGCAGTACAAGGTATGGGAGAAGCATGTAAGAAGTTCTCTACACCTGTAACAGGTGGTAATGTAAGTTTCTATAATCAAGCCTCAATAAACGGAGTTGTAGAAGCAGTTATGCCATCTCCTGTTATTGGTATGATAGGAACAGTGGATAAGAGATACCAAACTTCATTGGATTTCAAACATTCAGGTTCTACTATCTTCCTTTTAGGAGAAGTAAAAGACGATATAAATTCGAGTGAATATCTTTACAACTATTGCGGAGTAAAACTTTCACCTGTACCATATTTTGATATGGAAACAGAGGTTAAACTTCAAACTTCATTGAAAAAACTTATACGTGCTGGAATCATAGAATCTGCACACGATGTTTCAGATGGAGGTTTGTTTATGAACTTAGTAGAGAGTGCATTGGTTAGAAACTTTGGTTTTGATATTATTACCGATAGTGAGGTACGTATAGATTCATTCCTGTTTGGTGAAAGTCAATCAAGAGTTGTCGTAACTATAGATGAAGACAAATACAACGAGTTTATATCTATGGTTAATAAAGACAATATTCCATGCCTTGCAATAGGAAAGGTTACCAAAGGAAGCATAAAGATAGACGATGAAGATTTTGGTACAATAGAACAGTACAAAGATTTGTACAACAACACTCTTAACGAGATAATGGATAATTAAGAATAAAAACATTTTTGATACAATTATGAAAAAGACAATAGTAACTTTATTTTTTGCCTTTATAACCGTTTCAGTCTTTGCACAAAATGGTAATGGTGGTCTAACACCTCAACA
Organism: Bacteroidales bacterium; assembly: GCA_017469625.1. Lineage (GTDB taxonomy): Bacteria > Bacteroidota > Bacteroidia > Bacteroidales > P3 > Scybalousia_A. The sequence goes on from JAFUGA010000062.1 coordinate 4,607, forward strand.
ACTTAGCAAGATAAAAGCAGGTTATGAAAAAATAGGTACAAACAAAGCACTTAGCAAAATAACAGCCAATAATGATATAAACAAGTTAGCAATAAACCCAAACATAAAAACAAATAGGGACGTTAATTTCTCTAATGTTGTAACAAACAAAGGAATAACTGACCAAAAACAATCTGGTCGTTGTTGGATGTTTTCAGGTTTTAATGTACTGAGAAATGAGATGATTCAAAAATATAATCTTGGTGCATTTGAACTTTCTCAAAACTACCTTTTCTTTTACGACCAATTGGAAAAGAGTAATATGTTTCTTTCTTTAGTTTTGAAACATAAATCTGAACCATTGAACAGTCAGTACAACGATTGGTTGTTTAAGAATGTTTTATCCGATGGAGGAACTTTCTGTGGTGTTATAGATTTGGTAACAAAATACGGTGTTGTTCCTTCAAGTGTTCAACCTGAAACATACAACTCTAATAATACTTCTCGCATAGACAACCTTATTACTCTAAAACTTAAAGAAGATGCTTTGGAACTTAGAGATATAAAATCTGAATCAAAAGCCGAAACAAGAAAAATAGAAATGCTTTCAGAAATATACCGTATGTTGGTTATGGCTTACGGAGAACCTGTAACAGAATTTACATACACGCTGAAAGATGCTTCAGGTAAGACTATTAGTTCAGAGAAATACACTCCTAAATCTTTCTATGAAAAACATATAGGCAAAGATTTGGAAAATACTTACGTAATGTTGATGAACGACCCTTCAAGACCATTCTACAAATTGTTTGAAGTAGAAAATGACCGTCATACTATGGACGGACACAATTGGAAATACATCAACTTACCTGCTGATGAAATAAAACAAATGGCTATAGCATCTATCAAAGATTCTACTCTTATGTATTTTTCTTGCGATGTGGGTAAATACTATGATAGAGAAACAGGTACTTTAGACCTTAAGAATTTTGACTATGAAACTTTGTTTGATGTGAAGTTTTCAATGGATAAAAAACAAAGAATACAAACCTTTGCGTCTGGTTCTACTCACGCTATGACTCTTAAAGGTGTGGATTTAGATGAAAATGGTAAACCTATAAAATGGTTGATAGAAAACTCTTGGGGACCAAATACTGGATACGAAGGCAACCTTATTATGACAGACGAATGGTTTGATGAATATATGTTCCGTCTTGTAGTGGATAAGAAATACGTTCCAGAGAATATTCTAAAAATCTTGGATTCAAAAGCAGAAATGTTACCACCTTGGGACCCTCTGTTTCTTGATATAGACTAATTGTAGTGTTTGTAGAATATGAATATATTACAAAAATATTCTTTGTTCTTCGTTCTCTTTTTAGGGTTGATGTTTCCACTTTCTGCACAGTCGGATTTGTCAGCAGATGTATCTTCCTTATCAGAAGATAGAGAGGATACAGAAGTAGAATACGATGAAGAGGCTACCATACTTGAAGTAGATAATTCTGATTTACAGGAGATTGTAGATAAGATATATACTTTGGAAGATTTGGTAGAGGATTTTCTTCAGCAGGATTCTATGGTACAGTATTTTGCTATGTATAACACAGACTTGCAAATAGTACCTTATATCAATACTAAAGAGATAGATACCAATATTTTAGAGCGTTACGATGTAATAAAAGCACAAACAGATTTGGGAGAAGATTTCACATATATAAAAGAATATGTGTTCAATAAAAACTTAGCGTGGGATTATATCTACGAAAGAATTTATGATAAGAATTCCAAATTGTGTTATTTCGTTAGAAGATACAATACCTATAATTCTGGTTGTGCAGAGGTAGCCTTTGAACATTCTGAGTATTTTTACGATGAACAAAACAACCTAATAAAGAAAACGTATGCTATTTACGATTCCAACAATAATAAATTGGAGTTAGATGATTGTTGGATGGAAAGAGAAGCGTATGAACAGTATTTCACCCTTGATAGTTTCTTGCAAACATATCCTATACCGACATTGACGGAATGATATTAACCATAGACAGAGGCAATACTAATGAAAAATTTGCCGTATTTGACAATGACAAAATTGTTTATTCCAATACGGTTACTGCTTTTGATGAAAAGCATATAAAGGACTTGTGCGACAAATTTTCATTAGATGAGGTTATATATTGTTCTGTAAAAGATGAACTTAACGATAAGGAATTTGAAACTTTGTTTGAAAAAAATAAAACAAAGATTTATTCTGCTAAAACTTTGTTTCAGAAATCTCTTTCTTTGTTTTACGAAAATAAAACAAAGTTTCAGAAAGATAAAACTTTGTTTCGTTACCCTTTTAAAAACAACTATCTTTCAAAAGAAACACTTGGACAGGATAGACTTGTGGCTATGATAGGAGCATGGGCTATGTATGGCAAGAGTGTTCTTGTTATAGATGCAGGTACTTGTATAACATTTGATTATCTTGACGAAGAAAGCACCTATCAAGGAGGAGCGATTTCTGTAGGTTTTATGATAAAATATAAGGCCTTACATAATTTTACAGCAAATTTACCGTTGTTGAATGATATTGGTGAAGTATCTTTATGTGGCAAAACAACATACGATTGTATAAAGTCTGGGGTAATCAACGGTACTTTATCTGAAATAGAGGGTATTATAGAAAAATATCGCAAACAAAACGGAGAACTTAAAGTTGTTCTTACAGGAGGAGATGCAGAGTTTTTGCATAAACATCTTGAGAAAGAAACAGAGTATGTTCCCGATTTGATTTTTTATGGATTGAAAAATATATTGGAAATAAATGCAGAAGAGAATTAAAATAACCATTTTGGTATTGTGCCTTATGATAGTAGGCACATCAAAGGCTCAATATACTTTGAGTTCTCCTTATTCACGTTATGGAATAGGAGATATGGACGTAGCATCTAATCAAGTACTTTCTTCAATGGGAGGAATTTCTCAAGCCTATCATCGTAACAATGTAATAAACGTTCTCAACCCTGCATCATATTCTGCTATAGATACACAGTCTTTTGTTTTTGATATAGGTTTTCAAATGGGTTGGAAAACAATATCTACTTCGGACTATTCATCTAATAGTTTTTTGGCAGAATTGACAAATATTTCTTTCGGATTTCCTATTACTAAGTTTTTGAAAGCAGGTATTAGTCTTACACCTATTTCAAATATAACTTACAATTCATCTGATACAACCTTAGAAACAAATTTTTACCCTTCATTTATTAAAGTTTTTGATGGAAATGGAGAGTTGGATAAAGTAACTTTTGGTCTTGCATATCAACCTCTTTTCAATGAGGTTGCTAAACGTTTTTCTATAGGTGCAAATATTTCTTATGTATTTGGAAATATTTATCGTAGCACAACTGTAGAGTTTATAGATACGACAGGTTTTCTAAACGATAGATTGGAAAGCAAGTACAATGTTTCGGCTTTTGATTTGGATTTGGGACTTCAATATTTCCAACCTTTGAAAAATGGAAACATTCTTGGTATAGGTTTAACTTATTCTTTGCCATTGCATTACGGAACAAAGAACACAGATTTCTACTATACTTATTACCACTATAATGGACAGGAAACTATACAAGATACTATCAATCATAACAAATATGACGGAGAAATAAAAATGCCAAACAGAATATCTGGTGGTATTTCTTTTGAAAAACCAAACAAACTCTTTGTAGGTGCAGATGTAACCTATACAACTTGGGAAAAGTTTGAGTTTCAGAAAGAAGGAAAAAATCCAAATATGAAAGATAGTTACAAATTGAATTTTGGCTTGGAATTTGTTCCTAACATATATGGGTCATATATAGAGAAGTTTGCCTACCATGCAGGAATAAATTATGATAATGGTCATATATATTTGCAAGGTAAAAGAATTTCAAAATTAGGTCTTGCTTTTGGATTTTCAATACCTGTAAGAAAGTTGGGTACAAACATAAACCTTAATTTTGAATACGGTAAAATGGGAACGCACGATAATGGTCTTGTAAAAGAAAGTTATTTTAAAATGGGATTGTCTATTACAGCAAAAGACCGTTGGTTTGTTCAGAGAAAATATAGATAGAAATAATAGAAATAAAAATAAATAATATAAAACAAGATAGAGAAAATGAAGAGAATAACCTTATTTGTAACCCTTTCTGCTTTCATATTTTCTTCTTCTGCTTTTGCACAGAAATATGGAGCAACACCAGAGGATAGCGTTAAGTGTTTGATGAGCAACTCTTTGTATCAAGAGTATTACAAACAAAAACAATGGAAAGATGCTTATGAACCATGGAGAGAAGTTGTTGAAACTTGCCCTCAGTATCATACAAATACATACGTAAGAGGTAATAATATTCTTGCCAATTTGTATGCTACAGCAGCCAATGCTGAAGAAAGAGAAAAGTATTTCAATGATATTCTTTGGATGAACGATAAAAGGGCAGAGGCTTTTGGTGAAAAATGGAACTGTACTGCAAGAAAAGCCCAAGCATATCAACAATACAAACCAAACGAAAAAGAAACCATCTACAACCTTTACAAACAGGCTGCAGAAGAAGGTGGAGAACAGTTGGACCAACAGTATTGCGTGCTTTATTTACAAGCAACTATACAGTATCTTGCTGCTATAAAGGCTTCTACTGAACAAATGTCTATACTTTTTGATGTATATGATTATGCTTCTGAAACTATGGACCACGCTCTTACAGAAAAATCCAACGAATTGGACTCTGTAACTCAGTTAGGAGATACAAAAAAGATAGAGAAACTTCAAAAGTCTTTGGATAACACACGTAGTAATATTGTAGCACTTGAAAGTCTTATAGAACCTTATGCAAAGTGTGAAGATATTATACCAATCTATGAAAACCGTTTCCAAGCAAATCCTAATGATGTAGCACTTTTGAAAAAGATAACTACAGCATTGAATGGTAAAAACTGTACAGAAAGTCAGTTATTCTTCTCTGCAACGGAAAACTTGCACAAATTGGAACCTACTCCAAAGAGTGCATTCCTTATGGGTCAGATGTTGTTGGGTAAAAAAGAGTATGAACAAGCAGCAAAATACCTTGAAGAAGCAGAAAACACTGCATCAGATATAAGCACAAAAGCAAAAGCTGCTTTCCAAAGAGCAAACGCTTTATTCAATGCAAAAAGTTATTCTTCAGCAAGAGAGGCAGCAAGAAGAGCAGCAAATTATGATAAATCTCTTTCAGGTAAAGCTACTTTGTTAGTTGCAAGAATGTATTTGGCAACAGCAGGTCAAAATGCAGCATTTGCTGCTTATGATGAGGCTGCAAGAGCAAAAACATTAGACCCTTCTCTAACAACAGAAGCAAACAGAGTTATGAGTTCAGCTCACGGTCGTTTCCCAACAAAAGCAAACTTATTCTTTGAGGGAGGTACTCCTGGAAGTTCAGTATCTGTAGGAGGTTGGATAGGTGGTACAGCCGTTGTAAGAACTAAAGATTAAAAGTGAATAAGTCAAATAAAAAACATATATACAGCACAATACGGACAAAACTTTTGTTTAGTTTGTCCGTATTGTCTTTAGTTTTGGTATCTTGCAACAAAGATTACCACGGCACACTCAATGAAACATTTTATTCAAAACCTGTTCAAACTCTATCGGATATAACCCTACATCGTAGTAAAGACGGAAAAGTTATCGCTATTTTGAACGCACCAAAAGTAGAGGCTTATTCGGGAGATAGTTCCAAGACAGTATTCCCTTCGGGTTTGAAAGTAACATTTCTAAACGATGACTTATCCACAAAAACCATACTTACAGCACGTTATGCTATTGCTTATGATTCTTCAGACCTTGTTTATATAAAAGATTCTGTTAAGATAATAAACCTAAATTCCAAAGACACCATATATTCTCAAGAACTATATTGGAACAAAACCGAAAAATTGGTATATACCTATACTCCTATACGGCGTTACTCTACTTCAGGACAAGATTTTGGTGATGGAATGTTCTCAAACGAAGTCTTTGATAGTGTAACCATTATTAACCCAAGAGGCTCTCAAACAGTAGAAGAAGATTAGAAAAAATCAAAATAATATCTTTTTATCTACAAAATTCTTTTTCAAATAAAATTCCTTTAAATCAATACTTTACTATTTTTATTTTAAGATTTATCTAAAAATTTCTTTAAAATAATTTGGTAGTATAAAATATTGTACTACTTTTGCACTGTACTATTATAGCATTACACTAATATAGTAAGACAATATGATAATTAACATTTAAAATACAAGGAAATATGAATACTAAACAAAGAATTACAACCCTATTTGTGCTACTAACACTTTTTATCTCTACCAATGCACAAAACATAGTTAAAGGTTATATAACAGATAACAAAACTCAAGAACCTGTTGCTTTCTGCAACGTTATGCTTTACACAGATACAAATCAAAATGCTACACTTCTTGGAGGTGGAGTTTCAAACGAAAAAGGTGAATACACTATTGCTTATGATAAAAAGGCAAAATACATTACCTTTTCTTTCATTGGTTACAAGACAGTTTCATTCGCTATAAAAGATGTTTCAAAACTAAAGAAAGATACCTTGTATATAAACACTGTGTCTTTGGAAACAGATTCTGAAACCTTGTCTATGATAGAGGTATTTGCACAACAAAAACGTTTTGAAAAGACTATGGACGGTATAGCAATGAACATAGACGAGGGAGTTTCAAATTCTTCTGCTAATGCTTTTGAACTGCTGAGAAAAGTGCCGGGAGTAGTAATAGATAAGGACGAAAACATACAACTAAATGGTAAAAGTGGTATTCTCTTCCAATTTGACGGTAGAGATATTCGCATTCCTTATTCTGCAATAAAAAGTATGCTTAAATCCATGTCCCCTTCAGATATAGAGAAAATAGAAACCATATCCAACCCATCTGCAAAATACGAAGCCGAAGGCACGGCTGGTATTATAAATATAAAAATGGCAAAACACGAAACCATAGGTTTTTCTGGTGAAGCAAACTTATGGACTGCTTATGACAAGATGTTCAAACATAACGAAGGAATAAATCTTAATTATGTCAATGACCGCTGGAGCCTTTCTACATCTCTTTCTCATAATCGTTGGGCAGGAGAAACCGAAATGGAGAACACAACTTATGTATATACAGACCCTATTACAAGAATGAAAACAGACAAGATTACAAACGATTATGATTTTCGTGGATTAAATGGAAGTTTCTCTGCAGACTATAAAATAAATGACAAATCTTCTATAGGAGGTATGTTTTCTTTAAATCAAAATAAACAACCCGAAAGTGAAAATCCTATGGCAAAAACTCGTATATCTGTTTTCCCATATAATGTTATAGATTCTTCATATAGCAACTATGCACTTGAACATAGCAATAGCAGAAACATAGCAACAAACCTTTGGTATAGTAGAAAGATAGATTCTTTAGGAGGACAATATTCCATAAGTGTAGATTATAACAACAATGTATCAAAGGATTATAGCCTTGATGAAGCATCTTATTATCATGGAGATTTTGAAAATCTTATCAATACAGGCTCTGATAAAGATTCTACCAAAAATAGATACAACACTTATTCAGCAAAATTTGACTTAATCAAACCTTTAACCCAACGTATCTCTATAGAAACAGGTGCTAAAACAAGACTTACAAAGGTAAATAATGATTTCATTTGTTTTGAAGATGGTTCTTATAATGATGAAACTTCGAATAATTTGGATTATACCGAAAATGTAAATGCACTTTATTTCTCTTTCTCAAACAGATTGACAGATAAATTTTCTTACAAACTTGGTCTTAGAATGGAACATACTCACACTAATATAGAACAACAAGTAAATAATAGCAAAAAATCAAAGGATTATATTAACCTATTCCCTAATCTAAATCTTAACTATCAAGTAGGAGAAATGGATAACCTTTCTTTAGTTTATTCTTATAGAATAACACGTCCAGAATATACTGCTATGAATCCTTTTGTTGAAAAAGAAAACGAATATCTTTACAAAAGCGGAAACCCAGACCTAAAACCACAATACACACACAGTCTAAACCTTTCCTATGCTTTTCATTACTTCTTGTTCTTCACTGCTTCGTATGACTATACCAAAGATATTATAAACTCTACTCGTTATCTCCGTCCTCAAACTCTTATTTTTGAAGAAAAACCTTATAATCTTGGACACTCACAAAACGCTGCTTTGGGTCTATCTACTTCTTTACCTTTAGGAAAACATTTAGAATGGACTGTATGGATGCAAGGCACATGGATGCAAACAAAAGTTGATGATGAATTGTTAAAAGTAGATATTTCACGTTTTGGTTTTATGACTTGGCAATCTCTAAAAATGGATTTCTTCTTTAATAGCAAACTTACACTTTCAGGTTTCTATATGACAGGAGGTTCTCAAGGAACATACTCTTTTGGAGATATGTATTCCTTTGATATAAATATTTCAAAAGAGTTTCTTAATAAAAACCTAAGAGCAAGCATAGGTGTAGGTCAATTGCCAAAACGTACTTTCAATATGGAAATGACAACACAGAACTCAAAGATGAAAAACTCTATAACTTGGCAACACCCTATGGTTTCTTTCTCTTTGTCATACGCTTTCGGTAAAAAAACTAACAATAACACTCTTCAACGTATCAAAAACAACGATATGGAAGAAAGAACAAGCGGAGAATCTAATATGCAACAAGGAAGTAGCAGACAACAATAACATTTCTTTCTTTGCAAATAAAACTTAAAAGGCTTGTTTTCAAGGAAATATTTTCAGAGAGCAAAGAGTATGAAACTATTAACAAAAATAAACAGAAACAGAAGTTAAAAATAAAATATTAAAACAAAAACATAAAACAATATGATAGAGGTTAAGAATTTAAGTTTCTATTACAAAAGAAACAAACTTGTGCTTGATGATATAGATTGTATGTTTCGTAAGGGCAGAATCTATGGTTTGCTTGGCAAAAACGGAGTTGGAAAGACTACACTTTTACATCTTATTGCAGGCTTGAAGTTTCCTAAACTTGGAAATGTAACCATAAACCTTTCTTATAATGCAAATGGTATAGAAAATGAAATTTCCTATACTCCACAAGAAAGAAAAGTAGAGTTTTTGCAAGATGTGTTCTTTTTAAACGAAGAAATGCCAGAAAGCGACTTTACTATAGAACAGATGGAAAAGTATAATGCTTGTTTTTATCCTAATTTTTCAGCAGAAGATTTTAATAACTATTTGCAAGAATTTGAGATAGATAACAAAAAACAAGAACTGAAAAAACTTTCTTTTGGAACCAAGAAAAAGGTTTATATAGCCTTTGGTTTGGCTTGCAATACCAAGTTGATATTCCTTGATGAGCCTACAAACGGATTGGATATACCGAGCAAATCCTCTTTCCGCAAGATAGTAATGAAAGCGATGACAGAAGAGAAAACAATAATCATTTCTACACATCAAGCAAGGGATTTGCAGAACGTATTGGATAGTATAGTAATACTTGACAAGACAAAAGTTCTTCTAAATGCCGATGCAGAGGAAATAACAAAGAAACTTTGGTTTGGAATAGAAGAAAAAGTATCTGTTGCAGACAAGGTTTTATACCAAGAAGACAACGTGGCAGGTTTGGCTATTGTTAGAGAGAATAAAGGAGAAGAGGAAAGTAACCTTGATGTAGAAATGTTGTTTAATGCAGCCTTTTTAAATAAAAACTTGTTCAATGAATTGTTTAACAACAAAAAATAAAGAAAGGAGAAAATTATGTTCAGTTTTAAAAGATTCTTGGCTTTATTGAAAAGGGATTTAATGATAAATAAATATCCTCTAATGGGTTATATGCTCATAATGGCTGGAGTAGTTGCTGTTATGATGGTGTTTACTAAAATACCCCTTCCAACCAATAGTGTTATAAACGATGTTTTCACTATGTTCTATTTGTTCTTTAACATTGGCTGTATGATTATGGCTTGTACCTATCCTTTCAAATCATACGACAAAAAATACAATCGTGCAGAGATGATACTTTTACCTGCAAGCATAGAGGAGAAATTTGCAGTGAATTTCGTACTTGCTTTCATTTTAGTCCCTGTAATACAATTCGTTTCTTTGTTTGTAGGTATGGAAATAGGTCATCTTATAAATTGGATAAGATTTGATAACTATACTTTGCTGTATGGCTATTCTCTTTATGATTTTTCTAAATATTACAATTGGGTAATGGTGTATGTCTTTATGGGATTTTCATTCTTTGGAGCAGTATTCTTCCAAAAGAACAAACTTATAAAGACTTGGGCTATAGTTTTCGGTTTAATGTTATTGGTTTCCATAGGATTTGCAATATTTATCGTTAATATGGATTATGAAGCTCAAAGTTTAAGAACTTTCTTCAATACCACAGCCCTTAAAATCGTTGTACAGATAGCAATGCATGTTGTATTCGTTCTTTGTGTTGTAGGAGCGTATTTCCAATTGAGAAAAGAAAGGAGTTAAAAACTATGCTTAGAGATAACACACCTATATTCATACAACTTGCAGATACTATTGCAGATGATATTATTTCAGAAAAATTTTCTGAACAAGAGAGAATACCATCTGTAAGAGAGATAGCAGCACAGTATGAAGTAAATGTAAATACAGCCATGAAGGCTATAGAAAGACTTTCCAACAATAACATAATCTACAACAAAAGAGGTATGGGATATTTTGTAAATAAAGGAGCAAAAGATGAGATAATGAAAACAAGAAGACAAGATTTCTTTGACAATTTCTTACCTTTGCTTTACAAGAATATGAAACAATTGGGAATATCTTTTGAAGAAATAAAACAAGAGTTTTAAAATTTTTTTCAGATATTATCACACAAACTTTTTTGTTCAACATACATACTCATTAAACCAGAATTAACGCTGATGTAATAAAATCTTAGATGAAAAAGTCAGCGTTAATTTTTCACCTCTTTTCATTTTCTAAACAAAATGTTTTGTAGGTAGGTTTTTAAAATTTTAATATGTTTTCACGAAACTTTGTTTCAGTTTTCTAAAACTTGATTCTAATTTTCTAAAACAAAGTTCTACAAAATTAAAACAAAGAAAGAGAAATCTAAAACAAAGAAAGAGAAAATTAAAACAAAGTTTCGTAAATGTAAAACTTTGTTTCATAATTGCAGGATTCTTATTTTAACGCTAACTCGGTATAAGGAGTGGGAGAATTTCTGATATATCATTTGGTATTAGAGGGTTATGTTTATTGAAATATCTGATGTGAGGTTTATTAGGCATCAATTGATAGGCAGATAAAGCAGAGATAATATTAACAAGAA
>JAFUGA010000005.1 GCA_017469625.1 Bacteroidales bacterium
AAGTGGAGTATATTACATAAGAATAGTAACCGATACAATCAACCGCACCGAAAAACTTATCAAAAAATAGTTTTTCAACAACAAAACCATAATTCAAAGACCGCTTTTGAAAAAGCGGTCTTTTTTAGTTTCTAAATTTTTTAATAATTTTTCTTTATATGTATTAGAATTTTATATCTTTGCAGTAGAAAATAAGAGCAAAAGAATGAAAGATAATAACGTAAATATCATATTATTAGAAAATTATATGGGGGGGGGGGATAACTTTTTCTTAGAGAGTTATGAATAATAAATAAGTCCGACAGATAAAGTATATTGTGCTTTATTTGTCGGATTTTTTATGATAAAAGAATTATAAAAAATAAACGAATTAAAAACAATAAAAAAGGAGGAAACAAAATGAAAATTTTTAGAAAACTAACCATAATCCTAACTTTAGCAGGATTAACCTTATTCATCGCCTGCAACAATGACGATGACGAACCAGAGGAAAAACATAATAAGGTTATGGTTTTAACTTTTAATTCATATACATGGGGAATAACTTTACACACAAATCATTTAGATTCTGTATATTCATTATGTGATACTCTATATTTGGAACCAGAAACAGGGTGGGATTATTATAATAAGGAAGCAATTAACGATCTAACCACAGTTTTATATAGAAAACATGGTAATAGACCAAATATGAAAGGACGAGGTTCTTTTGATTTTACGCCAGGCACTGCCTCAGAAGAAGATAGCCTAAAACTAATCGGTTTAGGGTATTCCATAAATGCAAAAAATAATATTTCCAACCTATCCCCATAACCCAACACCCCAAAACTTCGTTTCACAATCCCTCCTCACGAAACGAAGTTTTAATTTTCTAGAACAAAGAAAGAATTTTCTATCTCTTTGTTTTGATTTTGTAGAACTTTGTTTTAGAAAATTAAAACAAAGTTTCGTGGGGAGGGGTAAAAAAGTGTGGAGTTTTAAGTAATATCATATATAAAAGAAAAGAGGCAAAACTTTATTTGGTTTTGCCTCTTATTATTTAAGGTTAATAAGCCCTTTTATTATTTCCTTCGTACCAATTGATGAAAGCCGTATTTACTACTTTGTTTCCTCCTGGTGTAGGATAATTACCTGTAAAGTACCAATCACCTGTATGATTTGGACAAGCCAAATGCAAGTCTTCCACAGTATTATATACTACTCTTATCTCTGCATTGCAATGTTTTGGAGTAATAAGTTGTGCTATTTTATCAGAAATTTCTTCTGTAGTGAAAGGTTGATATATGGCTTTTACATGATTTTGTACCATTTCCTTAGGAAGAGATTCTTGTTTTTTACAAATAGCATACGTTTCATCTATTATATTTTGCAAACTTCTTTCTTTTAGTAATTCTATTGCAGCATTGAAAGCCACAAACTGACCTAAACGAGACATATCTATACCGTAACAATCCGGGTAACGGATTTGAGGAGCCGAAGAAGCTACAACTATTTTCTTCGGTCCAAGTTTATCAAGTATAGAAATAATACTTTGTTTCAAAGTTGTACCTCTTACTATACTATCATCTATTACAACAAGATTATCCACATTTTCTCTAATCTGTCCGTATGTTACATCATAAACGTGAGCCACCATATCATCTCTTTCGTTGTCTTGAGTGATAAATGTTCTAAGTTTAACGTCTTTTACTACTATGTATTCTCTACGAACAGTTGTTTTAAATATATCTTCCAAATCTTCCTTGCTTGGTGCTTTTCCTAATTTGAGAATATTCTCTATTCTCTTTTCATCTATATAGTGTTGGAATGCTTTAGCCAATCCTTGAAAAGCAACAGAAGCCGTATTTGGTATATACGAAATAACAGTATTTTCTACATCGTGATTTATTGTAGAAAGTATTTGTGGGAATATTTTTTCTCCTAAAGTCTTTCTTTCGTTGTATATATCAGCATCTGTTCCCCTTGAGAAATATATTCTTTCAAAAGAACATCTTTTTGTAGGTACGGCTTGTTCTTTAACTCTTACTTCACTTATAGTTCCATCTCTTCTTATGATAAGGGCGCAACCTGGAGTAAGTTCTTTAACCTCTTCTATAGGAGCGTCAAAAGTAGTCATTATGGCAGGTCTTTCGCTGGCTACAACTGCAATCTCATCATTTTTGTACCAGAAACAAGGTCTTATACCGCTTTCATCTCTAACTACAAAGGCATAACCATTTCCTGTAAGACCACACATTACATACCCTCCATCAAAATGTTTTACAGAAGATGTTAAAACCTTTTGCAAATCCATTTCTCTGGAGATACTATTTGTTATTTCAATGTTTGATTCTTTGTTTAGTTTGTGTTTTCTAAACAGTTCCTCAACTTCTCTATCAAGGAACTTGCCTATCTTTTCTAAAACTATAGCAGTATCATTTACTTTCACAGGATGTTGTCCTAAAGATATAAGTTTGCCAAGCATTTCGTCTATATTTGTAAGGTTGAAATTGCCAGCAACTAAAAGGTCTCTTGTTTTCCAATTGCTTTCTCTATGGAATGGGTGAAGGTTTTCTATCTCATTTTTACCAAAAGTGCCGTAACGCAAATGACCTAAGAAAACTTCTCCGAAGAATCTCGCATTATCTTTTAAATATGCTATATCATTTATTTTGTCTGGTGTTTCTTTGGCTATGGTTTTATAGTCTGTAAAAACATTTTTGAAAATCTCGGAAATAGATTGAGAAGCATTACTTTTGGCTATATCCACATACTGTTTGCCTGGTTCAGTATCAAACTTTACAGATGCAAATCCAGCTCCATCTTGTCCTCTGTTATGTTGTTTTTCCATAAGAAGATACATACGATTTAAAGCCCAAGTATTTCCATATTTTTCTTGATAATATTCAAGCGGTTTCAACAAACGCAACATTGCTATACCGCATTCATGCTTTATACTGTCGCTCATTTTCTTTTTTGTTTTTTTATGATATAGGGTATTTAAAATCTGTCGTAAAACAAGTCTTGCTCAATCTTAGTGCAGGAGCCTCTTGATGACGTTTCCATTCATTTATTTTAAACAAATGTTTAACTCTCTTTACTAAAACCTCATCATAACCTTTCTTTATAAGTTCTTGTTCAGATAAATGATTATCTACATAATCCGTAAGTACCTTGTCAAGAATATCGTATTCAGGTAAAGTATCCGAATCTTTTTGGTCGTATTTCAATTCAGCAGAAGGTGCTTTTTTTATAGAGTTTTCAGGTATTATTTCCTCGTTTCTATTTATCCAACGTGCAAGTCTATAAACATCTGTTTTATACAAATCTCCTATAGCAGAGATAGCACCACTATCATCTCCATATAAAGTACCGTAACCTACAGAACTTTCACTCTTGTTGCTGGTGTTAAGCATTGCGGCTCCATTTTTATTACCTATAGCCATAACTATCATACATCTTGCTCTGGCTTGCAGATTCTCTTCAGCAGTGTTTGGTTCTGTTCCTTCAAATATAGGTTGCATGGTTTTCAAACTTGCAGAGAATATATCTTTGATAGGAATGGTTACATAGTTTATTCCTAAGTTTTTTGCAGATTTTTCTGCATCGGAAATACTATGCTCGGTTGAATATTCACTTGGCATAAGCACACCCATAACATTTTCTTTTCCTAATGCAGCCACACCCAACACAACTACAACAGCAGAATCTATTCCCCCAGATAAACCTATGATGGCTTTCTTTATATGATTCTTTGCAAAATAATCCCTTAGTCCTAAAACGCAAGCCTTATATATCTTTTCTTCGTAAGCAAGTGGTTTATTAGTTTCTGGTTTTAGTTTTTCAGTTTCAAAAAATGAAGTTTCTTCTTCAAACATTGATAATTTCTTACAAATTTCTCCTCTTTCATTCATCGCAAAACTACTACCGTTGAAAATAAAACAGCCTTCTGCTCCTACTCTATTAACAAATATTATCTTTGCTTTCATATTCCTTGCATACAAAGATAGGTCTGCTATGATAGAATCTTTGTCGTCTTTATCAAACAAAACATTTGAACAAAGTATAAGCAAATCCACTTTTATTTTTCTACGAAAGAAATTATCTAAATCTTCATAGAAACCAAAGGCTATCTTGCTTCCTTCGTACATAAGAGTTTCTATACCATTGCCATTTACAAAATTATCGTCAAATCTACTTAAGTTTCTTTTTGTAGCCAAAGCCTTAACCTCTCCTTTATCCACAAAAACCAAAGAATTGTAACATTCGTTTTCATCTCCTCTTGCAGGAGTTCCTACAATAAAACTTTTACCACTTCTACACAATTCATCTCCTCTTTTAGATGTAGATTGGTAAAGGTCTTTGTAAAGATTGGTGTTGTAAAGTGGCGACCCACTCAAAGATAACTCGCCAAAAATATTAAGGGTATCTGTATTACTTTGTTGCAATATGTTTTTGATTTTTTCAGAATTAGAATCAAAATCACAAGTTTTGTAATTGAACTGACAAATATTTATTTTCATCTTTTAGAAACTTTATCAGTTGCAAAGTTACAAATAAATCTTAAAATCTTAAAGAAACTAAGAGTATTTTACAACAAAGTATCTTATTCGTAATACTCTATAGTGTTGA
The DNA here is from genome assembly GCA_017469625.1 of Bacteroidales bacterium. GTDB lineage: Bacteria > Bacteroidota > Bacteroidia > Bacteroidales > P3 > Scybalousia_A. The sequence goes on from JAFUGA010000005.1 coordinate 4,612, forward strand.
TATAAATACTATTACCAAATAAATATTGATTTACACTATAAAGACAATTTCCTTTTTCATCTAATATTTCTTTGGAAGTATAAGTTTGGTCAGAAGAGTCTTTCCATTCCATTGTTCTACTATTTTTTCCATACGTTATCTTTTCTGTACTTGTTTTTATACCATTCTTACTGTATATAACTTTGCTGAGTTTATCCTTTTTATAAAAATATTCACTTGTAAATTTATAATTAGGACCTGTACATTCTTCTTTTGTTATCTTTCCAAGATGATTGTAGGTATATGTAACAGTATCTTCTAAGGCTATCTTAAGTATAGGCTGTCCCATAGTATTATATATTGTCTTTACAATATATTTTTCTTCATCATAATTATTCCCTGCTATATTGATAGTATGAGATGTATCTATAGTAGTATCATTTTCGTATTTTGTAAGAGATAAACCATAGTTTGTTGTATCTCTACCATATAAAGACATCAAAACAATTTCTCTACCCTTATCGTCATATTTTATTATTTTCCTTGATGCTAATTGATATATACTATCATTATAAGTATAAAAAGATAAAACTTCTTTGGTATTCTTTTCAAAAGAACATTGTCTAAAAATTTTATAAGTAGAACCTACTGCTTCAACCCAATGTTTTGAGAAAGTAATATTTTTATTTGTATCAAATTCAAAATATAAACTCTCAAGCATTTTGCCTTTATTTGTAGTATCTAACTTGTTTTCTTCTTTGTTATACTGTTCTTGTTTGAAAGATTTTATCTTTCCATGAAGACTCCAACCATAATTACTTTCCAAAAACGAAATATCATTCTCTTTTGTAGAAAAATCGCAATAAGTTCTTTTTATTGTATCAATGTTTGTTGTAAAATAAACCAATGAAGGTTTTGTTTGTTTCCCATTTATTACAGAATCTAAACGGTAATTCTTTAAATCATTTATATGGTACACCCTTGCACGTTCTAAAAATTTTAGTGTATCAAAATCTTGTGCAGAAACATTCTTTGCAAATAAGAAAATGACAATGTACAATGAAAGAATAAGTATTGTTTTTCTTGTTTTCATAATATTAGTTTTAAGTATTGTTTTTTTGTATTTCTATTTATAATAATGTATTTATTGATTATATAACCCCACTTTTTTTTATTATCCTAAGACAACATCTAATACCATCATAACAACAAAGCCTATTGCAAAACCGATAGTACTCATGTTGCTATGGTTTCCCTGAGAGGCTTCTGGTATAAGTTCTTCCACAACTACATAAAACATAGCCCCAGCAGCAAAAGCAAGCATATAAGGCAGAAGAGGAAGAATAACACTTGTCAAACATATAACAAGTACAGCACTTATAGGTTCTACTGCTCCACTTAATGCACCCAAAAGAAAAGAACGTTTTTTGCTACTTCCATCTGCACGCATTGGCATAGAAATGATTGCTCCCTCTGGCACGTTTTGTACTGCTATTCCTATAGAGAGTGCAACTGCTCCCATAAAGGAAATATCTGCTTGTCCGTTAATCATACCTGCAAATACAACTCCTACTGCCATACCCTCAGGAATATTATGTATAGTAACAGCAAGATTAAGCATTGTAGTTTTTGAAAGTTTTGTTTTAGGACCTTCTGGTTTGTCGTTATTCAAATGAAGATGTGGTGTTATGTAGTCTATGATTAAAAGGAAAACTATTCCTAACATAAAACCAAAAGCAGATGGAAACACAGACATAAAGCCATCTTCGTTACTGAGTTCCATAGCAGGTATAAGCAAAGACCAGACGGAAGCCGCCACCATAACACCGGAGGCAAAACCTAAAAGAGTTTTTTGTAATGCATTAGGCAGTTCCTTCTTCATAAAGAAGACAAAAGAACTGCCTAATATAGTTCCAATAAATGGTAATAATATTCCTATAAGTATATTTAGCATAATAGCAAAAGTTTATCCTCCAAATTCCATAAGATATGCTTTTATAAATCCGTCCAAACCTCCATCTAATACATCGTTAGTATCAGATGTTTCATAGCTTGTGCGTAAATCTTTCACCATATGATAAGGGTTCAAAACGTATGAACGTATTTGAGAGCCCCATTCTACACGTTTTTTGCCTGCTTCTATAGCCTCTATTTTTTCTCTTTTCTTTCTTAGTTCCATTTCATATAGTTGAGAACGTAACATTTGCAAAGCCTTTTCTCTGTTTTGCAACTGTGAACGTGTTTGCTGACATTCTATTATTATGTTCTCTGGTTTGTAATGCAACCTTACGGCTGTTTCCACCTTATTCACATTTTGACCACCCGGACCTCCCGAACGGAAAGTGTCCCATTCTATATCAGCAGGGTTGATATTTATTTCTATATTTTCATCTACTATAGGGTAAGCATAAACCGAAGCAAAGGAAGTGTGCCTTTTGTTTGCAGCATCAAAAGGAGAAAGACGTACTAAACGATGAACACCATTCTCTCCTTTAAGATTGCCATAACAATAGTTACCTTTTATTTCCAAAGTAACGTTCTTTAACCCTGCAACGTCCCCCTCTTGAGAAGAAACCTCTTCTACTTTGTAACCATTTCTTTCTGCCCATCTTATATACATTCGCATAAGCATAGAAACCCAATCACAACTTTCTGTACCACCTGCACCAGAGTTTATAGTAAGCATAGAGTCCAACTTATCTTCCTCGTTTCCCAACATCTTTTTGAATTCCAAAGTTTCTATCTCTTTTTGTGTAGAAAGCAGATGTTCCTCAAACTCTTTATCATCTACTTCTTTGTTATCCAAAAACTCTTTCCAAACTTTCAAATCCTCAAAACTCTCTTTTACTTTGTTGTAAGCAGAAACTACATCTTTCAATCCTGCAAGTTCTTTGAGTATTTTCTCGGCTTTTTTGCTGTCTGACCAAAAATCAGGTTGCTCTGTAATGGTTTGTTGTTCTTTTATTAAAGATTCTTTTTTTGCGATGTCAAAGACACCTCCATAGATCCTGTACCCTAAGGTCAAAATCTTTGATAGTTTCTTCTATAGTCATATATTAAATTTTTTGATTATTATTCACTTGCAAAGATATATATTTTTTTTTACCTAACATAACTTTCAAAAATTTTGCAATATTTATTGCGAAAAAATACTTCTTTGTTTCGCTCTCACGAAACTTTGTTTTAATTTTCTAAAACAAAGTTCTACGAAATTAAAACAAAGAGATAGAAAATTAAAACAAAGTTTCATTTTAACGGTGTTTGAATAGTGAAATACAATACAAGAATTAGTATTCGTTAAGAAAATCTCCCGATAATTTCACCGATGTATTAAAGGCTTCTTGTTGTCCTTTCACTGTTATGAATAGATGATAGGTATAAGGTAATAATACATAGCGAGCATCAACTCCTAATTTTAAAATTCTCTCATAAAACTCTCTACCTTGGTCTTTTAGAATATCTCTATCAGCTGCAACTATAAGTGTTTTAGGTAGTTCTTTCAAATCCTTATCTTTATACATTGCAGGAGAGATTTCTGGATTTTCTTTATCATCTTCACCTATATAGGCTTTGTTTCCTATATCCATCAAAATACCTTCTAAACCTGAATTTTTTTCATAAGTTTTCCAAGATATGCTTTCATCGTTCCACGCTTTTGTTACAGGGTAAAACGCTATCAAAGAAGCATAGTTTTTCTTTCCTTTTTGTTTTCGTTGTACTGCTGCAACTATTGCCATATTTCCTCCAGCAGAATCTCCACCCAAAGATATATTATCTGCATCTATGTTCAACTCTTGAGCATGTTCAAATAAGTAATCGGTACATTGCATTATATCATTAAGTGCGTATGGATAAGGATTGGTAGGTGCAAGTGAATAGTCTAAAGCCACAACTATTACTCTATGATTTTTTACCAATTCCATACAAAAACGAGAACAAGAATTTATGCTACCAAATATCCAGCAACCACCATGCAGATAGATAAGACAAGGAAGTTTCTCATTTTCACGCAAATTTGCTGGATAATATATTCTCATCTTCTCTGTAATGTATTTAGCTTTTACTCCATCTATAAGAGGGATAGCAACATTTCTGGAATTTCTTACTTCTATCAAAGAAGTAAAATCTCCATTCAGTGCCTGTTCTATAGCTTTTGTTTGATTATATTGCAGATTTGGGTCAAGGGTTTTTAGAAAATCATCTGCCTCTTGGTGTAATAGTTTCGTATTCATACTTATTGTTTGAGTAGAATATGTTTTTGTGTTAGTATTCTGTGCTATAAGTTCCGTTTGATTTATTGAAAAAATAGTCAAACATAGTAGTAATACTTTGATTGTGTTGTTTTGTAAGTTCATAGCATTTTTCTTTATCTAATTTTTTGCAAAATTACAAAAATAAACTATGCTCTACACAATAGAATAACTATTTTTTACAAAAACTAAATGAAAATATTGTAATATGATGAGGTTAGAATATTAAACGATGGAGATATGAAGGAAGAAAATTTTATAATTCTTTCACCAAATTAGATTTGTTTTTTGTCTTATTTGATAATAATTTTACTATTCTTCATTTTAGTACGAAAAAAAGGGGATATTTTTTGTAAAACCCCCTTTTTCATGAAAAATATCCGATATTTTTAGGATTACTTCTTACACTTGGCAAAACTAATCTGAAGATAGAAAAGAATTTCTTTTTTTTAATATCCTATTGTAAATCTTTCTTTATGATGTTTTTCTTGTTCTAATTCATCTACCATAGCCATTGCATAGTCCTGTACTGAAATATGAGAGTTGCCGTCTTTATCTACAATCAAATCATCTTTGCCAAGACGAAATTCTCCTGTACGTTTGCCATCGTTATCAAAACTTCCTGCTGGTGAAAAGAATATCCAATCTATTTCTTTCTCATTCATAAGAGTGTTAAGATAGAAATCTCCCAAAGGACGCACTCCTCCCATAATCTCTTGTGGTATTGCACCAGAATCAACCACTCTAAGATTTGGACCACAGAACAAAGTACCAGCACCACCTACTATCAAAAGACGTTTAACTCCACTTTTCTTTGCAGCAAGAAGAATTTTTGGATAATTTTCTTCAATCAACGTTGCAATATTAGGATTAGTCCAACCTGGATTGTATGCACTTATTATTGCATCTTTGCCTTTTGCCAACTCTATCAAAGCATCTATATCTGCAACATCACCTTTCACTACTTTTATATTTGCGTTTTCTTGTACTTTTTCAGGATTACGAACCAATGCTGTAACATTGTGTCCTCTTGAAACCAATTCTTGTAATATTGCTGAGCCAACAAATCCTGTTGCACCTATCATTAAAACATTTTTTGTCATAATTGTATCTCCTTATTATTTTCGTTTATAATTACTTTTCTTATTTTTTACGTTTGCAAAATTACAAGTGTTTTCTCTACTATAGATTGTAAAAAAACGCAAAAGAATTGTAATTTTCTAAGACTACCTAATTTTTGCTCCTTTTGAAAACAACACTGCTTAAAGCAATAACAAGAAAAGTAAGCATTTCACTTAATGGAACGGCAATCCAAAGTCCTGTGTTACCAAAAAGCAAAGGCAAAAGAATAAAACAAGGAATGATAAAGATAAATTCACGCAAAGACATATAAAGTATAGCACGCTGAAAATTCTCTATGCTTTGGAAATAACTTATAGCAGTAATGTTAAGTGTCATAAATAGAAAAGAAGATGCAAAATAAGGAAAACCATTTGTAGCAAGAGGAAAAGCCAAATCCTTTGCAGAAAGAAATAAACCTATAACAGTTTCTGAGAAAATTATACAAAAACCACTAACCAACACTCCGCAACCTAAAGCAATAAGAAGAGAGAGTTTTGTTGCTTTTCTTACTCTTTGAGTTTGTTTGACAGCATAGTTGAAACTGATTATAGGTTGAACACTTTGTCCTATGGCATTGGCTACCATAAAAGCCAAAGGCATACAATAGCAAGCAACAGAAAAAGCCGCTACTCCCTCTTCGTGTAGATATTTTATAAAGATAAGATTTCCTGTAATCATAATGCAGGATATTGCCATCTCACTTATCATTGAAGACAAGCCTAAACGTATCATATAACCAATATTTCTAAGAGTTAGTTTCAAGGCTGTAGGAGAGAATTTAGGTTTATATAAATTCAAAGTTTTGTTCTAAAAAACATATAAAAACATACCATTAAGAAACCTATAACTTGTGCTATCAGTGAAGCAAGTGCTGCTCCTTTTAGACCCATACGACAAGGAAAGACGAAGATATAATCCAAAACTATATTGATAACGGCTGGTACGGCTTCGCAAAGCATAGAATAAGTTGGTGAACCATCTATACGAATGACAAACATACCTATAGTAAGTGCTACAAGGAAAGGTAAAGATGGAAGAATAAAATAAAGATAATCTAAAACTAAAGGCATAAGTCTATCACTGCACCCCAAAAGACGTGCAAATGGTTGAGGTGAAATAAGAACTATGGCTGAGATAATGAGCATAAAAAGAAAAGAAACAGTGAAAGCCTGAGTAATATTTATGTTTGCGGCTTTTGTTTTGCCTTTTGAAAGATGTATAGAGGCAACAACACTCACGCCACTTGCGAACATAAGTCCAAGACCTGTAGTTAGCATAAAGAAAGGTGCTACTATATTCACCGCTGCCAAAGAATTCGCTCCTGCTCCTTTGCCCACAAAAATTCCATCTGCAACATTGATGGTAGAAGAAAGGAACATACCAAGCAAAGTTGGGATAAATATCTTGGAAAACAAGACCGAGATTTTTTCATTCTTAAAGTCTATACTATCTCTCTGCATAATGTTTTATCATTTATTTGTTTTGTTCTTCTAAAATTTACTTCTCAAAAAAGAGTTTGCAAAGGTATAACAAATAAACAAAACTTTTGTTTTCATTTTGCACACAATATCGGTACTTTTGCAAGAAAAAATTTTTCAAAAACTGCATTTTTGTGCATAAATCATAAAATAAAAAGTGAAAATTTGTGCAAAAACCTCTCAAAACATTTTGCATTTTTGCGCAAAAGAAGTAACTATGTTCCCATTATGCGACAAGAAATTTTGCCAATAACATATAAGGAGATTACGGGTAAAGAAGATTTTAATTCTTTGCTTGTTTGTATGTGAATTATTGGCTTATTGTGTTGGTGAGACAAGGCAATATTACCTTGAATATAGGTTTTGATGTTTTCACTCTGCAAGAAAATTATGTGTCTATACTTTCTAAGGATTTGTTTTGCGAATGTGTGAATATGGAAAAGGTAAGTCAAATTCTTGTTTTTGCAATAGAGGAAGATTTTTTCAATAAAGCCAATTACGGATTGTCATCTGAGTTTTACCATTTTGTAAATCTAAAACCTTTTATCTCTCTTAATGAAGAAGAAACACAGCATTACGATGACTTTCTTTTGAATTATGACAACATTATCAAAAACAATTTTCTTTATAAACAGAAAATGTTTGCTAATCTGTTAAATAATGTTATTCTTGTTTCGTTTGAATTGTGGCAGAAGAAGTTACAGAAAGATGAAACGTCAAAACCCGATAATGAATTAACGGAACTTTGTCGCAATTTCTACAATCTTGTAATGCAGGATTGCAAACAATATCATAATGTGGAACATTATGCAGATAAGTTAGGAGTTTCACGCAATTATTTAACAAAAATAGTTAAGGAAATAACTAAACAATCACCTAAAGAAGTTATTCAGAAGCAGTTAATCAACGAAACAAAGAATCTTCTTTTAAATACGGATAAAACTATCAAGGAAATAACTGAGGAGTTGGGATTTAAAGATAGTTCTTATTTGTGTAGATTTTTCAAAAACAAGACAAAAGAAAACCTCACTTCATTTAGACAAAACTGATAAAAACACTCGTATTTCCATTTCACTTAAAGTAAAAGCAGAGAAAAACAACACACCTCTTACTCACCTCAAAAACAGAGTTCTGTACCCTACAACAACCCTTTCACAAAATTAGTTTCTTTTTTAGCAAAATTAAAATCAAGTTCTACGAAATTAAAACAAAGAGATAGAAAATTAAAACTTCGTTTCGTGAGGAGGTTGTCAAATTTCTTCTCAACGAAACGAAGTTTTGTTTTTTTATTTATGGGGAGGGGTATTAAATATTATTTTTTTGCGTTTATGGAATAACCTAAACTGATTAGTTTTAGGCTGTCTTCTTCTGAGGCAGTGCCTGGTGTAAAATCAAAAGAACCTCTTCCTTTCATATTTGGTCGCTTGCCGTGCTTATCTACTAACGTTACAGTTAAAGCGTTAATCGTTTGTTCATTGTAATAATCCCAACCTATTTCAGGTTCAGTATATAATGTATCATATATTGCACATAAAGAGTCTAATGTTGATTTTTGTAAATCTCTACTATATGTATGTGGATTAAAAGTTAAAACCATAACCTTATTATGTTTTTCCTCTGTTTCGTCATCGTCATTGTTGCAGGCGATGAATAGGGTTAATCCTGCTAAGGTTAGGATTATGGGTAGTTTTCTAAAATGTTTCATTTTGTTTTCCTCCTTTTTCTTGTTTTTAATTCGTTTATTTTTTGTTATTCTTTTATCATAAAAAATCCGACAAATAAAGCATTTTCTACTTTATCTGTCGGACTAAATTATTGTTTATAACTACTTGAGAAGTGGTTATTTACCCCCCCATATAATTTTCTAATAATATGATATTTACGTTATTATTTTTCATTCTTTTTCTACTATTTTTCACTGCAAAGATATAAAAATTATCATACATACAAAGAAAATTTGTGAAAAAATTAGAAAAATAAAAAAGACCGCTTTACAAAAAGCGGTCTTTGAATTATGGTTTGTGCTTTGAAAAACTATTTTTTGATAAGTTTTTCGGTGCGGTTGATTGTGTCGGTTACTATTCTTATGTAATATACTCCACTTGCAAGAGTTGAAGTTTCTAATCTTACTTCTTGTTCTCCTTGTGCAAGTTTTGTTTCTTTGATTGTTCTTCCTTGAACATCTGTTACATAAATTGTAGCATCAGAATTTATTCCCTCAACTCTTAACATAGCGTCTTCTGTTGTAGGATTTGGATAAAGCATTACATTTATTCCGTTTTCTACATCATTGATACTGCTATTAACTGTCAAGTTCAAAGTTACTGTACTATCGCAACCATTTATTGTTTGCAATTCTAAAGTATAGGTTCCCTCTGTAGTTTCATTAAATCCATTTTCGTTATATACTTCTCCAGGGTTTATAGTTGCGTTTATAGTGTTATTATAAATAGGATTAACTGTCAAATTTAGAACAACCACACTGTCGCAACCGTCCCAAGTTTGTAGATAAGCATAATATGTTCCTGCTTCTGTGTATATTTGTTGATTGAATTCAAAACTATTACCCTCACAAATGCTTTCCTCTATTGTATTTTCTACATTCTCACAAGGAAGAGTAACTTCTATAACTGTAAGATTTAGAGTTATTGTACTATCACAACCATTTACTGTTTGCAGTTCTAAAGTGTGAATTCCCTCTGTAGTTGCATTAAATCCATTTTCATTATAAACCTCTCCTTCGTTTATAGTTGCATCTATAGTGTTATGATATGCAGGATAAACACTTAACATTAGCACTTGTATCTCCATATTTTCTATATCTGCATTCACAGTATCAAAATAAGTTCCTGCAACATACAAATCTTCATCTTTGAAAAAATAACTTTCTCCCTCGCAAATAAATTCTTCTATAGTGTCATACACAATACTATAGTTGAATGCGTAATCCAAAACAAGATTTTCCACTCCTACAAACACATCTTCCATATCGTAAGGACCACCAGCACGCAATGCAATGTATTTTCCACTTCCCTCGTAATCGGAAAAACTAACCTCAAAACCGTCCCAAAGTTGAGGTGTAGGAGTAAGCGTATCTACAGGAGTAAAAGTGTTGATGTTTGTTGCATCGTTCATAACTCCTACTACAAGTCTTCCACTACCATAATTCGTTATATCAAGGTTGAGTTTTAAATCATTTATATTTATATCATCAGATAATTCTGGCAAACATACAACCATTTCCTCACCACCATCAAAACCCATAAAAGCAAGCCAATTAGAATTTGCATAACCATTAACTAACACTGTAGGATAATACATATCCTGAAAGAAATTATAACCTATCCATTTCCAACAGTCTGCTATCTCGTGCATATTCCAAGTATTGAAATTTTCAGAAAAAGGAAGACTTGTTATCTTTTCGCAATCATCATCGTCATTCACAAGTTCTGGTCCTGTAACATCGTCAATAAAGAAATAGGTATAAGCACCATAATCGGCAAATACTAAAGCAACGTATATTTCTTGCCCTTCGTAATCGGATAAATCTACACTATATTCTTCCCAACCTTGAAACATATCTGCTGTTTCCAATTCCATAAGAGGTTCTGAAGAAAAATCTTCTTTTTCTTTTCCACTTGTTGATACATAAACATAAAACTTACCCTCGTTTGTAGAATAATTATCTACGTACATATTAAAGGTAAAAGCATCTTGTGAAGAATTGACTTTAAGTTTTGGACTTATCATATAAATTTTTGCGTTTTCGTCCATACAGTATTGAAATAGAATCCAAGCAGAATTATCTCCACTCAACGCCCTACCAGAATAGTAATCGTTTTCATCAGAACTATCCACCCAAACATCTACTTCCATTTCGTTGTCTTCCTCTCGTTCTCCGTCCAATAGAAACGTCCAATCTGCAGGTAAAGATGTACTTGCATCAAAGTTTTCGTTTAATGTGTTCTGTCCTTTTGTTAGGAACATAAATGCTAACAGTGTTGTTAGCAATATCATAGTTTTTTTCATTGTTTTAATAATTTTATAGTTTTAGTTTTTATATAAAAAATTTTGTTTTTGGGTTTGCAAAATTATACAGATTGAAAAACCTGCACAATACTAACAAATAAGTATATTTATCTATAATATTATCATCATTTTTGAGTATTGGGTGAATAGATTTTTTATTATAACTATACCTTACCTGCATTGCAAGTTTTCTAAGTAAGTTTCATAAAAATAAGTATTCCATAAATAGTCGCTGTTTTTGTAAATTCAATAATTTATATTATCTTTGCAACAAATACATTATTAAAACAAATTTATTATGGCAAAGGAACAGAATGTAGAAAATACAGATAAACTTGAGAAACTTAAAGTTCTTCAAGCAGCATTGAGTAAGATAGAAAAAAGTTATGGCAAAGGTTCTATTATGAAGTTAGGTGATAAAACGTCTATGCAAGTAGATGTTATACCTACAGGAAGTCTTTCTTTGGATATAGCACTTGGAGTAGGTGGTCTTCCAAAGGGTAGAATAATAGAAATCTTCGGACCAGAATCTTCAGGTAAGACAACGTTGGCTATTCATTGTATAGCAGAGGCACAAAAACAAGGAGGTATAGCTGCTTTCATTGATGCAGAACATGCTTTTGATAGCGTTTATGCACAAAAACTTGGAGTAGATACAGATAATCTCTATATCTCACAACCAGACAACGGAGAACAAGCATTAGAGATAGCAGAAAACTTGATAGCTTCTGGTGCTATAGATATAATAGTTATAGACTCTGTAGCTGCTCTTACTCCAAAGAGTGAAATAGATGGAGAGATGGGAGAAAGTAAGATGGGATTGCAAGCTCGTTTGATGTCGCAAGCCCTTAGAAAGATGACTTCCACAATAAGCAAGACAAAATGTTGTTGCATATTTATCAACCAATTAAGAGAAAAGATAGGTGTTATGTACGGTAACCCTGAAACTACAACAGGAGGTAACGCCCTTAAGTTTTACTCTTCTGTTCGTTTGGATATAAGAAAGACTCAGACTCTTAAAGATGGCGACAAGGTTTATGGCAACAGAGTAAGAGTAAAAGTAGTCAAGAACAAGGTTGCTCCACCTTTCCGTCAAGTAGAGTTTGACCTAATGTTCGGAGAAGGTATTTCCAAACTTGGAGAAATAATAGATATAGCCATTGAACACGATATAATCAAAAAGAGTGGTTCTTGGTTCTCTTATGGAGATACAAAGATAGGACAAGGCAAAGACCTTGTAAAACAAATGTTGAGAGATAACCCAGAACTTCAAGAAGAGATAGAAGAAAAAGTAAGACAGATACTCCTAAATAAAGAAGAGTAAAACTATCTTTTTCATTTTTTATAAAATAACTTTTAGTGTGAAAAGTAGTATTGATGAAAATTGATACTACTTTTTTTCATATTTCTATATCTAATAATGTTTACAACAAGTTTTTACAACGAAAATCTGTTCCGAAACAAGCACAGAACAGAACAATGAAATAAATTTTTGTTTTAAAATTTCCCAACAAGAAGTTAAGTTTTTATTGATTAGAAAAGAGTTTTTGAAAAAAATAGTTGTTAGTTTTTATGAATTAAATACATAGAAATAAAAATTTATTCTTATTTTTGCACTGAGAGAATAAAGGATATAGATTCTTTTTATTTATTGATTAAGCGTTATGCTTGTCTTGACAAATGTGAACCTAAGCAATTTACTATAAAAGACACAGATAAACATAATGGCTTTCGCTTGTGCGTGGGCTGTGAAACTGCATCTTGTCTTTAGGGTTAAGCTTAGGACCCACATTTGGAGATGTCAAAAGAGTACCACGCTTCTTTTAATAAGTGAAAAGCATTAAGAGATAAATAAACAATGAAAAACAAATATATAGACAAGACAATGAAAAAATCTAACTGCACTAAAGCAGTGAAACATCTACTATATGTAGTATGTATCTCACTAACTATTGTTGCTTGCAACAAAACAGAAAACAAACAAGAAACAAACATTCCACACGAGAAGAAAACCTTTGTAGAAGTGAAAGGTTCTGTGCGTGAAATGGATAAACCTGCACTGAATACTCAAATCTACATTATGCCTATTGACGATACTGTTATCAATACTGAGATAATAGAAGACGCAATAGCAGTAGCCTACTCTCAATATCAAGTAGATATGATAACAAGACAATCAGAACTCTACGAAAGTACCAACTACAAGTTTTGGATAGAAAACTACAACAAAGCCATCAAAGAATTTGAAAACAAATATCAAATACCTGCAAACCAGATAATAAAAAACGCAACAACTTTAGTAGATACTGTAATAAACAATAGTCAAACTATATCTTTTACTGTAGATTCTTCAGGAAAGTTTTCTCAACTTTTAAAGACAGGACAATACTTACTTTTAGCGATAGGCAACAAAGAATGTTACCCTGAAAGTTGTGATTTTGTTTTTCGCCGACAAGTCATACTAAGACACGTAAATGTGGAACAATATCCTTTGGATATTCCATTTGAACTAACAACTATCTATGTAAGTAGAGAAGACGGCGAAGTAAAAAGAATGATAAAGACTTGGTAAAAAAGTAAAGGAAATAGATTGTTTTTTCTAAAATTTTGTTTAACTTTGCAGAGTTTTGTAAAAGGGGGTTAGAAAGATGACAAGAAATATAAGTGTTTTATTATTAGTAAATTATATGGGGGGGGGTACAACTTAATAACAACCTTTTAACAATTTATTAACGTATATAAAGGCTTTAACAGGCTTTTATATGCGTTTTTTGTTTGAAAAAAATAATTAAAAAAACAACAAACTGAATAAAACAATAAATATTTTGAAATTAAAAATAAGCCTCTGCTACAATTTGGCGTAGTATTGAAATACCTTTGCATAAAATTTGAATAATTATGATTGACTGCATAATAAATAAAACAAACATCTTATCATTTATTCCAAAGGAAATATCTTCGGAATTATTAGGTGGTTGGTATATAAATAACCTCGTTTTTACTGAAAGTAGGAACATAAATTTTAGATAAAATATGGCAAACAACGACAGAGGACAAAGTTTAATAAGTAAATACGTTTGGGTGATAGATACCATCTATCGTGCCAAGAAAATCTCGTTCAAAGAGCTGAATGAAAAATGGCTTGATACAGATATTAGTAGAGGTGTAAAAATTCCTAAACGTACATTTGACAATTGGAAGTATCAAATATGGGATATGTTTGGTATAGATATAGTAAATGAAAATCGTGGAGAGTATCGTTATTATATTTCTAATGCAGAGGATATTAACAAAAATGGATTACGTTCATGGCTCTACAATACTTTCTGTGTTAGCAATGTTTTGGCCAATAGTCAGAGTATTAAAGATAGAATATTGTTGGAGTATGTACCTTCTGGACAGGAATATCTACAGACCATTATAGAGGCTATGAAAGAAAATCGGGTACTAAATATTACGTATTACAATTATTGGAAAGACGAAGAGTATAACTTTGACGTGCAACCGTTTTGTATAAAACTGTTCCGTCAAAGGTGGTATATGGTTGCCAGAGGTACAAACTCTTATTATTACGAAAAAGGGTTAAGGATATATTCTCTTGATAGAATTCGTTATCTTCATAAAACAGAAGAAGTGTTTGATTTGCCTAAAGAATGGAATGCAAAAGAGTTCTTTGATGGTTGTTTTGGTATTATCTTAGACCAATCTGTAGAAGTTCAACCTGTTAAATTGAAAGTATCAAAAGGACAAGCCAACTATCTTAGAGACCTAAAACTACACGAATCTCAGGAAGAAATAGAACGTAATGAAGAATACAGTATCTTTACATACAGACTTCGTCCTTGCTTTGACTTTCAACAGGAAATTCTTTGGAATGGAGAGAACGTTGAAGTGCTGGAACCTCTTTGGTTACGTAATGAGATAACAGAAAAAATAAAAAATATGTGGAAAATATATGAAAAAGAACAATTTGGAGAACTCAGACAACACCCTTGTTGCTATTATTTTAATGATTGCTGAAAGTCGCACAGAGGAAAAGGACATTATAGTGAAAGTAGTAGTCAATCTTATAAACCAAAGAAATAATTAAACAAAAAATATATAAAAAGAAAACTCGATGGAAAATTTATCAATAATAGTTACAGAAGAAGATTTATCTAATGGAATAAAAGATGAATATGGAGTAATCTATTCAGAAGATGGTAAAAGATTATTAACCTGTAGTAACGAAAATTTGGAAAAATATCAGGTACATAACGGTTGTAAGGTTATATGTGAATATGCATTCTATGAACATGAAAAATTGTGTTCAGTAGAAATACCAGATAGTGTTACTGAAATTGGAAACTATGCATTTAAAAATTGTACAGGATTAACAAGTATAACTATACCAGATGACGTTACAGAAATTGGAGAGGGAGCATTTGAAAGTTGTACAGGATTGACAAGTATAAATATACCGAATAGTGTTACTAAAATTAAAGCATGTACATTTTCTGGTTGTCAAGGATTAACAAGTATAACTATACCAGATAGTGTTACTAAAATTGGAGACTATGCATTTTGTGATTGTCAAGACTTAACAAGTATAACTATACCAAATAGTGTTACAGAAATTGAAAAAGATGCATTTAGATATTGTGCAGGTTTAATAAGTATAAATATACCAGATAATATTACTGAAATAGGAGATAGGGCCTTCTTATATTGTACAGGTTTGACGAGTATTACTATTCCGAATAGTGTTACTAAAATAGGAGATTCTGCATTTTCATATTGTACAGGACTAACAAGTATAAATGTGGATAAAAATAATAAAAATTATTCATCTATAGATGGGGTATTGTTTTCTAAGAAACAAGATGTTCTTATTTGTTATCCTGAAGGTAAAAAAGATAGTGTATATAATATACCTAATGGTGTTACTAAAATAGGAGATTTCGCATTTGGAGGTTGTACAAACTTAACAAGTATAACTATACCAAATAGTGTTACTAAAATTGAAGGGGGAGCATTTGAATATTGTACAGGATTAACAAGTATAACTATACCAAATAGTGTTACAGAAATAGGATGGGCGGTATTTGAAGGTTGTACAAAATTAACAAATATAAATATACCAGATAGTGTTACTAAAATTGGATATTCCGCATTTTCAGATTGTGCAGGTTTGACGAGCATAACTATACCAAATAACGTTACTGAAATTGGAGAGGGAGCATTTAAAAATTGTACAGGATTAACAAGTATAACTATACCAGATAGTGTGAATAAAATTAGAGAGAGAGTATTTGAAGGTTGTACAGGACTAACAAGTATAACTTTGCCAAATATTGCCAAAATTGAACGAGATGTATTTGATGGTTGTACAGAATTAAAAAACATCTATATACCTAAAGGAACAAGAGAAAAGTTTGAGAAGTTTTTGTCTAAATGGAAAGATAAATTAGTTGAAATAGAAAAATAATTATTGTAAGAAAATTCTGAGAAATCAGATACAATAACAGAAATCAAATAGTTATCAGAAAAAATATGAACACAATAAAACAATACTCTGATATGATTGAGTTTCTTTTGGAAACTGCCAATCTTTTGAGTAAAGAAAGACAAAGAAGAATTAACAAAGGCGAAAATATAAACATTTTCTCTTTGTGGAATGATTTTTCTGGATTAACAGAACCTATACATAGTAGGATTCTTCATTTTTTCTTATCGTCAAATCCTATGCATGGTCAAGGAAATCGTTTTTTAAATATATTTTTAAAACACATAGGCATTCAATCTCATAAAGATGAAGAATGGGTATCAACAGTTGAAATTGGAAGAGTTGATGTTATGCTTAAAAGGTTTCATCCTCATGGTCTTGTTATTATTGAAAATAAATCAAATGGGGCAGAAGACCAACCCAACCAACTATATAGATATTGGTATAAAAACATTCATCACTGTAACGATGATTGTACTCGTGCTTACTATGAATTACATCCTGAATACAAAATTGTATATTTAGTACCAAATAAGGAAAAGAAGATAAATGATGATTCTTTGACAAGACCTATTGATTATCCCGAATATTTGCCTGATACTATACCTATCAAACCAATAGTTTTTTCTTTTCAAGAGGAAATCTCAAGTTGGTTGGAAGATTGCATAGATTCTTTACCAGAGGAAAATATACCTCTAAAAAATTTACTATTACAATATGAGCAATATTGCAAAAATCTATAAATATTTTAATAAAATGAATGAAGTTAATACAATAATGTCGCAATTTGACACTGCTGAAAAATGGCATGCGTACATGGAACTTGTCCGAATGAAAGATAAGTTTGTTGAAGAGTTAAAATCTCGCATTTATAATGAATTAGAAGAAATATTCAATTCTTCAAATATTGATGATATTTGGATGCTGGAATTCAGTTATAGAGGAATAGATATGTATCCAAAAGATTTTAAGACTATTTCTATTGCTATTCATTGGTGTTCTTGTTGGAATGACCCATGGTATAGACGTTCCTCATCTATTTGGATAGATGCAAAACAATTAGATTATGAGAAAGTATTCAACCGTATTCAGTATTATCGCGAAAGACTACCAATGACTTCCTATAATGACAATATTAGTAACTTTTGGCATCCATTTGTAAGTCAAATACCAGCCATTGTTTTTGGTGTTGAAAACGAAACTACAACACTTGAAGAATGTTTGTTTATGGCTATTAAGGAGCCAAAACGTTTAGCACAAAACCTATGGCATGAAGTATTTGAACCATTTGCGAATAAAGAATGTGCAGATATTCTAAAGTGTTGTACTAAAGAATGAATTTAAGAATATATGTTACACATTTTTATATAACATAATATTAGAAAATATATTTGGAAGATGTGCGTAAAGCATATCTTCCAAATTATCAATTGTTTTATTGCAAGAACTATATATTAAAGTGTCTATTTGTATTCCACTGAAGATTTGTTTTCAAAGAAAAAAAACTAATGAGGTAGTAGATGATTTTTCAAGCTTTGTATTTAGTAAAAACTTTAGATTGATTGATAATATATGTTTAAATATATCTCTAACACCGCACATTACAAGGAAGTGCTTTCACGTGTTCCAAGAGTGAAGAGAACTTTATGGATTGGCACGGCAGATATTAAAGACCTCTATATTGAAGACAGTAAACAGAAGAAACCTTTTCTTTCTGTGCTTGCTGATCTTATTCGACGTGGTGTAGAAGTTAGACTTATTCACGCAAAGGAACCGGGACCTAATTTTAGAGAAGATTTTGACAAATATCCTATACTTTATGATGGGTTAGAACGTGTTTTGTGTCCTCGTGTTCATTTCAAGATAATAGTTTTTGACTGTAAAGAAGTATATATTGGTAGTGCTAATCTCACAGGAGCAGGACTTGGTATGAAAACAGATAGCAAACGCAATTTTGAAGCTGGTATTTTGACAGATATACCAGAAATAGTAGAACAGGCTATGACCCAATTCGATGAAGTTTGGATAGGAAAGCATTGTAAGGTATGTAAACGAAAAGAGTATTGTTTAGACCCAATAGTATAGACAAGGTACACAGTTTAGGTTAGTGAGATAAAAAAAACAATAATTTTAAAAAAATATCACTTTTTACAAATCTCTGCTGCAAGATGGCGGAGGTTTGTTTTTATTTTGCAAAAAATTACAAATTATAATAATAAAAACAATGAATGAAGAAATGTATTTATTTTTAGTTTCCGAAAGCGAACAGTCTATCCCTATAGAGTTTCCTTTAAGTTATTTATTGGATTTAAATTTCAATTTTGGTGATAAAGAAGATGTAATAAAAAACCTTAATGAATTTATTAAAGAGATAGAAAAATATAGAGATAATTTATGAATACTATAATTGATATGATATGCGACTATGATATAAAACTTATTGAAGAGGAAATTCTATTGAAATACAATAAGGACATGATAAACTATTCCGATTGCGATTGTTTATTGTCTTTGAGAAAGGACATGATAAACAAAAGGGTATTAACTCATCAAGAAGATATTCTTACAGACATTATCACTTTTAATGATGTGTTACGAAACGCACTAAAAGAAATGTACGACAAGATACACAGTATTTGGAATAGCATCAAAGATAAAGATTGGGGTAATTCTATGGAGGTTACGGCTAAGTGTTTCCTTAGTCATGATTATCCAAAACTCCACCCTTTGCAAGATGAATATAGACAAGATCTTTGGGAAGCAATCTGTGATAGTGGTTGGAATCCTCTATATGAATATGGTGTCAATTCATTACTAACCTTACCGTCTAAGGATATGAGTTTTGATGAATTCATCGGCATGGATTGTCCTCCTCCGAACTGGAATGAAGGACTTAATCAAGAACTTACTAAGGATTTGCATCTTATAAATGCATTTCATAATATCTTTTCCCACATGAACTTTGCTATCACAGATTTTATTTACGTGAGAAATTTTGAGATGGAATTCAATATTGAAATAACTAAAGAAATATAATATGACATTTAAAGAAATTTTGAACAGTGTTAAGTTTGAGGACGTGGAACCTCATATAGTAAGAATGTATCAATCAAGAAAAAATACATTGGGCTGGTATAAAATTCATTTTGATATGTTGCGTATGATGAACCCCGTTTTCTATGAGGATGCTAACGATATAATATGCAAGATAACAATGAAGAAGTGGGAAGATGGAAGTGGATTACACCTTGATGCTTATCCTATGGAGGGCGACCCATGGGAACATTCGCTTACAAAGGAATTGATTATATCCCCAGACGTAAAAGCATCAAATGAAGAAATAGTTGCTTGCTGTCTATGGCATACATCATTTTACGGATTTGTTGAGAAACATATTAAGAAAACCTTTAGACTTTACGACTTGGATATGGATATACTAAACAGATGGAACGATGACTTGTATTATAAGGCCATAGCTTTTAAGAATTTTGATATAATACGTAAGTATGATGTAGTTATTCCAACTGTAAAACAACTATATAAGTTATACTCTACCAAATGTGAAAAAGAGCCAATATGTAATGAAAACACCTCTTTGAATAAAGTCAATCAAAAGAAACGATTTAGGGCGAAATATATGAGTCGTTACTATAAACGTATGAGTGCTATCAGTGATTTCATAGTTCAGACAATACCGTCATTGACAAATGGGGATAACTACATAAATATTAAACAACTCTGTGGATTATTTTACTCTGAAGTGTTTGCTTCAGAAGAAATTATGTCTTTTGCGTCCAACGGAGAAAGTGGTGCAAGGTATCTTTACAACCTTATTTCAACCTATGATATGATTCCTAAGATGGACGGAATAGTTGTTCGTTTTACAATGGGAACAAAACACGAAATACTGACAGAAGATGAAAAACTTTTATGCAATATGTTAGCAGAGGGATATAAATACAACGACATTATCTTTGATTATGATAATTCATTAGGAAACCAAGTTGTTATAAATTATGCAACATACAATTCAAAGAGTCAATTAGTAATATAATGCAGTAATAGAAAAATAATATTAAAAAAGAAATTATGAAAATGGTAACACCACAACAGATAACCAGTATAGGTATACAACTTGCCAATAAATGTAATACAGAAGAAGATAGACAACAAGCCTTAGAATTTGTTTGGGAAATATTAGAATCTGATAGTATAGCAAGTATTGATGGCAAGGATATTTGTGATAGTCTTGATTATTGTGGTCATCTTACTGCCTTTGAAACAGGTGTAAGTGCTACTGCAACAAAACGAATGGATTTATTGATTGAACAAATTAAAGAAAAAACGAAAGATTGTTATCCTATCTTTAGTCTTGTAGTTTATTTGTTTTGCCCAGAAGATGTTCCAGTGCTAATGGGAGAATTACAATCTTTAAATGATTGGCTATCATCTATTACAGATTTGGATTCTGCTACGCAAATAAAATGGGGAATGGCTCAAACTCCTCCTTCATCAAATGCAAATTTACGTGCTATAGTTCTTGCTATAACTGACAAAAAACTCAATTCGTAAAACAAAGAAATAGATGAGGTATAGGTTAATCTTCTAAAACATTTTGCATTCCACTATTATAGTTTTCATAGATATTTTTCTATATCTTCGTTTCACTGTCGTAGAACTTTGTTTTAATTTTCTAAAACAAAGAAAGAGAATTTTAAAACAAAGAGATAGAAAAATGAAATTAGATATATGAAAAATGGGGATATATTTTGTATTGATAAAATAAATTTATAATTTTGCAGAGTAATAAAAAAGCAGAAGAAGTTATGTAATAGCGGAGATATAATACATATAATAAAAAGAAAGCGTTAGTTTTGTTCGTTACTGTCGCCACAAAATTCCACAAACAGCAAACAGTAATTCCATCAGAGGAACAAATCCAGGACGCTCACGTCAATCGTGGGCTTTGTTGTTTTTGATGGAAAGGTCGTGGAAAACCTGTGGTACAGTAAACAACCTAAAAGAAGTTCCACGATTTTCTTTTTTATGTTTTTGCGAAGAGAAAAAGAGTTAGAATAAACAAGACAAGATATAGAAATAAAACAACAAATATTATGAACAACGCATTACAAGTTGATACCATACTTAAAGGCAAGGAATATGAATACCGAATAGAGAAAGTTTTAGGACAGGGTTCTTTTGGTATAACATATTTGGCGGAAACAAGGGTTGTCGTTTCTGGTTCTTTGGGTAAGTTAAACACTTTTGCAAAAGTCAAGGTTGCAATAAAAGAGTTCTTTTTACAAGAGATGAACTCAAGGAGTGAAGACGGTTCTTTGTCATATACAGACGGCAATTCACTGTTTCAAAATTATGGAAAAAAGTTTAAGAAAGAAGCACTGAATCTTGCCAAACTTTCACACCCAAATATAGTTAATGTATTGGAATACTTTGAGGCGAACAATACATTTTACTATGCTATGGAATTTATAGAGGGTTCTTCACTTGATGATTATATAAAAAGGAAAGGTAAATTAGATGAACAAGAAGCATTGAAATATCTTCAGCAGACAGCATCAGCACTTGAATATATGCACTCACAAAAGATGCTTCACTTGGATTTGAAACCAAAAAACATTATGCTGAACATAAACAACGATGCAGTACTGATAGATTTTGGATTGTCAAAACAATATTCTGAGAACGGAGAACCAGAAAGTAGCACATCAATAGGCTTAGGTACTCCAGGTTATGCACCTTTGGAGCAAAACACACAAAACGAAAAAGATTTTTCTCCAACGATAGATGTATATTCATTAGGAGCCACACTTTATAAGATGTTAAGTGGCAAAACACCTCCACAAGCATCGCTTGTACTAAATGACGGTTTAGACTTATCAAGCATAAGAGAAAGAAACATTTCTGAAAAGACACTATCACTTTTAGAAAAAATGATGTCGCCACTGAAGAAAAACCGACCTCAAAATATGACAGAAGTTTTAAACCTTTTGCAAACCACCTCACAAACTCAAAACTCAGAAGAAGACAACACTACTATAAACGAAGAAGATACCCTTGTAAATAAACAAAAAGAAGAAACAAAAGAGAGAAATACAGAATATGTACATACACAAGTAAAAACAAACTATACAAAACCGACACAAGAAGAAAGGAAAACAACTACATTACTTAATAGAAATCCTAAGAAAAATATGATGTATTCTTTACTTGCAGGTATTTTTATTGTTTCTGCATTATTCTTAAGGGAATTTCTATCCACTATATTATGGGATTTTCATTTTTATGATACATTTGATATAATTGCTACTACCCTTTTTACAATAGGTACAGGTATCATAATGAAACTATTGTTTGAACAAAAGAACATAAAACAAAAGTATTTAATAATTCCTATTGCTTTGATTTCTGCCTATTTGTTTTTTGAATGGCTAACGTCATTTATTATTGTAGGTATAATGATTTTTATTGTTGTTAAATATAGAATAAATGAAAGAAAGGAAATGAGATGAAAAAGATATTGACTACTATAGAGATAACATTTTCCAGTATAGTTTTTATTCTTTACTGTGTTTATCTATTTGCAAGCGGTGTACCACCATTTGGAGTTTTAAGTGTAGCACTGAATCCAAGTGATGAACCTGGAACCAGGATGTTTGCTCTGTATTGCAGTGGTAACTACCTTTTATGGAGAAAAGGAGTGGAAATAATTGATGACTATATAGACAATAATATAATCTTTTTAAGAGACAACAGTGTTTTTTCGGAGGTAAGAAATTGGCGTGGAAGAATTTCTGCAAACGATAAACAATTTGACAAAATACATAATTTGATAAGAGGTGAACTTATTTTCAGATGGGGTGAGTATAATTGGTATTGGCTAGGTGACAATGATTTTTCGGAGACTACCTTTTATTATAAATATTATGGCGATACTCTAAATGTAGAAACAGCTTATACTGCCATATCGTTGATGAGAGATCATGATTACTATAATTCTCCCTATTGGGTAGACCATGCAGGAGAAGTAATAGGACAATTATTCAACTTACACAAAGAACCAGAAACGAATTGGGTAGACCATGCAAGAGAAGTAGTAGGACAATATAATAATGGAGAATTACAAAATCTTTCAAAAGAAGATAAACAATATATACAAGAAATAAAATATTGGTTAAAAGAATATGACAAAATACAGAACCGAATGTAGAACAGACAACCGATAGTGTAGCAATATAAGAAAGAGAAATTTTAAAAATTAACGCTATATGATAATAGGAAAACAAGGAGAACAAAGAGAGAAGATAACAGAAGCAAGTGTATCCAGGCAACATTGCAAGATAACGAAGATAGGGAAAGGTAGATATTTGTTAGAAGATTTGAATTCTACCAACGGAACTTTTGTTAATGGGCAGAGAATTTCTGTTATGGAAGTAGATGACAACACCATAATACAGTTAGGCCCTAAATA
Organism: Bacteroidales bacterium; assembly: GCA_017469625.1. Taxonomy (GTDB): domain Bacteria; phylum Bacteroidota; class Bacteroidia; order Bacteroidales; family P3; genus Scybalousia_A. The sequence goes on from JAFUGA010000005.1 coordinate 28,444, forward strand.
CTCTGTAAGGGTTGTCAATCTATTTACAGATATAGGCAAAGAGTTTGACAAACTGAAAAAAGTGTATGACAACTATAACAGTCAAAAACTTTCTATAAGTAAAAACATAGCAAAGAAGAACTTTCAACGTTCTTTGATACCTTCTTTTATATCTCCTATAATATTGTTTGGCTCTTTTTTATTTAGTGGAGAGGGTCAAGGATTGATAATTTTCAGAGTTGTTATGGCGGTTGTAATGGTAGTTTCTTTGCTTTATACCGCCAAATCAGCAGGAAAAGCCCAACAAGAATCTCCTGAAAAAAATATGAAATTGGAAAAGAAGTTCAGAAAAGAATATGTTTGTCCTTCTTGTAAGAGATTTTTGGGTAATATACCTTTTGAAGAGTTGAGAGATAGCGTACAAACTTGTCCTTATTGTAAAACAAAATGGCACTGAAAACAAATATTTTGTCAATCAATCTATAGGTTTTGTAAAGTATGAAAGAAAAAACTTTATTTGCAAGAGTTTTAAGTATATTTTTGCAATATTAAATAACAAATAAAATAAAAAATTATGTCAAACACAGATGAAACAAAAGTTTTCAATGAAAATGAAAACAACAACAATGAAAACGAGATAAAGGGAGAAAACCTTTATACAGAAAATTCTAATGATGAAATAACAGCCGATGAACAAGCCCCAGAAGAACAAGAAAAGAAAAACAGCGGTTGGAAGAAGGCTACATACGTAGCAGGAGGTGTAGTAGCAGGAGCAGGTGCTTTTGCAGGAATAAATGCTTTGCATGCAGAAAATAGCGACAATGCAGGAGAGATAACACCAACACCAAACCACGGAACATTTCATGTTACAGGTGATGTAAAGGTTGCCGATAGTGTAAATGATGATATGACTTTCAATCAAGCCTTTGCTGCTGCAAGAAAACAAGTAGGTGCAAACGGAGTTTTTGAATGGCACGGCAAACTTTACAACACATTCTACAAAAACGAGTGGGATAATATGTCCGAAGCAGACAAACAGGCTTACTTTGCAAAAGTTAATGGTACGCATGTACCTCACACTTCAGACAATCATAACACAGTAGATGATACTCACCAAGATATAGCACACGATGTTACTCACGGAGATAACCATGGAACAGTTGTAAGTATATCTGGTGAAAATCATCATATAATCATTAACCACAATGCAGAGGAAGACCCTATGGTTGTTTATAATGGACAAACAATAGAAACAGATGACCACAACGGACTTGCCGATGTTTCAGAAGATATTTACCCAGAGAACGATTTCAACGCTAATGATACTCTTGCATACGATACAAGCGATGATTGTTCTTTTGATGTGAATACAGACGGTGGCGATTTGATGATATAAAACAAACAAATATTTTTTACAAAGAGTTTTAGGAGAGAATATTCTCCTAAAACCTTTTGAAAACAAATCATTATGGAAGAAAATATAAACCTTATTTGTCCTAAATGTAATACAAGGATAACTTTTGCATACGTTGAAGGGTTTGCAACAAAAAACATAAGGTGTCCAAAGTGCAGTTATGTAGGAAAATCCTCTTCTTATTTTGCAGATGGTATAGACTCAAAAGATATAGATTTGGATAAAGAAGATACCCCTTTGTATGATGTACATACCAAATCCTATTACATAGCCACAGATAAAGGAAGAGTGAGGATAAATATCAACAACATAAACACCGCTAAAATATTCGTTGAATCTACAGGAGAGAGTTTTGATTTGAAACACGGTAGCAACATCATAGGCAGATACAGTGAAAGTTCTGTGGCAGATATTCAGATAAAGAAAGCCAACGATAAGACTATGAGCAGAAAGAATGCTGAAATCCTTCAAGTAAAAGATGTAAATGGAATAACGAAACTGTATCTTTGTGAGATTAACTCTTTGAATCCTATAAAACTAAATGGGAAAGAAGTAACACGTAATTCTAAGACAGAGATACACAATGGGGACAAAATTACACTTGGTAAAACAGTCATTACAATAAAACAGTAAAAAGAAAGATAAAGAAATATGAACATCGTATTAGGTCAGCCATATTCATACAGTGAAATAGGAAAGAAAAAGAATAATGAAGACTATGTTTATCCTCCAAAAGATAAGGTTTCAGTAGATGATAGACTGTTCGTTTTGTGCGATGGAGTAGGAGGACAGGAACGAGGAGAGGTAGCAAGTAAAACGGTATGTGAAGCCTTAGGGTATTATTTTAAACAAAATGTTTCTTCGGAAATAAATTCTTCAGAACAGGCAAAAGATTTGTTTTTGAAAGCCTTGGCTTTTGCATACGAAGAGATAGACAAAAAAGACAAGCCCGAAGATATTCAAAAGATGGCTACAACGCTTACTCTTTCTTATTTCTATGGTTCAAGTTGCCTTGTTGCACATATAGGAGATAGTAGGGTTTATCATGTGCGACCCAACAAAGGCATATTGTTTCAAACCACAGACCATTCTTTAGTTAATGACCTAATAAAAGTAGGAGAACTTACTGTAGAATCTGCAAAGACCTATCCACATAGAAACGTTATTACAAGGGCTGTGCAACCTCACCAAGAACACCCTACCAAAGCAGATATAAGTATAATAAACGATTTGCAGGCAGGAGATTATATTTTTATGTGTTCAGACGGTGTTTTGGAGCATATAGATAATGAAAAATTATTGTCTATACTTTCTTCTACAGAAACAGACGAAGAGAAAGTGCAGACAATAAAAAAACTTTGTCTTACAAGCGAAACGAGAGATAATAACACATGCTTTCTTATTCCTATAAAAGAGAATAAAACAGAGGATAAGGACAAAACTATTCCGAACAAAGTTCCTATTAGAAAAAAGAAGAAAAAGCAAAAGAAAACAAAAAGAAAGTTTATTATAGTTATTCTTCTGTTGATTATAGTATGTATATGCTATGCTTTCTACAATCATAAAAAAGAATTAAAGAAAGAATGGCACAGAATAGAGATGATAAAAATAAGGTAATGAATAGGTAAAAAACACATAATAAAACATCGCAAAAATAAAACTTTGTTTTAATTTTCTAAAACAAAGTTCTACGAAATTAAAACAAAGAGATAGAAAATTAAAACAAAGAGATATAACAGCAAGATTTTGAACTATATACAAAGGGCAAAAAACAAAGAAATAGTCTTTATATAAAACATAGACAAAATGAAGAACTTTCCACTTATATTCAACAATAGAGATGAACTTGTGAGAGTAGATTTATCCAAAGCAGTATATTTTGAGGCTATGGGTAACTATGTAAATATTACTTTTATCAATGGGCATACGGTTATGGTGCTTTCTTCACTGTTGAATATAGAAAAACAGTTCTCAAACAAGATATACGAACAAGCAGGATTCAACTTCGCACGCATAGGAAAATGTTTTATTATCAATTGTCAATATATTACACAGATAAATATACAGAAACAGGAACTTGTTCTTTCAGATTTGATTTCTCCTAATGTGTATGTTCTAAATATTTCAAAGGAAGCGTTAAAAAAATTGAAATCTATATACAATAAGAAATAATATATTTTTATGAAAACAAATACTTTACAAGTTGATACCATACTTAAAGGCAGTGAATACGAATACCGAATAGAGAAAGTTTTAGGACAGGGTTCTTTTGGTATAACATATTTGGCGGAAACAAAGGTTGCCGTTTCTGGTTCTTTGGGTAAGTTAAATACTTTTGCAAAAGTCAAGGTTGCAATAAAAGAGTTCTTTTTACAAGAGATGAACTCAAGGAGTGAAGACGGTTCTTTGTCATATACAGAAGGCAATTCACTGTTTCAAAACTATGGAAAAAAGTTTAAGAAAGAAGCACTGAATCTTGCCAAACTTTCACACCCAAATATAGTTAATGTATTGGAATACTTTGAGGCGAACAATACATTTTACTATGCTATGGAATTTATAGAGGGTTCTTCACTTGACGATTATATAAAAAGGAAAGGCAAACTAAATGAACAAGAAGCATTGAAATATCTTCAGCAGACAGCATCAGCACTTGAATATATGCACTCACAAAAGATGCTTCATTTGGATTTGAAACCAAAAAACATTATGCTGAACACAAACAACGATGCAGTACTGATAGATTTTGGATTGTCAAAACAGTATTCTGAGAACGGAGAACCAGAAAGTAGCACATCAATAGGCTTAGGTACTCCCGGCTATGCACCAATAGAACAAAACACACAAAACGAAAAAGATTTCTCTCCAACGATAGATGTATATTCTTTAGGAGCAACACTTTACAAGATGTTAAGTGGCAAAACTCCTCCACAAGCATCGCTCGTACTAAATGACGGTTTGGATTTATCAAGCATAAGAGAAAAAAACGTTTCAGAAAAAACACTCTCACTTTTAGAAAAGATGATGTCCCCACTAAAGAAAAACCGACCTCAAAATATGACAGAAGTTTTGAACCTTTTACAAACCACTTCACAAACTCAACACACAGAAGAAGACAACACCACAATAAACGAAGAAGATACACTTGTAAATAAACAAAAAGAAGAAACAAAAAAAGAAAATACTACTGTAAAAGAAAGAAATACTACAATAGTTTCATCAAAATATAAAGTAGTAAAGTTAACACCGAAAACTAAAGAAAATAAATCTAAAAAGATACTGTTTATTATCTTAGCAGTATTAGTAGTTCTTATCCTTACACTTATAATTGTATTTTCAAGTGGTAAAACATCTTCTTCAGATACTTCCTCAATATCTTCTACAGTTTCCAACACAGAATCTGTTACAGAAAAAGTAGCAGAAAACGCGGAGGAAATAAAAGACAGTACCACTAACGCAAATACAGGAGGATATTCTTTTCCCGAAACACAAATTGATAAAGATGTTTATTTAGTAGATACTTATTATTTAACCTATTTTAAGGCGAACGAATATAAATTAACTCAAAATCAAGTAAGTTTTATAAAGAAAAATTGTATCAGAAAAGGGTTGATGTTCTATTATATTACTGGATATTCTTGTGGTTCCGAAACTTGCAGTTTAACGCTTGCAAACAAAAGGGTTCAAGAAGTTATAAAAGTTTTGTTGTCTGGTGGAGTAGACAGAAAATATATTATTGTTGAATCATATGATTATTGTGATTCTAAATCATGGAAATATAGATCTGTTGGAATATACATGGAAAATCCAAATAAAGATATAATTTTGAATCCAACTATTTTGCCTTCTTTTCCTGGAGGAAAAAAAGCTTTAGATGAATATTTACGTAAAAATATTAAAAAAATACCGGAGCCAAAACCTGCAAATGTAGTGAGCCTTAACAAACCTGAAGTGCGAATAAAAATTACGATAGAAAAAGATGGTTCTATATCTAATGCGAAGATTGAGGATGATTATATAGGAGGAGGTTGTGGGGAAGAGATTGTAAGAGTTGTAAAATCTATGCCAAAATGGAATCCTGCAGAGATGTTGGGGCTTTTTGTTCGTTCAGAATTCACAATTAGTGTAGGTTTTGAATCATCTGAAAAATTTTATTACCTCAAATAAACTCTATTATTATGCCGAGTTATCTACAAAAAATAGAGAGAGAACTAATAAAAAGTTCTCTCTTTTTAAATAATGATGTAAGATTTATTTAAAGTTCTATTCTTTCGCCCATAGAATTAAGAAAAGTATATTCCGTTACGGACAAATCATTTGAAGATTTTACCTTTAGTTTTACCCCGTATTTCTTTTGTAACTTTCTGTAAGGTTTGTTTATAAATCCCTTTGTAAGGTATGCATAGACAAAAGGATGTGTTATTATTGTAAGGTTTTTCTCGTTCTGTTCTTGAGATAAAAACTTAATATCGTGGCTTATATCACTTATAACATTTACAGAGGATTTTATTTTACCACTACCTTTGCAAGTAGGACACAATTCGGATACCTCTACATCTACTACAGGTCGTATTCTTTGACGAGTTATCTGCATAAGGCAGAACTTACTCAAAGGTAAAACAGTGTGTCTTGCTTGGTCGCGTCTCATTTCCTCGCAAAGTGTTTCATAAAGTTTTTTACGGTTAAGACTTTTATCCATATCTATGAAATCTACCACAATGATACCTCCCATATCTCTTAGTCTTAACTGTCTTGCTATTTCTATAGCGGCTTCTGTATTTACCATAAGAGCATTTTCTTCTTGGTCTTGTGAGGATTTTGTCCTGTTTCCACTATTAACATCTATAACAGCCATAGCCTCTGTTTGCTCTATGACAAGGTAAATACCACTTCTTATAGTTACAACCTTACCGAAAGAATTTCTTATTTGATTCTCTACTCCAAACTGTTCAAAAATTGGAGTTTCCATTTTGTAGAGTTTTATAATATCTTCTTTCTTAGGGTAAATCTGTTTTACATAATCTTTTAGGTCATTGTATAAATCTTCATTATTAACATATACATTATTGAATTCTTCGTTTAGCATATCTCTAAGCATAACGGTAGAGGCTCCGTCTTCGGATACCATTCTTACAGGAGGGATTGCTTTATGTAGATTATTTACAATAGTTTCCCATTTTGCATACAAGGATTTTACATCTGCATCCAACTCTGCTACAGATCTACCTTCTGCTGCTGTTCTTATTATAAGTCCAACATTATCTGGTTTTATGCTCAACAAAAGTCTTCTTAGACGTTTCTTTTCTTCAACATCTCGGATTTTTTGTGAAACAGAAATCTTGTTTCCAAAAGGTACAAGTACTATATATCTTCCTGCAAAAGAAATCTCTCCGCTTAGTCTTGGTCCTTTTGTAGAAATAGGTTCTTTGGTTACTTGTACAAGTAGAAGTTGTCCTTGTTTAAGAACATCACTTATAAGACCATTTTTTTGTAAATCGGGTATTTGTTTTTTGGAAGTCAATGCTCCATCTGTATTTCCAGATATACCTTTTGAAACAAAATCTTGTAGTTTTAGAAATCTGTTTCCTAAGTCCAAATAATGTAGAAAACCGTCTTTTCCTGCACCAACATCAACAAAGGCTGCGTTTAGTCCTGCCATAATTTTTTTAACTTGGCCTAAATAAACGTCTCCTGCAGTGTATGAAGCATTTGGATGTTCTTTGTGCAGTTCAACTAACCGCTTGTCCTCCAATAATGCAATATCAACTCCAGACTCTCTTACATCTATAATCAAATCTTTATTCATTTGGAGTTTTGTTTTGTTGGTTTTACTTCAAAAAATATTGCGAAACCTTTTATGTATTCTTAGTTTCGCAATATTTTAGTTTTTGTAAAGAACCTTTTGTAGGTTCTTTTACTCATTACTAAAACATAAGATTATTTATTCTTATGTCTATTCTTACGCAAACGTTTTTTACGTTTGTGAGTAGCCATTTTATGGCCTTTTCTTTTCTTTCCGCTTGGCATCTTTTTAAATTTTTTTGTTTATTTTACGTGATTTTTAACTTCTTCAACAAATGTTTTTGCAGGTTTGAATGCAGGAATGTTGTGAGCAGGAATAATAATTGTTGTGTTTTTAGAAATATTACGTCCTGTTTTTTCTGCTCTTCTTTTGATGATGAAACTACCGAAACCTCTCAAATATACGTTTTCTCCGTTTGCAAGAGATGATTTCAAAACATTCATAAATTCTTCAACAATTTCTTGGATATTTACTTTTTCCATTCCTGTTCTTTGTGCAATTACTGCAACTATTTCTGCTTTTGTCATTTTATTTAATATCTTTTTGTTAATACTGTTAATATTTCTTAAATATCTCAATTTGAGTTTGCAAAATTATAAAAAAATATAATTACCAAAAAATAAAAGACCGAAAAATTTTATATTCACGGTCTTTTTTTACAGTTTAATAATTATATACTTACAATTTGTATGCTATGAATTCTCCTGTTACATTAGAACTTCCTGTTACTATACTTAGTAATGCAGATGCGTCTATGTTTGATAATTCACTTAGAGATACAGCCACGCCAGAGAAAGTACCTTTTACTTGATTTCCACTTGAAGTAATAGTACAAGTTCCTCCCAATATCATATATTTTTCACCACCTTTGAAAGGGTAGAATAATATAGTATTTGTAAGGGCTTCATAGTTCAAACCGCTTGATATAAATGTAGCAGCGTCTGTTAAACTATTACCTATACCTAATTTGTAAGTACCTGCAGTAGAATTTTCCAAACTTATAGCAACTGCTCCTTGAGCAGAACCTGTTGTGATTATAAATTTGCTACCTACATTCTTACTTACAGCTCCTGTATAGTTGTAAGCAGTACCTTTTAGGTTAAACTTTACTGAACCTGTAAGAGAATCTACAGTGTCATCTTCGCAACTCCAGAACATAAAAGAGGTTGCAACTAATACTAATGCTAAAAATAATTTTTTCATCTTTTTATTCAATTTTACTGTACAATAATTTTGTTAATTTGGTGCAAAAGTAAATTATTTTTTGTTATCTGCAAAATAATTTATAGTTTTTTTATAATTTTGCAAACTGAGAGTTACTAATTATTATGAACGACTTATTAAGATTTCTAAGAAGATACTATCATGTATTCCTTTTTCTTTTATTGGAAGGAATATGTGTTTATTTTATATCTTGTAACTCCTACAGACAAGGTTCTTACATAACGTCTATAGCAAACAATGTTTCGGGTAGTGTAAATGGATTTTTTGATAATGTAACTTCTTATTTCTACCTAAGGAGTACAAACGAAGCACTTGTTCAAGAGAATGTACGTTTGAGAAAAATGGTAGAATCTTCCTATGTAAAGATAGTAAATAATGTACATAAGGAAGAAGATACTGTATATAAACAAATGTATTCTTTTATAGATGCAAGAGTAATTTACAAGACGGTAAACAAACGAAATAACTTTTTTATGCTGAACAAAGGTTCTATTTCGGGGATAGAACCAGATATGGGAGTTATTTCTCCTAATGGTGTAGTGGGTGTAGTAATCAAAACAACACCAAATTTCTCTTTAGTTATGAGTGTTCTGCACCAAGATAGCAAACTAAACGTTAGAAACGAAAGGACGAAGACTACAGGGACTCTTCTTTGGAATGGCAAGAATTATGCTACAGGTCAAATAATAGATATGCCATCTTCCTTGGCAGTAAAAAAAGGAGATAATATAGTAACAAGTGGTTTTTCTCGCAATTTCCCGGAAGGTATTAGCATAGGAAAAATAAAATCTTTCAAAAAAGATAAAGGTACAGGTTTTTACGAAATAGATATAAAATTCAGTACAGATTACAATAAGTTGGAATATGTTTATGTTATAAAGAACTATTTCAAAATAGAACAAGACCGACTTATGCAAGGAATAGATACAACAAATACTCAAAAACAGGAGGGCTTGCAATGATAAGAGATATTGTCATATCTGTAATACAATTCATAGTTCTTGTATTTTTTCAAGTTTTTATACTTGACAATATTGCTTTATGGGGATTTGTTAATCCTATGATATATGTTTGGTTTATAATCCTGTTACCTTATGGCAGTGCAAGATGGCTTACACTTGTTGTATCTTTTTTGATAGGAATATGCGTTGATATATTTTCAGGAGATATAGGTATAAACGCTTTTGCTTGTGTGTTTATAGGATTTATACGTCCATTCTTGTTAAATGCTTTTTCTGGTAACATAGACAATGTTATGCAAAGACCTTCAATAACTACACAAGGTTTTGTTAATTTCCTTGCTTTTACCACAAGCATTGTTTTTGTACATCATTTGATATGTTTCTTGGTAGGTACTTTTTCTACAGCAGAATTATTACAAATACTTATAAGAACTATAGTTAGTAGTTTAGTAACAATAGTGTTTATAATTCTTTTAGATATGATATTTTACAGACAAAAAGCATAAAAATGAAAAAAGAGGTTTACAACCTCTTTTTTACGTTTTCTACATTTGAAATCAACTTGTCATACTTTATTCTACTTAATGGGGTAACTTTTTTCAGTTTATTGAAATCTGTTCTATCCAATTCATTCTCTGATATTTTATTTAGAACATCGTTCATTAGTTCTTTTGTTTCTATATCTTGATTATCTACTTTTTTTGCTTTCTTATTCCAAGGGCAAACTTCTATACATAAATCGCAACCATAGATATAATTCTTTGTATCAAAAGTATATGGAATTTCTTGCTTGTTTTCTATAGTTTGGTATGAAATACAACGTTTGCTATCTATTTCTCCTGTTTTTGTTATAGCACCGTTGGGACAAATATCTATACATCTTGTACATGTACCACAACGATTGATAATTTGTTCTTCAAAATAATCGGTAGTAATATTGCAAAATATTTCCCCTATAAATACTTTGCTACCATATTCTTTATTTACTAACAAAGAATTTTTTCCTTTCCAACCTAATCCACATTTTTCTGCCCAATACCTTTCTAATACAGGAGCAGAATCAACAAAGGCTATGGCTTGCAAGTCTGTGTATTTTTCTTGCAGAGAAGATATTATATTTCTAAGTTTTTCTTTCATCACAAAATGATAATCTTTCCTCTGAGCATAAGAGGCTATCTTAAAAATATGTTCATTATCCACTCTTTCATCATTGTAAGACATAAGAAAGCAAAGAATAGTTTTTGCATAAGGGACTAAAAGTGAGGGATTTTTTCTTAACTCTATATAGTTTTCCATATACTTCATAGAAGCATTATAGCCCTTATCAAGCCAAGAATCAAGAAAATCATTCTCTACTTTTTCTATCTTTGTAGCACCTACTACACAAAAACCTTGCTTTTGAGATAAAGCAACTATTTCTTCAAGTTTTATATACTTAGAGTTTTCTTCTGTCATAAAATACTAAAATCCTGAAATTTCAGGGTAAAATTCTTCTATAGTATTGTTATTATATAGAGGTTTTAAATCCGAAATAAATTTGTGTATATCTACCTTATGTGAAGAACCTGCCAAAGTAACAAACATATTTTTCGTATAACTATATACTTTAAATTTTACATTTGAACTTCCTTTGTCTTTCTTTGCTAAATCAGAGATAGTTTTTATAAACTCTTCATTTACCTTGTTTGAATCTACTCGTATCTCTATTGCTTTACCATGTTTTTTAAAAAGATTTTCCATAAGTTCTATTTTTGTTACTCCAAAACTTATGTTTCTTGTTTCTTTATTATCTTCTTTGTTAACACTTATCCATTCATTAAGATTTCCTTTTACGACAACATATAGTTGTTTTTTCAAAAAATCTCCAAAATTAACGTAGTTCTCTCCTCTTAGGAAGAATCTGAACGTTCCTTCTTTATCCTCTAAAACAAAGGTTCCATATTTTTTGCCTGATTTTGCTGAGGTGTTATCGTCTGCAGAAGTAATTACACCTCCAAAAACAAGTTCATTAGGTCTTTTTCTATACAACGTATCTATAGAATCTTTATCCAAATCTTTAAGACTTGCATTTACAAAAGATTTTATTTCGTATTCATATATATCTAATGGGTGGCCAGAAAGATAAAATCCCACCATCTCTTTTTCTTCCTTAAGTTGCTCTAACTGTGTCATAGGTTCGCAATTAGGAAAAGCTATACTCATCTGTTGATTTGTTTCTTCCTCTCCAAACAAAGAAGACTGTGCAGAATTCATATTTTCATTTTGTTTTGCACAATACTTCATTAGTTTCTCTATAAACATAGTATCTGTAGTGACGTCTGTATATAGATATTGAGCTCTGTGTACTCCTTCAAAACAATCAAAAGCACCACTCTTTATCAAAGATTCTATACATTTTTTATTCACAGCCGAAACACTTCTATCTGCTGGATAAACTGTTCGTGAGATAAAATCTATTGCGTTTTTGTAAGGACCATTCTTTTCTCTTTCTTTTATTATAGCCAATGCAGCAGGAATACCAACACTTTTTATGGCAGATAAACCAAAAAGAATTTCTCCTTTATTGTTTACCATGAAATTGACATCTGATTCATTAACGTTAGGTCCCAAAACCTTTAGATTATGTTTTTGACAGTCGGCTATATATTCAGATATTTTCTTTATATCTTTCAAGTTATGAGTAAGTACAGCAGACATATATTCAGGTAAAAAATGGGCTTTCAAATATCCTGTTTGGAAAGCAACGTAGGCATAGCAGGTAGCATGAGATTTGTTGAAAGCATAGGAAGCAAATTTTTCCCAATCCGACCAAATCTTGTCTGTTTTCTCTTTATCTAATCCATTTTCTGCACAACCCTTATCATACTTTTCTTTAAGTTTTGCCATAAGGTCTATTTTCTTTTTACCCATGGCTTTTCTTAGAGTGTCGGCTTCTCCTCTGGTAAAGTTGGCTAAAAGTCTTGAAAGTTGCATCACCTGTTCTTGATACACGGTTATACCATAGGTATTGCTTAAATATTCAGACATCTGAGGAAATGTGTATTCTATCTTTTCTCTTCCATGTTTTCTATCCACAAAAGAAGGAATATAACTCATAGGACCAGGCCTATACAAAGCATTCATCGCTATTAGGTCTTCAAACTTATCGGGTTTCAAATCCCTAAGATATTTTTTCATTCCCTCGCTTTCAAATTGGAATGTTGCAGTAGTATCTCCTCTTTGGAATAGTTCAAGTGTTTCTTTGTCTTCTAACGAGATATTATCTATATCAATATCTATATTATGTGTTTTCTTTATGTTTGCACAAGCATCTTTTATGATGGAAAGGTTTGAAAGACCTAAAAAATCCATTTTTATCATTCCCACACTTTCTATCAAACTACCTTCAAACTGTGTAGCCATCATATCAGAATCTTTAGGTTTTGCCAAAGGAACATAGTTTGAAATATCATCTGGTCCTATGATAACTCCACAAGCATGTACTCCTGTACTTCTAAGAGAACCCTCTAATTGTTGGGCATATTTCAATACATCTTTTTCTAATTGTGTACCATTACTTACTACATCTTTCAGTTCAGGTGCTTCTTCTATTGCTTGTTTTAGATTCTTTACTCTGTCAGGTACATAACTTGCAATTCTATTACTGTCTGAAAGAGGTAAATCAAGCACTCTGGCAACGTCCTTTATTGCCATCTTTGAAGCCATAGAACCAAAAGTAGTAATCTGTGCTACATGTGTTTTACCATATTTTTCTTGTACATAAGCAAGGGCTTTTGCTCTACCTTCATCATCAAAATCTACATCTATATCTGGTAGAGAAATTCTATCAGGGTTTAGAAATCTTTCAAATAGAAGGTCATATTTTATAGGTTCTATCTGTGTTATACCCAAACAATAAGCCACAACACTACCAGCAGCAGAACCTCTACCAGGACCTATTATTACCCCAAGATTATCTCTTGAGTAGTTGATAAAATCTTGCACAATAAGGAAATAACCAGGAAAGCCCATCCACTCTATAGTACCTAATTCCATATCTATTCTTTCCTTAACTTCATCGGTAAGATTTTCTCCATACCTTTTCTTTGCCCCTTCGTAAGTAAGATATTTTAAATATGCAAAATCAAACTTTGTTCTTACTTCCTTATCATAGCCACCTTTATCTTTTAATGTTTTTTCTACCAAAAGTGTTTTCTCTTCTTGTGGAGTATCTTTACTAAGTTTACCACTTTTAATAAGAGATTCTTCTATGTTTCTCTTTATCTCTTGTTCTGGGTACTTATCATAATAATCTTCTAACTTACCAAAACTTTCTGGTATATCAAAAACAGGAAGTATAGGTTTTCTTTCCAATTCATAAACTTCTACCTTATCTCTTACTTCGTTTGTGTTGGTTATAGATTCTGGACAATCGGAAAATAGTTCAGCCATATCTTCTGGGCTTTTCAACCATTCTTCGCCTGTATATGCAAGTTTTGTATAACTATCTAACTTTTTGCCTGTATTTACACAAAGAAGTATCTTGTGTCCTTGAAATTCGTCTGCATTTATAAAATGAACATCGTTTGTAGCCAAAAGTTTTATATTCAATTTCTGTGCAAGTGCTACAAGTTTCGGATAAACTATTATTTGTTCTTCGTTTTTTAGGTGTTTCTGTAACTCTATGTAATAGTCTTCACCAAAAACTTCTTTGTATTCCAATGCGAGTTTTTCAGCCTTTTCATCTTCACCTTGTAAAAGAAGTTGAGGTATTACTCCAGCCAAACAAGCCGAAGAGCAAATCAACCCCTCATGGTACTTAAACAACAGTTCCTTGTCTATACGTGGATTACGGTAGAAAGCATCATCTTCAAAAGCCAACGAATCCAATTTTATAAGGTTTTGATAACCTTGAAAGTTTTTCGCTAACAAAATAAGATGGTTGTTTTTCTGCCTAACTCCTACTGGTGTTGGTTTTTTATCAAAGCGAGAACCAGGTGCAACATACATTTCGCAACCAATAATAGGTTTTATTCCTGCTTTAACACATTTATTTCTAAAATCCAAAACACCATACATATTTCCATGGTCTGTTATTGCAACAGAGTCCATACCAAGTTCCTGTGTCCTTTTGATAAGTCTACCTATCTCACACGCACCATCAAGTATAGAATATTGCGTATGAACATGAAGATGTGTAAAATTGCTCATAAAGATAAAAGTTTTTTGTTTGTGCAAAGTTAATCATTTTTATTTTATTTTTACTAAGTAAAGAAAGAATTTTGTCAAATGAAAAATGGGAAAATAAGGTAAAGTTTTGTGGCAAAGATATATTGAAAAAACTATCTAAAACCATAGTAAGAAAAAGTTTTATAGTTGTAAATTATCCCATTACAAAAAAAAATTGTAACTTTGCACAAACATATTTTATTCTATTTCAAGATATGACTAAACCAAGAGTATTATTCGTCTCTCAAGAGATTGAACCCTATTCCCCTAATTCAATAATGGCGGATTTTGGTAGGTATTTACCCCAATATATTATGGAACACGGCAAAGAGATTAGGATTTTTATGCCTCGCTTTGCTAATGTAAATGAAAGAAAGAACCAATTACACGAGGTTATTCGTCTTTCAGGTCTAAACATCGTTATAGACGATACAGACCACCCACTTATAATAAAAGTAGCTTCTATTTCATCGGTAAGAATGCAGATATACTTCATAGATAATGAAGATTATTTCGTAGGAAAAGGTGATATAAGAGACGAAAACGGAGTATTCAAACCAGACAATGACGAAAGAACAATCTTCTTTGCAAGAGGTGTTTTGGAAACTATTAAGAACCTATCTTGGAAACCAGATATTATTCAGTGTTCTGGCTGGTTCTCAATGCTACTTCCTTTCTACATAAAACGCACAGATTATAGAGATAATCCATTCTTTATGGAGAGCAAAGTAATAGTTACTTTGTGCGATGACGAGTTTGGAGAAACTATGGCGGAGAATATGGCTAAGAAACTGAAAACAGATGGCGGAACACAGAAAGATTGGAAGTTCTACAAAGAACCTACTTACGTAAATATAATGAAAGCCGCTATAAACTATTCTGATGGAGTTATACTTGCCTCTGCAAATGTAAATCAAGAGTTGATTGATTACGCAAAGGATTGTAAAAAGGATATAATACCATTTACTCCTTACAAGAATGAGTATTTTCAGAGTATAAACGAATATTTTGATTCTATTGCACCAAAAGAAGATGATTAGTACAACAAATATCATCTTATAACGTTTTTGTGTAATGATATATAAAAGAAAGCATACAATGAAAAAACTAAGATTGATAGTATTATTTGTTTTAACAGCAATAGTTTTGGCTTCCTGCGTTGATGAAGATTCTCGTTTAGGCTTAGGTCTTGTAGGAGATAATGGAGCAGTGAATGTTTTTAAAGAGGATAATCCTTTTGTAAGTGTGGAATCTCAAGTATTTAAAGATGATTCCCTAAGAGCAACTGCTCATCGTTCTATACCTTTAGGCTCTTATAGAGATAACAACTTTGGAAGAGTAAGTACTTCTATTTATGCACAGATTTCATTAAGTACTCCTACACAAAACTTTACTAACTTAGGTACAGCAGATTCTCTTGTTTTGACTCTTGCTTATGCAGGTTCGTTTGGAAAAGATAATAATGTAAATGCTATGGATATGCACATAGTAGTTAATGAACTTACAGAGGAGTTTGATACTACAAAAACTCGTGCAAATGACGATATAGCATATTCAAGCACACCTATCTTTGAAGGAGATGTTAATGTAAATGTTTTTGATACCAACATAGTATTGGCAAATGACAACAATACATATAATCCTCATCTTCGTTTGAAACTCAGCAATGAGTTTATAGATAAACTTATGAGCAAATCCTATGAAACTGCTGAGGATTTTATGCAAGATTTCAAGGGTATAAGAATAAGTGCTACAAATACAGATGCAAATGGTATGATAGCCTTTGTAGATTTGTCTTCTTCCATATCTGGTATAACTCTTTACTATACAACCAACAATGGAACAAAATCAAAATACAAACTAAACTTTCCAACCTCTGGTAATGTACTTGTTCATATAGATAGGGACTATAGCGGTACTCCTTTGGCAGGTTTTGGTAGTAGTATAACAAGTGAAGAATACCTTGCAACAAGTGAATATATGTACATAGGGGCTTTAGGTGTGGCTGGTTTAAGGTTAAACATTCTTGGTTTAGATAATTGGTACAATGTAGATACTGTAAAAAATGCTGCAATAAATAGAGCAGAACTTATCTTGCCTGTTGCAGATATTTCAGGGGATAAAAGCACTTACCCATTTTCTCTTCTTTGTTATAGAAAAGATGATGAAAAATCTATTTACACAAAAGACCAGATGATAGCATCTTCTATAGGTGGAACGACATATTATGACAGTACAATAAACGCTTATAGAATACTTATTACCTCTCATATTCAGAATTTCCTAAATGGTAAATATAAAGAACCAACTATATACATCATAGCAGAACCTCAAGTAAGTTCTGCTGCAAGAGTTGTACTTAATGGACCAAATTATTCAGACCCAACAAAACGTCCAAAACTTAACATTACATATTCACACCCTACAAATAAATAATTAAGAAACAACAAGATATATTATGAAAAAATATTTTCTAATCTCCGTATTATTCTTTTCTGTATCTGCATTCGCACAGCAGGATACAGTAAGTTTCACAGAATATTGGGCAAATGGCAAAAAGGCTACAGAAGGTTTCAAAACAAAGAAAGATAACCTGAAGACAGGTAAATGGACTTATTATTTTGAATCTGGTAGTGTAGAAAGTCAAGGAGAATTTAATGAAAAAGGTTGGAAAGTGGGGCAGTGGCAATGGTTTTACAAGAACGGAAAACTAAAAAAACAAGAAGTTTATACAGGAAACGGAGAAAATAAGGCTTTTTACGATAATGGAAATCTTTACTATTTATGTGAGGTTGTTGATGGCAAGAAAGAGGGGACATATAAAGAGTTTCACAAGAACGGCAAAATAAAAATGCAAGGAAACTACAAGGCCGATGAACTTGAAGGTGAGGTTACTTGGTGGTACAATAATGGAAATATGGATATGAAAGGCTACGTTACAAATGGAAAAAAGAATGGCAAATGGACATATTTCTATATGGATAATGGCAAAAAAGAGAGTGAAGGCTCATATATAGCAGATAAAGAAACAGGGACATGGACTTATTGGTACGAAACAGGGGAGAAATGGAGAGAAGGTGAGTATAATTTTGGTAAAAGGGAAGGTATTTGGAAGACTTACTACGAAGATGGCAATATTCTGCATAAGGGTTCTTATATAAATGGTAAAGAAGAGGGTGTTTGGGAGAGTTATTTTGATGATGGCAAACTGCAAATGCGTGGTTCATTTTCCAAAGGTAATATGACAGGTAAATGGGAAATGTTTAATGAAGACGGTTCTCACAAAACAACTGTTTCATACAAAGACGGACTAAAACACGGTACAGAAATACTTTATACGGAAAATGGAGAGGAATATCAGAAAGCAGATTATAATGACGGTATATTAAATGGTAGATGGGAGAAACGCTACAATGGAATACTTGTAGAAAAAGGTTCATATTCTGAAGGTAACAAATCTGGTGAGTGGATTTTCTATGACGAAAGAGGAAAGAAAGTAAGAGAACAAGGATTTAAAGACGGAAAACCTAATGGTAAATGGATAGAATATGCTTACGGTGAAAAGAAACTTTCAGAAGGAGAATACAAGGACGGAAAGAAAAGTGGTATTTGGAGAACATACAACGAGAAAGGCGAAGTTCTTAACGAAACAAAATTCTAAGAAATGAAAGATTATTTTAAATTATTGGGTTGGGAAAGTCTTTTGATGATAATAATAGGTATGTTAATGCTTAGAAGTCAGATTTTCATACCTTTTTACAATATGTACTTTCCTTTCACCATCATACCTTCATCTGAGTTTGTTGCTTTTAGTTTTGGTGCAGTGTTTATGATGGCTTCTTTCAATGTAATCTGTTCTTATTATGACGGAAAAATGCAAGACATCATAGACAACAAACAACAAAAAGAAGATACCCAACAAACAAACAAATACAAAATGTTTTGGGTCTTGTGCATCATCGCTTTAGGACTAATAGGTTTTGTTTCCATAAAAAATAATGCGTGGCAAGTTTTGGCTATAGCAGTAGTATTTGAATGTGGTGCTTATTTCTATGCTTTAAAGTATAAAAGAGAATATCTTATAGGCAATATTATGATTTCTTTGCTTTTTGCGTTGATTGTTTTCTTGCCTTTGTTGTTAGAATTCTTTGCTTTCAAAAATTTTGACAGTCCTTTTACCCTTAGAATTCCTAAGGAGGGAATGCAAGATTTGTTTTCTTTATTTGCTTATTTTGGAGGATTTGTATTTTTGTTATGTTTCGTAAGAGATTTAACAGTAGATTTGGCAAACCTTGAAGATAATAAGAAAAACAATCTTGTAACTTTTCCTGTAAAAGAAGGAGTTAGACCTACAAAAACCTTACTTGTAATTGCATCTTGTTTGTTTATGATACTGAATATTTATTTTATGTACAGATTTTACGACAAATTGGATACAATACATATCATCTTCATTTGCATAATAGTACTTGCACCTATGGTGTATTACATTATATCTCTTATGCGTGCTAAATTACCTATGTATTATGCTCAACTTTATCAAACTTTAGGTATAATTTACATAGCCTTGCTTTTTGTAATATTTTTCTGCAATGATATTTTTAAAATAAATGCAACTCTCTGATTTATTTTCTTATACCATAGTTCTCAATAGCAGTTCTCCAAGACGGAAACAGTTATTGACAGATTTAGGTTTTAAAATAAAACAAGTAAAAACTTCTGTAGATGAGGTATATCCTAAAGATATTCCTGTTTTTGATATACCTGCCTATCTTTCAGTACAGAAAGCCGATGCTTATAAGGAAATTATTTCGGATAAAGAGATACTTCTTTGTAGCGATACTATGGTTTTCTTGGGTGAAACGCCTTTGGGTAAACCTATAGATAAACAAGAAGCTTGTAATATGTTGAAAAACCTTTCTAATAATGTGCATACAGTCGTATCTGCCTGTTGTTTAAGACATAAGAACGAAGAAAGAGTGTTTTCACAAACTACAAAAGTAAGATTTAAACCTCTTTCTATGGAAGAAATAGAATATTATGTGCAGACATATTCACCTTTAGACAAAGCAGGTGCTTATGGTATTCAAGAGTGGATAGGTATGATAGGTATAGAGTCTATAGAGGGAGATTTTTATAACGTAATGGGTCTGCCAACACAAAGACTTTTTGAGCAATTGCTATCAATAACAAGTTTATAATAAAGATGCAACAAAATAAAACTTTATTCTACAAAAATAGAACTTCGTTTCGCTCTTACGAAACTTGATTCTAATTTTCTAAAACGAAGTTTTAATTTTCTCTTTCTTTGTTTTAATTTTCTAAAACAAAGTTTCGTGAAAATAGAATCAAGTTCTACGAAATTAAAACAAAGAGATAGAAATCTAAAACTTTGTTTCGTTGGAGCAGAACTTTGTTTTACAAAAATAGAATAAAGTTATAGAAAAATAAAACAAAGACATATATGTTTGAAGATTTATATACAAAGGTTGTTGTCAAAGAAAGTGATTTTAAAATCAATCATAAACAAAACATTATGCTTATAGGTTCCTGTTTTACAGAAGAAATAGGGAAGAAGTTGGAGCAACACGGTTTTTCTACTATGATAAACCCTTTCGGTATTCTTTACAACCCTATATCTATATGCGAATGTATAGACAGAATAGTTACAAAGAATTTTTTTAAACCCAAAGACACTATAAAAGTAGATGAATATTTCTATCTTTTTCAGTGTCATGGAGATTATAGAGCAAAAAAGAGAAAAGATTGCCTTGAAATGATAAATCTAAAAGTAGAACAGGCACACGAATTCTTAAAAAAAACTGAAATTCTTTTTATAACTCTCGGAACATCAATAGTATATAAATACATTCCTCAAAAAAGAAATCTTGGCAATTGTCATAAGATAGATTCTAAACTTATAGAGAGAAATATTATAGACTATGACGTTCATACTAAACGACTTAAACGCACTCTTACTCTTTTGAAACAAGAGATAAATCCTAATATAAAAATAATCTTTACCATATCTCCTATTAGACATTGGAGAGAGGGTTATAGGGACAATATGATTTCAAAATCCAATCTTATTTTAACAGTTCATAAGTTGGAACAACAGTTAAATATTTCCTATTTTCCATCATACGAAACAGTTATGGACGAACTTAGGGACTACAGATTTTACGATAGAGATTTACTTCATTTGAACGAAACGGCAGTAAATCATATTTGGAGCAAGTTCTGTAGTACATATTTCAACAATGATACTTTGGAGTTAAACAAAAAATTCCACAAACTTTGGACTATGAAAAACCATAGACCACTTAACCCAGATACTCTTGCATACGAGAAACACAAAGAGAAAACTCTAGCTCTTCAAACAGAATTGCAGACTCAGACGGTAAAGATATTATAAAAAATGGTCAAAAATTAGTTAAATTTATGTTAAATAATAGAAAAATATCTCTTGAGATTTGTACGGGAAGTATAGATTCTTGTCTTCAGGCACAAAAAGGAGGAGCCGACAGAGTAGAACTTTGCGACAATTTGTTTGAAGGTGGCACCACTCCTTCTTATGCTACCATAGTATATGCAAAAGAGCATCTGAACATAGATATTATGGTAATGATAAGACCAAGAGGTGGAGATTTCTTTTATAATGATATAGAGTTCTCTCTTATGAAAGATGATATTATTATGTGCAGAAAGATAGGTGTAAAGGGAGTTGTTTTTGGTATTTTGACAAAAGAGGGAGATATAGATAAGACAAGGACTAAGGAACTTGTGAAAATAGCAGACGGAATGCAGACGTGTTTTCATAGGGCTATAGATATGACAAAAGATTATTTTCATTCTGCACAAGATATTATTGATTGCGGTTGCACACGTATTCTTACATCTGGGCAAAGAAACAAAGCCATACAAGGAATGGAGAATATATCTAAACTTCAACAAATATTTGGCAATCAAATAGAGATTATGGCAGGTAGTGGAGTAAATACTGAAAACATAGAAGAGCTGTTTGAGAAAACTAAAATAAGAAACTATCATTTCTCTGCTAAGAAAACGATAGATAGTAGTATGATTTTTCGCCAGCCAAACGTTTCTATGGGTGGAAAAGATTTGAATGAATATGATATTATTCAAACAGACTGTGAGAAAGTGAAGAAGATGAGGTCTATACTTGATAATCTACAGACCTCACTTTAAATCTTGTTGTATCTTCTTTTAGTTACAGATTTCAGTTGTGCAAAGTCTTCTACATTAAGGTACTGAACCTCTTTTAAGAAAAGCCTTGCACAAGCCTCTGCATCAGAATCTGAATGATGATGGTTTAGTTGTATGTTTTCTTGTCTGCACAAAAAATCCAAAGAAAACTTTTTGCTATCTGCCCAAACTTGTCTGGAAAGTACATAAGTACATAGATAATGACTATTTCGTGGTTTTGCTATTCCATAATGATGTAAGGTCTTCCTTAAAACATTGATGTCAAACGATGCATTATGGGCTATAACCATTGTATTTTCTATGTAGGGTTTTATTTCTTCCCATAGAATATCAAAAGTAGGCTCGTTTTCCACGTCCTCTTTGTGTATGCCGTGTATCTTTTGAGCATAGTAATGGAAGTAAGGAAAACAAGAAGGTTTTATCAACCAATTCTTTACCTCAATTACTTCATTATCCACCACTTTCGCCAATCCTAAAGAACAAGGCGAGAAAGCATTTGCTGTTTCAAAATCTATAGCAGTATAAGAAAACACTTTATTAAACTATCTTTTTATTATAACACTATTTTTTCTTGTTACTCAAATATATAATAAGGCTACTTTTTAAAGCTCTTTAATCCCTGTTGAAGAAAATCTCTAAAATTCTGCACATCTTTATTATATGATTGAGGCTTTTCTGTAAGTAGATTTCCATCAGCGTCCATTAGTACGTACAAAGGTTGAGTATTGGATTTGAAGTTCTTTATTTGGTAGTTTTGATTCTTTCTTCCCAAGTTCTTAATCGTCTTACCATCGGATTCTATCCATTCTTCCTTTGGCAGTTCTATAGAATACTCATCTGCAAACAAAGAAACCAAAACATAATCGTTAGTTATCATCTTCTTTACTTGAGAATCCGTCCATACACTCGTTTCCATCTCTCTACAGTTTGAACAACTTTTTCCTGTGAAATCTATAAACAGAGGTTTTCCTACTTGTTTTGCATATTCTTTTGCTTCTTGCAAATCAAAGAATGCTCTAAAACCAACAGGAACATGAGAATCCAACACTTCAGAATATTTTCTCTGTTTTGGGAAACCATCATCGTTTGCGGTGGTGTTGCCATTGGTGTTTGCATTGTCAAGGATTATCTTTTCTATATTGTATTCCTGAGTATAAAGAGGAGGAATATAACCAGATATTGTCTTTAAAGGTGCTCCCCAAAGACCAGGTAACATATACAAAGCAAAGGAGAATGAACATATTGCTAATAATAATCTTACGACAGAAATATGTTGTAAGTCTGAATCACCTTTGAATTTTAGTTTTCCTAAAAGATACATTCCCAAAAGAACGGCTAAAACTATCCAAATACACAAGTATGTTGTTCTGGAAAGCAATCCCCAATTTGCACTAAGGTCTGCCATAGATAAGAACTTAAGACCAAATGCTAACTCAAGGAAACCGAACACTATTTTTACACTATTCAACCATGAACCGCTTTTTAAATTCTTTAGAACCGAAGGAAACATAGCCAACATAGTGAAAGGCAAAGCAAATCCTATAGCAAATCCCAACATAGCAACAAGGAAAATAAGTCTATTGCCAGAACCAGAAGTTATACCTACAAGTGCACCTCCTAAAATAGGACCTGTGCAGGAGAAAGAAACCAAAACTGTTGTTAAAGCGATGAAAAATGGTCCTAATATTCCTCCTTTATCGGACTGTTTGTCGGATTTGTTTATCCAAGATGAAGGCAAAGTAATCTCAAACAAACCAAAGAAAGACAAAGCAAAGATAAGGAAGATGATAAAGAACAAAGTATTTGGTAGCCAATGAGTAGATATTACGTACATAGCATCTTCCCCTAATAGGATAGTAAGTAATAAACCTAAGACTGCAAAGATGAAAACTATAGAAAGTCCAAATATATATGCTTGTCTTCTTCCTGTTTTCTTGTCTTTATTACCTTTCAAAAAGAAAGAAATAGTCATAGGTATCATAGGGAAGACACATGGAGTTATAAGTGTCAATAAACCGAATAAAAAGCAGATAAAGAAAACAGATAACATAGATTTGTTTTGAAAATCCGATACTGCATTGGCAGAAGATGTATCTGTATTATCTTTGTTCTCTGAAAGAAGGGCAGTGGTTTGAGATTCTGAGGCTTGATTTGTACTTGTTTCTTCTTCAATGGCAGGAACTTCGGTTTGAATATTAGGATTGCCTTTTACATTAAAAGAAAACTCCACATCTTCTGGAGGAATACAACTACCGTTTTCACATAATTGGAAAGTAACACTGCCATTTACCTTGAAATCTTCATTTGTTTTTACTTTTATTCTTTGTCTGAAAGTTATATTTCCTTCAAAATAACGAGTAGTATCTTTTGCGAACTTATCATATTTAGGTACGTAAGTTGGCTCAATAACTTTTCCTACTCTTTGATAGGAAGATGAGTTTTTGAAACTAAACTCTATAGGTAGTTCTGTACCTTTTGTATATTGCGAATATATATGCCACCCACTTGGAAGACTACACTGCAATAGCAATTCAGAAATAGAGTCGTTGATGTGTTTAGTTGAGAAAGTCCATTTTGCAGGATTGTCCTGTGCAAAAACAGATAGTGATACTAATATACTAAATAGTAAAGCTAATTGTTTTTTCATAATACTTAATTATTAAGTTTATAATTATTATGTTTTGTTTTTTTAATTTATCTTGCTAACCATAGAACAGGATTTTGACACTTAACACCTTGTCTTACTTGGAAATTCATCTCACTTTCGCCGTTTTCGTTTGTGGCAATTGTACCTATGGATTGTCCTGTAGAAACTTTGGTACCATCTTTTACAGATACAGTGGCAAGGTTTGTATATACAGTCATATATTCTCCGTGTCTAATGATTACAATCTTGTTTCCATTAGGACCAGACCAAACCTTACAAACTTCACCTTCAAAAACTGCTTTAACGGCAGAACCTTTAGTTGTGCGAATATCTACACCAAGATTTTCTATCTCTACACCTGGAATATCAGGGTGAGGATGCCTACCGAAACCACTTACTATTACACCCTTACCTACAGGCCACGGCAACTTACCTTTATTGGAAGCAAAACTATTACTTAAAGCCTCTTCCTTAGGAGTAGCAGACATAACATAGTTCTTTTTCTCTGTCTCTTTTTTCTCTGAGGTTGCAGGTTTGTTAGTTGATTTTGTAGCGTTATTAGAAGCATTCTTCTTTTTAGTTTCTGCTATCTTTGCTTGTTTTTTAACTTCGGCAGAAACGGCTGCATTTATTTGTTGTTGCAGTTTCTTCTTTTTCGCTTCTTTTTCTTTTATCTGTTTGGCTATTTTATTTTCTTGTTTCTTTATATCGTTGACAACTTTTTCTTGTTGTTTCTTTTCCTTGTTTAGATTGTCTGTATTTACCTGCTCTTGTTTTAAAAGAACAGCCTGAGTCTTTTTTTGGCTCAACAAATCCTCTGTCATAGAAGACAATTCCATAGTTTTGTGCTGGATAAGATACATTTGCTGTCTTAACATCTTTGCAGATTTTCTGAAAAAGATATACCTCTGATAAGCCTCTTGGTAATCCTTGGCTGCAAAAATAAATAGTAACTTATCCATAGCAGTTCTGTTTCTTTGCGCATAACGAAGCATTTGAGAATAGTTTTGTTTCATTACCTCCAAATCTCTGTAAGAATCTGAAATAGATTGTTGTGTAGTTTTTATTTGAGAATCCAACATTCCTATTTGAGAAGATATATTTTTAACAAGTTGTTGTCTTTGTTCCACTTTTTTTCTTATTATTTGTAGTTCAGAAGTGGACATTTTCTTGTTTTTTCTTGTTTCTTTCAGTATAGCATTCATAGATGCTATTTCTTTTTCTATCTTACTTTTTTCTTTTTCAAGGCTTTGACGATTTTGTGCAAAGGTTTGATTACCAAGCAAACAGAAAAAACATAAAAAGAATATAGATATATATTTTATCTTTTGTATCATATTTTCAGAATTTAAGTCGCAAAGATAAGGAAAATTTTTCTATTTGAACTAAATCAAAGCATTAAAAAAAGTAAGACAATCCCGCAGATACTCCTCTCCATCTGTAATTACTAAAATTCATTACATTGACAAAACCGAATAAATACTCAAGATTAAACTCCCAATTATGATTAAAATCATATCCCAATCCCAACTTATAACCTATATCTTCTCTTGTCAAACTTCTATCATCAAAAGTTTTGTAAGTGATAGGCTTATTATAACTTTCTTCGTCTGGGTTTAAAGAAGTTTGGTCTGTATTGCCAAACAAACCGTATGTAAAGAAAGGAGTTAGGGACAAAAACCAACCTCTACCAAGTCTTTCATCACCAAATTTTAACTCTATTGTAGCATCAAACTCAAGGAAATAGCCATCAACATCTGCTTTTACTGTTCCGGGATAATTTGCAGTGTAACCACGTTTGTACAAGTCCATACTTGGCCTAAAATATATCATATAAACCAAATGTTTTTCTCCTTGTATACCTGCTTTCATTCCTACTTTGGCAGAATTGTTTGCAGATGGATTTATATAATCATAAGTTGCTGAAACATTTACTCCAAACTTCCATGGGTCATTGAAACTTTTGACCTTGCTTTGTTCCATTTGAGCAAAACAGGATAAGGAAACAATAAACGCAACAACAAGAATGGCAAAACTCCTCTTCATTTCAATATTTCTATATTTCTTTTATAAGATTAAAAAACAATGTTCAATATATACTAACGTAAGAATTTGATAATTATTTTCAAAACCTAGAATTTCTCTTTCTTCGTTGTTATAAAATGAAACTTTATTCTAATTTTCTAAGACAAAGAAAGAATTTTCTATCTCTTTGTTTTAATTTCACGAAACAAAGTTTTAGAAAATTAGAATAAGGTTCTATGAAAACGGTGTTTTGTAATACTGTTATCTATCTTATAAAAGTGAAGTGTAGGTTATTTTTGTTGCAAAGAAATTAAAACTCCCATTTGTTCGCTTAACTTATTCATAGTTTGCAACATTTTTTCAGCCCATTCGGAAGTAAGAACAACACTTTCTTTCTTTTGCAGTTCTTTTTCTTTGTCATAATCTTCTTGCATTTGCAACCAAACCTCTTTTGGATAGTCAAATACTTCTTCTAAACGTTCTGCTATCATAGGTGTTATTCTTCTCTTACCTTTTAGAATTTCGGAAAGGTTGGAAGGTGTAATGCCTAATTTTTCGGCACATTCTTTTTGTTTCATTCCCTCAACCTTAATGTTCTCTTTTATATAATCACCTGGACAATTATATTTGCCTTTGTACTTCTTTTCAATTTTTTTCAATTTCTTCTCAAGAGCATCTCGTTTCGGTGTTCCTATTTGTCCAAATATTATATCTTTTACTTCTTCGTCTGTATAAACTCTCATTGCCATATTTTTTTCCTCCCAAATTTATTGTTCATAATATTGTTTTCTTATTCTTTCTGCTTTTTCTATTTCTTTTTGTGGTGTCTTTTGAGATTTTTTAATAAATCCATTTGTTGCTACAACAAAAGATTTCTTTTTCTTATCCCAAAAAGCCAGCAATCTGTATTCGATACCATTATATTTTGTTCTGAACTCCCAAATATTAGTACCTACCAATTTTTTTAAAAGTTTTTTATCCATTCTTTTCTTCGCTTCATCTATTGTTGTATAGATTGCAGACTGAACTTCGCTGGATTGTTTGTTTATAAAGAAAATTGCCTTTTCCAAATATATAATATTAAAACTTTTACCTTCCATACGTTTTAGATATTTTGATAATGCAAAGTTACATTCTTTTTAAATATTACCAAATATTTTTGAGAATTATTTGTAACATAACATGTTGTTTTTTTATTGTAATTTTATCATTTTCTAATATCAAACAGCGACATATTTAGTTTTGATACTACATTTCTTATTTCAGAAGTTTTAAGATTTCTTCTTGGGAAGAAATTTTGTAACCTTGCGAAAGATATACAATATTCTCTTTTTCCAATAGTACAAGAATAGGGTAGTTGTTTTGAAATTCAAGGTTGGTTGCCTTAATGATGAGTTTTTCTATCTCTTTATCTTTGTCCAAAAGTATTTTGGTGTTCTTTGGCAACGAAGGAAAAACAGAGATTGAAAAATCTGCATTAAGAAGGCTTTTATCCAAAACTAAAACAAGGACAACATCTTCATACTTGTCAAAATCTTCCTTTGATTTGGCTATATCTACAAGTAAATGCCTTGAAGGTTCTTTGTATGGGTCTATAACAGCAAGAACGATAGCCTTGTTTTCATGTTGTGAAAGATTTAACAAGTAGCATTCTAATAGATCTGTAAAACCCAAAGTTTTTATCTCTTTGATTTCAGGTAGATTTATTGTTCCATAAACTTTTTTATCTTCTTTGTTTGCTGGTATAGTTACAGTAATAGTTGTTGCTTGTTTTGAGTTTGTTAAATCAAAATAAGATTCCGTTACATTTACACTTCCATTAGAGTTTCTATTGCCTACAACCATTCTGTATCTGCCTATGCTTAATTGTAATGTATCTGGGAATTTTAAAAACTTAGGGTCGTATTCGTAATCCAATGTTTTAAATTCTCCATTCTCGTATTTCTGAATTGTAAATTGTGAATAGTATTCAGGTTTTATTTTATTGTTGTTGTCATTATTAACAATCAGAATGCAGTTGTTTTGTTCAGATAGTTCTTTTTCTTTGAAAGCATATTGCCAAACGGAGTTTTCGTTTTCTCTCCATTGACTTCTACCTGTTGCCCATTCGTATCGTGCTTGTATGTTGAAACTTCTGCATATTGCAACAGAAAGAATTTCTCTTGATTTTTTATCTGCCTGTTTATAATTCAAAACACCTTCAGGCGAGATAGGTACTCCGTAATAGTTGTCTTTATTATTTAATTGTATATTCTGCTCTATCCATTTTGCTATTTGGTTTCCATCGGTGAAGTTTTGTTTTTTGTCAAAATATTTCTTTATGAAACTTCTCCAAGTAGTGATTTTTTCTAAAGCAATACGAGGATTGATAACATATTCTGAAGTTTCTGTCTTGCGAATATAGTTAAGGTGGTCTATAATCGTTGAGGTCTCAAGGTCTCTTAGGTCTTTTTCATAAACAAGTTGAAGTATTCTTTCTTTCAATGGGTGAGAACATCTTAGAACTTTTGCAACCTCATTGTAGTTTCCCCAAGATTTTGTTATCAATTCATCATCTGTTTTGGGAAATGTAGATATATAAGCATTGCGGATTGAATCCTCATAAACCAAACGTTCATTGTTTTTCTTAATAAGTTCTTCTGGTGTAGTTTCTATAGGAAGTTCTTTTGGAGGAGTAAGAAGCATAGAAATGTTTTTTCGTTGTTTAAAAAATTCTTCTTCGTTTTGCAGAGTTACAACAACGTTTGTTTCATCTGCAAGTATATGTTGTTGTGCTATCTTTTTGTCCTTTTTTACCCAAACAACAATATCTCCATACCCTGTAGTAAGACAAGCAACACCATTGTCGTTTGTAAGTATCTTTGCTAAAGGATAATATTCTGCATAATTATATAGTCCAAAAGAAACTTCTGCATCTTTTTGTATAATACCTTTTTCATCTTTTACAGTTATGCAAAGTTTTTTCACAGGAGCATAATGTTCAGTCAGGTTGATTTTTGAGTATTTCTCTGTTTGAAAATTCACTTCTTCTTTTCCGTTATATTTGCCAAAAACAGTAGTATGTACCATCATAGCACGTTTTGCTGGAGCAGTAAACCAAGCCATATTCAAACGAGGTTCAGGTTCGCAAGCACCAAGATAGTACCATGTACCATCTATCCATACTTCTACCCAAGCATGATTGTCATCTGTATGAGCCCAACGAGGAGTATAACATTGACGAGCAGGAATACCAACAGAACGAAGAGCAGTTACAGTGAAAGTACTTTCTTCTCCACATCTACCCCAAGAAGTTCGCATGGTAGCAAGAGGAGAAGAGGTTCTACCATCAGAAGCCTTATAATTGACTTTTTCGTGGCACCAATGGTTTACTTCCAATGCAGCATCGTACATGCTAAGTCCTTTAACTCTTTCTTTTAAAGCATTATACATAACAACTCTTGCTGTGTCAAGGTTTTCGTTATTCACTCTGTAGACCAAAACAAAATGTTTGAAAATATCCTCTGGTATTTTCTTTCCCCAAGAAAAAGTTTCTCTTGCTTTCAGAGCGTACTCCACTTGTTGAACAAAAAATGATGTATCATAATCCACCCTATCTGAAAGTGGCATGTATTCGTATAAAAAATTAAGGTATTGTTGAGTTTCTTTACTTAGATTTTGTTTTTGACCAAATCCTGTAATTGACAATAAAACTACAAACAAAAAGAATACTGTTTTTTTCATATCAAATTAGTATTAAATGATTTATAACTCTATGCAATAAATTTTTATTTTACAAATAGTTCTGTGAATTTGAAATTTTTACTATCAAATAAACCTTTATCGCTTAGTTTTAGTTCAGGGATAACCAATAAAGCCATAAAGGACAAAGTCATATAAGGAGATTGCAAACTATTGGAAAGATTCTTTGCTTTTGAATTAAGTTCTTTGTATTTCTCTGCAACAATTTCGCAATTCTCTTTAGACATAAGTCCTGCAATCTGTAGAGGTAAAACATCTTTTTCTGTGTTGCAAACTAAGGAAATACCACCTTTATTTTCTACAACAAGGTTTATAGCCTCTACTATTTCTTTATCCGAAACTCCTACTGCAACAATATTATGTGAATCGTGTGAAACAGACGATGCAATTGCACCTTGTTTGAAACCAAACCCCTTTATAAATGCGACTTGAGGTTTAGTGTTTTCGTATCTATTTAAGACAACTATCTTTAATATATCTTTGGAAGTATCGCTTGTTACATAATTGTTTTCCACTTTTGCTTCGCACTGAACAGACTTTGTAAATAACTCTCCGTCAAAACATTCAATAACATTTATTTTTGTTTGCTCACTTTTTACCTTTATATCTTCTTCTGAAAGATAAGTTGCATTGAATTTATTTGGTAAAA
Source organism: Bacteroidales bacterium (assembly GCA_017469625.1). Taxonomy (GTDB): domain Bacteria; phylum Bacteroidota; class Bacteroidia; order Bacteroidales; family P3; genus Scybalousia_A. The sequence goes on from JAFUGA010000005.1 coordinate 59,323, forward strand.
CCTTAGTATCTAATTCATTTAAAACAAGTTCTTTATTTACTCCTGTTTTTCTGTTATATACTTCTACTCCATTGATATAGGTAGATAACACATTGAAATCTTGTAAATTATCTACTATTATAAAGTCTGCATTATCTCCTTCTTGCAATAGTCCGAAATCTAAATTATAATGTTCTTTTGGATTTAGACTTGTTGCTCTCAATACGTCAAACAAATTATACCCAGCCAATAAAGCACGTTTTACTAATAAGTTTATGTGTCCTAAAAGCAAATCATCGGGGTGTTTATCATCGGAACAAAACATTATATCTTTAGGGTGAGAGGATATAAGAGGCAATAAATTATCAAAATTCTTTGCAGCACTGCCTTCTCTTATCAATATTTTAATTCCGTAGTTGATTTTCTCTAAGGCTTCTTTTATTTCAGAGCATTCATGGTCTGTTGTAATACCATAGGACGAGTATTCCTTAATATCTTCTCCTACGACAGATGGAGCATGTCCATCTATAGGCTTTTTGTGTTTTATAGCAGAAGAGATTTTTTGCATAACCTCTTTATCTTTAAAGAGTACACCGGGATAATTCATCATTTCAGACAAGAAATATATATCTTCGTTGCCAAGAAATTTATCAACATCTTCGCTATTTAGTATTGCACCAGAAGTTTCAAAACTTGTAGCAGGAACACAAGAAGGAGTCCCGTTATAGAAATGAAAATTTACGTTTTTACCATCTTGTATCATATATTCAATTCCTTGCATTCCAAGAACATTGGCTATTTCATGTGGGTCAGAAACAACACCTATAGTTCCAAACTTTACAACCTGAGTAGCGAAGTTTCGTGGCAAAAGCATAGAACTTTCTATATGTATATGAGAATCTATAAACCCTGCCATAATATAAGGAGCATCTGCACTTATACCTTCTTTTTCAGAAATGGAATATACTTTGTTATCCTTTATAGTGAGTTCCCCATCTATAATTTTCTTATTTACTATATCTATAATGTGTCCTGAAAAAATTCTTGTCATAATTCGTCTCTTTATTTCTTTGCAAATATACAAATATTTCTGATAACTTGTAACGATGTTTTTATTTTGTTTTTCTATTTCTTCGTTTTGTATTTCTAAAACTTGATTTCGTTGTAGCGAAACTTTGTTTTAATTTTCTAACTCTTTGTTTTAGAAAAATGAAACGAAGAAAGAGAAAACAGGAATTATTGATAAGGATTTTCTTTTGATGAATGTAATTAAACATATTTTCAGAAAAATATTATATAGTGAAATATCTCTTCAAAATTATGTTAAATGATGTATGTAAATATAGATAAATCAAATATTTAATTTACTTTTTGACCAATGATTTTTGCGATAGAAGTACCCTATTGAATATAAATTTTTATAAATTTTTATAAATTTTTATAAATTTTTTTGTACTTTTGCACTCATCATTGTATACATATTTTATTATTTGTTTTTGTGATAGGTATTTCTTAAGATGATATGTAACGATGAAAACATAGTAAAAGTAGTCTTGTGTATGTCGCTTCTATATAAGTACATACAGGACGAAAAACGAAAAAGTATTTCCATGTTAGATTAACACGGGAGACCCCAAGAATTATATAGTTTAGATATTGATGAGTGATATTGGAACAAAATTAAATAACGAAGAATTAGTGCATTGGTATCCTTTGCGGATATTTCATTCCAGTATCAGACGTCAGAAACTTCTTAAAGAAAAACTTGATGCAGAAGAAACGGTTGTAGAAACTTATATTCCAGAACGTTTAGTAGATGTTGAAGAGAATACTTTTACTTCTGTTTTAGCAAATTATATTTTCATTCGTATTTCGTTGCAAAATCTGAAAAAAATAAAAGCAGATGCAAGATATAGTGTTCTTCGTTATGTGATGAATATTAGACACGATGAGGTACAAAATGAAATCTCAAAAATTGCTTATGTATCAGATATTGAGATGGATAATTTCAAAAGAGTTATAGATAATATAAACGAGCAAGTAATAATTTTAAACAATAGTAATTTTGCAATTCGTCCAGGACAAAGAGTAGAGATTACAGATGGAGTATTCAAAGGCACACAAGGAATAGTAAAAAGCATAAAAAAACATTTATGTGTTGTAGTCTCTGTAGAAAACGTCATATCCCTCGCAATCACCGGTATACACAAAAAGTTTCTAAAGAAGATAGAGAATTGAGAAAATGGAAATTGTTTGAAATACTTTTATGAGCATAATGTTTGACTATAGAAGTAAATAATAGTTAAAGTGTAAATGGGATATATTGTTATCAATCAATAGTTTACTGTATGGACTCATGAACAAAATAGATTTAACAATGTGGAGATTATGTTCATAGGCAAGGGTAATGAACAATAACTAACATGTCGTATTTTTAATCGTCATATCTGGTTGGAATTTATTTGAATACGACCTTATGCATCAAATAAAGTTTTTTAATAAAGCATAAAAACAGGTAAACATTGGAACTTTTATATAAGTTGAGTTATGTAAGTACTTTTCTGTAGAGATATTTTTTACACATGTTTTAGAAAAAAAATTATCAATTGAATATGACATATAAGGAACTTCAGTTTTCCAAGGATACATTATTCTTGGTAACAGGTGGTGCTGGATTCATTGGATCCAACCTTTGTGAGGTAATATTGAAAATGGGTTATAGAGTGCGTTGCCTTGATGATTTGAGTACAGGTAAGCAGACGAATGTGGATTTG
>JAFUGA010000029.1 GCA_017469625.1 Bacteroidales bacterium
ACTTCTTGCGTGCAATGTTATGACTTTCAAAGATGTCAAGCAAATCGGCAGCATCAAGACGCATTACTTCATTTGTCAGATAACGTATCTTTCCTTTCTTATTTTGTTGCTCTCGTCCGTTATCTAAAACGTTTTGTAACAATTTTCTATCTCTTTGTTTGGAGAGAAGAAGGTAAAGGGTAGTATTGTTTTGAGTTTAGTTAGGAGTTATGTAAGAAAAGAGTGGGCAAATGGAGTGTGGGGTTGGGTAAAAAAAGTAGCATTTTGAGAACAAAATGCTACTTTTAGTTATGTGAGAAGAGAGGATTTATTTTTCTTCTCTTGTTATACTTATAAGAACATCGTTTTTGCTGACTGATTGTCCCTCTTTTATATTCACTTTCTCTACTTTTCCGTCTATTGTAGAACAGATATTATTATCCATCTTCATAGCATGTAGAGTGCAAAGAGGTTGTCCCTTAGTTACTTTATCGCCTTTTTTTACGAATATCTCCATTATTGTACCTGGAATAAAAGCATAAATCTGTCCGGGTTCAACTTCTATATACAATTGTCTATAATGTTTTCTTAAATTATTCTCTGACATACGTTTCTCCTTTCTTTTTAGAATGGTGGCAAACCATGTTTTTTCTGAGGATTAGTTACTTGCTTGTTCTTTGAAACTTCCAAAGCATGCAATATATATTGACGAGTTTCATTTGGTTGTATTACTGCATCTACATAACCATAAGATGCTGCAACATACGGATTTGCAAATTTCTTGCGATATTCCTCTATCTTTTCTTTTCTTGTCTTATCTGGATTTTCAGATTCTTTTATTTCCTTACGAAATACTACGTTTGCAGCTCCTTCAGGTCCCATAACAGCTATTTCTGCCGTTGGCCAAGCAAAAACAAAGTCTGCTTTCAAATGAGAAGAACACATAGCAATATAACCACCACCGTATGCTTTTCTAAGTATTACAGTAACCTTTGGCACTGTTGCTTCAGAATATGCATAAAGTATTTTTGCACCATGACGTATAACGCCTGCATGTTCTTGGTCTATACCCGGCAAATAGCCTGGCATATCTTCCAAAGTAACCAATGGAATGTTGAAAGCATCACAGAAACGTATAAATCTTGCAGCCTTATCCGATGCGTTGCAATCCAATACACCTGCCATAGCACCCGGTTGATTTGCTACAAAACCTACTGTATCTCCATTCATACGAGCAAAACCTATAACTATATTAGGAGCAAACAACTCTTGTATTTCCAAAAATTCAGAGCCGTCCGACATAGATTTTATAATGTTTCTAATATCGTATGGTTTAGCAGGGTCAGATGGGAAGATGGAGTTGATTTTATAATTTCTCACATCCGGTTTCTTTGCTGCAAAAGCGTCTGCTTTCTTACCATTATTCCAAGGAATATAAGTAAATAACGCTTTTATCTGTTCAAAGCACTCTTGTTCGCTTTCTGCAAAGAAATGTGCGTTACCTGAAATCTCTGCATGAACTCTTGCACCTCCAAGGTCTTCTTTTGATATTTCCTCTCCAAGTACAGTCTTTATAACGTCAGGACCTGTAATAAACATATTACTTATTTTATCCACAACGAAAACAAAGTCTGTTAGAGCAGGAGAATAAACTGCACCACCAGCACAAGGGCCAAGTATAACAGATATTTGAGGAATAACTCCACTTGCCATAGTGTTTCTATAGAATATATCACCATAACCTGCAAGTGCATTAACACCTTCTTGTATTCTCGCACCACCCGAATCGTTTATACCTATGATAGGTGTTTTCAATTTCATAGCATGGTCCATTATCTTACAGATTTTCTGTGCGTGCATATAGCCCAAAGAACCACCTGCTACTGTAAAATCTTGTGCATAAATACAAACGGGATAACCACTAACAGTTCCGGTGCCTGTTACTACACCATCTCCCGGCAATATTTTCTTGTCCATATCAAAATCTTTGCCCGAATGTTGAACAAAGAGGTCGTATTCGTGAAAAGAGCCTTCGTCCAACAGAGAAAGTATTCTCTCTCTTGCTGTCATCTTACCGGTTGCCTTCTGTTTCTCAATAGCCTTTTCGCCACCGCCCTGAAGAGCAATCTGCATTCTCTTTTTCAAATCTTGAGTTTTACTGTTTATTGACATTTTCCAAAAATTTTAGTCCACGTTTAAAACATTAACGGTTGCAAAGTTACATATTTTTTTTCATATAGGTGTTTTTTTACCACTTTTGAAGAAGTTTTGAAAGTTAATCTTTTTTGTTTCAGTCTATTAACTGTTCTTTCCATTCTCCATCAAAATAGCAAACTTCTCTGTAACCAATAGCCTTTAGGGTATCTAAAGCCTCCTTGTAGAAAAGCCCAACTTCTGTATCTTTATGACAGTCTGTGCTTACGGTAACCTTTATACCCTCTTGTTTCATAATTTTCAGCCATTTGGTAGCAGGGTAAAAATCATCGCAACGTCCTTTGTACAGTCCCCTTGTATTCACCTCAACTATTACTTCATTTTCCTTTATAACCTGTATAAAATCCCTAACCATGCTTTCGTACCAAGGGGTTTGTCTATCAAAAAATCGTCCTGCATTATTCATATAAACCTTATCGCAATGACCGAGAATATCTGGTCTGTTCTTTTCTACCATTTGTATTTGTTGATTGAAATACGCAGAACAAGCCCTTTTTATATCCGAATTAAAAAACTTCTGCAATCCTCTATCATATACATCTTTGTCATGCCCGTCAATGAACCACGAATCAATATCTTCGTTGTGTTCTTTCACATGATGAATACTTCCCACATAGAAATCCAACCCATATTCCTTTTTCTGCCCTTTTAAATCCTCCTGTATATCCGTTATAAAATCAATCTCCAAACCAAGATAAAGGTTTATCTCAGAAGAATACTTGTCTTTCAGTCTTTTAAACTCCGTCTTGTACTCCTCTAACCTCTCTTTCTTCAAGGCAACCTTGCTTTCAAAAGGTACAGGTGCGTGAGAAGAAATACCAAAATGAGAAAATCCCTCCCTAATGGCAGCTTTTACAATGTCCTCCATAGTACTCTTGCCATCGCAAAAGGTGTTGTGTGAATGATAATTAGTCTTGTACATAGTCATACTATTTAAATAGAAATTTCTTGCAAAGATACTAAAATTTCACTTGTTATCTTCTTTCCTTTATTCAGTATTTAGTTTGACTATGGAAAAACTCTGCAAAAAGAAAAACTGCTTTTAATAGAATAAAAGTTAAATTTTTAAGCCATATTCCTTTGTTTTACTTCATAAAATAGAGAATATTTTTAACATAAAACAGGTATAATTTGTTAAAATTTTTATCTAAAAACAGTAGATTTTGATACCAAAAACGCAAAACAATGTTAAAATACATATTTCTTCGTCCTACTTTGACGAAACTTCGTTTTAATTTCGTAGAACTTTGTTTTAGAATTCTATCTCTTTGTTTTAGAAAATTAAAACAAAGAGATGGAAACGTAAAACTTGATTATAATTTAGTGAAAAAACACTACAATATACAAAAACCAACTCGGTACAAACAATTATTTACCTTGTTTATAGCGAGTCGGTGCTATATTTTTGCACCTACTGTATATAAAAATATGTTATTTATCAGTGTATTTGCGAAATTTTTTAACTTAAAATTTGTGCAGTATGTTCTTTTGTTTTTACTTTGTTTATTGCGTCTATTATTATGCCTTGCTCGTCTATTACATAGGTAGTGCGTATGGTTCCTACAGATACTTTGCCGTACATCTTCTTTTCTCCCCACGCTTCATAGTCCTGCAATATCTTTGTTTCAGTGTCAGAAATCAAATGGAAAGGCAAATCGTATTTTTCTATAAACTTCTGGTGCGAAGCCTGTGAATCCTTGCTCACTCCTAACACTTCGTAACCCAAAGATAAGAATCTTTGATAATTATCCCTCAAATCGCAAGCCTCAGCCGTGCAACCCGGTGTAGAATCCTTAGGATAAAAATACAAAACGAGTTTCTTACCTATAAAATCTGTTAGTTTTATAGTTCTACCATTTTCATCTAAACCCTCAAAATAAGGTGCTTTCTTTCCTATTTCTAACATAATATTTTCCTTTTTCTATTACCCTACAAAGATACAACATTTCCCCATTCCCACAAAAAGAATTTGAAAGAAAAATTTGTCTTATATAGTTTTATAAACAAAGATTAGTGCATATCTCCTCCCAATATCTTATACCCTTTTAATAATTCAAAAGAATACCAAGGAGAACCATTTAAATTAGAAGTTATATAAATAGAATCTTTGTTGAATCCTTTGTGTATAGAAAAAGATTTCTTTTTTTGTTCGTACAACACAGAACCATTAACCGCCTTTCCCGTAAGGTCTATTGTTGTATCTTTCAAACCATAGTAAGTAAAGGTCAGATAACCTTTTGCAAAACTAAATGAAGTAGAAGTTACAACCATAGGAAGAGAACCAGCCAAATTCACTGTTATTTCTTCTAATTTCTCTTCTGCTTTTTTACGACTATCCTTTTCCACATCGAGAAGTATTTGCAATTCTTTCTTCTCATCTTTTAAAGTTTGAATAGTTTCTTCTCGTTTTTTTATAGTGTCGTTTGCAAAATCTAAACTATCCTTTTTACGATTGTTTTCTGCAGCAAGCATTATTATGAAAATGATAGTAAGCAAAATCAAACAAGACAAAACTATTACCCAAGTAAATTGTTTTTGCTTTTTCTTTAAAGCAGAATAATCCTTTAATAGATTGTCGTAATTCGTTTGAGATGTTCGCAATCTATAACTCAAATTCTTTATACTATTTGAATAAGATGTAGGAATGATGTTTGCAAAGGTAATATAAACATTATAATAAGACCTTGTAGCATTCAGAATATCCTCACTATTATCTTCTTCAAGAGAAAACCTTATTGTAGAATTTAGAGATATAGAAAGTTTTTGTGTTTGTAGAGTTTCAAAATGGAGTTGTTCAAGTTTGTTTTTCATTTCAGAAAGGAGATTTTCTACTTCTCCTTTCTGTGAAATATAATCTTGGTTTACATAAATCAAACCATTGTTTCCATATTTAAAGACAACACCTTTTTTTGCAGCATCATTGATGATTTCTGTAAAATCATCAAACAGTGTATTCAACTTTGTACACAAACGAGATGTTGTTATACACAAACCATAAATATCATTGTCCGATATTTTGTTTGTATAAACATAGTACATCAAATTATCTTCTCTGTGGACAAAAAGTTGATGTCCTTTAGGTGTTTCTTTACACAGGTTTTTTAAAACCTTAAGACCGTTACTTGGGTTAGGGTACTGCCTGTATAAAGAATTTGTTTCAGAAAATATATAACTGCTCGTTATCATTCTCTAATCAATATAACATCTTCTGTTTGTATATCTTCATAAGAAACCCCCAATTCTTTCATAATAGGAAGTCCTATTAGGATAGGAGCAGACGGATTTTCAGCAACTACACATGGTACATTCTGTACTTTATATTCTTGTCCTGCTTCATCTGTAAAAGAAACTTCTTTTAACATATACACAGGCTCATATACAGCACTACCATCTGCTACTGTCATTTTATAACTTGCGATATAATCTTTGTCTGAAAAGACTCCGTTTTTTACTAATGTAATAGCCTCCGTCGATGATATTTGCAAAGGAAAACCACAACCATTATCCCAAACACCCGGGAAGGTTGCTGTTCCGTTAAGTTTAATATCTACAATTATAGAACCATTTATTCGTTTGTATGGTATCTTATAACCTTCTTTTTTCGTTTCTTTTGGAAATTTTGATGGTATATAAACTTTCTTTTCACTTTTACCACAGGAACCTAACAATAGAACTATTCCTGCACATAACAATATTATTTTTTTCATTGTTCCTTACCCTCTTCTTTTGCTTCTTTTTGTTCTTGTTTCTCTTTTTGAGATTCTTTCTTTTTTGCTTCTGTTTTTTCTTTACCTTTATTATTAGTTGTTTTTGTAGGAGTACTTTGTTTTTTCGGTGCAACTTCAGGAGCTTTCTTTTCTTCACCCTGTGAAGAAATATCAACTTTTGGTGTTGGTATCATCTTTTGACTTTCCAATTTTAATTGCATCTCTTGTTTTCTTTCTATTTCTTGCATCTTCTCCGTGTTATCTTGTATTTTTTCCGTATTGTTTGTTTCTACTTTTTGTATCTCGTCAATAGAAGACGAGATACTGCGAAAAAATCCATAACTGCAGAGTATTCCAATAATAGTAAAAATCAAAACAATGATTAACAATGTTCTTTGTGATAAGTCTTTCTTTGATGCCTTGCTTATCTCTGGGTCCGCCAGTTTGTTTATTCCTACTTTTTTACACTTATCCAAGTTTTCAGAGAGAAATTTGAATAGTTTCTCATTTTCACTGTTCTTATTTCTTACTCTATTTAGTTCTTTTTCTGTTTCTGATAATTGGTTTTGAAGATTAGAAATGGCTTTATTTTGTTTTAAATCATTTTCTTTTTTTATTTTGTCTATCTCATTTTGTAATCCTATAGCCTTATTTCTATAAGAAGTTACCTCGTTTTGATATTCTTTCAATGATTGCTCTTTTGATGGGTATTTGTCTGAAATATACAGTCTTCCTACCTTAGAAAGAATATTAAAAGTTTTTTCAGAATTACTATATTCTATATAAACTTTTTCTCCCTGCCAAGAGTCAAAATCAGAAGTTTTGATTTTAGAAATATCTTTTTTTATAAATGGACAATCAGAAAGAACATTTTTTATTTTCTTTATAGAATTTTCCAAATAAGATTCTTCTTTGGAAGTAATAAGAGATATAGTCCATTTATTATCTTTTATTATTTGTTTGTCAAATAATTGTTCATATGCACTATTCAATAGAGAATATATTTGTTCGGGAAGAAAATAATAACCCTTGCTTAGTAATGTTACAGCAAAATATTGTCCATCTCTTCCATCTTTAGCTAAACAATTATTGTTTATAAAAGTGTAAATAAAATAACCTACATTAGTAGTTTTTAAAACTTCAACAAATAAACAAAGATTTACTTTAGATTCTGCTTTTCTTCGTTCTCTGCCACTAAAATATTCTTTGGCTATAAAATTTGCTAAATCTTGAGGAACATCTTTAGGAATATAAGAAGTTTCTCCTACAGAAGAACCATGTATAAATAAACTTACATTTTCCATTTCTTACCAAAGTTTTGTTATCATCTCCCATAATTTTTTCGGATAACTGTAGCCTCCAGACGTAAAGACTTTTATTTTTTCCATATTTACAGTTTCGTTATTATACTCTCCTGTAACGTATGGTAAAAATTTAAAATTATATATGTTAAAAAAGACTAAAAACTTTTTTGTAAAATTTGTAAAAAAATCTTCATAATATGCTTTAGCATCATCTTCTAATTTTTTTTCTGCAAGAACAGTGGCCGTATTTGCCCATTTTCCTTTATTAGGTATATCGGCTTTATTGTAAATCAATATAACTTTAGCAGAATGACCAACAACATATTTATTGTACATCTTTTCCATTTTCGCAATATACTTTTCTCTAATTGCTTTATTATATCTAAAAGAAGTAGGAGAATCTAAATCTAAAATTATACAATAAATAATTTTTCTTTCGCCATTAGCACCACATTTTGAGGCTTCAGCCAAATATGACGGAAACTTTCTATCTGGTTCGTCATCAAGATTTCTAAGACTAAAGAAATCTTCTCCCGGTGCCTCAAGAAAATGTGCTTTTATATCTCCCTTATTATCTTTTACATCCACCATAAGAAATTCTACAGTATTAGGCATTGCTACATTTTCATTTGCAAAAGTTGATTCAAATATTTTACAAGTTTCTTTGTATTTTTTTGAATCGTGAAATAAACCATCAAAAGTTTCTATTTTATATTTCAAAACTTCATGAAGATATAACGCTATCGATTTTAAAATCATACTTTTTCCAGAGTTCGGAGGACCACACAAAACAACAATAGGTCTATTATCTTCTATTGGAAAATTAGGCGATTTAAAACCATTTTCATCAGTCTGGTCCATACTATCACCAACTTCTTTTATTTGTTGGCTATCGTCTGAAAAACTATCATTATTATCTTCTACAGGATTAGACACAACTAATTGTTCATAATCTGTATTATTAAAATTAAACTCTGCCATAATATTTTCTATTTTTTATTGTTAATTAAATAAAACTTCTTAAAACAAAAGCAACAATATCAATTATAAGTGAGAAAATAATCCAACCGAAAAGTTTCATATTAACAGGTAATCTTCCTTGCAACATATCTGACCATACGTTGAAAGTTGAAAACATTCTTTCAGATGGATAAACTTTATATCTGAATTTTCCAAGTTCTATATCCTTAATATCTTTAGTTTTACTTTCTTTCGTAGTTAAATCTATCTTTGCTTTCTCTTCAGAATCAAACCTATCATAGATATTTGTTCTTAATTGGTCTTTTTGGAACTTATAATAATTCTCGGCTGTTGCTAATTCCTTTTCTTTCAGTTGAGGTATATCTACTCCATATACGCTATCGTTAATAAATTCTTGAATTAAAGCATAAGATTTTTTTGATTGTATCTTTCTCTTATAATAAGATTTTATTATAGATTGTCTATATACTGCCTTTTCTACTATTCTGTTGATATATTTATTTTCTAATCCTGCTACAATAGTTGCTCCTCTTTTTCCTATATCTCCACTGTCTTTTTCATCATCAAATATAGTATTCTTATATTCATAAGTATCATTATATTTTGCAGAAGATGTTGTAAAATAAGATTCTATTTCCTTAAGAATTCCTTTTGCAAGAGGACCAAATCCATCTCTTATTGAATGCTCACATTCTCTTTGAAATCTACCTATAAAACCTTGAATTGTGCTTTCAAGTATGGACATATCATCTTCTTCTTGTTCTTTTATATCATTTTTAGTATTATTTGTTTGATTATCTACAAAGTTTTTATAATTTCCTAACTCTGCACTTACAACCTGCAATCCTTCGTTTTGCATAAGCATATAATGAACGTTGGTTGTAAAACTTGCACCCCAAAACAGCAAAAAACCCAACAAACCAAGTATAAGTTTGGATTTACTTGGGTTTATTGTGTTTTGAATTTCTTTAATAACTAAATCTTTTAAGAAAAAGCCGGCTATAATAGCTACAATAAAGACGAATGGAAAGACATACCAAACATTATTGGCATTAAACGACATTTTAATTGACTCAGCAGTCATATAAGAACTATAGGCTGCAAAAAGTAAGTATGCTACAATTAAAGCAATTTTTGTAATAACCTGTTTCATTTTTAACTTGTATTTTTATAAATTTTTTTGAGTTGCAAAAGTATAAAGATTGTTAAGAAAGGTGATAAAAAGACTGTTGAAGATAATTATACATATTGTTGAAATATATTCAACATTTTATTTTTTCAAAGGAAGTTCTTTGGATATTTCTGAAAAGAAATCGTGGTTTAAAAGTTTGCTTATCTTAAATAATAGTTCTGTATCTATAGATGAACGTTTGTAGATATAATATACATTAGTTCTTTCACAAGGCAATTTCTCAGCAAGCCAGGATACATTCCTGCCTTGCTCTTTCATAACCTGCTGTACTCTTGTTCCTATATGCACTTTATACCTACTTATTTTTAGTAACATCAAAACACAAAAATAAAAAACCGTGGAACTTTTGTCTATTCTCCCTCGGTTTTTCGACTACCTATACAGATAAACAAGAAAGCCCACGATTGCTCGTGAGCGTTGGATATTCTTGCTCCTTTATCTGTATTCAATAAAAGGTCGAAAATTTTGGGAGAATACAGGATGCAAAATCTAACGCAATTCCGGTAATTATATGTTTTGATATTTTTTTTCTACATAATAAATTATACAATTTTAATAAAACAGTGCAAAAGTATAAATAAAATCTGAATTTGCAATTAAATAAAAATATTTTTTCTACTTATTACTTATACATTTGTAATAAAAATACAATTGTACTTTTGTTTTATTTTCTCATTACTCTATTTTCAGTAGGTTTTTATAGATTAGGAGGTCATCGGTTTTGAAGACGTTGAAAACGACAGTTATTTCATAGTTTTCTTTCTTTAGGAAATCCTTTACGGTTTTGACTGCAATTTCTCCTGCCAAACGGTTAGGAAAATGAAACTCACCTGTGGAGATACAGCAGAATGCAATACTTTTCAAGTTCTTTTCTTTGGCAAGATGAAGACAAGAAAGGTAACAAGATTGTAATAATTCTTGTTCTTCTTTAGTAGGCTCGTTACCGTAAATTATAGGTCCAACGGTATGGATTACGTATTTGCTCGGCAGATTGTAAGCCAAAGTAATCTTCGCCTTACCTGTAGATTCTTCTTTGGCTTGTTTGGTCATCAATTCGTTGCATTCCTCTCTAAGTTGCACACCAGCAGAAGAATGAATTGCATTGTCTATACATTTATGCATAGGATAGAAACAGCCAAGCAATTGAGAATTTGCAGCATTCACTACTGCATCTACTTTTAACCTTGTAATATCTCCTTGCCATAGTTTTATATTCCTATCTTCCTTGTCTGTAAGAGTAATATCCTTTAAATCAACAATACCTTTCTTTGACAACTGCTCTTGAAGTTCCTCGTCCTGCAAACGCAAAAACTCTTCACTGACGGGCTTTGGTAAACGCATATTGCGTAATGCACGAAAAAGATTTTGTTTTTCCTCTTCATTATTAGGTATCTGCATACCAGAGAAACGTTTTTCTTCTTTCAAAAGATAATCTATCAAAAAATCCAATCTATTCATAATTCTATTTGTTTTATTTCTGCAAAAATACTACTGTTTTTTGAATTTAAAATTACAAAATACTTTATTTCAAAAAATTATTCTTACCTTTGCAAAAATGAAGAGATTATGACTGATAAGGAACAAAACGAATTGAATGATAAAATCATATTTGGACTTGAATTAGCCGATAAACGAATGTTGATAGAAAAGGCTATACACAATCAAGATGTGATTATGAGTAAAAATGATGTTATTTACACAGAAAAAGCAATAGATTTACTCAAACGCCTTTATCCCGCAATAGCCGAAATCCTTATTACACAAGGTTACAACCCTAATCTGTATAAGATGTAAGAAAGAAGTTTCTTACATCTTTTTCATTTTGAGTAATTTTTCTAAAACTTCGTTTATATCTTTATTTATAAGTATAGAACGGTCTGATATTTCCTTTGCTGTTATGTTTTGTCCTAAATTTATGCTAACATAAATGGCAGAAGGGTTGTTGTAGGTCATTCGCATAAAAGGATATTTGAATATTGCTGGTGTGTTCATTCCTGTTCCTAAATCCAAATAAAGCACTTTACCCTCTTTGTGCTTTTCTATAAAGTTTTGATAACGTTCTGCTGCTTTGTACCAACCATCATCTTGAACAAATGTTTCGTCTTTGCGAAGATTGGCTTCTATTTTGCCACCACAAACAGGACAATGTGGGATAAGGTCTTCTGGTATTTGCATATCTTGTTGTTGCTCTATCATTTGCAGAACTTGTTCATAATTATCATAAGTTTTGTTATGACATGGAGTACTGCACTGCAAAAGTCCATAATCTCCTTGAGTATAAAACAAACGCTCTTTGTCAAAACCTGTACGCTGAAAAACGTGGTCAACATTTGTAGTTATAATGAAATAATCCTTGTCCTTGATAAGTTCTAAGAGATTTTGATAAACAGGTTTCTTTGGCATAACATAACGATTTTGATAGATAAAACGCGACCAAAAAGCCCACTTTTCCCTTTCGTTATTAAAATCATAAAAACTTGCAGAATATAAATCTGTAAAGCCAAACTTATCTATAAAATCCCTAAAATTCTTTTCAAACTCTTTGCCCGTATATTCATAACCAGCAGAAGAAGAAAGCCCACTTCCTGCTCCTATAAAGATAGCCTCTGACTCTGTAAGTATATTATACAATTGCTCAATTAAATTCATAACCTTTAATCTTAAAAACTCTTTGCAAAGATTATAATTTAATGAGAAGAAGATAAAGAATAGAGTATATTTCTTCTTATAATATCTTTAAAGAAATTTATAAAAATTATTAAAAACCTTAACTTTGAATGGTCTTTCTTTGTTTTTAAAACTTTTTATTACTTTTGCAAAAAAATAAGTAATTATATGAAAGCAATACAACTATTTAAGCCCACAGAGACAAAAGATATGAAAATTTGTGAAGTAGAAAAGCCACAAGTAAAAGAAGGTTGGGTTTTGGTGAAAGTAAAAGCCTTTGGACTAAATCATAGTGAGGTAATACTAAGACAATTTGAGATAGAAAACGATTATATAACTAAACCTATAATTCCGGGAATAGAGTGTGTGGGCGAAGTAGAGGAAAGTTTAGAAGAAGATTTTGTAAAAGGAGAAAAAGTTTGTGCTTTAATGGGAGGAATGGGTAGAAGTTTCAATGGTTCTTATGCTGAATATTGTCTAATTCCTAAGACACATTGTTTTCATCTTAATGCAAGAGAACTTTCTTGGACATCTTTGGCAGCAATAGGTGAAACATATTTTACTGCTTGGGGTTCTTTGTTTGAAAGTCTTAACCTAACAAAAGATGACCATCTATTAGTAAGAGGAGCAACCTCTACTGTAGGACAAGCATCTATACAAATAGCATCTGCTTTGGGTTGTAGGGTAACAGCAATGGCAAGAAATGATAGCAAGTTTGATTTACTTAAATCTTTGGGTGCAACGGATTGTAAAATAGATAACAAACCACTTTCCACATCTATAAAAGAAGAAGATAAACCTACAAAAATATTAGAACTTATAGGACCTAAAACTCTTAGAGATTCACTTTTTGCAGTTAAAAAAGGAGGTATTGTTTGTCAAACAGGAGTATTAGGAGATATGTTTTTCTTAGAAAATTTTGAACCTATAAAAGAAATACCTAATGGTGTATTTCTTTCTTCTTTCTATTCCAACTACCCAACTCAAGAAACAATAAATGATATTATTACTTTCTTGGAGAAAAAAAATCTAAAACCTATTATTTCTCAAACTTTTGCTTTTGAAGATATAGGTTTGGCACATCAAATATTAGAAGAAGGTAAAAGCAGAGGCAAAATCGTTATAGAGATGTAATATTTTGCCTGTGTTCCATAATTTCTGGCAAATTTTTCATAGCCCAATCATTCAGTTGAAAGATAATAGGCATTAAGGAAAGACCTCTTGGAGTTAAGGAGTATTCTACTTTGAGAGGCATTTCGTTATATACTTTCCTTGAAATCAAATCATCGGCATACAGAGTTTTCAATGTAGAAGAAAGAATATTTTTTGAAATATCTGGAATTTTTTCCTGCAACTGTGAAAAACGGATATTTTTTTCTTCATAGATAACTAAAAGTACTAAAATCGCCCACTTGTTTCCAAATCTTGCAATAACATTTCTTACAGGGCAAATCTCTATAAACGCATTTTTATTTTCTTTTTTTATCATCTTAATCTTCTTATTTTGAATTGAAGTAATAAATTTATAACCTACACTTTAATTTATAACTTATTGTGTATTAAAATCTTTTGTCTTATCTTTGCAAACGTAAAAACAAATAATATTAGTATTTTTTCACCAAAAAAAAGTTAAAAGATGAAAAGAGTAAATTTAAATTCTTCAGTATTGAAAAGTGTTGCACAAGAATATCTTTGCAACAATACAGCAGACACTCCTAAACCTACAGCATGTGGTAGTGCTTGCGGAACAAAAGACCCTAAACCTACAGCATGCGGTAGTGCATGTGGAACAAAAGACCCTAAACCAACGGCTTGTGGTTCTGCTTGCGGAGCAAAATAATTCTGCAACTAAGTAAGGCGACCTAATGTGTCGCCTTTATTTCTTAAAAATCAAGGAACAATACTATGGATTATTTTTCTTTTCAGTGGCATATTACGGACGAGTGCGACCAAAGGTGTGAACATTGTTATATTTTCTCAGAAAATAATAATATTCCTTTGAAGTCCATGACTTGGAAGGAGATTTTGCATACATTAGATAATATTTTTGATATGTGTAAGAAGATAGAACGTCTGCCTTACATATATCTGACAGGTGGCGACCCTATTCTGCATAAACATTTTTGGAATTTGTTGCAAGAGTTCAAGCGAAGAGATATTCCTTTTACCATTATGGGTAATCCTTTTCATCTGACAAAAGAAAATTGTGAAAAGATACGTGAATTTGGTTGCAAAAAATACCAATTAAGTATAGATGGTTTGGAAGAAACTCACGATTCTATACGCAAAAAAGGTTCTTTCTTTTCCACCCTCAAAGCAATAGATATTATGCACGAAGCCTCGTTACCTGTTGCTATAATGACAACAGTTTCTGGTACGAATATAAAAGAAATTCCTCATATTGTAGATTTAGTAGTGGAGAAGAAAGTAGAAGTTTTCGCCTTTGCAAGATATTGTCCTACTTCTTTGGAAAAAGATGTGCATATTTCACCTATGGAGTATCGCAATCTATTGGAAACACTTTGGAAGAAATTTGAAGAATATAAGGATTGTCAAACATCTTTCAATCTAAAAGACCACTTATTTACACCTTTTCTTTACGAAAAAGGTTATTTCAAAATAGACCCTTCTCTTGATAAAGACACCATATATGACGGTTGCAATTGTGGAGCAAACCACGTTACTATAACACCAAAAGGCGATGTTATGGCTTGTCGCCGTTGTGAATCTATTGTAGGAAATATTTTCAATGATACCTTATATGATATATGGAATAGCAAGGAAATGGATTTTTATAGGCAATACGAGAAATTTGAAGCCTGCAAAGATTGTGAGTTATTGCGATTTTGTCGTGGTTGCCCTTCTGTTGCATACGGTATGACACATAATTTTTACGCTAAAGACCCACAATGCTGGGTGAAATAGTAAATTTTACGTTTGAATAAGAAGAATTATATTTACATTTTACCCATGTGTTGGACAAGGTATTGATTCAGTTATGCCATCTAATAATTCTGTTGCACTCTTTATAAAGTTCTGCTCATCTTTATTATCGTTGAAAATATTTTTCAATGAATCTCTGACATTAAGCCAATCATTCAGAGCATTTAATACCTTGATTTCATCTTGCTTTATGGTCTTTACCGTTTTGCTGTCGTCAGATTTAGAATAGTTATAGGATTTACCATCGACCATTTCCTTACTTTTAGTGATAATATCCTTAGTTTGCTTTTTCAATGTCGTTTCAAAGTTATTTTTAATACCCTTTATTGATGATTGTATTAGTTTGTGCGGTGTATATTTCTGATGTTGATAGATTGTATTTATTCTTTGTAAATCCATTAAACGACTTTTAAGAATTATTGTCTTATCATACTTAATTTGCGGTCCTTGTCCGTTACCGCCATACCAAGCAATAGAAACTGAATTGTCAATGTACTTATCCAGAACCTTGTTCAAAGTTTGCCACGCAATGATTTCCTTTATCAATAAACTATCCTTGTTTAATACACTTTTGGTTTCACCGACTGTTCCATACAATGTGCAGTAATAATTCAAAGTAGCCTCTGTCCTATAATTAATATCAGTTCTTGTTCCACTAAAAATATGCTCAACTTTCTTGGGTGTATCTAATTTTTTATTTGGATACGTAGAATCAAAGAACTTAACCAAGCCTTTAGTTGCCTTGTTATGCCAATCAAACAAAGAATATACATCATAATTATTTACATTTGGAAAAATATCCAATATCTTGTCTACATTATCTTCTGTAATAATGAATGTAGAGGAGTAATTAGATACTGCTTCCTTGAATAATTCCTCGGGATTGACAATATCTTTTTCTGTTATTGTATCATTTCCCGAATAATCCCGTTGCAGCCATACCCTGCGAGCCGTATCTTGTTTATTTTTTATTACTTGAGTATTGTTTGATTTGTTACAAGCACAAAAGCAAATAACCGCAACAACATACCCTAATACCGTTACTATTTTTTTCATGTTTTATGTATTTTTAATATTTTTTCTACAATTTATTTATAATTCCATTGTAAAATTACATTTTTATGAGGGACTTTACAAATAATTTGACATTTTTATGAGGAAGTTGATATTATAAGATACGTTTTTTGTTTTAAAATTATCTTTTATTTGTTTATGTAAAAGACTTGTTTTAACGCTAACTCGGTATAAGGAAGAATAAATGGAAAGAAAAAAGGATAAAATTTTGTAATTTTACAATCAAAAAAACAAAATCTTATCCCAATGACTAACATAGACAAAAATACAGAAATTTTTTATATTGTAGATGAAT
>JAFUGA010000063.1 GCA_017469625.1 Bacteroidales bacterium
AACCAGACTGTTTCAAATGCAAACGCCAGATATATGGTATTCTAATACTGAAACTTGTAAGTGTGGAATACATTCCCTCTGTATAAACAAGGCCTGTGTTATCTGTGTATCCGTCATTGTCAAAATTTACTACTCTTACACTTGTTCCCCAACCGATGAACATAGAGTGTCTTCCCTTACTCCATCTTCTGAAAAGAATATCAAAATTTATATCATAATTTGAGCCACTTCCCAATACATCTCCCTTAGGAAAGATTACACCCAAATCTCCGCCTAAATTTGCAATAATTTTTTCGTTTTTAAAAAAATTATCGCTTAGTTTAGTGTTTGGAATATCATAATTATCTATATTATAATCATTATTCGTTATTTTGTTTCTATCTCCGAACAGTGAGGTTTTTAAAGCAGAAACTGTAGTATTTTTAACTGTTTTTAAAAGATTACCTTCGTAAAAAACATAACAAACAGCCCCTTCTTTCTCATAAACTTCCACATTGTCGTTTTCACTACTTACCCAAATGTTTGCAGTAGTGTTTTTCTCCAAAACTATAGATGACGGATTGTTTCTTAAAGCAACGTTTAACTCTATTTTTGATTGAGTTTCTTTTTCTATATTTGCCTTGTTTCCAATAATAAGTGTATCATTTACAACCGTAAATATACCTTTGAAAAGTGAAGAATTTATCTTCTGAATAAAAGAAATATCCACCTCTTCTTTTAAACTGTCTATCTCTTTTCCTTTTTCATAGACTTTGCTTGTAAGTTTGTATGGTGAAGATTTTTCTATCCAAACTTTATCAAAATCTGCCTTAGAATCTATTTTTATGTTTGCAGATGATAATACTCTTATGTGGTTTATAGGTCTGTCTATTTTTTGAAAAAATACTGAGTCATCTTGTTTTGCAGATGTAACTTTAAAACCTTGAGCGAAAGTACTCTGAGAAAATATACACAACACTACTACTAAAAATATTTTTTTTGTATTCATAGATATGTTTCTCCTTTTATTTTTTTGCAATGTTTATATTTAATAAATCTATGCTTAAACTTTGTTTTGGTAAAATTATACCAAAGTTTTTCTGTTTTTTGTATTCTATTAGATTGTTGTTTTCTATCTCTACTTGTTTACTATCTTCAGTTGTTTTGTAGTCAATAAGATTTGTTTCCATGGCAAAGAGTTCCTTAGGTGTTTCTTCTTGTTTTACATCTATGGAAGAAGGTTGTGAAGAAGTATAGTTTTCTTTTGTTTCAGTAGAACTTTGTTTTAATTTTGTAGAACTTTGTTTTAGATTTCTATCTCTTTGTTTTAGAAAATTAGAACTTTGTTTTATAGAAGTCTGATTATCATCTGTTTTACTTGTGTTGTGAAGAGTGTTATTGTTTTGGTTCTTTAGTGTTTCAGTGCCTTGTTTTGCTATAGTGTTACCTGTTTGTACAGAGTTAGAATTGTTATAAATCTTTACAAAGAAATAACCAACCACAAGCAAAGATACAACAGCAGCAGCAAGAGAAACTTTTTTGAAAGCAGGAAAGACAATAGTTTTCTTTATCATCTCTTGTTGATAATCGCAAGTATTATCCACATAATCTGTTACCTTGAAAGAATTGTCATATTCTTCGTTATCTATAAGCAAATCTGGGTGTTGCGAAAGAAATTCATCCAATTCTTTCAACTGCTCTTCATTCAAATTGCCCTCTGCTTTATCCAAAAGATAGGCTTCAAAATTATCTATAGTTATCATAATTATATAATATTTTCTTTCTTTTTTATCATTTGTTTTAGTTTCACTCTGCCACGGTAAATATTTATCTTAACCTGCTCGGTTGTCATATCTGTAATTTTAGATATTTCTTCGTAAGAATACCCCTCTATATCTTTCAGCATAATAGGTACTTTGTAGTTTTCTGGTAAAGTTTGCAAGTAATAATTCAAAGCCTCTTTGGCTCCGTTGTAAGTATTGTATTGGAGGTTTATCTCTATGGAGTTCTTGTAGTTAGTATCGTAATTCTCTTTTCTTTTTTTATTCAAATATTCTCTGAAAGCACATTGGAATAACCAACTTTTTGCACTTGAAGTTTCTACCTTATCTCTGTATAACCATAGTTTCATAAAACTATCCTGCACAATATCTTTTGCACTCTCACTATCCTTGCACAGGTTATAGCAGAACCCGTGCAAGTGTGAAGAATATTGTTTTACGCAGTTGTTATACTCTAAACGATTCATTGTAGAAATTTAAAAACCTAAAGACCAACCGAAATTCAAAGGAAGACCTTTCAAATTGTGAATACCATCTATTTTGCTGTCTGAACTTCCAAAGGCTGTAATGTTTTTATAGGTAAGAGGTATATCAAAACCTACATGGAAAGAAACAACGTTTGTACCTATCTTTATTCCTATAGGTAGGAAAACATTTGATTGCATAAGTCCGAAAGTAGCGTCTTGTGCTTGTTCAAGGGTGATGTTGTCTTGTTTTATCTTTCTACCATTGAATAAAAGATTTGTTTCAAAACCTATTCCTGCAAAAGCCTTGATGGAAAACTGATAACTTGAAGTTTTGTCATAGAATAGCATATAGGAAAAGTAGAATTTACTCTCTTGAGATACGAAACAAGTACTTTGTTTTTTGTAATTTTCTGCCGAAAATCCTAAGTCAAAATCTCCATTCAAAGCAAATCTCTGACACGATAAAGAAATGGTTAAACCATAATTTACTTGAGTGTTTGGTATCTTTATATGAAGGTCTTTTTTCAAATCTCCATTTCTACCTATCATATTTACACCAAAATGAGAATTCATTGTAAGTGCAACCATTGTTTTATTGTCATCTACAGTATTTTCTTGTTGTGAATAGGAAGTAGAAACTCCTACAATCATTATTGCAAAAAGGACTGCAATTTTTCTTTTTATCGTTTTCATATTATTATCTCCTTATTTTTTGTTGTTACTGTTTTGTCCCGGGTTTTGAAGTTAAAACACACAAACAAAACAAAAGTTACACTATGCACAGTAAAAAAAATAAAAAAGAAGTATGAAATAATTTTCTTTATTCGCATACTTCTTTGTTTTTCAGGTTATAAGGTTTAGAAAACTTTTTATGGAAAAATACTAATATTGTTCCTTTTCGTTAGGAAAGTTTCCGCTTTTTACATCTGCAGAATACTGTTGCACGGCAGAGCGTATTTCATCTCCCAAAGAAAGATAACGTCTTAGGTACCTTGGAGAAAAATCTTGAGTTATTCCTAACATATCGTGCAGAACAAGTACTTGTCCATCTGTATGAGGACCTGCACCTATACCTATAACAGGTATGGAAAGTTCTTGTGCAACTATTTTTGCCAAATTTGCAGGTATTTTTTCCAAAACAAGAGAGAAACAGCCAGCATCTTCTAAGGCCTTTGCATCTGCAATGACTCTTTCGGCTTCATCTTCACTTGTAGCACGCACAGCGTATGTTCCAAACTTATTTATAGACTGTGGAGTAAGTCCTAAATGACCCATAACAGGAATACCAGCAGACAATATACGAGAAATACTTTCTATTACCTCTTGTCCTCCTTCTAATTTTATAGCATTTGCAGAGGTTTCTTTCATTATACGTATGGCACTTTGCAAAGCCATCTTGCTATTTCCCTGATAAGAACCAAACGGCATATCTACAACAACCATAGCACGATTTACGCCTCTTACAACAGAAGCAGCGTGGTATATCATTTCATCAAGGGTGATTGGCAAGGTGGTTTCATAACCAGCCATAACGTTTGCAGCACTGTCGCCTACTAAAATAACATCTATATTTGCTGAATCTACAAGTTTAGCCATAGAATAATCGTATGCGGTTATCATAGATATTTTTTCGCCTTTCAAAGCCATATTCTCTAAGGTATGAACCGTAACTTTCTTTGCTGTGTCTTGTTTTGCTATTGACATATTCTTATTGTTATTTGTTTATAGGTGGCAAAAATAGTATATTTTTTAAGAATTGCAAAAAATATTATCTATAGATTAAAATAAAACTTTATTCTGCTTTCACGAAACAAAGTTTTAATTTTCTAAAACAAAGAAATAATTTTCTAAAACAAAGAAATAGAAAAATAAAACAAAGAGTTATTTTATGGAAATTTATTCTTAAAAAATAACAACTTTTTTCTGTTTTATAAAATAAGAGAGTTTCGTTTGACGTTATCTATAAAATAAAATGTTTTTCTAAATAGGGAAAATAGGAAAACAGATAGTAATTTTGAAAGATAATGTACGAATATATAAAAGGTAATCTTGCGAAACTTACTCCATCGTATGCAGTAGTGGATTGTATGGGAGTGGGTTATAAAATAGAGATAAGTTTAAACACATACTCAGCCTTAAAGGATAAGACTGAGGTGTTGTTGCATACATACTTCATAGTAAGAGAAGATGCTCAAATACTTTATGGTTTTAGTGAAGAAAGAGAAAGAGAACTCTTTACAGAGTTGATTTCTGTTAGTGGTATAGGTGCCAATACTGCAAGAATGATGCTTTCTTCTTTGAGTGTAGATGAGTTGGTTAGAGCCATAGTACAAGAAGATGTTAAAGTAATAAAGGCTATAAAAGGTATAGGAACGAAAACTGCTGAAAGGGTAGTGGTAGATTTGAAAGACAAGTTGCGTAAGTGGGAATATAGTAGCGAACAAGCAGAATCTTCTATAGCCATAGACAATAAAAACAGAGAAGAAGCGTTATTAGCATTGCAAACATTAGGATTTAATAAAGTAATAGTGGAAAAGACTTTAGACAAAATATTGAAAGATAATACCCAAATGACTGTAGAAACTCTTATAAAGGAGGCATTGAAAAGGCTTTAGTAGTTCTGTTATGACAAAAAGGTTTTCTTACATAATATTTTTTACGTTTGCCTTGTTGTGTTGTGTTTTTTCTTCAGCAAAAAACAAGAGTTATGATTTGGTTCTTTCTCAACCAGATTCTCTTCGTTATCCTGTGAATGACACAACAGACAGTCCTTTGTATCTTAACACACCTTCCAATATAACTACAACCATAGAGTACGACCCTTTGACGAATGAATACGTTGAGGTGAAGAAAGTGGGTGATATAGTATTGGAAAAGAAAAGACTAACCTTTGATGAGTACCAGAAATACGATTTAGACAAACTTATAGATAGTTATTGGAAAAATAGAGTGGGTTCTGCTATTTCTGCACAAAGTGAATCAAATCTTTCTACACTTATCCCTCAGTTGAAACTTAACAGCGATTGGATGGAAAAGATATTTGGAGGAGATAATATAGATATAAGGCCTACAGGAAGTGTAGATTTGAAATTTGCTATAGTCAATAACAGAAACGAAAACCTTTCTTTGAATGAAGATGCTCGTAGTGTAACAAGGTTTGATTTTGATGAGGACATACAACTCAACCTTATGGCACAGGTAGGTACGGCTATAAACCTAAACCTTAATTATAACACGGGAGCAACCTTTGATTTTGAAAAAGAACTCTTTAAAACGAAATACGAGGGTAAGGAAGACGATATAGTTCAGTTGATAGAGGCTGGAAATATCTCTTTTCCATTGAATACTACTTTGATAACAGGTGTACAAAACCTTATGGGAGCAAGAACAAAGTTGAAGTTTGGTAATCTTCTTTTGGATATAGTTGCTTCTCAACAAAAAAGTGAATCTCAAAGTATAACTGTACAAAATGGAGCTCAAAGTCAGGAATTTAATTTTAAAGCAGACTCTTACGATGAAAATAAACACTTCTTTTTAAGTCAATATTTTTACGACAACTATAACAAAGCAATGGCTACTTTTCCTGTTTTGAATAGCAAAGTAGTCATTACAAAGGTAGAGGTTTGGAAAACAAATATAGGAAGTGCTGTAAATAATAACAGAAACATAGTAGCATTTGCAGACCTTGGCGAAAAAAATCCATACCTTACTAATCCTAATATAGTAAAGCCTTATGGTTTGGAATATCCCGATAATGTATCAAGCAACGATTTGCTTTCAGTGGTTAATGTTTCTGCTTTGAGAAATATAAACTCTGTAGGTAATTATCTACAAGGATTGGGTTTTGTTTCAGGGCAAAACTTTGAAAAAGTAGAAAGTGCAAGAAAACTATCGGAAAGTGAATACACGGTTAATACTCGTTTAGGTTTTATTTCTTTAAATCAATCTCTTTCTTCAGACCAAGTACTTGCTGTAGCGTTTCAATATCAAATAGTGGGAGATTCTACAGTTTATCAAGTAGGAGAGTTTTCTGATGACGGTATAGCAGACCCTAATACTTTGGTAGTAAAACTTCTGAAATCTTCTACATTGAATGTAAAAAATCCTATGTGGAAGTTGATGATGAAAAACGTATATTGGATAGGTTCTACACAACTTTCACCAGAGAATTTCAGATTGAATATAATGTATTTGGGAGATGAAGGTGGTGTAGAAACAGGATATTTTGCAGAAGGACCATTGAAATCTATTCCACTTATACAAGTGTTTGGTTTAGATAGAATGGATAATCAACAAAATATGTATCCAGACGGAGTTTTTGACTTTGTAGAGGGAGCATCTACAGGAGCAGGACTTATAAACGCTTCAAGGGGTTTGGTTTATTTTCCAACAGTAGAGCCTTTTGGTAAAGACTTAAGAGAAATATTGGCAGACGATGAATTTGCAGATAAATACTGTTATGATTCTCTTTATACCCTTACCAAAAGTCAAGCACAACAATACACAGAGAAAAACAAATACTACTTAGAGGGACGTTTTCGTTCTTCGGGTTCTGGTGGTGAGATAAGTCTTGGTGCTGTTAATGTGCCTCAAGGAAGTGTTACTGTTATGGCTGGAGGTATCCAATTGCAAGAAGGAGTGGATTATACTGTGGATTATGCTATGGGTAGAGTAAAGATAATAAATAGTGCTTATCTTTCTTCGGGTACCCCTATTACTGTTTCTACTGAAAGTAATTCTACTTTCTCTATGACAACCAAATATATGCTTGGAGTCAGAGGAACTTACACTGTTTCACCCGAACTTTCTTTGGGTGCTACTATTATGAACTTGCACGAAAGCCCTTTGACAACAAAAGTTAATTATGGTGAAGAACCTATAAATAATACTCTTTTAGGATTGGACGTTCATTTTACAAAAGAAATACCATTCATAACAAAACTTATAGATTGGTTGCCTTTTTATAGTACGAAAACACCTTCTACACTTAGTTTTGAAGGAGAGATAGCACAGTTTCGCCCGGGTAATTCTTCAGCAATAGGTTCTTCGGGTACAGCCTATGTAGATGATTTTGAAACAAGCAAACGTAGTTATGATTTGCGAGCAGTTGGTTCATGGTTTTTAGCATCTACACCACAAGACTTTTCTACAGCAAATCCTATGTTTCCAGAAACGTTTAAGAATAGCGGTTTGGCGTATGGATACAATAGAGCTAAGTTGGTATGGTATTCTATAGATGATATATTTTATAATTCTAACGCTCCTTCAAACATAAATAATAATGACAGAAGTCAGCCTTATGCTCGTGAGATATTAGAATCTGAAGTTTATCCTAATAAAGAACTTATACAAGGTCAGAAAAATAATATACACGAATTTAACCTTGCGTTCTATCCTGAAGAAAGAGGACCTTATAACTATGACACCGTTTCTCCTTGGTCTTATGGTATGAATCAAGATGGTTTATTGGAAAGACCGGAAACAAGATGGGGTGGTATAATGCGAAAACTTGATGCTACAGATTTTGAATCTGCAAACATAGAAGCAATAGAGTTTTGGTTAATGGACCCATTTATAGAAGACGAAGAAAGTGAGGGTGGAAAATTGTATTTCAACCTTGGAGATATATCAGAGGATATTCTTAGAGATGGAAGAAAGAGTTATGAAAATGGATTGCCTACAAGTGCAGAAGTTGTGAATGTAGATACAACTGTATGGGGTAGAGTGCCAACACTTCAAGCGGTGGTGAATGCTTTTTCTAACGATGATAATTCTCGTCAATACCAAGATATAGGTTATGATGGTCTTAGTTCTTTAGATGAACAGAGTTTCTTCTCCCGTTTCTTAGAAAAAGCACAAGGACAACTTACTACGGAGGCATACGAGAATCTTTTATCAGACCCTTCAGCAGATAATTTTACTTATTTTCGTTCTCCTGAGTATGATAGAAATAACGTAAAGATAGTTCAACGTTACAAAAATTATAATAACCCTGAGGGAAACTCATCTGTAACACGTGGTGGAGAATCTCAACAGGCTACCTCTTTACCAAATGTAGAAGATATAAACCAAGATAACACTCTTTCTGAAGCAGAGAACTATTATGAATATGAAATAGATTTATCTCCAGAACATATGAATGTAGGAGAAAATTATATTGTAGATATACAGGAAGCACACAATGTATCTTTGGCAAATGGAGATAAGACGGATTGTAAATGGTATCAATTCAGAATACCTATAAGAGAACCAAATAGAATAGTGGGAACTATAGATGGTTATCAAAGTATAAGGTTTATGAGAACTTTCCTTAGAGGATTTAAAAAGCCGATCATTCTTCGTTTTGCAACCTTTGAATTGGTAAGTGCTGAATGGAGAAAATACGATGATAATCTTTTGTCTTTGGGTGCTTATCCTACAGGAACACATTCAGAAAATACAACCTTTACAGTAGGAACTGTGAATGTGGAAGAAAATGGAAAACGTTCTCCTGTACCATATAATTTACCTCCAGGTATAGAAAGAGAAAGACAATACACTACAACAAGTTATGTAAAACAGAACGAACAATCATTATCTTTAAAAGTTAATAATCTTGCAGATGGAGATGCAAGGGCTGTGTACAAGACTATGGACTATGATATGCGACAGTATAACAAGTTAAAGATGTTTGTGCATGGTGAAAAGATAAATGAAACAGATGATTACAACGATGGAGAGGTTTCTTTGTTCATAAGAATAGGTACAGACTTTACTTCCAACTATTATGAATACGAACTACCTATAGCATTAACACCTTGGTATACTTCAGTATTAGAGAACAATGCTATATGGCCAAAAGAAAATAATGTAGAAATAGATTTGGATTCTATTGTAAAGATAAAAGAACATAGAAACAAGTTGATTCGTAGTGGAAATACCACATATTCTTTGACTACACCTTATACAGAATATGTACATGGCAGGAAAGTAACAGTATTGGGTTCTCCAAATATTGCCAATGTTAAAGTACTTATGATAGGAGTGCGAAATCCTAAAAAACAGAGTGCTTATGATGACGATGATATGCAACCAAAGAGTGTAGAAATATGGGTAAATGAACTAAGGCTTACAGATTTTGATAAAAGCAAAGGTTGGGCTGCACGTGGAGCAATGCGAACAAATTTGGCAGATTTAGGAGATTTGGCTATAAGTGGTTCTTATCGTTCGGCAGGATTTGGAACTATAGAACAGACTATTTCAACTATTTCACAAGATAACGTATCTACATTTGATATTGCTACAAACCTTGAATTAGGAAAGTTCTTCTCAGAGAATGTTGGTTTGAGATTGCCTTTCCATTTTGACTATTCCAGAACGGTGAGCAACCCTCGTTACAATCCTTTAGACCCAGACGTATTGTTGAAAAACGATTTGTTATCTTACCGTACAGAAAGGGAAAGAGATTCTATTCGTCATATGGTGCAAGAATTTACTTCTATGACAAACTTTTCTCTTATGAACATAAGAAAAGACAGAGTGGGTAGAGCAGCACTTAAACGTCATTTTTACGATATAGAGAATTTCAATGCTTCTTATTCTTATTCAAAGATATACAACCGTAGTGTAGATGTAGCATATGATGACAGAGTACAACATAGATTACTTGTAGGTTATCAATACGATATTCAGTCAAAGGGTTGGAAACCTTTCTCAAAGGTACCTATGTTTAAGAGTAGAGCATGGTCAATAATAAGAGATATAACCCTTAATTACAAACCTAAAAACATAACCTTTAGAAGCGATATGTTGAAAGATTTTGA
Source organism: Bacteroidales bacterium (assembly GCA_017469625.1). Lineage (GTDB taxonomy): Bacteria > Bacteroidota > Bacteroidia > Bacteroidales > P3 > Scybalousia_A. The sequence goes on from JAFUGA010000063.1 coordinate 10,030, forward strand.
AGAAACCTTGCTTCAATCAAAATCTGCTGGTCTTGTTATAATGGAACCTTATTATTATCAAAATTTCTATTGGAATAGAGAATATGGTCTAAAATGGGATTTGACTTCTAATATTAAATTAGATTATACTGCTACTATGAACGCTCTTGTTCAAGAACCAAGAGGTAGAATAGATACAAGAGAAAAACGAGATAGTGTTTGGACTTCTATAAAAGAATTGGGAAGAGCACAACATTTTACTCAGAAAGTACAGGTGAATGTTACTGTTCCAATCAACAAAATACCGGCATTGAATTGGACAAGATTAACAGGTTCTTATACGGCTAACTATACTTTTGAAGGCTCTACTAATGCTACCGAAAGTTTAGGAAATACCATAGAAAACTCTCGTAGAATAAACGGAACATTTAATGCAAACTTTACAACCTTGTATAACAAATGGTCGTTTTTGAAAAAAGTCTATGAAGAGAGGGATAAAAAATATAATTCCTCTGGTCTATCTACACCACGACTACCAAACCCAAGAACAGCAGGTAGAACATCGGGTAGTCCAAATGTAGCAGACTCCGATTCGGTTAATAATTTCAAATGGTTGAAAGAAGCAGCTTACTTTGTAGTACGTTTGGCTACAAGTGTGAAATCAGCAAACATTACTTATACAGTTAATGACGGTATATTTATTCCTGGATTTATGCCAACGACAAAATATTTTGGAATGACACCAAATAGTTCTTGGGCTCCAGGATTAGGTTTCGTTTTGGGTTCTCAAAAGAATATTATGCAAAGGGCGATGGATAACAATTGGTTATCTTCAGATACTTTGTTCAACACTGCATATCTTTCTAAACATAACGAAACTTTGAATGCACAAGTCAAATTAGAGATAATCAAGGACTTCAATATAGATTTAACATTCAAAAGAACAGAATCTTCACAATATTCTGCCTATTACAAATACGATGAATTTGCAGAGAGGGTTCAAGGACCTTACACACCATATACAACAGGTAATTACTCTATGTCTTTCTTTGCTTTGTCTACTCTTTTCACTTCAATGGACGATGACAATATCAGCCCTACTTTTGAGAAGTTTCTTGAAAACCGAGATATTATTGCAAGAAGACTTTCTCAAAGAAACCAATCTGCACATTCAGACTATACAGGTGAGTATGTGTTAGATACAACCAATGGAAAATATTACCCAGATGGTTATAATGCATCTTCTCAACAGGTACTTATACCTGCTTTCCTTAGTGCTTATTTAGGAAAGAATGCAGAGAAACAATCATTGAATCCTTTCTTGAAGATACCTATGCCAAATTGGAGAATAACATACACAGGTTTAGGAAAATTGGAGTTGTTCAAACAATGGGTTAATTCCATAACTCTTTCTTCCAACTACACTTGTAACTACAATATCTCTTCTTTCTACACCAATACGGCTGTACCAGATTTGAATGAATACGATTATGGAACAGAGTGGATAAGAAACAGTCTTAATAATAATTTTATTCCAAAACATTCTATAGACCAAATAGTTATACAAGAGCAACTAAGTCCTTTGATTAAGATAGATGTAAATCTGAAGAACTCTCTTCAAGCCAACTTTGAGATTAAAAAAGAACGTTCATTGTCTATGTCTTTCGCTAATCTGCAACTTACAGAAATCAACCGTTTTGGCTTTGTTTTCGGAGCAGGATATAGATTTAAAGACGTTAAAGTAACGGTTAGAACGGGCGGAGGTTCATCTCGTCAATTCAAAAGCGATGTTCTTTTAAAGGCGGACTTCTCTATAACAACCAACAAGACCGTTCTAAGAAAGATAGACCAAAACGTAAATCTTGTTTCAGCAGGTACAAAGATTTCAACGCTTAATCTTTCGGGTGAATATTCACTTACCGACAACGTTATCCTTAAGGCTTTCTTTGATATAACTATAAATACTCCTTATATCTCTTCATCTTTCCCTACTTCAGTAACAGAAGGAGGTTTCTCTTTGAAGATAATGTTATAGGAAAACTTCATTTCAGAAAAGTAGAATTTGATTTCGTTATCATAGAACTTTCTTTCAGAAAAACCTACTAAAAAAATCAAACCCGAAAAAGTTAATAGCATAAGAAAGAGTGTAGAGGAGTGTTGTTTGTCTGTCCGTCCACTTTTTGTTGTAAAGAATACAAAAACTTGATTTAATGAAAGTTGTTATATAATTTTGTTTTACTTCAGCGAAACAAAGAAAGAGATTTCTAAAACTTTGTTTTAATTTCGTAGAACTTTGTTTTAGAATTCTATCTCTTTGTTTTAGAAAATTAAAACTTTGTTTCGTGAGTGTATAGAATAAAGAGAGATAAGATTTCTATGGAAAAATAGAACAGTAAGACTTTTATTCTATGTTCTAAAACTTTGTTTTACGAAAATTTAGTGGTATTTTGGAACAATAAAATTCTGTTTTAGAGAATACGAAAGGAATTTTAGAACAGTTAAATTTTGTTTTGGACTTATAGAAGATTGTTTAAGAAAACATAGAACAAAGTTTTATTTTCATAGATTAACTCAAATAAAAAATTTCTTTATATCTTTGCACTGTTAAACAATAGTTGTTTAGTCTTTTCTATGAGAAAAGTAAAATTTTATAGCGTTTTGCTATTTGTTCATTTGCTTTAGAAACCTCGGAAATTTCCATAAGCACAAACATGAATGATTATAGTAAAAGCCTATGTTTAGCATGGGTATATCATTTCTCAGTTTGTGCAGGTCGTCCGAGGTACCTTAAAGCGGAGAAAGTCAAAGATATATTTCATGCTTTCTTCTTTTTGTCCATTTCAGCAAAACCCCAAAACAAAAAAAATAGAAGAAAAAATATGAAAAACACAGAGGGATACGAATATTATGCTTTTATCTCTTACAAAAGAGAAAATGTACAATGGGCAAAATGGTTGCATCATAAATTAGAACATTACCGTCTGCCTGCAAACATAAGAAAGAATAATAAAGATTTACCTAATAAAATTAGACCTGTTTTTCAAGATTCGCAAGAATTGTCGGGTGGTCTTCTTTCCAAAAGTATAGAAAATTCTTTAAGACAATCAAAGTACTTAATCGTTATTTGCTCACCATTATCTGCAAAATCTCCTTGGGTAAATAGAGAAGTGCAAACCTTTATTGATTTTGGAAGAGAAGAAAATATTATACCTTTTATTATAGATGGCACTCCTTTTTCCTCTACAGAAGAAAAAGAATGTTTTCCACCCGCATTGCTTAACCTAAAAGGAGCAAGGGAACTTTTAGGAATAAGTATCAACGAGATGGGACGAGATGCTGCTATTGTAAAAGTTGTAGCAAGAATGTTTGATTTGAAGTTTGACACTCTTTGGCAAAGATACGAAAGAGAGAAAAAGAGAAAGCGTTTTATTATAACATCACTTGTGCTTGCTTTTGCTTTGATAAGTCTTGGTATAGGTAGTTATATATTTAGGTTGAATGGCAATTTAGAGAAATCAAACAAGAGTTTGAAACGTGCAACCTTAGAAGCACAAAAACAAAGAGATAGAGCCAACGAGGAAAGCAAAGAAAAACAGTTGGCTTACGATAGTGTATTAAAACAACAAGGTATTATACAAAAAGCAAATGAGGATTTACTACTGACAAATAACCAACTAAGAGAAGAAAGAGATAAGGTGAAAAAAGCCAATTGGAAAATGATGGAAAACCAATCAAGAGTGGTTGCCGAACAAGCAAATAAACTTATAGACGAAGGAGATTCTTATACAGCAAGATTGTTACTCCTTTCTATCTTACCAAAAGACCTTTCCAACCCAGATCGTCCTTATACTCCAGAAGCAGAAGCCGCCCTCCGCCGAGCCATAGAATCCGAAACAGGAAAGATAAAGTTAGACAAAAACTTTGCTTATAGTAAGATAAAAATAGCTCCAAATAATAATATATTTGCATTATGTAATGACTCAATTATTTTTGTATGTAATTTTATAACACGGCAATCCAAAATAATAAGGGTACATGATAATTATAGAATATACGATATATCATTCATTGATGATAAAAAACTTTATGTTTTGGAAAATATTTATCCAAATAATAAGAATATTAGTCAGACAATTACAGAATATGATATAAAAAATGATAAAATAAAAAAAGTTTTACATTTGAATAATATACATGTTTTAAATATTGAATATGATATTAAAAATAAAATTATAATAGCAGGAGGTAAAAATATTTTTGGTAAGTTATACTTCTTAGATACAGAAAATGGAAAATTATTAGATTCTGTGAATAATACAAATGTTAATGCATATATTCGTAATGAAAATTATTTAATTATGGGGCATAAAAATGGAATGGTTGATTTATTTAATACAAGTAATAATAAAACCACAAAATTTCAGGCTTTAGATTGTGCATTTGGAAATATTGACTTATACAAAAACAAAATAATATTTTGTCCTAATGGTATTATATACGATAATGATTCAATTAAAATATTTGACATAAAAGGTAATTTATTAAAAATTATTATAAGAAAAAATCCAATAGAAGCAGTATTTATAGATGAGAATACAATTGCAATTAGGTATAAGATTGATGAAAGCATTACCTATGTAGATATAGTAGATATTATATCACAGAAAGTACTGAAGAAATTTAATGAAGATGACTATATTGAATCTATTGCGTTGAATTATAAAAAAGATTATTTGTTGATAAAGTATAGAAATTACATAAAATATTATTCAATATCAAATTTGAAATCTTCACAATCTAATATTGAACATGATGGATTTCTATTATTAGATAACAGAGGAAGATTTGTAAATTTACATTTAACAGAAGAAGATATAAAATTTAGCACAATGATTTCTTATGATGGAAATAGTATAATATACAAACATGTAAGAAAAAGTGGTTTAAATGAATTTTTGGAGTATAATACTGTAAAACAATTTGAAAATATAAATTTAAATCCTTTTAAACTAAATAGTGAGTTTGTTAGTAAGTTTGGGAGTACTTACTTATCATCTAACAATAAAGGGGAAATAGCCTTATGGGAACAAAATAATGTTCTAAAAATATTTAAGATTCATGATAAAGCCATTTATTCAGTTGTATTTTCTCCAACAGGAAAGAATATACTTTCAACATCATTAGACGGTACAATGAAAGTATGGGAATATAGTAGTTTTGATAACACAATAAAACTAAAACTACTACACTTAATTGAAACAAAATCATTACCATACTATGCAAACTTTACTAAAGATGACAAATATATTATAGCATCTTATTTGGATAATACAATTAGAATATATAATGCAAAAAATTATGAACTACTTCATATAATTGCTGATGTTTGGACAAATATTATATACAATTTTCAATTTTATTTTTCTCATGATAATAAATATTTTTTAACCTTAGATGAAAATATTATAAAAGTATGGAATATAGATAAAGGTATATGCGTGAAGAATATTAAATGCAATCAAAATATAAATTATGCTGTTTTCTCAGATAACAATGATAATATAATTGCATTATCGCTGGATAACACTATTATAAAAATACCATTTCCTTCTTTACAAGATATTATTACAGAGCAGAGAAGGCGGTTTGAGGGGAGAGGGTTGACAGATGAGGAGAAAAGACGGTATTATTTGGAATAGAAGTTTTGGAAAGATACGGTAAAGTGAAGAATTATATGAAAAAAAGATTGTCTTTTTCGTAAAATATTGTATTTTTGCACCTCAAAAATAGTAAAAAAGTAAATAAAATTTAAACAGTAACATTAAAACAAATTAAGAAGATGAAAAAATTGTTAGTAGTATTGGCGTTTGCTATGTTAGCAGTATTACCAAACGCTTTCTCACAAAATTGGGGAATAGGTGCAAGATTCGGATATTGGGACGGCACAGCATTCTCTTTGGACGTAAAAAAATATAACGGTGGCAACGCATTGGAATTCATAGGTACATTCTATGGAGATGATGCTTTTGAAGTAGCAGGTTTGTATGAATGGAACAAAGAACTTGGCAGTGGATTTCAATTCTATTATGGATTTGGAGCATCTGTAGGTATGTGGGAATCTGGAAATGATACAGATTTCGGTCTTGGTATAGACGGAGTATTAGGAGTAGAATGGTTCTTACCAAACAACATTCCTTTCTCTTTAGCATTGGATTGGATGCCACAGTTCCGCCTTATCCCAGACACAGATTTTTGGGGTAATTTCTCATTCACTATTAAATATGTGTTCTAAAAAAGGTTGAACATAAAAATATTTAAAGTTGTCCTCGTATAAGGACAACTTTTTTTATTACCTTTGCACCTAATATGAAGAGTAATAAGTTAAAAATTATCAATGACCCTGTTCATGGTTTTATAAACATACCATCGGAACAGATATACGAGATAATACAAAGCCCATACGTGCAGAGATTGAGAAGAATAAAGCAATTGGGACTAAGCAATTTGGTTTACCCAAGTTCAGAACATACAAGGTTTTCTCATTCCATAGGTGCTATGTATTTGATGAAGCAAGCTTTAGATTTACTTAGAAGCAAGGGTGAAGATATTTCAGATGAAGAATATTCAGCATCTTTACAAGCCATTCTCTTACACGATGTTGGTCATTCGCCTTTTTCACATTGTTTGGAAAGTTTCTTTTTTGATGTTCCTCATGAAAAAGTTTCGCAAAAGATAATGCAGACCTTGAAAATAGATTCTATGGTAGAGGATATTTTTACAGACAATTACAAGGAGAAAAGGTTTCTTCACGAGTTGGTATCTTCGCAAGTAGACACAGACAGGTTAGATTATCTTACAAGGGATAGTTTTTTTACGGGTGTAAGTGAAGGAATCATAGGCACAGAACGAATACTTAAGATGCTCGCTGTACATAATGGGGAGTTGGTTATTGAAGAAAAGGGTATATATTCCATAGAGAAGTTTATAATATCAAGGAGGCTAATGTATTGGCAAGTCTATATGCACAAAACTGTTGTAGGTGCAGATTGTTTGCTAAAGAATATTCTGAAAAGAGCAAAATTCCTTGCACAGAATAACGCTTTGGAACAAATGGATTGCCATACTAATCCACATCTTTTTTACTTTTTGAAAAACGGAGTAAGGAAATTGGACGATGAAACAGCATTAGAACATTTTGTACTTTTAGATGATACGGATATTTGGTCGTCTGTGAAGATGTGGTCTTTACATAACGATAAGATACTTTCGTTTCTATCCAAACGTCTTATGAATAGAGAGATAGGAAAGATAGAAGTAAAAACATCTCCTTTTACAAAACAGGAAGAAGATGAAAATGTGAAGAAATTATTTGGAAGATATAATGGCAAGTTTTCTTTGCAAGAGATAAAAGATTACTTCACTTCGTGCAATGAATTGCATAATAGAGCCTATAGTTTTGATGATAGACAAATAAATATCCTGTATAAAAACGGACAAATAAAAGAGATATACCAAGCATCTGACCAGTTGGATAAAGATTTCTTATCAAAAGAGATAAAGAAGTATTACTATTATAGTCTAAACTAAGATAATAATATTTTTTTCAATTGTGCGATTTTTTTGTATCTTTGCACCTCTATTGGAAAATAAAGAATAATAAATATAGTATAATGATGAAAAAGACACTTGTTTTTATGGGTTTATTTGCAATCTTGTTTGCAAGTTGCCAACAGAAGAATGTTACAGACAAAGATGTTATAGACCAACCTAAAGTAGAGATTAAGGACGGCAGACTTTCACCAGAGGCTTTGTGGGCTTTTGGAAGAATAGGCGATGTTTCTGTTTCACCAGACGGAGAAAAGGTTTTATACACTGTAACTTACTATTCTATAGAACAGAACAAAGGAAATGCAGAAGTATATCTTTTGGATTTGAAAGATAATTCTTCAAAACGTTTGACTCAAACAAAGAACTCTGAGTTTAATGTTATCTTCAACCCTAAGGGAGATAAGATAGGATTCATTTATGCAGATGAAGATGGTGTTAATATTTGGGAAATGAACCTTGACGGTAAAGATAGAAAGAAAATATCTGACTTTAAAGAGGGCGACCTTGAAGGTTTCTCATACTCTCCTGATGGAAAACATATAGTATATGTAAGAGGTATAGAAAAGAAAGATAAATATGCATACCTGAAAGAAGGTTTGGACAAAACAACAGGAAGAGTTAATGACGACCTTATGTACAGACATTGGGACAATTGGGTAGATAACATTCCTCAACCTTTCGTTGCATCTTTTGATGGTAAAACTATAGGAGAAGGAAAGAATCTTTTGGAAGGAACAGAGTTTGAATCTCCTATGCGTCCTTGGGGAGGTATGGAGCAGATTGCTTGGAGTATGGATAGCAAAACCATTGCTTATACTTGCAGAAAAAAGACAGGAAAAGATTATGCATACTCTACCAATAGCGATATTTTCCTTTACAACATAGAAAACGGTGAAACGAAGAACGTTTCTGAGGGTATGATGGGTTATGACCAAAATCCTGTTTTCTCTCCTGATGGAAAATATTTGGCTTGGGAAAGTATGGAAAGAGATGGTTATGAAGCCGACAAAATACGTCTTATACTTTATGATTTGAAAGAAGGTAAGGCAACTTATATGACAGAAAACTTTGACCAAAATGCAAACGGTATAAGATTTACAGTAGATTCTAAATCTATGTATTTTGTATCCGATTGGCACGGAAAAGATAATATCTACAAGATGGATATTGCTACAAAATCTATTAAACAACTTACTCAACAAGTAGCAGATTATACATCTGTTATGCCTGCAAAAAATATCTTAGTTGCAACTCAAATGTCAATGTCTCACCCTGTTGAAATATGGACTGTAGATGAAAAAACAGGCAAAGAAAAAAAGATTTCTACAGTAAATGATGAACTTATGGCAAAAATAAAATGGGGTAAGGTTGAGGAAAGAAAACTAAAAGCAACAGACGGAAAAGATTTATATACTTGGGTAATCTATCCACCAGATTTTGATTCTACAAAGAAATATCCTACACTTTTGTATTGCGAAGGAGGTCCTCAAACTACTGTATCTCAGTTCTGGTCTTACAGATGGAACTTCCAAATTATGGCAGCCAACGGATACATTATTGTAGCACCAAATCGTAGAGGTCTTCCTGGCTTTGGACAAGAATGGAACGAAGAAATAAGTGGAGATTATGGTGGTCAATGTATGAGAGATTACTTTACGGCTATAGACGAGTTGAGTAAAGAACCTTATGTTGATACAGAACACAGAGGAGCCGTTGGTGCAAGTTTCGGAGGCTATTCAGTATATTGGTTGGCTGGTCATCACGATAAACGTTTCAAAGCATTCATAGCACACAATGGAATGTTCAACCTTGACCAACAATACCTTGAAACAGAAGAAATGTGGTTTGTAAATTGGGATTTAGGTGGTCCATATTGGAGTAAAGACCCTAAGGTTCAAAAATCTTATGCAAACTCTCCACACCTATTTGTAGATAAATGGGATACACCTATTATGGTTATACATTCAGAGTTTGATTTTCGTATAGTAGCATCTCAAGGTATGGCTGCTTACAATGCTGCTTTGAATAGAGGAATACCAGCACGTTATCTTTATTTCCCAGACGAAACACATTGGGTTTTGAAACCACAAAACGGGATATTGTGGCAAAGAAACTTCTTTGATTGGTTGGATAAATGGTTAAAACCAGACAGTCAAGCAGCAAAAAGAGATTTAAGTAAATAAAAAAGATAAATTATGGAAATTTTAGGAAAAATATATCAAATTCTACCCGAACAAAGAGGTGAATCGCAAAGAGGACCTTGGGTTAGAGGCGGTTTTGTTATAGAAACACAAGAACAGTATCCAAGAAAAGTTTATTTTACTCTTTTTGGAGAAGAAAGATTGAATATAGTAAAATCTTTATCTATTGGTTCAGATGTAAAAGTTACCTTTACAATAGAATCCAAAGAGTTTCAAGGCAGATGGTACACAGATTGTAGAGCAAATGATGTGAGTGTATTTACTTCCACTATGAATGCATCACAGCAGGGTTATAATCCATATAATCAACCTCAAGCACCACAACCTCAGTACCAACAAGTACCGCCACAACAACAATATCAACCGATGAATGCTCAAGCTCCGCAAATGCAGAACGTTCAGCCACCACAACCACCTGTTGCTCCACAAGCACAACAAGGCGGAACGATAGAAGATATTCCAGCGGACACTTCAGATGATGATTTACCATTCTAATAAATGTTGAGAACACACTAAGTTGATAAATATTCAAAAAAATAAAACAAAGTTTTAGTCAAATAAAACTTTGTTTTATTTTTCTATCTCTTTATTCTACACTTACGAAACTTTGTTTTAATTTTCTAAAACAAAGAAAGAGAATTCTAAAACTTTGTTTCGTGAAATTAAAACAAAGAGATAGAATTTTAAAACAAAGTTTCGTAAAAGCGAAACAAAGTTCTATGAAAATGTAATTAGAAACAAATAAGTTGTTTTAAAGATTTGCAAAAGTTTAATGTTGTATGAGTTTTGAAAAACTTAAATTTTTGCAAAAATAAATGAGGTAAAAGAGTCGGGGATTTAACAAATAGGGGTGTAGTGTTTAGAAAGGTATTAGAAAAATATTATTTCAGAATTTTGTCAAGCAAGGAAAAAATGTGTTTTTCTTCGTTTTGCCAAGATAATTCTTTCTGTGCTTTCAGACAATTATCACTCATACGTTGCAGAGTTTCGTTATCGTTTAGCATAGAGTTGATTTTATCTACAAGATTTTCTTTTGTAGGATTTTCTATAAAATCTCCTGTACCGTATTGTTTGACTATGGGTTTTATCTCTTGCAAAGGAGTACACAAAACAGGTGTTGCAGCGTTTATATACTCAAAAATCTTGTTAGGAAGAGATATTTTGTAGTTGCCATTTGTAGGTCTATCTATAGAAAGTCCTATAGTAGCACGGCGAGTGTAAGACATCATTTCAGAGAAACTTTTTCTACCAAGTAGGAAAACTTTTTCTGAAAGATTGTTTTCTTCTATCTCTTTTTCCAAAGTGTGAAATACATCGCCTCTACCTATTATATATAGTTTTGCATCTATGTTTTGCATAGCCAAAACCAAATCCTCCAAACTCCTATCTATGTTTGTAGCTCCTTGCCAAACGATTATTTTTTCTTTCAAAGGATAGAGTTTTCTTTGTTGATTGTTTTCGTTATACAAAGGTATGTTGCGGACAACTATAGCATTAGCGTTGTATTTTTCTTTGAAATAATCTTTTATAGGATTGCAAACAGTAATTATCCATTTGAGATTTGGTACCATGCTTTTCTCCAAAAACTGCCAGAATTTCTTTACTTTAGGGTTGTCATTCAATTCTGGTATTTCGGTAAACATCTCATGGGAATCAAAAATCAAAGATTTTCTCCTCAGCCTACTTACTATATACATAGGAAACAAAGTGTCCAAATCATTTGCCCAGAGAATATCTATTTTTTTGAAAAGAACCATGAACAAAATCTTTATATTTAGTTCTGCATAGTAAAGAAAGTTCTTTTTGAAAAGAAATCTCATAGGGTGAAAATGAAAGTCTGTATCTTTGTGTTGTAGATTTTGTTTTCCACGTTTGCAAACAATATGAACCTCAAGCCCATAATCCTTTAGGCTCTTGCAGGTTTTTTTGACTCTATTGTCGCCAAAAACATCGTTACTTACGCAAACATAAATTCTTTTCATTCTGCAAAGATAATAAAAGCATACCACATTAAAAAATTTTTTTATCTTTGCAATCTGTTTTCAAAGGGTAATAGACTGTATCATTGTTAGTACGAAAAACAATTTTTAGATAGATGATGGAAAACAAAGATATACCAACTTTTAAAGAATTAAAAAAGATATTGAAACAAACAGATACTTCCTCTTTGCTAAAGATAAAGGTGGCTTTGCTTGGAGATAGTGCAACACAACTTTTGGTTACAGCACTGAAAGGAGAGGCTATAAGAAGAGGTTTTTGTTTGGATTTGTTTGAGGCAGAATACAATCAAGTAGAACGTCAAATACTTGACCCAACAAGCGATTTTCATGCTTTCAAACCTCAAATAACTATCCTCTTTCAATCAACGCACAAACTTTTGACACATTTTGAAGAACTACCACCACAACAAAGAAATTCTTTGGCAAAAGATAGAGTTGATTTTCTTTCAGATGCACTTTCTTTGATAGATGGCAAAGTAATAGTTTATAACTATCCTGAAATAGATGATGCAGTTTTCGGTTCGTATGCAAACAAGATAGATTCGTCTTTTGTTTATCAGACAAGGAAACTGAATTTTGAACTTATGAACCTTGCAGGCACAAACCCAAATCTTTTTATTTGCGATTTGTCTTCTATTCAGAACAAAATAGGTAGAGATACTGCTTTTGATTCTTCTGTTTATACTTCTACAGAAATGGTTCTCAGCATAGACGTTCTTCCTTTTGTAGCACAGAGAACAATGGATATAATAGCATCTTTGCAAGGAAAGTTCAAAAAATGTCTTATCATGGATTTGGATAATACTCTTTGGGGTGGAGTAATAGGTGATGATGGTTTAGAAGGAATACAACTTGGACACGGATTTGGTATAGGAAAAGCGTTTTCAGAACTGCAATTATGGATAAAACAATTGAAAGACAGAGGTATAATACTTGCGGTTTGTTCCAAAAACAATGAGCAGACAGCAAAAGAACCTTTTGAAAAACATCCTGAAATGGTGCTGAAGTTAGACGATATTGCTGTTTTTGTAGCAAATTGGGAAACGAAAGTATCAAATATTATGCAGATACAACAAATACTTAACATAGGTTTTGACTCTATGGTATTTATAGATGATAATCCTTTTGAAAGGAATATTGTTAGGGAAAACATACAACAAATGACTGTACCCGAACTACCAGAAGACCCAGCAGAATATCTTGAATATCTTTATTCTTTAAACCTATTTGAAACTACATCTTATTCTGCTAATGATAAGGATAGAACAAAACAATATCAGGTAGAAGCACAACGTGTTGGTGAAAGAAAACATTTTACCAACGAAAACGAGTTTTTGCAAAGTCTAAATATGGTTTCAGAGGTAGAAGGTTTTACTAAATATCAGACACCTCGCATAGCACAGCTTACACAACGTTCAAACCAATTCAACCTTCGCACTGTGCGTTATACAGAAGAAGATATACAAAGATTGGAAGCAGATAAGGAACATTATAAATGTTTCTCTTTCACTTTGCAAGATAAGTTTGGCGACAATGGAATGATATGCGTAATAGTCCTTGAAAAGAAAGACAAAGATACTTTGTTTATAAACGAATGGCTTATGAGTTGTAGAGTTCTGAAAAGGGGAATGGAATACTTTACTTTGAACACTTTGGTAGATTATGCAAAAAAAGAGGGTTACAAAACAATAATCGGAGAGTATATTCCTACACCTAAAAACTCTATGGTAGAGAAACATTATACCAATTTGGGATTTCAACCATTGGAAAACAAGGAAAACCAATTTGTTTTGCGGGTAGAGGATCACGAAGAAAAACAAGTCTTCATTAAAAAGAAAGAGTAGTAGAAGGAAAACAAAGTTTTGTAGCATTATAGTAAAGAAACAACAATTTTAAACAAAATAAATAAACTATTATATTATTATGGAAAGACAAGAAATTCTAAAACAAGTAAATGAAGTGTTTATGGACGTATTGGATAATGAAGATATAGTTTTATCAGATACTACAACAGCAGATGATGTAGAAGAATGGGATTCTTTAACTCACGTTCAGTTGATAGTAGAGGTAGAAAAACATTTCAAAATTAAATTCACATCACAAGAAATCCTTACTTGGAAAAATGTAGGTGAAATGATAACTTCCATAGAAAACAAGATAAAATAAAGAAAGAAGATTTTTGATATGTTATTTGTTCCATTCTGCTGTTGGTTTTGTGGAATTGTTAAATAAAAAGAAAATATGGTTTTAAATTCAATATCGTTTCTTATATTTTTTGTGATAGTTTTCATCATTTATCATTGCTTTTACAAAGAGTATAAAATACAAAATATTATTCTTTTACTATCAAGTTACTTCTTTTACGCCTATGCAGACGTTAAAATGCTACCTATTATTATAGGTATGACGATTTTGTTCTATTTCTTGGGATTAAAGATAGGCGATTATAAACAAAAGAATGAGAGTAAGAAAGCATATTGGCTTACAACCTTAACAGTTGTTTTGGGATTGTTGCCTTTGCTTTATTTTAAGTACTTCAATTTCTTTATATCTTCGTTTGAAGATTTGTTTTCCTTGATGGGACTGAACACAAACCACAATACATTTAAGATAATCTTACCTTTGGGTATCTCTTTCTTTACCTTTAGGTTGGTTTCCTATGCAGTGGAGATAAATAGAAATAAACTATCTCCTACAAAAGATATTATATCCTTTGCAATCTATGTAGCGTTTTTTCCATGTCTTCTTTCTGGTCCTATAGATAAACCAAACAAATTCTTACCTCAAATAGAAAACAAAAGAAATATAAAATACGAAGATTTATTTGAAGGACTAAAAAGAATATTATGGGGTTGGTTTATGAAAGTTTGCGTTGCCGATAGATTGGGTATTTATATAGATAGTATATTCACAAACTACACTATGCACACTTCTGCTTCTATATTACTTGCTTCTGTTTTATATCCTATGCAGATGTATTTTGATTTTGCAGGATATTCTCACATGGCAATAGGATTAGGAAAGTTGTTAGGAATAACAGTTACTGAAAACTTCAACCGTCCTTTCTTTGCACAGAATGTTGCAGAGTATTGGAGAAGATGGCATATCTCCCTTACAACATGGCTAACCGATTATGTGTTTATTCCTTTGAATTTACGTTTTAGAAATCTTGGAAACTTAGGGATTATTTTGGCAATAATAATAAACTTTATTGTCGTGGGTTTTTGGCATGGTGATAATTGGACTTTTGGTGTCTTTGGTCTGTATCATGGTTTGCTATTCATACCTCTTATTCTTAATGGTAAAATGAATAAGAAAAACAAAGTCAAACTTGTGAAAGGATATTTTATTCCTTTGAAACCTATGTTCAAAATGATACTTACTTACCTTATAGTAACATTTGGTTTGATGATATTTAGGAGTCCTTCTGTGGTTACGGTAATAGATATATTCAAACAAATATTTTCCAACCATTCTACTTCGCTTTATTATGACGAATTTATAACTTATGCTCTTATCTTTATGTTTATATCTCTATTTAAGGACTATAAGGACGAATATAAGTTGAATATACATTTTCTTCATTCAGAAAACAAAATCATAGAGCATATTTCAGTTATACTACTTATATTAGTAACGGTACTTTTTGGTGTTTTCGAGTCAAATTCTTTTATTTATTTTCAATTCTAATTAGGTGTTATGAGAACAGAAATGCAAAAATTTATAAAAAGTCTTTTCTTTATACTTGTGGGGCTTGTTGTTGTCTGTGTATTAGTGAATATTATTTGTATAAGAGGAGTGAAAAATATGGGATATATAGGAGAGGAAACTTCCATACAAAGAAGTAATTATATAATAAATAAACTTGAAGCAGATGTACTTATAGTTGGAGCCTCAAAATCATTATACGATTATGTAGCACAAAATATAATAGATAGTATAAACGATTATTGCAAAACAAACTACAGTATCTACAATATGGGAGAAAATGGTAGGGTAGTGAATATAGGAGTTTATAGAGCAGAAGCAGTTATGAAAAGAAAACTACCTAAACTTATTATTTTAGATACAGAAGAGTTTGAGTTTTCTTTGCAAGATATGGATAAAAATGTTTTTCATATATCTATCTTTTCAGATAATGATATAGTACAACGTTGCATAAATTCTCTGCCATTGAAAGATAGAATACTGCTTTCAAAATATAGTATTTACAAATACAATAATCGCTTTTTAGGTTTAGCAAAGTCATCTTTGAAATCTCCAAAAGAGAAAATAATTCCTCAAAACGTACAAGGAAGACTTGATACACAACTTTCAAAAGAAAATTTGGAGATGAACGCTCAAAGGAAAAATCAAACAAATTCTGCAAACGATACTATTATAGGACAAACAGCACGTTCCTTTGAGAGATTTCTTCAGATGTGTAAGGATAAGAAAGTACAGTTGCTTGTAGTAACTTCGCCACGTTATCATACTATTCAGAAGAATATTTATGTAGAAAAAACTTGTCAAAAGTATGATATACCATATCTAAATATGCAAGATGTGGATTATTTGAACAAACATCACGAATATTGGAAAGATGCTTCACATCTTAACTATAAGGGTGCAGAAGTTTATACTAAAATGTTTATAAAAGAATTGAAACCTTATCTTTCCAAGATTAAGTAAGACTCAACCTTATTTCTACTGAACAATCTTTGTTTCTGTAGCACTAACAACAACTTTTGTTTGTCTTCCATGTATAAAAGCGTGGTTTTCTGTACCGATGTGTCCGCATGGAATGTTGAAAGCGATAGGTATGTTCAAATCTTTGCTTATGTTTGCTATTATCTCATAAGACGAAGCACCAAAAGGAATGCTGTTATCGTGCATATCTTTGAATGAACCTACAAGCAAGGCTTTTATGTTCTTAAGTTTTCCTGCTCTTTTTAGTCCTAACATCATTCTATCTATATGGTAGAGATATTCATCTAAATCTTCTATGAACAAAATCTTATCCTTTGTATCTGAAAAACTCTCTGACCCCAACAAAGAATAAAGAACTGATAGGTTTCCACCAACAAGTTCTCCTGTGGCTTCACCTTCTTTGTTCAGTGCGTGATAAGGAGCAAGTATAGTATTTTTGTCATCAAATAAAACCTCCCTTAAACTATCTGTGGCTATGTTTGATGTTCTGTTTTCTATATTTACAGGCATTATTCCGTGAATACTCTCTATGTTATATTTGTAATACACGTGCGAAAGCAAGGAAGTAATATCCGAATAACCAATCAACCATTTTGGGTTTTTAATAAACTTGTCAAAATTCAGACTATCCAAAAGTCTTGTAGTACCATAACCCCCTCTTGCACAGAAAATGGCTTTTATATCTTTATCGTCAAGCATTGATTGTAGTTCTTCTGCTCTTTCTTTGTCATTTCCTGCAAATTGATTGTAACTTTTGCCTATCGTTTGCCCTATAACAACATTCAATCCCCAAGATGCAAACAACTGTACTGAAGGAAGAACTTCTTTTAATGTTATTTTTCTCGCCGTTGCTATTATTGCAACTTTATCTTCTTTTGAAAGAGATTTTGGACTTATGCTCATAAAACAGATTTATTTAATATTTCTAAAATGTTTTGCAAAGATAATGAAATCTCACAAAATAAACAAATAATAAATTTCAATAAAAAGAGTTATACATTATATAAAGGATAAACAAATGTTTTGAATGAAAAGAATATTACTTATTGTTATTGTATTGTTTTCAGTGTTCTATATTAGATTGTTTGCACAAGAAAAAACTATGCAAACAGATACTTTTTTTCTACAAAACAACGATAAAATAAGACTTTCAGACAAGATTTTGAATTTTCGTCCTACACAAATAATGTATAGAGGTACTCCTTTTATAGTGGAAGGGGCGGTTATGAGTCATCGTTTTTTTGATTTTAGAGATTTCAAAAAAGACTTATTTCCTGAATTTTCTTCTGTTTTTGATTCATATTCTCAGTTCGCTCCTTTGACTTTCACTTATGCACTGAAACTTGCTGGCGTGGAAAGTAAATCTGAATGGAAAGACTTATTGTTTGCCACCGGTTTTTCTTACGCTTTGGGTTACACAAGCCTGAAAGCCATAAAGAACTCCATATATACCAAACGTCCAGACGGGTCTGGTAACAATTCTTTTCCGTCTGGTCACACTTTTATAGCGTTTTTGAACGCACATATAATGTATAAGGAATACGGAGAAAAATCTTGGCTTTATCCTTTCGGAGCCTACTCTTTGGCAACTATAACAGGTATTATGAGAGTAATGAATAACAGACATTGGATAGCAGATGTTATAGGTGGAGCAGGTTTTGGTATTTTGGCTACCGAAACAGGCTATTTTCTAAAGGACTTATTTCTTTACAGACCACAACAACAGTATTTCGTTCCTTCACAAGAAGATATGCAAACGATGTGTCCTTCTTTTTTTGGTATATCTGTAACTTATAACTTTTCAAATAACGAATACAAAATCAACCATAAAGATATAATAAGGATAAAAGATGGGGCTTCTACAGCGATAGAGGGTGCTTATTTCTACAATAAATATTTGGGAATAGGGTTTAATGCAGATTATACAAGTCATAAATTATACAGTTCCCTTTCTTCGCAAGACACTAACCTTAGTTTCTATAGTTTAGGTTTGAATAAATATTTTTCTTACCCTATTTTCAATAGAACTTTCTTAGGTGCAAGATTGGGTGTTGCTATAAATCATCTGTTAGACAACGATATAGAAAATAGTTTCTCTGTTGAAAAAAACTACTTTAAATACAACACTGGACTAAATCTCGCTTTTTGGATGGGAAGAAGTTCTTTGCTTAGGTTTTATGCAGATTATATTTTCTCAAACATAGAGTGGGAGAGAAAAAACTTTACCTTTAAAACCTTTAATTTAGGAGCATCTGTATTTTTTCATTTCTAATATAACTGCCTCCATCTTTCCCCATAGAGAAAAGAAGATCTAAACAAGAGAGATTTGGTTCAAAATCAAACTTATCTGAAAAAGATTGGAAATAAGCAGATAACAGTTTTCCATCTTCAATTCTTGTCTGACAACGAAAAGAGTTCATAAAATTATTTTCTTCTTCTCTAATATAGTTATCTGTGAAGAAAATATTGAAATCAAGTGCAAATTTTTTCTTTATAAATTCTAAAATATCCAAATTCAAATCCAAGAGAAACCTGTACTTGTTATCCAAAATCTTTTTTATCTCCAAATCATAGTATTCAAAGAAAGGACTTTTGCCATAGTTGGAATAGATTGCTCGCCAAGCCCTTACGTTCCAATCTTCTTTCCAATTGATTTCAGTATCCTTGCTTATAGTTCTTTCATTCTTGTTTCTTTTTATAGGAACACTTATAGATTGAACACCGTTTGCAGACAAAAGCAAACATCTGTTTCTAAAAGTTTGACGAGGAAAAGTTTCGTAAATATCTATGCTTATATTACACTTGTTTTGTGCAAATATCAACCACGCAATTGAAGGAAAAAACTCTAAATGTGTGCGTGCAAAAGAATTGTTTATTTGTATAGTTTCTATGTTTTCCATTTCTATTGTTTTATAAAAAAAGTTTTAAAAAGACAAGTCTTTGTTTTATTTCCACGAAACTTTGTTTTAATTTTCTAAAGCTTTGTTTTAATTTCGTAGAACTTTGTTTTAGAATTCTCTTTCTTTGTTTCGTGAAAATAGAATCAAGTTTCAGAAAGACAGACTAAAGTTCCACGCTCACAAAACAAAGTTTCGTTCGTGTGTAACTTTGCCTTAGGACAATAAAACACAGTTTCACACTCACTACACTTCGTTTCGTTCGTGTGTAACTTTATATTATTCATATAATATTTTTTCAAGTTTTTTTGCAGAAGCATTCCAATTATAATTTTGTTTCACAAACTCACAACCATTGTTTGATATACGTTTGTAAAGTTCAGTATCTTCTAAAAGATTTATTATACTATCGGACAAATCTTTTGCAGAATCGTTTACTAATATATCTCTGTTTGGCTGAGATTTCAAAGCATTGTTGGCCAATGGGGTAGTAATACACGGCAATGACATAGCCATAGCCTCTAACAACTTATTCTGCAAACCTGTTCCTATTCGCATAGGTGCAATAAAGATTTTGCTTAAAGCATAGTACTCTTTCATATCATCTACCCAGCCTGTAATCTCTACATTTTCACTTTCTAATTTTAGAACTTCTTTAGATGGGTTGCTACCTGCAATGACCACCTTGCAATTACTAAATTTTTCCCAAACCTTTGGCATAATCTCTTTGACAAGATACAGTGCTGCATCTATGTTTGGAGCGTATGACATATTACCTGAAAAAATAATATCATACTTCTTTTCCTCTCTCTTTGGAAAAGCAAAATATTCTTCGCTTACTCCGTTCTCTATTATGTGTATCTCTTTGTTTCTACAAGATGAAATCAAATCTCTGTCTGTCTTTGTAATGATAGTAGTAGAGGAAAAAACATCAAAAGCCTTGTTTTCATAGTTTCGCAATTTTTTTGCTTCCAAAAGAAGTAAGTTTTTCAAAAAAAAGTTGGACTTTTCGGCTCTTCGCTGCATATTTACTGAAAGACAATCTTGGAAATCCAAAACTTTTTTGCCCGTAATCTTCTTTGCATACTCCATAGTGCGAACAAACTGAAAATAAGATACGTCTATATGATGTTTGTTAAAGAATTGCAGAAAGTGTTTCTTTGCTTTACCATTAGAAAACCAAGCCACCTGAAACGGCAACGAAGAGAAAAATGACAAAAACAAATAAAAACACTGCAGAAATATGTTAAGTCTTTCTACATGTATCTCTTTGCAGTAGCGTTTTAGGATAAGAATATCCTCCTGTTTTGGATATTTGTTTGATAAACAAAACAGATAAATATCATGGTTTAGACTTAGTTCTTTTATTTGATGAAAAGCCCTAAGTTTATCTCCTTTGTTCAACGGATAAGGAAAACGTG
The DNA here is from genome assembly GCA_017469625.1 of Bacteroidales bacterium. Taxonomy (GTDB): domain Bacteria; phylum Bacteroidota; class Bacteroidia; order Bacteroidales; family P3; genus Scybalousia_A. The sequence goes on from JAFUGA010000063.1 coordinate 30,825, forward strand.
AAAGACAGACGAGAATATTCATTTATATAGATTTATTTTCAGTTATTTGATAGTAATAATTCAGAAGTTCCTTTCCTATATAGTTGGTATCGTATCTTTCTCTTATTAGTTTGTAAGCATTATCGCCTATTTGCTTGCAAAACTCTTCGTCCTCGTCAAGTCTTTTTACAGCACTAACAAACTCTTCTGGTGTGTCGGCTATAAGTATATTTTTACCATTTTCATACATTATACCTTCAGCAGCAATACTTGTAGCCACTACTGCTTTGCCTATGCTCATCGCTTCCAAGATTTTTATTCTTATTCCACTACCAGAAAGAAGCGGAACGACCATTATCTTTTTGCTACTCATAAACAAAATACTATCATCTACTTCTCCGACAATATCAACGTTGTTCCACTCGCCGTTTTTCAACCACATAGGCATATTTCTTCCTGCAAAATAGGCTTTAATCTTTGGTAAAGATTTGTTCATCAAAGGCCAAACTTCATTCAAAAACCACTTTATTCCTTGTTCATTTGGTGCCCAATTCATACTTCCTATATGAAAGATACTGTGTTCCTGTTCCATAACATCAGGGAGTTTTTCCACATTATCAAAACCTATAGGTATACCCACACAAAGACGTTTGCAACCATTATCTTTAAAATATTTTGCATCTACATCGGTAACAGGAAAGACTGCATCAAAATCATTGATATGTTCTAATTCATAATGTTTTAGATTAAGTGCAGTATTTTTTATGTACCACTTTTTAAAGAAATTTATTTGTTTGTTTTTCGCCATTCTTTGCCAAATAAGATGTTCTACATTTGGACAATGGAAAGTGATTTTTGCAGTAGAGTGTTTGCGTATCAAAGGTATGTACGGTGCAAGCATTATGCTTTCTATCTGAATTATATCAAACTCTTGTTGTTTTAGGGTTTTAATTAACAAGCGTTTCATATCATCGGACACAAACCTTTTTATAACATAACTTTGAGCAGAGAAAATACACCAAAGTGCATCAAAAAAATTAGGTTTCAAATTTATATAAACACCTTCTATTTGAGTTTTATCCACGTAACTTTTAGGCAATAACTCAACAACAAAAGGGTGTTTGTCTGAATAAACAGTAAGGACTTTCAATTCGCATCCATTGTTTGTCAAACCTTCGGATATGCTGTACATATCTATAGTGCCACCATCGGTAGCAGGCAGGGGAGGTTTATAGCAAAATTGTAGTATTTTCATATTTTATAATTCTTTTGTGGTTTTATTGTTTGTAATTTTTTTGTTTTGAAAGAGATTTTTTATCCTTTTCTTCCAAATCTCCCTATCAAATAACTTTGCATCGGAAGTTGCTTTTATGGTAAGGAATAGTCCTATTGGCAAGAAAACAAAAGAAGACAGCCACATACCTACAAAAGGACTTAACGTGCCACTTCGTGCCAACATACTACCTATTTGTCCTAAAGCATAATAAATAATAAATGCAATGATAGAAACAACTATAGGCATTCCAAAACCTCCTTTCTTTATTATAGCACCTAAAGGAGCACCTATAAAGAAAAGAATTACACAAGCCAAAGATAGAGTAAATTTTTTGTGGTACTCTATTTTGTGTCTGTTTATGTACTCTTCGTCTATTTTTTCGTTGTAAGAATGTACTTCATAGTTCGTTCTAAAATTGCCACACTGCACTTGTGCAAAATAATCTATATCTCTTTTATCGTTGATGTTTAGTTTAGAATAATCCTTATAAAAATCTCCTGTATGCAAGACAATACTTTGAGATTCTTTATACGCATCTGCCCAAATCAATTTACGATTTAAATCCTTGAAATAATTATTTGTATTTTTTTGTTTCTGTTCTACAAAATCTATTTCCAAACTATCTATAGCCCTTGAAAGTCTTGAGATGTTCATAATCTTGTAATAATCCTTGTATCTCTCTGAGTCGGCAGCCTGAAGAGAGAAATTACTAATATCAAACCTTATCAACTGTGTTTTAAACTCTACTCTGGTTAAAGGTCTGTGAAAATAGTTCTCGCCATTCACGTCTTCAGAAAAACTTTCTCCGTCATGCAGTTCAAAAACTAAAGTATTGCCATTGTCAGTCGTGTACATAGAACCTGTATTTGCACGTATTACGCTATTATTTCCATTTCCTTTGCTATGGTCGTAAATAAGTACATCTTTCATTTCATTGGTTTTCTTGTCCCTATCGGCAATTCGCAACACGTAATTATCTATTTCAGAATAGAATTCATTAGGTTTTATGTTTATAGCGGGCTTTTTGGCTTTTATCTCGTAAATCATAAGTCGCAATTCTTCATCTGCTTTTGGCATAATGTTATTTGAGAAAAAGAAAGCCAAAGCCGACATAATTACAGATAAGATAATCAATGGTCTAAGTATTCTCCAGAGGGATATTCCTGAGGATTTCATAGCAGCAAGTTCATATCGCTCCGAGAAATTGCCCATAGTCATAATGGAAGCCAAAAGTATGGCCAACGGAAGAGACATAGGTACAAGTGTAGCACTTGCATAGGCTATCATCTTCAAAAGAACAAAAGTTTCTAAACCTTTTCCAATAAGGGATTCCATCTTTTGCCACAAGAATTGTAGCATAAGAACGAACATTGCTATTGAAAAAGTTAATAGCAATGGGCCTAAGTAGGATTTAAGTATGAACTTGTCAAGTTTTTTCAAAATCTTATTTAAGTTTATCTTGTTTGCAAAATTACGATTTTTTACACTATATTTGCAAAATAAAACCTAATAAAAATGAAATTTTAAAATAAAATGAAAAAACTATTCATCATTATGACAACATTTGCAAGTATTTTTACAGTGTCATCAAATGCACAAACAACATCAAAAAACGATGATTTTAAATACATTTTAGACGAATTTGCAGACTGCAAAGTTATGCGGTATCAACTACCGGATTGGGATTCTCTTTCATTGCGACAAAAGCAATACATATATTGTCTTTCAGAGGCTGCACTTTGGGGTAGAGATATTTATTTTGACCAAAATTATAAGAACAACCTTGAAATTCGTAAAGCAATAGAATATATTTTGACCAATTATAAGGGAGATAAAACTTCACAAGATTGGAATGGATTTGAAGTTTATGCAAAACGTTTCTTCTTCTCAAATGGGTTGCATCACCATTACGGAGAAAAGAAATTCTTTCCAGAGTGTCCAAAAGAGTATTTCGCTATGTTGCTCGCTGGATACAAAAATGCAGATTTTATCATAGAACAGATATATGATGAAAACATAGCACCTATAAGAAGAGATAATTCTATAGATAAAGATATAGTGAAAACCTCTGCTGTCAATTTTTACGAGAATGTATCACGCAAAGAAGCAGAAGCATATTATAATAGTATAGAAATAGATACCATTCGTCCTATTTCTTTGGGTATAAACTCAAAACTTGTCAAACAAGATGGCAAGTTAAAAGAAAAAGTATGGAAACAAGGAGAGGAGTATTCGTTTTATATAGAAAAGATTATCTTTTGGTTAAAGAAAGCAATGCAATTTGCAGAAAATGATGCTCAAAAGAAATATACAGACAAACTTATAAAGTTTTACGAAACAGGAGATTTGAAAACTTGGGACGAATACAATATCCTTTGGTCGCAAGACACAAAAAGTACTTGCGATTATATAAACGGATTTATTGAAACCTACAACGACCCTTTGGGAATGAAAGGAACGTGGGAAGCTTTGGTGAATTACAAAGATTTAACTGCAACTAAACGTACCCAAACTATATGCGAGAATGCACAATGGTTTGAAGACCATTCTCCTGTAAAACCAGAATATAGAAAAAAGAAAGTTACCGGAGTTAGTGCAAAGGTTATAAACGCTGCAATGCTTTCTGGCGATTGTTATCCCACACCTCCTATTGGTATAAACTTGCCAAACGCCGATTGGATAAGAAAAGAATATGGTTCAAAGAGTGTTACTATTGCTAATTTGAGCGATGCTTATTTCTATGCTTCTATGGAAAGTCCTAAAAGTGCGTTAAAAGAATTTGCTTATTCAGAAGAAGAGATAGAAATGGAGAAAAAACACGGTCAACTTTCAGATAATCTTCATACAGATATGCACGAATGTTTGGGACACGCTTCTGGTCAACTCTTAGATACTACTCCTGCAAATGCTTTGAAAGAATACTCTTCTGCATTGGAAGAAGCAAGGGCAGATTTGTTTGCTTTGTACTATCTTATGGACGAAAAAATGGTAGAACTTGGTCTTATACCGTCATTAGAAACGGGTATGGCACAGTATGATTCGTATATACGCAACGGTCTTTTGGTACAACTTGCACGTATTCCACTTGGAGAGAAAGTAACCGAAGCACACATGCAAGACAGAAAACTTATATCTGAATATGCTTTGCAAAACGGTAAAGGTTGTGTAGAAAAAAGAATGAAAGACGGTAAAACATATTTTGTAGTAACAGATTATAAACAACTAAGACAAACCTTTGGAGAACTGCTTTATATAATCCAAGATATAAAATCAAGAGGAGATTATCAAGCAGGAAAAAATCTTGTGGAAAAATATGGAGTTAATATAGACTATGCACTTCACAAGGAAGTATTAGAAAGATACAATGCTTTAGGAATAAAACCTTATGGTGGCTTTGTTAATCCTATTGTGACAGAGGTAAAAGACCAAAAAGGCAAAGTAATAGATATAAAAATCTCTTACCCTAATACATTTATAGAACAAGAATTAGAATATGGTAAAAAGTATTCTAACGAAAACACAAACTCTTTTTAATAAACAGAAACAATGGATTCTACATTTACAAAGGGCAGGCAAGGTGAGGATATTGCCTGCCGTTTTTTGCAAAACAAAGGTTATAGAATTATACAAAGAAACTATGTGTATAGAAAACACGAAGTGGATATTATAGCACAGGATAAAAACGAGATAGTCTTTGTTGAGGTAAAACAAAGAGGAACAGACTTTTTTGGACAACCATATAAAGCGGTGGATTTAAAGAAACAAAAAAGTATTGTCTTAGTTGCTAACTATTATATACAGAAATACAATATAGATTTAGAAGCAAGATTTGATATTGTTTCCATAACAGACGATTCTTCTCTGAATATAGAACATATACAAAACGCTTTTACCCCATCATTGTAAAACAAAAAAGACTTATTTTTCATAGAGTTTTTTATATTTAAAATTGTTCTATTTTCGTGTAATTAAGTTGTATTTTACGTTTTTTTTATTATTAAATATATGTAATAAAAATCTGATATAGAGATTTTTATGTAGTTTTATTGTTAATATGTAATAGAATATGATATGATTTTTTGCTTTGAAAAAAAAGAACTACTTTTGCAAAACAAAAAATAATATTAAAAATAAAACTAATAAACACAGATGAAAAATAGAATCAAAAAATTGACCGTGTTACTCATGGTTTTGGCAACAAGTACATTCTTTGTTGCTTGTAATGAAGATGAGGGTTATGTAGAAAGAACTAAGAAATCCTCTTTAATGCTCTCAGCAAATTTCTTATCTTTTAAAGATTTTGCAGATGTGGAGACTACTATAGCAACTTTGGAAGAATATGATGAAAACACTATTAAAGATTGGGAAAAAACGAACAATTTTGTTTCATTGCAGACAATTTATGATAGGATAATGGAACAAGAGGAGAAGTATTGTGATTCTCTTGAAACAATTTATACATCTATAGAAGATGTACAAAAATTAGAAAATATTCATTCAGATATTTTCAATAAGTATTCAGATATTTTAATAGAAAGAAAATTTTCAGATGGAGGTGTATATTACGACTTAGATATTAGCAATTCCGATTATGCAAGAATAGTAAATAAAGATGGTATTGTCAAAATAGGAAATGATATTTATCAGTTCAAAGATGGTGTTACCAAAATAATTGAAGGAGGTGATGTATCAAAAATAGATATACTTGATGATATAGACTCTACAGACGAGGACTTGGGTATAAAAGTCAATAAAGATGTGAAACTGATATACACAAAGAATACATTTCGTAAAAGTGAAACTAACAATATAGGTAAATATAGGGTGATTTTGTATCATGATTTTTTACAAAATTATATATTTAATTTTACGGAAGTATGTACAGTACAACATAGTAGAGTTAGGTCCTTGAAGAAAAGATTATTCGGATTGTATTATATAGACCATAGAACAAAAATTACAATAAATTCATCTTTTGTTGGAAGTACTGTTACAGGTTATACCATTGCTGTGTTTGGTGGCTACCCAACTTACGAAACTAGAACATGGGGTTACACAGGAACAAAAATATATAAGAAAAATACTACAGCGGATTATTATTATTTTAATTCCTATCTGTTCCCATTCTTTTCACAGGACCAACCTGTCGTAAATAATGGTTCTATAAATGTTAAAACAGAAGAGGGTATAAATATGACAATTACTATTCCTTAAACATAACAAACAATGAAAAAGGTAGCTCTATTTTGTGTTATTCTAATGTTTTGTGTAAATCTATTTTCACAAAGATGTAATACAATATATGATATAAAACATCATAATTTTGGAGTAGGTCTATCTTCTTCTCTTACTGCTACAACAAATCAATATTTGCAAGATAATGGTGTTCTTCATGGAGGATACTATGGAAAAACAGCGGAGAATTTGGATTTAAATTTTTCATTGTTGTATGAATATAATTTGAATAGGCATGTAAGATTTGGTGTTGCACCTACATACAGATATAGTTGGGCAAGTGTTTGGTATGTATATAGTGGGGAAGACTATGGTAAAACAAGTGAAAGTTCATCTGATATAGATATACCTTTATATGTAGATTATAAATTATGGTGGGGAAGAACTTCTAATGTATTTTTAGGAACAGGTTTATCTGGTATGTTTAACATAGGTATGGACGCAGAACATAGAGAAAGAGATTCTTTTTCTCCTTATCTTATGTTTAGATTAGGATTTGAAACAAAACAAACTCACACTTTGCAGTTCGTCATTCAGTACAGGCTAAACCTTTCTCCGAATACCTATTATAATGTAGATGAATGGAATAATAACCTTCAGATAGACTTATTTAAAAAAGAAAATTTCAGATTGAATACTTTAGATGTAGGAGTTAATTTCTTCTTTTAAATAACATTAGAAAGAAAACGTTGCTTAAAGAAAACAGAGCAACGTTTTTATTTTTATAAGTCAAACCCTTTATATTTACATATTTAATGTAATAGTCTTTGGTTTCTTTTTTTGATGCTATGAAAAAAAGAATTATCTTTGCAAAACAAAAAGATAGTATTAAAACTTTAAAAACAACTAAAAAATGAAAAAAGTAACTCTATTTTGTGTTATTGTAATGTTTTGTGCAAACTTATTTTCACAAGACACTGACGCTGTATATAAACTAAAAAATCATAATTTCGGTATAGGATTGTCTATTACACCTGTTGCTACAAATCATCAATATATACAAGAAGATGACAAAGGTTATGGTTCTTTATATTATATAAACAAAGAAGAGAATTTTAATTTCAATCTATCTTTGTTGTATGAATATGATTTGAATAGGCATATAAGATTAGGTATTGCCCCTACATATAGACACAGTTGGAAAAGTACAGAGTATATGAATAACAAAGGAAAATTTTTTAGAGTAAGTGAAAATATATCTGATGTAGATATACCTTTGTATGTAGATTATAAATTGTGGTGGGGTGAAACTTCTAATGTATTTTTAGGAACAGGTTTCTCTGGTATGTTTAATATAGATGTGAAAGCAGCATATAGAGAAAGAGATTCTTTTTCGGAGTATCTTATGTTTAGATTAGGGGTTGAACTAAAACGTACTCATACTTTTCAACTTGTTGTTCAGTATAGAATAAACCTTGCTAAAAATAATTATTATAATGCTACAGAATGGGATAGTAATACACAAGAATATTTTGTTAATAAATATGCTTTTAGATGGAATACTTTAGATATAGGATTTAATTTTTTCTTCTAAAGAACTATGAAAAAACAACGTTGCTTTTAATAAAACAAGGCAACGTTTTTTGTTTGTGGATATATATTCCTTGTTCTGCGAAATAGTAAGTTTTGTTTTGCTTATTCAATAATTCAAAAACCATATATAACAAAAAAAGCAACCGTTTCACAACGATTGCAAACCATTTATTAACCAATAAGTCAAGTTAAGAGAACTCAACTGTAGCGGGGACGAGAATTGAACTCGTGACCTCCGGGTTATGAATCCGACGCTCTAACCAACTGAGCTACCCCGCCAAATATTGTCAAATAACCATGAAATTTTTCGTTTTGCAAAAGTATAAAAAAAATTCTTTCTTGCAAAATAAAATCATATTAAAAACACTTTTTTTAATCTAATTGCAAAATAATCACTACTTTAAATAAAAAGATAATTAGACAAAATATCTCTTTGTTTTGCGAAAATAGAACTTTGTTTTGCTCTCACAAAACAAAGTTTTAGAAAATTAGAATAAAGTTCTACAAAATTAAAACAAAGTTTCAGAAAAATAAAACAAAGAGATAGAATTCTAAAACAAAGCTTTAGAATATTAAAACAAAGTTCTATTTTTGTAAAGTGTTGTTTAAAGATAGTATTTAAAAAGAAATAATTTTTAAGACCTTATCTTTAGTTTTAGACCCAAACGAAAATCCAAAGTAGAGTAAGTTATATTTTTATGATAATCATATACAGAATTTCTAAGATAATAAGAAAAAGACAAAGTAGAACTAAGTGTGTTGTTTATAAAAAGTTCTATAGTAGGATTTATAACAAACAAAGATGCACGACCTTTATCCCCTTGTGCATTGGTAAATAATGGGTCGGTGTTTGTTAAATCTTTGTTTTCATAACCTTTCCATGTGAAGATATTATAATAATCTGCTTGCAGATTAAAAGTACCGTATTTTGTGAAACCTACAGAATTAGTAAGGTGTATAGCATAGCCACTACCCAAATTATAATCTCTGTCTATAACAGTGTAATAGTCAGATATACTTCCACCTAAAAATACTGCATTAAGAAAGATTCTCTGATTTATATAAGCCAAATTGCCCACCTCTGGAAAGTCATAGATTAACCCTATACCCAAAGAGGCTGCTTCTGAAATACGATAAGGTACTTGAGTTTTACCTTCTACAATTGATTTGGAGTCATAGTAGTTGAAATGTTGAAAGAAGCCAAACTGTGCATTGATACCGCTCACTGTATTTATAGGAGTTCCCCATAGTCTGCCTATAAGTTTTACGTTAGAGATTAAAGGTTGGTTTTCTGTAAGGTCTAAAGTTATTCTGGCAGAGAAACAGTCGTATGGTTTTTGTTCAGAACATTCATAAACGTTGCCATAATCCAAATTAAGATTAAGACACGGTGTCCAAGTGCCAAGAAAAAATTCGTTGCCATTGGATACATATCTTGCACCTAAACTTGCATCAAACAAAACAGGAGTAGATGAAAAATTATGATAGAGATAATCCTGTGTTTTTACTTTCCATGCTGTTCCATTCAAAATACGTGTTAGTCCATTCATAGGACAGATAACCGTTGCAAGAAATTCTCGTGAAAATCTATTTATCCCGGAACTTCTATCATCAAGTATAAGCTGTGCAAGTTTGTAAGTTATCTCTCCTATAATCCAACCACCCATCGTTGTAGCAATAAGGTCATTTATAGCAGGAGGTTCTATTTCTCCCATTGTTTCCCACATCAAACTACCAAAGAAACTGTACGGCATACTTTCCCAAAAATTCATTCCATTACTTCTTGCGGCATTGAAATATAAAGAACCGTGGTAAGGGTGAAAGAAAAGATTGGTAGAGAATTGGTCATTGTCCCATACAAAACCGTTAGAGAAATTGTTTTTTATGCTTTCAAAACTTATCTTTGCAAAATCTGCATCAAGGATAAAACGGTCAAAAAAATTGACAAAAGCATTTATACCCGTAACTTCTGCACCTGCTATAACATATTCTTTTTTCACTTTGTCATCTTTATGCAAAGAAGGTAGGGTATCTGTATCTTGTGCAGACAATCTATAAATAGTAGTTGCGTTTAAAAGCAAGCAAAACAGTATATATAGAAGAAAGTGTTTCTTTGTCATAATGTATCTGTTGTTAAAATAGACTTATACCACCATTAAGAGTTATAGAATTTTTGTGCATAAGATTTTCTTTGTAGTAACGAGAAACTCCATAGCCAACTCCTACAAACACACCAAAGGATTTTGATATGCGTTTTTCTATGTTTAACATAGCACTGACGCCATAAAGTCTTTCGGGTATATCTAAGTTATCTTCTTGAAAAGATTCTATATGCGACAATTCTAAACAAGTACTTATATCCCAAGATTTATGAATATTTTTCCAATAACCTAATCTGTAAAACAGAGAACCTGAAAATTTTTCATCTAAACCAAAATAAAACATTCCCATTCCTAAAGCATAGTAAAGTTTTTTGTTGCGAAAGCGGACTCCTATATTCACTTTAGAAAAATTTCCTCCAAAAGTAACCATCTGAATGTTTGTATTAGGTGATATATTTACCAAACCTATCTTTCTTTTTGCGTTTTCCCTGCTATAATTCACCAATCCTATTTGATAACCATTGGAAAGCGAAACGCAAGTATTTATTACACCTATCTGTGTACCGTTTAGAGTGTCAGAATAGTTGAAAGGGCTAATCTGAACTCCGTTCATAGTATCTTTTACACAAATATTCATAACCAAGGAAAATTGTAACCCCTTGTTTATTCCTAAAGAAATATTGCTTATACCTGAAAATTGCACACCCTTTAGTTCATTGCCACTAACGTTTGAAAATGTTGCCAACTGCAAACCTGTTACGTGGTTTGCCCAATTGCCTATTGTGGAAATCTGTACTCCTTTCAGATTTTCACCTACAACATTTACAAAGAAAGCAGTTTGTAGGCCACTTAGATTTTTTGCAGTTATACTACTGAAAATAGAACCGTTGTACCCAATACCATTACCCCTTATTATAGAACGAAGAAAATTTATTTGAGTTCCTTTTAAACTGTCTATATCTCCTGCAAAACCTATGTTCCAACTTGCAAATCTATCTCTGTTCATATTTCCAAAAGCAATGTTGTTTCTTTTGGATAGAGAGTTTTGTGCATAAGACGATACTACTATAAGTAATAACAGTACTATGATACAGATTTTCTTTAACGGCATAATAACTTAGTTTTTCTATCAATGAGATAATTCATCTTTTAGAAACTCTCCCACAGAATTATCTTTGTTTTTCACAGCCTGTTCTGGCGTTCCACAAAAGACAACTTTGCCTCCCTCACTTCCACTCTTATTTCCCATATCTATGATACAGTCAGCCACTTTTATTACATCTAAGTTATGTTCTATTACAACCATAGTATTGCCTTTCTCTACCAAACCTTGCAGTACGTTGAGTAAGATACGTATATCCTCAAAATGAAGTCCTGTTGTAGGTTCATCAAGTATGTAAAGCGTTTTGCCTGTATCTTTCTTTGATAACTCTGTAGCAAGTTTTATTCTCTGTGCTTCACCACCAGAAAGTGTAGTAGAAGACTGTCCTAAAGTAAGATAACCCAAACCTACTTGAGTAACTATGGAAAGTTTTTGAACTATTTTAGGATAGTTTTCAAAAAAGGATAGAGCCTCTTCAAAAGACATATTCAAAACATCGTTTATGCTTTTTCCCTTGTAACGAACTTCCAACGTTTCTCTGTTATATCTTTTTCCATGACAATCTTCGCAAGTAACATAAACATCTGGTAAAAAGTTCATCTCTAAAGTCTTCACTCCAGCACCCATACAGGATTCACATCTTCCTCCTTTCACGTTGAAAGAAAATCGTCCCGGCTTATAACCTCTTATCTTTGCAGATGGAAGTTCAGAATACAAAGTCCTAATATCATCAAAAACACCTATATAAGTAGCAGGGTTACTTCTCGGAGTACGACCTATAGGACTTTGGTCTATTTCTATGACTTTGTCTATATGTTCCAAACCTGTTATTTTCTTATATGGCAAAGGCTTTTTCTCACTACGATAAAAATGTTTTGAGAGAATAGGGTGCAAAGTGTCGTTTATCAAAGAACTTTTTCCACTACCGCTAACCCCTGTTACACATATAAAAATACCAAGTGGTATTTCTACATCTGTATCTTTTAGATTGTTTCCACTCGCACCAAAGAGTTTCAGTGTAAGACCATTGCCTTTTCTTCTCTTTTTAGGAATTTCTATTTGTTTCTCATTCTTTAAATAAGACGAAGTCAAAGAATTTTGTTTCATAATCTCTTTCGGTGAACCTTGTGCTACAATCCTGCCACCATTAACACCAGCACCGGGACCTATATCCACAATCCAATCAGAAGATAACATCATATCCTTATCGTGTTCTACTACTATAATGCTATTACCCTTATCTCTAAGTTTTTTTAGTGAATTTATAAGTCTTATGTTATCTCTTTGATGCAATCCTATGCTTGGTTCGTCAAGTATATATAAAACATTTACCAATTCAGAACCTATCTGTGCAGCAAGCCTTATACGTTGTGCTTCCCCACCAGAAAGAGAGGCTGTCCTTTGGCTAAGTCTTAGATAATCCAAACCTACATCTGAAAGAAAACCAAGTTTAGTTACTATCTCCCTTATTATTTCCTTGCCTATTAGAAGTTGTTTCTCTGTAAGGAAATTAGGTAAATCGTTCATCCATCTTACTAAGTCTTTCAAATCCATTTCACATAAATCGCTTATGTTTTTATCGTGGATACGGAAACTTAGACTTTCTTTCTTCAATCTTTTTCCCTCGCAAGCAGGACAAGTTTTTAGGGTAAAGAAACTTGTTGCCCACTTTTGCAAAGAAGCAGGTGAATCTTGGTTTATTTGATTTTTTATAATATTTACAATACCTGCAAAATCGTTTTCGTACTTTATGTTTTCGTTCAATAAAGAATGAAAGTTTGTATCTTCTTTTCCATAAAGTATTTCGTCAATAGCCTCTTTTGGAAACTCTTTTAGTTTGGTTGTTATGCTTACACCGTGTTTTTTACATATCTCAGAAATGTTTTGAAATACCCACGAATGTGCATCATATTTCAAAGCAGAGATACCACCTTTGCTTATGGATAGTTCCCAATCTGGTATAAGTTTGTTAATATCTATTTGTGTTATCTCACCCAATCCATTACACTCCGGGCAAGCACCATAAGGAGAATTAAAAGAAAAAGTGTTTGGTTCAGGGTCTGGATATGCTATACCGGTAGTAGGACACATAAGATTTTTAGAGAAATATTTTAGTTCGTTACTCTCTTGTTCTAAAATCATAACGCTATTATTTCCCTGTTTAAATGCAGTATTCAGACTGTTTGACAACCTTTTAACACTTTTTTCATTCACTACCAAAGTATCTATAACTATCTCTATATCGTGTATCTTGTACCTATCTACCTTCATTCCTATAGTTATAGGCTGTATTTCTCCATCAACTCTTACCTTTGAATATCCTTTTTTGGCAATGTTTGCAAACAGTTCTCTGTAGTGTCCTTTTCTTCCCTTTACCATAGGAGCGAGCAAACTTATAGTCTTGTTGTGATAGTCGTTTATCAACTTTTCCTTTATCTGTTCATCGGTATATTTCACCATCTTTTCGCCTGTGTGTATGGAATATGCGTCTGCTATCCTTGCGAAAAGAAGTCTCATCAAATCATAAATCTCTGTTACTGTGCCAACTGTAGAACGTGGATTTTTGTTTGTAGATTTCTGTTCTATGGCTATGACGGGAGAAAGTCCTGTTATCTTTTCCACGTCTGGTCTTTCGGGTGAACCCAAATAATTTCTAATGTATGCAGAGAAAGTTTCCAAGTAGCGTCTTTGCCCTTCAGCATAGATAGTATCAAAAGCCAAAGAACTTTTTCCACAACCACTAAGTCCTGTCATGGTAACCAATGAGTTACGAGGAATTTTTAACGAAATATTTTGCAAATTATGTGCTTTTGCTCCGAATATTTCTATATTATTTTGCGAATTTTTTAACATATTTTTGCTACTTGACATAGTATTTTCAGAAATTTAAACTGCAAAAGTACAAAAACTTTCCCTTATAAAGAAACTATAAAATGTTCTATAGTGGATATGTTATTGTCCAAAATTGAATTTTTACTACAATTTTCTATACTTTGCAAAGAAAAACAGGTCTTTTTATAATGTTTTTACGAAACTTTGTTTTAGAAATCTATCTCTTTGTTTTAATTTCATAGAACTTTGTTTTAGAAAATTAAAACTTCGTTTCGTGAGAGTGAAACGAAGAGATAAAAATGTAGAATAAAGTTTTAGAAACTCTTTTTTCTAAAAAGCGAAGTATGTATTTACATACTATCTATAAAACTATTGCTTTTGTGCAATTTTTTTATAAGTTTCTTATAGGAAAGACTTTCTTTTTTAGGATAATATAAGGTATAAGTTTTCTTGTTTTTGTTTGTAAGTTTCTTTGCTCTCAACTCAGGGTTGGCAGCACGAAACATTTTATATGTAGTTCCTATTTTTTTAGAAAAAGCATAAAAATCTGTTATGGAAGAATCTACTTTCACAGTTTCGTATTCCAAAGGCTGATATGCGTCTTGCTCTCTAAGGTAGAAGCCATACTGTTTTGGAGATTGCATAAGTACTTTGTAGGCAAGAATACGATAAACATATCTTCCTGTTTCAGTGTTTAGGGCCAAATCCCAATAGTTTGAAATTCCTTGTTCTTTCATTCTCGCCCTTAGACCTTGTTCTCCGCAATTGTATGCAGCACAAGCCAAAGACCAAGAACCTAAACGAGATTGTGAGCCTTTAAGATATTTGACAGCAGCTTTGGTTGCTTTTTCCAAATTGTAACGTTCGTCATATTCATCACTAACATTAAGACCGTATGATGTAGCAGTGTTTTTCATAAACTGCCAAAAACCTTCTGCCTTTGCAGGAGATGTAACGTTGGATAGAGAACTTTCAGCCACACAAAGATATTTCAAATCTTCGGGTGCAGAACACTCTTTTAGGTATTTTTCTATTAGAGGGAAATAACGAAAAGCACGTTTTAGGATAGTAAAAGTAGCGTTGTGTTGATAAGTAATAGCAGTAAGTTCTCTATCTAAAGCCTCTCGTACAAAAACGTTATCAAGTGGTACTTGTTCGCCACAAAGAGTCAAAGTATCGGGAATTGGTGCAGAAAAATTATGTAAATTTTCCATAACAAGATTGCGATAATAATCTTCTGCATCTGGCTTATCTGTTGCAAAAACAAAGATTTGCAGTATTATGGTAGATAAAGATAATACTATGGCTATGCTACTTATTATTACTATTATTTTGTTTTTCATTATTGTTTTTTTAAGGTTTATTCTTTACAAAGATTTTTTGCAAAGTTAAGATATTTTTTCATATAAGAGGAATTAACGAAGTTTTTATTGTATCTTTGCCAACGGATTTTTATTTTTAAACCCTTTAAAATAGACTTTTTTGAATTATGAAAATGTTTTTGAGATATTTGTTTTTAACTCAATTTATAGTTATGTGTTTTCTTTCTTCAAGTGTTTATTCACAGACCTTGTCTGCTACACAAAAGAAAGATATACTCACTTCTTTTGACAAGCAAATAAAGACTATAACTGCCGTTTCTTCGGAAAATTTGGATATGATGCCTGTGTATAACTACCAAGTGTCAAAAGCCGAAGATTTTTTGAAAGAAAACGAAACCTATATAAGTGATAAAGAAATTTATGCAAAGTATGTAGAACTTAAAACGGTGGTAAAACAGAGCAAAGAATTGTTAAGTTTTGTTACTCCGAGAATTTCGGATATGTACTATATCAAGGCGGTAAATCTATTATCAAGCAATAAAAAGCAAGAAGCATACGAGTGTCTTTTGAAATCTGAAAAGGCTAACCCAAACAACGTTATGACAAATTATGAACTTGCTAAGATAAGTTTGGATAGCAGTCAAATAGTATTAACTGCAAAAAGATTGTCAAACGTTCTTGCAAAGATGCAACCATCTGAAGAAGAAAGTCTTTTGTGTAAAAATATGCTGGCTTTCAATTATGATAAAAATCTTTTGCAATCTATGGCTTACATAAAGCAAGGTAAGTATGCGTATGCTTATGATATACTAAACGAATTGGAAAACGTATGTAAGTTTGATGCTATAAACGTTTGCCAGCCTAATGTTGTAAAGAAAAACCTTGATATTTGCAAGCAAGGAATATATGACAATCATATAGATATTACAAAACGTGCTATAAAAATAGGAGATATGAAAGTGGCGGGAGATTTTGTAGAAAACACTTACGATTATTTCCAAAGAAACAGAGAATCTATCAAAGAAACAGATTCTTTTGATGATGTGGTGAATAAGGTTGTTAATTCCTATTTGGCACAAGCCAAAACTATGAACCAATCTCGCAATGCACAGGCACGAGCAGACCTTTTGGCAAAGGCAAGAGAACTTTCTGCTATGGTAGGTGGAGATTTTGAACAAGGAGTTTTGAAACAGATAGCATCTATTCAGGGAACTATAAACCCAACAGATACAAAGTTGGATTCAATAGAAAATTTGGCACAGAACAAAGGCTATACGTTGGATTATCCTCAGTATATAAAAGACACTATTTCAGAACCACAAAAACAAGTGGAACAAATAGAAAACGATTATATAGAATCCTCTCAAAACAAGTTTCCAAAAGAAAGTGTAGCAGTAGCAAGTACTAAGGTAAAGACAATAGACAAAGCCATAGATGATAAGTTCTATGAAACGAGAACTTATATGCAGGTGAATAATTATGAAAAGGCTTTAGAAGTATTGGAAAAAGCCAACCGTTTGGCAAAAATAGAGGGAGATAAACAAGCAGTGGAAAATATGTATAAAAGAGCCATAAGAGAGATAACTGCTAAAAGAATGTCGCAAGCAGAATATGCTATATTTGAAGGAAATGTTGGTAAGGCAGATTCTTTGGTGGCACTTACAGATGACCTTATTACAGAATATAAAATGAAAGAAGATACTGCTATAGTTAGGATAATGAACTCCTATCTTAGAGCAATAGATGATAAGGTTTGTTCTAAAAAACAAGATGAGATAAATGTGTTGGTTTATGATATACTTGAGTGCATAAGAAAAAATGATTTCTTCACAGCAGAGGCTTATATAAACAAAGCAATGGAGATAAAAGGAAACAACGAATGCCGTTTGGATAAACAAAGAGTAAGAAGTCTAAAAAGACAAATAGAAGAACCATTGCAGTATATAGAAATGAAACAACAAACTGAAGACTATCTTACGCAAGGAGATACTATGAGATATTTTTTGGAATATTCTAAACTTGAATATTTTTACAATACTCACAAATTAGGAGAAATGAGTGTGCAACATCAAGGATTGAGAACTGTTTTATACGGAATGAATGATGATAATCTCTCAATAAAAATAGCTGAAAACCTTATAAAGTATCAACAATACGAAGGAGCATTGGAAGCCATAGGAAGTTTGAAAGAAATGGGATACAAATCTAAACATACTAAAAAGATACAAAAGAGAATTGGAAATATGATGTCTATGCAGGAATTGAAACGTCAGGAGAAAATATCTCAGAACTACAGAATGGAAGACAAGTACAACAACGATAAATGGTTTAAATTCTTCCTTAAATCTTACAAGAAAAACTTTATAAAGTACCAAAAGATGTCATTTTAATTCATCTAAATACACTGTAACGATACAATGCTTTTAGAAAAAAAGAAGAGCGACAGACTTTTAGCCCTTATAAGAAACGGAGAAAAGATGACCTTAAGACAACAGTTGTATTTGACTGTTCTTTTAAGTGTTCCCGGTATTTTGGCTCAGATTTCCAATATCATAATGGAGTATATAGACGCTTCTATGGTAGGAAGTTTGGGAGCAAACGAGTCTGCATCTATAGGACTTGTTGCTACAAGTATGTGGCTTTTTTGGGGACTGACTTCTTCTGTTGCTACAGGTTTTTCTGTTCAGGTTGCACACTTGATAGGAGCAAAAAAGAGTGAGCAGGCAAGAAGTGTTCTTAGACAGGCTATAAGTTCCACGCTTTTATTCTCTATAGCCGTTGCTTTGATAGGAGTAGGTATATCTCCTTATCTTCCATCTTGGTTGGGTGGAACGCAAGATATAAATCACGATGCTTCTATATATTTTCTTATCTTCGCACTTACTATTCCTCTATATCAAATAAACTTTTTGGCAAGTAGTATGCTAAGATGTTCAGGCAATATGTACATACCGAGTATACTGAATGTAGCCATGTGTTTTATGGATATACTATTCAATTATTTGTTTATCTTTGTTGCAGGTTTAGGAGTACCGGGTGCTGCTATAGGAACATTGTGTGCAGAGGTAGTAACGGCAAGCCTTATGATGTATTTCCTTTGTGTGAAATCTGAGGAAATGGGTATAATAAGAGAAAAAGGGTCTTTTCTTCCAAAGAAAGACTGTGTTCAAAAGGCTATAAAGATAGGTCTTCCTATGGCTGTAGAACATGTAGTAATATGCGGGGCTCAGATACTAACGACTGTAATTGTTGCACCTTTAGGAAAATTTGCTATAGCAGCGAATAGTTTTGCTGTTACGGCGGAAAGTCTTTGTTATATGCCAGGATACGGAGTAGCAGATGCTGCTACAACTCTTGTAGGTCAGAGTATAGGAGCGAAAAGAAAAGAACTTGTTTGGAGATTTGCTAAGATAACAGTCTTTATGGGTATAGCGGCTATGACTGTTATGGGAATAATTATGTATATTGGTGCTCCGCTTATGATGGATATACTTACACCTGTTAAGGAAATAAGAGATTTGGGAATAGGTGCATTAAGGATAGAGGCCTTTGCAGAACCTATGTTTGCTGCAAGCATAGTTTGTTACAGTATATTCATAGGAGCAGGAGATACTCTTATACCTGCTGGTATGAATCTGGTAAGTATTTGGGCAGTAAGACTGACTTTGGCGGCTATACTTGCTCCTACAATGGGGTTAAACGGTGTTTGGTTGGCTATGTGTATAGAATTATGTTTTAGAGGTGTTATATTCCTTGCAAGATTAAAATGGGGTAATTGGATAAAAATAAAAAACTGAAAATAGAGTTATATATATAAATGAGTAAAACAAAGAAAAAACAGGATATTATTAAAAAACAAAAATAAATAAAAACGATGGAAAGAATTATAAACACAGAATTTGGCGGTGAAAGACCTTTGTATCATACCCAAGATTTGTATTTGGAAAATGTAACGATACATGTAGGCGAAAGTGCATTGAAAGAAACTAAGAACATAGAGGCCGTAAAATGTAGATTTGAAGGAAAATATCCTTTTTGGGAAACTTACGGATTTAAAGTAAAAGACTGCCTATTCACAGAAGGTGCAAGAGCAGCCCTTTGGTACAGTACAGATTTGGTTATGGAAGACACCATAATAGAAGCACCTAAGATGTTCAGAGAAATGCAACGTCTGAAACTGAAAAACGTAAAGATACCTTCTGCACAAGAAACATTATGGCACTGTAAAGATATAGAATTAGAAAATGTAGAAACAAACAAGGCCGACTATATCTTTATGCACTGTGAAAACATAAAGATAAACAACTACAAACAAAATGGTAATTATTCATTTCAATATTGTAAAAATGTAGAAATACATAACGCTATCTTAAATACAAAGGATGCTTTTTGGAATACAGAGAACGTTACAGTATATGATAGTGAAATAAATGGTGAATATTTGGCTTGGTATTCTAAAAACTTGCGTTTGGTTAATTGCAAGATAACACAGACACAACCTCTTTGCTATGCAGAAAATCTTATATTAGAAAACTGCTGTTTTGGTGAAGATGCAGACCTTGCTTTTGAATATTCTACAGTTCAGGCAACAATAAACGGCAAAGTAACTTCTGTAAAAAATCCTATGAGTGGAAGAATACTTGCAGACGGATACGGAGAAATAATATTAGATGAAAATATTAAAAAGCCGGGAGATTGTCAGATACTTACAAGATAAGAAAGTAAAAGGATATGAAATACGATTTTGATTCCATAATAAACAGAAGAGGAACTCATTGTGTAAAATGGGACGATGATATACAAGAGGATATTATTCCTTTGTGGGTAGCGGATATGGATTTCAAAACTGCACCATGTATTATTCAGTCTTTGGAAAAAAGAGTGAAACAAGGAATATTTGGATACGTAAAAGTACCACAAGAATACTATGATGCTACTGTTTCTTGGTTCAAAAAAAGACACAAATGGACTATAAACCCCGACAGAATTATATATACAACAGGGGTAGTACCTGCTATGTCAGCAGTTATTAAAACCTTTTGTAAAGAGGGTGATAAAGTACTTTTGCAAACTCCTGTATATAACTGTTTTTTCTCTTCTATACGAAACAATGGTTGCGAAATAGTAGATTCTCCTTTGGTTTACGAAAACAGTACTTACAAGATAGATTACGAAGATTTTGAGAAAAAAGCCTCTGACCCTAATACAAAGATATTTCTTCTTTGTAACCCTCACAACCCTGCAGGAAGAGTTTGGAGGAAAGAAGAGTTGGAAAAACTTTCTCATATATGTGTAAAACACGATGTGCTTGTAGTTTCAGACGAAATACATTGTGAAATCGTTATGCCAAAGAATGAATACATACCTTTTGCATCTATAAACAAAGAAACAGCAAAAAACTCTGTTATTCTATCATCTCCTACAAAGTCTTTCAATATAGCAGGTTTGCAAATAGCAAATATAATCTGTCCAAACGAAACTATGCAAAAGCAGATAGACAAAGCCATAAACATAAACGAAATATGCGATGTCAATCCTTTTGGAGTGGAAGCCTTAATATCTGCATATACTCAGGGTGGAGATTGGATAGACGAACTCAATACCTATATATGTAATAATTATACTTTGCTTAAAAACTTCTTTACCCGCTATTTTCCATCTTGTCCTGTGGTAAAGATGGAGGGAACCTATCTTGCATGGGTAGATATACAAGCAACAGGCAAAACTTCTGAAGAGATTTGCGAATTGCTTACACAAAAAGCCAAAGTAAGACTTAATCCAGGCACTATGTACGGCACAGAAGGATTTGTAAGAGTAAATTTGGCTTGTTCTCAAGGTTTATTGCAACAAGCCCTTATTCAAATAAAGAAAAGCGAAGTTTTATAACTCCATATTTATATAAAATAACAGGTTTAACTTTCGTAGTTAGACCTGTTTGTTATTTTATATGAATACATCTAAATAAGAATGTTTCTTTGTTTGTCTATAAGATGATATTGTAAAACTTTATTTCACTCTCACGAAACTTTGTTTTAGAATTCTATCTCTTTGTTTTAAATTTGTAGAACTTTGTTTTAGAAAATTACTTCTTTGTTTCGTGAGCGTAGAATAAAGAGACAGATAACATCTGCTGGCAATAATGCTAAACGCACTTAAAATCTTCTTCTTTTTCTTCTGCTGAGAGTTCTTCTTCTAATGATTTATGTTTAGGGCAGGAAAATAAAGAAGAATCTTCAGAAAATGGAACCAAAACTAATGACAAAAAAATAGATTCCTCACTTCAGACCCCCTCAAATTTTTAATTTGAGGGTGAGGAATATATGTCATTACTTTCAATATTCGGTTCTTGTTTCGGTTATTTTGTATATTTCTATATATGGAACCGAGTAACCATGGAACCGATAAAAAAAATTAGTCAAGGAACAAAAAGAAAAACCATAAAATTATATATAAACAAACATAGAATAAAGTTATTTTTTTGCCAATAATTAAAATATCTTTTTATTTTTTTGTATCTTTGCACCTTTATAAAGAATAAACGTGAAAAAACTTCATAAAAATGAGTCAGAAGTATAGGGAATACAAACAACTTAATCTTACGGAGATAGAAAAGGAAATCCGTGAAAAATGGCAAAAAGAAAACACATTTCGTCAAAGCCTAAAAGAAAGAGAAGGTAATAAACCATTTATCTTTTTTGAAGGTCCACCGTCTGCAAACGGCAAACCAGGAATACATCACGTCATGGCAAGAACTATAAAAGATATTTTCTGCCGTTACAAGAGTCTTAAAGGTTACTATGTTACAAGAAAAGCAGGTTGGGATACACACGGATTGCCTGTAGAGTTGGGAGTAGAAAAAAATCTTGGTATAACAAAGGAAGATATTGGCAAAAAGATTTCTGTAGATGAGTACAACGCAGAATGTAGAAAGACTGTACTTCAATTCAAAGACCTTTGGGATAAACTAACCGAACAAATGGGATATTGGGTTGATTTGGACGACCCATACATTACTTTTAAAAATGAATATATAGAAACTCTATGGTGGCTATTGGGTGAGATATATAAGAAAGGTTTGCTTTACAAAGGTTATACTATACAACCATATTCACCTGCTGCTGGTACAGGATTGTCTTCTCACGAGTTGAATATGCCGGGTTGTTATAGGGACGTGAAAGATACTACCATAGTAGCACAATTCAAAATAAAGGAAAATCAAAAAATAGAGAACTCTATACTGAAACAATATGTTAAGGATTTATCTAAAGCATATTTCCTTGCATGGACAACAACTCCTTGGACACTTCCAAGCAACACAGCCCTTGCAGTAGGACCAAATATTGATTATGTTTTAGTAGAAAGTTTCAATCCTTATACTTCAGAACCTATAGCAGTATTTCTTGCAAAGAATTTGTTATATACTCATTTCAAAAAAGAGAATGAAAACAAGGATTTCTCACAGTACAACAAAGGAGATAAAGAAATACCATTCAAAGTTGTAGCAGAGTGCAAAGGAAAAGACCTTGTGGGAATAGAATATGAACAACTTATACCTTGGGTTCGTCCTATGGAACAAGAGGGTGATGCCTTTAGAGTAATAGGAGGTGATTATGTAACTACTGAAGATGGTACAGGTATAGTACATATTGCTCCTACATTTGGTGCAGATGATGCCAGAGTAGCAAAACTTGCAAACATAGCACCACTTCATCTTTTGGATAAGAACGGAAAACAACAACCTATGGTAGATAAAACAGGTAAGTTTTTCATTCTTGATGAACTTGATACAGAATACACCAATAAATATATAAACAAAGAACTTTATTCTCAGTATGCAGGTCGTTTTGTAAAGAATGCTTATGATAGCACATTAACAGATAAAGATACTAGTTTAGATGTAGATTTGTGTGTAATGCTTAAACAACAAAACCTTGCCTTTAAAATAGAGAAACATACACACTCTTATCCTCATTGTTGGAGAACAGATAAACCTGTGTTGTATTATCCATTGGATTCTTGGTTTATACGTACTACAGCAATCAAAGATAGACTTATAGAACTAAATAAAACAATCAATTGGAAACCACAAGCAACCGGAACAGGAAGATTTGGCAATTGGTTGGAAAATCTTGTAGATTGGAATCTATCTCGTTCAAGGTATTGGGGAACTCCTCTACCTATTTGGAGAACAGAAGATGGTAAGGAAGAGATTTGTATATCTTCTGTTAAGATGTTGAGCGAAGAGATAGACAAGAGTATAAAAGCAGGATTTATGACAGAAAATAAATACTCTTCTTCCAACTATGAAGACTTTGATTTGCACCGTCCATACATAGATAACGTTATTTTGGTTTCTCCATCTGGCAAACCTATGAAGAGAGAAAGCGATTTGATAGATGTATGGTTTGATTCAGGTGCTATGCCGTATGCTCAGCGTCATTTCCCATTTGATTGCACAGAAGAGGAACTAAAGAAAGATTACTTCCCAGCAGATTTTATAGCCGAAGGAGTTGACCAGACAAGAGGTTGGTTCTTTACCCTGCATACAATAGCAACTATGGTATTTGATACAGTTGCTTTCAAAAATGTAGTTTCAAATGGTTTGGTTTTGGATAAAAAAGGTAACAAAATGTCTAAACGTTTAGGCAACGCTATAGACCCATTTGAAATGATGGATATGTACGGAGCAGATGCTACTCGTTGGTATATGATTTCTAACTCTCAGCCTTGGGATAACTTAAAGTTTGACCCCGAAGGTATAGATGAGGTAAGAAGAAAACTATTCGGCACTTTGTACAACACTTATTCGTTCTTTGCTCTGTATGCTAATATAGACGGATTTTCATATAAAGAAAAAGATATTCCTATCAATGAAAGACCAGAGATAGACCGTTGGATATTATCCGAATTGAATACTTTAATAATCAATGTTGATAAATCTTTCAACGAATACGAACCTACACGTGCAGCACGTTTGATAAGTGGTTTTGTAGATGAATATTTGAGCAATTGGTATGTACGTTTGTGCAGAAGAAGATTTTGGAAAGGAGAGTATTCTCAAGATAAAATCTCTGCATATCAAACCCTATATACTTGTTTGGAAGTTATAGCAAAACTTTCTTCCCCTATTGCTCCATTTTTCTCAGAGAATATGTTTATCAATCTAAACTCTGTAACTCAAAGAGAAAATCATACATCTGTACATCTTACAGATTTTCCTGTAGCAGATGAATCTATGATAGACAAACAACTTGAAAACCGTATGCAGACGGCACAGAAGATATGTTCATTAGTTCTCTCTTTACGCAAACGTCATAATCTTAAGGTACGTCAGCCTTTGGCTTCTATAATGATACCTTGCGATGAAACAACACAACAAGAGATAGAAAAAGTTCGTAATCTTATACTTTCAGAAGTAAATGTTAAGGAAATAAAATATCTTTCTCTTCAGAACAATGTGCTTACTAAAAACATAAAAGCAAACTTCAAAGTCTTAGGACCTAAATATGGTGCTTTGATGAAGAGTATTGCAAAAGCAATATCTGAATTCTCTCAAGAGGAAATAGCAAAAATAGAAACCTTAGGCAAATACTCTTTGAACATAGAGGGAAAAGAGATAGAATTGTCTTTGTCTGATGTGGAGATAACAACGAAAGATATTGAGGGTTGGGTAGTAGCAAATGATGGAAGTTTGACTGTAGCATTGGACGTTACTATTACAGAAGATTTAAAGAAAGAGGCTGTAGCAAGAGAGTTGGTAAACCGTGTTCAGAACATAAGAAAAGAAAGCAATTTTGAGGTTACAGATAATATAATCATAGAATTGGAACAAGAAGATTTGTTAAAAGCATCTTGTGAGCAGTACAAAGATTATATCTGCAACGAAACATTGACAAAAGAACTTATTCTGAAACCACAAGTAGAAAACCCAACAACACAGATAGACGTTATAGAGGGCAAACTTTTGAATATAGCAATAAGAAAATGCTAAACATCTAATTGAAACCAAAAAATATATTCACAATGAAAAACATCTTGGTAATATATACAGGAGGCACTATAGGAATGGTAAAGGACGAAAATACAGGTGCTTTACGTTGTTTTGATATGAAGAAGATATACGAAATTCTTCCTGTGTTAAAGGAACTGAATTGTAACATAGAAACCTATCAATTCAATCCTATAATAGATTCTTCTGATATGAATGCAAAGGTGTGGTTGAAATTATCTCAATATATCAAAGCAGTATATGATTTATATGACGGTTTCGTTATTCTACATGGAACAGATACTATGTCATATACTGCTTCTGCATTGAGTTTTCTTTTAGAAAATCTTGCAAAACCTGTAATCATTACAGGTTCTCAATTACCTTTGGGAATGATACGCAACGATGGAAGAGATAATATAATATCCTCTATAGAACTTGCAGCAAATACAGATGTACTTATTCCAGAGGTATGTATATTTTTTGATGATAAACTTTACAGAGGCAACCGTACAACCAAAATAAACGCAGAATATTTTGAGGCTTTCTACAGTGGCAATATGCCTTCTTTGGCAAAGGTGGGTATAAACATTTCTTACAAAGAACATCTTATACTTCCAAAACCAGAAAAAGAATTAAAAGTATATGAAAATCTTTGTGAAGATGTTGCTATACTAAAGATACACCCATCTATTCAAATAAGTCATATAGATTGTGTAGCAAATATTCCTAACCTTAAAGGTTTGATATTGGAAACTTATGGTTCCGGTAATGCACCTACAAATTCTGAGTTTTTATCTGCAATAAAAAGAACTATAGAAAAAGGTATTACTGTTTATAATGTAACACAATGTAAGGCCGGAAAGGTACAAATGGGTCATTATGCTGCAAGTTATGCTCTTAGAGAAATGGGAGTGTTGAGTGGAAAGGATATAACAACCGAAGCAGCTTTGGCAAAGATGATGTTTGTTTTAGGAAACTTTTCAGACAAGACAGAAATAAGAAACTTACTTGAGAACAACTTAAGAGGAGAAATAACTCTATAAAATCAAATCATTATTATGGATTACAAGCAACTGTTTAAGAATTTCTCAAATCATAACATACTTATTTTAGGTGATGTTATGATAGACTCTTATCAATGGGGAAAAGTTGAAAGAATATCTCCAGAAGCACCTGTTCCTATTTGTTCGGTGCAGAAAATAGAAAACCGTTTGGGAGGTGCTGGTAACGTTGCTTTGAATATAAAGGCTATGGGAGCGAAACCTATACTTTGTTCTGTAATAGGTGAAGATATAGAAGGAAAAACTCTTCTTTCCCTTATGAAAGAAGAGGATATGGATACGCAAGGTATTTACACTTCTGCTTTTCGTCCTACTACTATAAAGACACGAATAATAGGCAATAATTCTCAAATGCTTAGAATAGATAAAGAGATAACAAACTACTTGACTAAAGAGGAAGAAGAAAATTTTTTAAACCAACTACTTTCCATAATAAACTCTCAAAAGATAGATGCTATAATATTTCAGGATTATGATAAAGGAGTAATTACTCCAAACCTTATATCCAAACTTGTAGCCATTGCAACAGAGAAACAAATTCCTACAGCAGTAGACCCTAAACACAAAAACTTTTCATACTACAAAAACGTAACACTATTTAAACCAAACTTAAAAGAACTAAAAGAGGGTTTAAAAATAGAGTTTGATAAACCTACATTGGAAAATCTTTCAGACGCTTCTTTGCTTTTGCATTCTAAGCAAAACATAGAAAAAGTTTTTATAACACTTAGCGAATATGGAGTGTTTATAGCAGATTACCAAACTCCAAGAGCAAAAATAAATATGTTTCCTGCACATTTAAGAAAAATAGCAGATGTAAGTGGAGCAGGGGATACTGTTATTAGTCTTGCAGCACTATGTTTGGCAGAAAAACTTGATGCAGATACTATGGCAAAAATAAGCAACCTTGCAGGAGGTCTTGTTTGCGAAACTGTAGGTGTTGTTCCTATAGAAAAGGAAAGGCTTTACAGAGAACTTATTGCTTTGTAAAAGTATAAGTAATTTTTGTAAAAATTGTAAAATTATTTGGTATATCAAAAAAAATATATACCTTTGCAACTTGATAACTTTAAAAACGATATAAATAGACTAAATACGACTAAATAAAACTTTATGCAACTAAAATAACTAAGAGATAGAATTTCCGGAAACTTTATTTCATTTTTTTATAACAAAGAAATAGAATTCTAAAACTTTATTCTATTTCAATGAAACAAAGAAAGAGAATTGTTAAACTTTATTCTAATTTTCTAAAATAAAGATATAAAATTCTAAAGTTTAAATTCTATTATTCTTTTCGGATAAATAGGATAGCCCAAACTATATCTTGTTGTTTTTTAATTAAAGTTCTATTTTTAAGTAACAATTTAGTAATCAATTTAAAAGAAGTAAAAAAATGAATTAGTAAAAGAAAATAATTAAAAAACAATGAAAAAGATTAAAGAGATGTTACTTGTTTTGGGCATATTTTTATTGCCAACAATTATTTGTTCTCAACCGCCTATTCCACCTAATGGACCAAAGAATGAAGATGATGTAACTAAACGACACAACAACTATTCTTACAGACGTACTCCTGTTGGGCAAGGTACATTGATTATATTAGTACTTGGACTTGCTTTTTTAGTTATAGATACTACACGAAACGTACGCAAGGAGGTTATTGCACGTAGAAAAGATGATAATTTTCATCATGGAAATTTTATGGGGGGGGGTACTGTTTGTACTAATAAGGTAGATATGAAAACAACTGAAAAGACAAAGTCTAAACATTTCTTCCTTAAAGTCTTAAAAAAGAAATTAAAAATACCATCACTTTTTATTTGTATATTATTAGTTTCTTGCAGTGTTTTTGCACACGATTTTTCTGCAACAGATTCCAATGGTAATGTTATATACTATAATATTACTTCTGCATCTGTACCATATACAGTAGAAGTAACATATGAAGGAAATACACAAGGTGCGACTTTTTATACAGGAGAGAATTATGTTATTCCATCTATAGTTTCATACTCTGGAATAACCTATACGGTAACAAAGATAAGTGAGTATGCTTTCTATAATTGTACGGGCGTAACAAGTATAGAACTGCCTGCAACAATAGAAACTATAGGAAGTTATGCTTTTTATGGCTGTATTTCTTTAAGAAAGATTAGGTCTAATGCAATCATTCCACCTACCGCAAATTCTTATACCTTTACAAATGTTCCAGCGTATGCTTCTATTTACATTCCTTGTGGCAAAAGAGAAGATTATAAAAATGCTTTTTATTGGCAAAGTTTTAAATATTATATAGAGGGAGAGGTTGTAAAGATAGATGATTTATGGTATGAAATCTGTGGAGATAAAGCTACAGTTGTAAGACCTATGACAGGAGATAGCACCTATAAAACTGCCCCAAATTTTATTAGTGGTTCATTAGTAATACCAGATACAGTAGTCTATGAAGGTAATACTTATATCGTTACTGCTATAGCAAGTGGTTATTCTGTAGATTTGGGAGTTTTTAGGGATTGTGAGGCTATTACTTCTGTAACATTTCCTTCAACACTTAAGGTAATGGGAAACTATGCTTTTCAAGGTTGTAAAAATATAAGGTCTGTAACATTCCTCTCAGAAAGACCTCCAGTAATTACAAATGGATATTATTGGCCTTTTGAAGATTCGTTAGATAAATATATGCCTGTTTTTGTACCCTGTGGAACAAAAGGAGATTATCAAAACGGTAATTGGAGCAGATTTTACAGACTATTACAAGGTCCGGTGTTTAAAGTAAATGGTTTATGGTACAATGTTACTTGCGAAAACCCTTATACTGCAACAGTTATCAGACCAGCAGATGGAGATTATACATATAAAACTGCACCAAATACCGTAGGTGGAGTATTGACCATACCTGCTACAGTAACAGACCCAGAAGATGAAAACAAGGTTTATAAAGTTGTAGCCATAGAAGACGGAGACCCTTACGGATACAATACAGGTATATTCTCAGAGTGTGTTAATCTAACAGGTGTAGATTTGAGTAATGCAATATATTTAGAAAGTATAGGTGTGAGGACATTTCAAAATTGTAGAGGAATAAGAGGAAATATAACAATACCAAATAGTGTAACAAATATCGGTATGTGTGTGTTTGCAGGTTGTACTAATTTAGACGGTACGATTACTTTCCCAGCAAACTCTTCTTACACCACAATCAAAGACTCTATGTTGAATGATTGTTTCAAACTAAAAAGTATAATATTACCCGAAAACATAGCAAGTATAGAAAGATATGCGTTCTCATCTTGTGGTACTCAAAATACAGAAGGACCTCTATTGAAGATATATGCACATAGAGAAGAGCCACCTACTGCTACTTCATGGCAATTATTTCATGGTCTGAATAACACAAATTGTAACGTTTATGTTCCTTGTGGAGTTGAGCCAGCATATAGGTCTGCTTATGGTTGGAAAGATTTAAATATTTTGGGAGGAGAAACAAAAAAGATAGGTCATCTATGGTATGAACTATGCTTAAATGGAGCAGTAATTATAAGACCAGAAGACGGCGATAGAACATATAACACTTCTCCAAACAAAATAGAAGGTACTTTATCTATACCTGCAACAATTATAGACCCAGACTCAGGAGTAGAATACGATGTTGTGGCTATAAAAGATGCTCCTACAGATGATGCAAGTAAAGGAGTGTTTGCAAATTGTCATGCTATAAATTATTTAGAATTTTCTTTGCCAAGCAATCTAAAACGTATAGGTAATTATGCTTTTATGACTACAGGCTTACCAGATGGTTCCTTAGTGAGAGGTCTTTTAGGTGATATTATCATTCCAAACAGTGTAGAAAGTATGGGTTATTATGTTTTCTCAAATCAATGCAATATAAGAGGAATAGTATCTCTTCCAGAGAATACACACTTTACTACTATACCGGAAGGAACTTTCAATATGTGTAAAAGAATAAAGACTGCCATAATTCCACAGAACGTTACAGAGATAAGAGGTTCTGCTTTTTCTGATGCGTATGGTAGTATGAGAGGATTATATTTCAAAGGCACTGTTCCACCAACACTTTCAGCAGATATTTCTTCAGGGATAGCAAGTAGCGAACAACCTTTTTCAAATTGGAGTAATGCTTCTATAGTACCCGATAGCGTGAAAGTAATACCTGTGTATATTCCTTGCGGAAGTTTATCTGCATATAATAATATGGCAAACACACAAAGTGCAAATAACAAACTGAATGACGGTATTTGTACCAAGTATGTAGAAATAGAGTTAATGGAAAAGGTAGATGATTTTTGGTATTTGGTAACATGTGCAGACAATGATAAAGCAAGACTATTGCAACAACAATCTTACACATCTTCTTATACTCCTACGGTGAAAAAATCTTTGACTATACCAGAGAAGATAACAACGAACAATGGCAATGAATACACTGTGGCAGAAATAGATTATAAAGCCTTTACATTATTGGATAAAGATATGATAACAAAGATAGAATTTGAAAGTGAAACACCTTTGAAACTTCTGAACAATGCACATATTCAGACCAATGATGACGGAGTTTTTGACGATGTGGCAAGAGATGAAATCTATTTTACAGTACCTTGTGCTAAAGAATATAAAAACAATACCTATTCTTCTGCCAAAACAGAATGGACAAGACTAAAATACTTAAACTATTTAGATACAATAAAAGAACCTGTCTTTACACCTAATTCATATAATGGTACAGGAGGATTTGAATGTTATACTTATGCGAAAAAACCTGAAAAAGTTATAATAACAGATGACGGTTCTTTGGCGTTGAAATCTTATGATGACTTGTCTATATTATCAGATACTGTAGAGTTTGAACTATATAAAACTTTGACAGTAAGAAGGTGGAATCTTTTAGGAAGTTTAGACACTGCTTTAACCTATGGCGGTGTTTTGGAAACAGAGTATAAACACGATTTTGCAGTTATTCCTTATGTGGAAAATGATTGGCGAAGAAATATTACCGCAGGAGGAAGAGGTATATATGCAAAAGTGGGAGATACTCTTATAAATAAACAATCTTTTATGGCATGGCCGTACAACACATCTTACGTTTATGATAGTACTGCTATGACTTACCCTACTATACCAAACGAAAACAAACCGGTCCTGTTTATGTACATCTCTCCGTCCAACCTCCAAGAAACAAAAACTAACAACGGCGAATTTACTTACACAAATACTTACCACACTTCTACAGGAGTAAGTGGTGGAAGTGATGGAAAAACAGGACGCTGGTTTGCTTTGTACAATCCTTATATAGCCAGAATGGATGCTTATAAGTTTAAACAAATCAATGATAGTCAAATACAGGGAGAATATATTTATTGTTACAACTCTTCATTAGACCAATGGGAGAAGATACCTGTTACAGCAAAAGGAGTTTCTGAAATATATCCTGCAAATGGTTTTATGGTAGCATCAAAAGACGATAACCCTTCTATAAATATAAAGATGAATAACACAATCTTAAGAAGAGATACCCCTGCTACAAATAGGTATAAAGCCGATATAGAAAACACAAAGATAAAACTTTCTGCTATAGCCAACGAAACAGAAAACGAAGCCTTTGTTTCTATACAAGAAAATGCTTCAAATGGTTTTGACGGTAGGGATTCTTATCTTATGGTGTCAAACAATAGAACGGATTTTGTAGAACCTTATTTCTTGGTAGATGATAGAAAGATTTTTGATAATCATATAAACAACCTACCTTACGAAGTAGAACTAAGATTTCACAGTGGAGGAGTATCTACAACTGATTTAAAACTTACAAATATTCCAAACAATATAGGGGTGAGCATAATAGATATTCAAAACGGTGAAGAAACGGAATTAGGAAATGAAGATGTTTTCACCTTTATAGCATATCAAGGAGAGAATGCTGGTAGATACAAAATAAAGTTCTATACTAAAAACGTATCTTTGCCAATTATGGAAGAAAAAGAAGTAGATATAAGGATAAATCTTCAAGGTGAAACTCTGTCTATTTATGGTGAAGATTTGCACAAGGTAGTTGTTGTAAATACTTTAGGGCAAACGGTTTTGGAGAGAAATCTTCAAGGAAACCATTCCAATATTAAACTATCAACTCCATCGGGTGCATATATAGTAAAGGTATATTCAACAAAAGGAAACAAATCTCAAAAAATAATAATGAGATAGTCATTATTCATAACAGTTTTTAATTCTATATTTTTTTGAGTGTGAAATTTTTTTCACACTCTTTTTTGTATAAAAGGTAATGAAAAAATAGCCTTTGTAACTCCTTTATTGAAACACTCTTATGAAACTTTGTTTTAATTTTCTAAAACAAAGTTCTACGAAATTAAAACAAAGCTTTAGAAAATTAAAACAAAGTTTCATGAAAACGAGATAAAGAAGCAGTTTTTTTATAGATTTTTTTCTAATAAATTTTAATAAGATTTTGTTCTGAAAAATCTTTTTTAAAAAATTAGAATACAAAATACAGTATTGTAGAAACACCTTTTTTGTAAAAAATTTTCATATATTATTATTTTGATGTAAATTTGCACGAAAATATATTTAAAAGATAATTATGTTTTCATATAACGACAAAATTATAGGCGAGGGACTTACTTATGACGATGTACTTTTGGTACCTTCTTATTCAGAAATCATACCTCGCGATGTAACGGTTGCCAGCCGTTTTTCAAGGAATATAGATGTGAATATGCCTATTGTGGCAGCAGCTATGGACACTGTAACAGAGGCTCCTATGGCTATAGCAGTAGCACAAGAAGGTGGTATAGGTGTTCTGCACAAGAATATGCCTATAGAAATGCAAGCCAATGAGGTTTTGAAGGTAAAAAGAAGTGAAAACGGAATGATTACCAACCCTTCTACATTGAAGGCTAATAATGTAGTAAATGACGCTTTGAACCTTATGCAAGAGTTGTCCATAGGTGGTATTCCTATTGTAGATAACGATAATAAACTCGTTGGTATTGTTACCAATAGAGATTTGCGTTTTGAAAAGGACAAACAACGTCCTTTAGGTGATATAATGACAAGAGAATTGGTAGTTGGACACCCTGGTATTACTTTTGAACAAGCAGCAGATATTTTACAACAAAATAGAATAGAAAAACTACCTGTAGTAGATGATGATAACCATCTTATAGGTCTTATAACTTATAGAGATATTATAAAGGTAAAACAAAGACCTATGGCTTGTAAAGACAGCATGGGAAGACTTAGAGTGGCAGCAGGAGTAGGTATAACCAAAGATATGTACGACAGAGCGGACGCTTTAGTTTCTGCAGGTGTTGATGCTATAGTTTTGGATACAGCACATGGTCATTCAAAAAATGTTGTTACAAGTTTGAAAGAATTGAAAAACAGATACAAAACTATAGATATAGTTGTTGGAAACATAGCTACACCAGAAGCGGCTACAGCATTGGCAGACGCAGGTGCAGATGCTATAAAAGTGGGAATAGGACCTGGAAGTATATGTACTACAAGAATAGTTGCAGGTATAGGTATGCCACAACTTACAGCAGTACTAAGAGTTTGCGATGTTTTGAAAGATAGAAACGTACCTGTAATAGCAGATGGTGGTATAAGATATTCAGGTGATATAGTAAAGGCTTTGGCTGCAGGTGCTTCAACTATTATGGCTGGTTCTTTATTGGCTGGTACGGAAGAAAGTCCTGGAGATACTATAATCCTTGAGGGAAGAAAATATAAAGCATATAGAGGTATGGGTTCTTTGGACGCAATGCAGAGTGGTAGCAAAGACAGGTACTTCCAAAGCGATGAAAAAGACGTAAAGAAACTTGTGCCAGAAGGAATTGTAGGAAGAGTACCTTACAAAGGAAGTGTAACAGAAGTTATTTACCAACTTGTAGGTGGCTTAAAGGCAGGTATGGGTTACACAGGTTCAAAAGATTTGGATACTTTGCGTAATGCTAAGTTCATAAAGATAACAAACGCTGGTTTTATAGAGGGACACCCTCACGATATAACTATAACAAAAGAGGCTCCTAATTATTCAAGATAAAAAGAAATGAAAAGAAATCTTATTCTCACAGTTTTTGTTCTGTTGTCTTTCTTTGCATATTCTCAAAAAGATAGTATAGTTTTGGAGATAGGCAACGAAAAAATATCTAAAACAGAGTTTTTGAGTATGTACAACAAAAACAATACATATTCTCAAGCAAAGGATAAACAAGATTTGGATTCTTATTTGAATTTGTATATAAATTACAAACTGAAACTTCTTCAAGCTCACGAGTTAGGCTTAGATACTACAAGTACTTATTACAGTGAGGTAAATGATTATAGAAAACAAATAGTAGAACCCTACATCAACGACAGAACAATAACAGATTCTTTAGTGCAGGAAGCTTATGATAGAATGTCAGAGTTTCTTAGGGCTTCTCATATTTTGATAAATATCCCTGCAAATGCTACTCCAAAAGATACTCTTGCAGCATACGAGAAAGCGTTGATGATAAGAGATAAATTATTAAAAGGAGAAAGTTTTGAGGATTTGGCAAAAGAATATTCAGATGACCCTTCGGCTAAAGATGTTCCAGCAGAAGAAAACCGTCCTGCAAGAGTAGGCAATGGAGGAGATTTAGGATATTTTACTTCTATGCAAATGATATATCCTTTTGAAAATGCTTGTTATTCTATGAAAAAGGGAGAAATCTCTCTTCCTATAAGAACAAGTTTTGGTTATCATATAGTAAAACTTGTAGATAGAATACCAGCAGATTTCTCTACTTGCGATTTGAAACACGTGCTTATAACAACAGATAATCGTACAGAGGAAGAGGCAGAAAGGATTATAAACGAAGCTCGTTCTTATGTTGTTACTTGGGGAATAGATTCTGTTGCAAAGATATATTCAGATGATAAATTTTCAGCACAAAATGCTGGCTGGTTGATGCGTCAAAAATGCAATACTATACCACCAGAATTTATTCTTGCAATGAAAAATATGAAAGATGGCGAACTTTCACAACCATTTAAAACAAGATTTGGTTGGCATATATTCAGATTGGTAAAACGTTATCCTATAAAATCATTGGAGGAAGAAAGAAAGAACATAGAACAAAGAATAAGTAAAGACCAAAGGGCTTACCGTTCAATAGAGAGTTTTATTTCTAAGGCAAAACAAGAATATGGTTTCAAAGAATATAGAAACAATATCTTAGAATTATCAAATGTTGTAACAGATAGTGTCTTCTCAGGTACTTGGCAAATACCAGAAGATTTCAAAGGAGAAAAGATTATATTTTCTATAGGTGATAGTTCATATACACAAATGG
The DNA here is from genome assembly GCA_017469625.1 of Bacteroidales bacterium. Lineage (GTDB taxonomy): Bacteria > Bacteroidota > Bacteroidia > Bacteroidales > P3 > Scybalousia_A. Next base: position 66,611 of record JAFUGA010000063.1, read on the forward strand.
ACTTAGTGCAGGAATTATACACAGCACAGAGAAAACAAACTCCTACTTACTTGCCAGATTTTATAGAAAATTTTGCAAAGGATTTTGAAGACAATAAGTCTTTTGAATATGCAGACGCAAGATTGGAGGATAAACACTCAGAGTTTAGAGAAAATATGCAGTCTTTTAGAGAAGGTATTCTTATATTTGCAATAACAGACAAAGAGGTTTGGAACAAAAGTTTGGTAGATACTTTAGGTTTGCAAATGTATTATGATAATCATAAAGCAGAATATATTTGGAAAGAAAGAGCAGATGTTACTAATTGGACTATAGATAAAAGCCTTAAGATAAAAAAAGTAGAAAATCTTATAAAGAAATACACTAAAAAAGGTTTAACAAACGATGAAATACTTGCACAACTTCTTAAAAAGTTCTCTATAAAAAAGACTCCTTCAAGGTATATATCTTACACTTGGGGTAAATATGAAAAAACAGCAAATAAAAATGTTGAAAAACTTATATGGAACACTCCTTTGTCTAATGATTTGAATGCAAAAGATGTTATCATAACAGATACCAACCTATTGACAAATAAAAATACTATTATGGTATTGAAACAGTTTATAGCACCACAACAAAAAACTTTAGATGAATGTAAGGGCGTTGTAACGAGTCAATATCAAGAGTATTTAGAGAAGAAATGGATAGAAGAGTTGAGAAGCAAATATTATTATAAAGTAAATTACGATGTACTTAATTCTATAAAACAATGAGATACACAAAAAACATATTCATACTTGTTCTTTTACTTATAGGAACTTTAGTTTCTTATTCTCAAGCTGTGGTAGATGAGGTTATAGCAGTAGTAGGGGAGAATATGATAAAATATTCTGAACTTGAAACAACCTACTTACAGTCCAAAGCCTCAGGTGGTGCAGAAAGAACAAGATGTGAAATACTTGAAGATATGCTTTTGAGTAAGTTGTTTTTACATAAAGCACAGATAGACTCCATAGAGGTTACTGAACAAGAGGTAGAGAACACTATGGACGAGAGAATAAGATATATGGTGCAGTTGTACGGTTCTCAAGAGAGAATGGAAAAACAGATGAATAAATCTCTTGCAGAAATAAAAGAAACTTATAAAGATGTTATAAGAGAAAATCTGCTTATACAGCAAGCAAGAAGTAGATTGGTTGGAGATTTGAAGATAACTCCTCAAGAGGTGGCAGATTTTTATAACAGAATACCAAAAGATTCTTTGCCAGAGTTAGACGAAGAGTACGAATTGACTCAGATAGTTAGTATGCCAAAGATTTCAGATGAAGAGAAAAATATGGTAAAAGAAAAACTTAATTCCTATAGGGACCGTATCCTAAAAGGAGATAAGTTTGCTACTATAGCAACTCTTTATTCAGATGATGAAGCTTCTGCAAAAAAAGGTGGAGAACTTGGTTTCTTCTCTCGTGGAGATATGGTTGGAGAATTTGAATCTGTAGCCTTTTCTTTGCAACCAGGAGAAATTTCTCCTGTATTTGAAACAAAATATGGTTTTCATATCGTTCAGATGATAGAAAGAAGAGGGGATATGGTAAATTGTAGGCATATACTTTTACAACCAAAAGTTTCATCTGTATCCTTATACAAATCAAAACAGTTTCTTGATAGTATTCAAAATCTGATAAATAACGGAGAAATATCTTTTGAAGACGCAATAGTAAAATTCTCAGATGACAATAGCAAAATCAACGGAGGTCTTATTATAAACAGAAACAATGCTTCTGCACGTTTTTCAAAAGATGCTATAAATGAAACAATAGGTAACTTAGATAAAGTAGATTTCAATTCTATGAAAGAAGGAGATATAACCAAACCAGTAGAATTTAAATCTGAACTTTCAAATGCTTATCGTTTAATAAAAATAAAAAAGAAAACTCCTAAACATACAGTAAATCTTGAAAATGATTTTGACCGTCTTCAAACACTTGCTTTGCAAGAAAAGGAAACAAATATTATGAAAGATTGGGCTTCAAAACTTGTAAGTAAGACTTACATAAGAATAAACGAAGAGTATTCTTCTTGCGATTTTACTGTAGATTGGACAAAAAAAAATAAATAACAATAATCAATGACTGAAGTAGAACAATTAGACCATTTAATTGCTAAGTGCAATACTTTAAAACAAGAGATTGCAAAAGTCATAGTAGGACAGAACGATATAGTAAATAAAGTCCTTATTACTATGTTTTCGGGTGGTCATTGTCTTTTGGTAGGTGTTCCTGGTTTGGCGAAGACTCTATTAGTTAATACCATAGCAAAAGCATTAGGTTTAACATATAATCGTATCCAATTTACACCTGACCTTATGCCATCGGATATAACAGGTAGCGAGATATTAGATTCAGAAAGAAAGTTTCGTTTTATCAACGGACCTATCTTTTCAAACATAGTTCTTGCCGATGAGATAAACAGAACTTCACCTAAAACACAGTCTGCTCTTTTGGAAGCAATGCAAGAACATAGTGTAACTGTGGCTGGAAAAACATATACTTTACCACAACCATTTTTTGTTCTTGCAACGCAAAACCCAATAGAACAAGAGGGAACTTATCCTTTACCAGAAGCACAATTAGATAGGTTTATGTTTATGCTTTGGTTGGATTACCCATCTTTTGAAGAAGAAGTGAATATTCTGAAAACAACTACTACAGAATATCATGCAGATATTGATAAAGTGCTTAATGCAGAGGATATTCTATCTCTTCAAAACATAATAAAGAAAATACCTGTCAGCGATAATGTTTATAGATACATCGTTTCGCTTGTGGAGAAAACACGTTTAAAGAAAGATACCAATGCTTTGGCACAACGTTATCTTTCTTGGGGAGCAGGACCGAGAGCATCGCAATACTTAGTTATGGGTGCAAAATGCAATGCTGTTTTAAAAGGTAAATATTCCCCAGATATAGAAGATGTAAATGAGATAGCAGTAGCAGTTCTTCGCCATAGAATAGTACTTAACTATTCAGCACAAGCAGAAGGATATACTACAGAAGATATAATAAAAATGATAATAAAAGAAACCTTATAATTATGAAAAAGATTGTTTTTTTTATGGTATTGAGTTTAGTGTTTGTTCTTTCAAATACTAACGCACAGACACAGAATAATTCTGACAAGAAAACCATAACAATGGTTGCAAACAAGATAGATGCAGACAATGTTATATTTACACCTGCACCTGTCAAAAAGAAGAGAAATTCTCAAAGGAATAACCAAGACACTGTTTCACCTTACCCAGAAAGAGTAGAGGCTTATATCAATTTTGATAAAGGAAACGCCTACTATACAAAAGGAGGTTTGAATGCTTTGGATAGTGTGTATATGATGACTTTCAATTCTGCTAACAATCGTTTTTATAAGATGACCATAATAGGATATGACGATGGAGAAGAGATAACAGAAACAACTTCTTCTTTGGCAAGAAATAGAGCCATAGTTGTTTTCAAATATTTTTCTTCAAGAGAGGAAACAGAATATATTATAAAAAGGACTCCAAGTTCTTATGTGCAGAGTTGTGTCGGAGAGGTTAATTATTATATAAAATACAAGATGCCTTTTGATTTTCAATGGATAAACCTATATAGTCTTCCTGCTGAAGAGAGAGTAGAAAACGAAATATCTTTGGCTGGAAAAGTACATATAATAATAGAAGATGACCCAGAAGATTGTTTAGGTGAATATTACGATTATGATTGGCCATCACAGGATACTGTACTTTCAGGCAACCATGCACAGATTACTATTCCAAAAGGTTCATTGGAATTTATACATCATACAAAAGACACTATTCCATATTCTTGTACGATAGATTATAAGGAATTTTTGTCTTTTGAAAAACTTACTTCCAACTACTTACTTGTACCTCACAAGAAACAGTATATAATAAACGCTGGTTATATAGTTGTTTCACCAGAGAAAAAGCCTGATTACTCTTCTTGTGCTACCAAAGACACAATTACTCCTACTATAAAAATAGAAGTACCTATAGAAAAACAACAACAGGCTGCTGGCTTAAGGTTCTATGGAAAGACCTACAGACCAAACGGAGATGTAGTGTATAGAGCCATTGCGACAAAGAAAAATAAGGATAAAGAAACAAAAGAAGTAACACTTGAATGCTATATAACTCCTTTCCAATTTGATACTATCTTCCTTGGCAAAAAAGTAGAGGAAAAAGAGATGAGCGATTACTTCTATCCTGCACGTGAAGGAGAGCCAGGAGCATTTGAAGCAATGGGTGGTTGGTTAAAACCTTTTAAACTAAACAAACAAGGTGATTATATTATAAAAGAAAATATGCAAATGATACTTAGAAAACCTAATGGTTCATATAGTGCTGACTAAGAAAAAAAGAATAGCTATTTTATAATAAGACCAAGTTTTGAGGTTGAAGTAGAAGTAATGTTTGATAAGGGCTAAATATTTTTGAAAACAATTAAAACAAAACTTATTTTCTTTTAAGTATTATTATTTTTTATATCTTTGCAATAGGAAAAGAAAGATTAAAAAATGAAAAATAATAACATGAATAGTTTGTATTTGAATATTTATAAGGGGGGGGGTAAATGATTCCTTATCAGAAACTTATAACTATTAAATAACTCCGATAGATAAAGTAGAAACATACTTTATTTGTCGGATTTTTTTATGATAAAAGAATTTTAAATAAATAATTAAAAACAAATTGTATTATGAGTGAAATAGATAATACCAATAAGATGTGGACGGAAGACGTTATAGAAAGTGTAGTAGGTTGTATAAAATATCACAATATTGTACCTATTATAGGACCTGAAGTTTTTTATGTAAACGATACAAAGAAAGGAAGAATAACAGTACAAGAGTATATAATCAATTGTTTGATAGATGACGATGCTTCTTTGGAAGAATCAGACAAAGATAAAATACGTGAGTTTGCAAAGATAACGGGTTTTAATGGTTTGACAAAAGTTTCTTGTTACTATACAAAAAAAACTAAAAAATCTCTAAAGCAAGGTATGCGAAAAATACTGGATAAAAAGATAAACTTTTCTATAATAGAAATGGAAGAAGAAGTTAAACGTTTTTTAAGATTAGGTGATTTTCCATTGATAATAACAACTTTGATATTTAACGATGTTATAAAGAATATAATAAAAAGTTTATATGGTGAAAATGGTTATAATGAGATTATATATAAGAAAGCAGAATTAAAACCAGAAATAATTTTAGATAATAAGTGTAATGTTTTTTTTATTTTAGGGACGTTAGATAGTTATAATGCTACAGTTGTAATAACTGAAAATGATTTTTTAGATTATCTTCATTGTATTCATGATTCTAATAAAGACCCCAAAAATTTAAAATCATATATGCAAGATAAAATGATATTAACATTAGGTTGTGATATTCCAGATTGGACTTTTCGCTTCTTGTTATCATCATTTAAGCCAATAGAAATGAAAGAACCTACAACTGCCTTTGAAGGAGGAGTTGTAAGTAATAATGAAGATAAAAATTTAGAAGAATTTCTTTCCTATATAAACTATGATTACACAGACAAAGGTATAGATGTTTTTTTAAGGGAAATAAATGATGCTATAGAAAGGAAAGAAAATGAGGAAAAAATAGACAGACCTACAATATTTCTTTCATATAGTTATGATTTATCAAACTATGATAAAATTGTGAAAATAAAAGAAGAATTAGAAAAATATTTTAAAGTAAATTTTTATGGTATAGATGAACAAGAAAATATAGGCGAAGATTTTTGGGGCGTAATATTTAAAATGTTAGATGAAAGTGATTATTTTATTCCTGTGATTACTAATGCTATGGTATTAGAATTAGGAAAATTACCTGAATCTGATTTTGATAAGGAAATAACAAAGTTAGAAGGTAAGGGTTTTGTAACAGAATGGAAGTATGCTGCTTTAAAATGTTATGAAGGTAAAAAATTAAAAGGGCAAAATAAATATAGTATACCACTCTTGCTTGGTACAGATACCACGTATATGGGACATAATATTCCAGATAAAGCAAAAGAATTATTTAAAGATATTATTACACGTCAGGTAATACAATACACAGACTTTTCAGTACAAAAAGTATTAAAAAATTTGCAATAAGATTAGTTTGTTTAGTAATAAAATAAAAAAAATAGAAAATAATGGCAGAGAGCAATATAAAGAATAGTAATATTTGGTTAGGAAGTGAATCATATAAAATATCTGATGCTAATAGATTTAAAGGTAGAGCAGATGATATAGAGAAATTTTTAAATATAATAAGAAGAAGTTCTATGTCTGTCTTATATGCAGAATCTGGAATAGGAAAAACTTCTTTTTTACGAGCAGGTATATCATCAAGAATACAGTATGATAGATTTATTCCGATAGAGATAAATTTTACAGATGAAGTTTTTGGAGATAACCCTAAACAAACTTTTGAACAGTTTATCATAAGTAGAATAAAAGAAAAACTTGAAGAAGATGGTAAAGATTTGTATTATTATGATGACAAAATCATAGAGAATAGTCAAAATGAAAAACTTAAAGCAAATGAAGAATCTCTTTGGTGGCTTTTGCATACTAAACGTATAGCCTATAAACCTGAAACAGATGACAAAAAAGAAGAACCTTCTTTTACAGGAGAATCTCTTTTTCTAATTTTTGACCAGTTTGAAGAAGTATTTGACAAAACTACAAACAATAATGTAGTAGATTATAATAAATTAAAAACTATTTTTGGATTAGTTCAAGAACTTTCAAGCCAAATTTTACCAAAGAAGATAGAAGAAAACCTTATAGAACTTGAAAAACAAGATATTTATATACAAATAGATACACCTCCAACATATAAAACGGTATTCTCTTTTAGAAAAGAATATCTTTCAGATTTTGATTATTGGACCAATGATGTTTTTTCTGTAACTGAATTTTTGCAAAATAGAATGCTTCTAAAACCAATGACTTATGAACAAGCAAAAGAGGTAATTACAGAGCAACCTAATGAGAAAAATACAGGAATTTTTAAAAGTGAAGTTACAGAAAATGCAGATGAAATTCTTAAATTTTTATCTCAAAGAAATAAAGACGAAAACAAACTTAGTGAAACTCAAAAAAAACAAGAAGAAATAGAACCGTTGATTCTTTCTATTGTGTGTCAACGTTTGCAAAATAATATAAACGAAGGACAAAAATTTTCTTTAGATGGTATAATCATAAATACTATTATAAGAGATTTTTACGAAAGCCTTATTAACGATAGCCCGGAATCATTAGTAGAACCTAAATATATTTCTGATTTTGAAGATAGTTTAGTATATGACAATAAAGGAAAGGGAGGAAGACGAAGAAGACGTGCAAACGATATAGACCCTAAAAATAAATGGTTTAAGAAAAGTGAGGAAGATTTAAAAAATAATCACCTTATACGTATAGAAAAATATAATGGTGATGATTATGTAGAAATTATACACGATAGAATAGCGGACGTAATATATCAACGTCAAACAGAACGAAAACAGAAAAAACAGAGAAATAAACGTATTATTATAGTTGTTGCTATTGTTATTTTATTATTAACTTCAGTAATTAGATTATCTATAAATAATGGTTATAAAAATGGTGTTGATAATCTAACATACTTAACAGATAAAGTATTGATAAATCCTTTTGCTGATTGTTCATATTCTACAAGTGTAAAAAAAATAAAATATGATAGAATAGAAAATGGACTTATAGGAGGAAATTTTAGTTATTGTGAAAATCTACAAGAGGTAGAGATAGATTTAGGTGATACTGTATCAAATATATGCTTAGATTTAAATTTTTCAGGTTGTGGAAGTTTAGAAAAAATAAATATTAAAAATAATCAACCTATTACAAGCGTATGGAGTTTTAAAAATTGCACAAATTTAGAATCTTTTGATTTATCTCATATTTCAAAAATAGCGGATAGTACTTTTTATAGATGCAATAAATTTAAAAATATAGATATTAGTACTGCAGATGCTATAGGAAGAGGAGCATTTGCTGATTGTAAAAATTTAAAGACAGTAAAACTTTCATCGGATACTAATCTTGTTATAAGCAGCGATGCTTTTGATAATTGCTATATTGATACATTTGATGTTAATGGTAATAGTAGATACTTATATAAAGAGGGATTTTTGGTAGATTTAAAAGAAAAAGAGTTAATCTATTTTAAACCTGACACAAATTCAAAAGGAAGTGGTTTATATTTTAATGGAAAAAAATATGGAGGAAGCTATTGTTATTTAAAAATACCAGATGAAGTTAAAAAGAATATTGTAAAAACTAAGTATAGTGTAAGAGATAGTGCTAATTTTAATGGAAAGACTTACAATCTTTCTTATTACTATTCTTTTGAATACAACGATACTACATATTATTTGGCAGATATATCCTATAAACCAACTCAAAAGAAAGAAGAAGCAGAAGAGGATAATACTGAATATTGGTTAAGAAATGATACTCTATTTGCGAAATCAACAGTGAGTTATATAAGAGGTTTATTAAGGTATTTAGATAAAAAAAATAAAAACAAAATAAAGGTTATAGATGTTTCTAAATGTAATAATGGTACACTATATCATTATAAAGAAGGACTATGGGAAGATTTTTCAATATTAGAAGAATTTGTTTTACCAGATACCTTAAAATATTTCGATATAGAATTTTTAAAAGGAATAAAACATCCTCTTAAAGTTAGATTACCTAAAAAAGTAGACGAGTGTAAAAGTTATTTGGATTTGACACAGGATAAAATAAAGTTTATTATACCTAATAGTTCTGATTTTAGAATAGAACGGGACCATTACTTAATATATAAAGACACTTTAGTTGCTTGTTTTAATTTTGATGAAAATTATAAAGTTCATAATCTAAAAAGTAATTATTTAAAAAAGAATAATTATGAAAGTTATAAAGGAATATTATTGAGAAATTATGGTGATACTGTAATGCATATAGAACATATCCCACATACTTTAATAACTCAAGATAAGGTAGAATTTCCTAAAAATTATAGACTTGATTTACAGAATGAATTTTATCAATATCTTGATACGTTGGAAAGAAATAGTATTGATTGGTTTCAATTAAAAAGAGTGTATAAATACAAAGGTTTTATATATGCATATATTGGAAAAGGAGTTCCAAAAGACAAATATACTGTCTTAATACCAGGAAACATTTTTGATTATAAAAACTTAGGAAAGAAAATATTATATATACCTGCATTAGTTCGTAACCATTATTCATGGAGTATTGAATTTAATACGGATAGTATAGAAGAAATACATATTCCTTATACTCAACCTTTAACTGAAAAAGGCGAACAATGGATTTGTTCAAACAAAAATATTTCACATATAGTTCTTTATGTTCCTAAAGGATGTAAACAAAAGTATTTAAGTACCGGAAAATATTCAGCCTTTAAGGATATAAGAGAAGATTCAAGATTACGTGGATATATAAATATAGTAGAATATTATTCAAATTGGTTGTGGAAGGGATTTAAATACAATTTCTTGGAACCAGTAAATTATTATGGTATACTATTCTTACTTTGCATATTATTTTCAGTGTCAACTATATTTGGAGGAAAAAAAGAACGGAAAGAAAAACTTTCAGATTTAAAAGACAATAAACAAAAGAGATGGAAATTTGTTAAATTCTGGATAAAAAATATGTTGATATATATAGGAATAGTAAGTTCTTCAATTATAATAGGTCTTATTTTCTACTTTTTATTTTATTCTGCACATATAGGTTGGTCATTTATTGGTTCAAAAGGATTTAACAATAAGGTAATAGTATTGTGTGTAGGTATTTTATCGTACTTATTTATTTACCTATGCAAAAAGTTTATAGATGGGACTTTTAATTTTAGTAAAATAAAGAAATTGTTTAAGAAGCATTAAGGCAAAAAATATATTTAGAATGACATAAAATAAAACTTCGTTTCATTTTTACGAAACTTTGTTTTAGATTTTTAAAACAAAGTTCTACGAAATTAAAACAAAGAAAGAGAATTCTAAAATAAAGAGATAGAAAATTAGAATCAAGTTTTAGAAAAATAAAACGAAGTTTCGTTGGGAGTGAAACTTCGTTTTATTTATTTTTAATTGTTTAAGATGTGAGAGTTGTAATAATATGGGTTGTAGGAAAGAATACTTATGACATTGTCATTTTCATCTAAACCTATAACTATCACTCTATCTCTTTTCAATTCGTGCATTTGCCAATACATCATTGCATCTATATCTGTAACTTCAAACTCTTTGGTTACATACTCTTCTTTGTTTTCTTTGTATGCAAGAATATCTGCCTGCAATTTTGCACCTATTCCACTGTTTGCTTTAAGTGTTGCAGTGTGGTAGTCGCCTTGGTATTCCACATTATTGATATAACAGGTTACAACTAAGTTATTTACATCGCTTTGCAAGGTATTTACAAATGTATTCTTGTAATCCTGTATGCTTATTACGTTTGTATTTGCACCAACTATATCATTGGCAGACTGTGAATAGGAAGTAAATCCTGCTAAAAACATCGCACTTAACAAAAATGCTACTTTAAACGCTTTTTTCATAATAATATATTTTTATTGTTAATAATCATCGTCATTCTTTGCAAAAATAACTTATTTTCCTCTACTTACAAAATTTTTTAACCTTTTTCACCCCCTTATAACAGCAAAAAATAAAAAAAAGTAAACTCAGAATTCAACTTTTTTTCAAAAAAATGCAATCCTAAATTATAAACCTAAGAAAATGAATACTTTATTGTTTAGAAAAAATATAAAGTTTTTATTTCGTAAAATCTCAAAACGAAAGGGTAAAACAATGTTTTAATTTTCTATCTCCTCGTTTAAATAGAATAAAATCAAGTTTTAGAAATCTAAAATGAAGTTCTATAACAGTGAAATCAGGTTCTATAAGAGAAAAAGAAGATATTACTAAATAGAAATACTATTACAATAAACGAAAAGGAAGTTTCAAAACTCTGAAACTTCCTTTCTTTTTATAGGATTTTGTATCTATTTGTACAAAACCTTATTGTAATAAACTGCCTATTCAAAATAGAATTATAGTTGTTTATCTGCAACTTCTCTACCTGCTCTCAAGGCTTTTATGTTTGCTTCAACAACTTCTTCACCTTTTCTTGCGAAGTTTTGTCTTACAGCGTCCTCAAGTTTAGATATATCTATCTTCAAATATTTTGAAGCAGCACCAAGTACAACCATATTTGTACCCTTAGGATTATTTACATCTTTTGCTATCTTGTCTGCATCAAAGATGATGTTGTGAGGTATTTTCTTTATCTCTTTAACGACTTGTTCCATTTCAGGGTAGTTAGGTATATTTACAAAAGGATTTTGATTTGTTATAACCCAACCGTTCTCTTTGTTTAGGAAGTTTACATAACGCAAAGCCTCCATAGGTTCTACTGAAAGTATCAAATCGCATTCACCTTCTGGTATAAGGTCTGAAGCAATAGGTTGGTCTGAAAGACGAAGATGAGATTGCACATCACCACCTCTTTGACTCATTCCGTGAGTTTCTGCTTGCTTCATATACATTCCCATTTCCAAGGCTGCTTTTGAAATGATGGCTGCACTACTCAAAGCACCCATACCACCAACTCCGCACAATATTATATCTATTTTCATTTTTGTTACCTCCTTACTTATTATTTATTTTCTGCTGCTTTCTTTGCTGCAAGCATTCTTCTTTTCTTTTGTCCCCAAACTATACAATCTCTTCTTGGTATTATAACGCTGACACCTTTATATGCAATCTCTTCTTTCATAACTTTGACATTTTCTTCAAAGTTCTTTGCCAAAGGATTTATAACTCTTATGTGAGATTCTTCAACGCCTATTCCCTTGCATATACTCTCTATTCTACCTGTTGCAGAACTCTTTTGAGCACCTGTCATTGCAGTAATATCGTTGTCAAGTATTATTATAGTAATAGGAATTTGGTCTACACAGCAATCCAACAAACCTGTCATACCGCTATGTGTGAAAGTACTATCGCCAATAACTGCAACAGTAGGTTTCAATGAAGCCTCTGCAGCACCTTTTGCCATAGTAATAGAAGCACCCATATCTACAGTTGTATAAATCGCTTCAAAAGGAGGAAGAGCTCCAAGAGTGTAACAACCTATATCAGAGAATACTCTACTACCACCAAATTCTTTCATAGCCTCGTTTAGTGCCAAATAAGAATCTCTATGAGGGCAACCATCACAAAGTTTAGGTGGACGACCAGCAACTATATCTGGTACTTCAAAACCTTCTGGTACTTTCACGCCTACTGCTTTGCCTACAGCGTTTGGAGAAAGTTCTCCATCTCTTTGTATAGTTCCGTCAAGTCTTCCGTGGATAGGTTTAGATATATCAAGCAAACCTTTTATCAATCTTTCGTAAATAGGTTGTCCTTCTTCTAAAACCAATAACTCTTCGCTATCGTTGTAAAGTTTCTTCAAAAGTTTGTCTGGCATAGGATACTGAGAAACTTTCAATACTGAATAAGGGCACTGTTTTCCTTGGAAGTTTTCCATAAGATAATTGTAAGCCAAACCGCATGCTACAATACCTAACTTATGGTCTGTACCTTCGTAAAGACAGTTGAAAGAAGAACTTACGCTTTCTTTCATAAAGTCGTCTTGTTTCTTTATAAGGTTTTTGTAGTGTCTTTTTGCATTTACAGGCAATAGTATATATTGACGTTTATCTTCTGGAAGAGTAAGTTCATTTTGTTTCTTTACTACATCTCTTCTTTCTACTGCTGCACGAGAGTGAGCCAAACGAGTTGTAACTCTTATCATTACAGGAGTATGGTACTTTTCTGAAAAATCAAAAGCATAATGTACCATATCGTAAGCCTCTTGTTGATTAGATGGTTCTAAACAAGGAATCATAGCAAAGTCAGCATACTGACGAGAATCTTGTTCATCTTGTGAAGAGTGCATACTTGGGTCGTCTGCTGCTATGTATACCAAACCTCCATTCGCACCTGTGATGGCTGAATTCATAAATGGGTCTGCAGCAACATTTACTCCAACGTGTTTGCAACAAAACATTGCTCTTTTGCCTGCATAACTCATACCTATGGCTGCTTCCATTGCAGTTTTTTCATTACAAGCCCAATTACTTCTTATTCCTAATTCTTTAGCCTGTTTTGAATCTTGTATATATTCAGTTATTTCTGTAGAAGGTGTGCCAGGATAGGCAAAGATACCAGAAAGACCGGCATCAATGGCTGCTTGTGCTATGGCTTCATCTCCCAATAAAAGTAATTTATCCATAATTTTTATTTTTAATTTAATTGCTCCTGTTAAACTCCTTTCGGAGATTAAAAACGCAAAGTTATAAATAAATTTTAAGATAGACAAATAAACTTAGACTTTTTTATAATTTAAGAAATTTTTTTAACAAATTTCGTTATCAGAAAATTTTAACATTTTTTAATAAAATGAACTTTTACAACAATGAAACTTTGTTTTAGAATTCTCTTTCTTCGTTTTAATTTTCTAAAACAAAGTTCTAAGAAATTAAAACAAAGAGATAGAAAATTAAAACAAAGTTTTAGAAATCTATTTCTTTGTTTCGTTGGTGTAGAATAAAGAGATAGAAAAATAGAACTTGATTACAGTTTTCTAAAACGAAGTTCTAATTTTACGAAACTTCGTTTTAAAATTCTAAAATCAAGTTCTACAAAATTCTTTCTTTACTTTATTCAGAGTAAATAGTGTTTGCTATAAATTCTATTGCAGAAATACTGCGAGGAGTCTGTGCGTCCAAACCTGTTATTCCTATAACCTTGCCTTCTTTTACGGCTTTAAGTTCTTTGTATGGGTGCATATTAGAAAACTTCTCTATATCATCGGGACGTATAAAAATATAGTCGGGTTGGTTTTTAAATAACTGCTCTTTGGTGAAAGTCCAATTTATGCTTTCCTTGGCTATGTTGTCTGCACCTGCCTTTGTAAATATCTCATCTATATAGGTATCCTTACCAGAAGAAAAATCGCCACTACTACCATAACCTACAACGTAATAAACCTTTGGTTTGGCAATGTTTTTCGCCTTTTGAATACTATCGCAATAGTGAGTAACCTTTTCAAGTCTTTGTTTGCAGTCATTTATTATACTATCCGCTGTCTGCTGTTTTTCTACCAATGTACCAAGTATAGACATTACTTTGTACATTCCTTCTATTTTAGAACTTTCTTTAAAAGACATAACACTCAAACCAGCATTTTCCAAGATAGAAAAAACTTTCCTTGGCATCATAGAAGAACTTATGACAACGTCTGGCTTTAGGGCTATAACCTTTTCAACATTAGGATTGCTAACACCTCCTATGGATAAAATATTTTTTACAGATGGAGGATATTCACAAAAATCCGTCCTACAGACAAGACGGTCTTCGCAACCCAAAGCACATATTATTTCAGTGGCTTGTGTAGATATGGAAGCAATCCTTTTGTTCTCTTTCTTTAAAGGATTTTTCTTTGATACAACATAATTATCAGCTCCTATCAAAGGAGATTCGTCTTTTTTGCAAGCATAAAAAACAAGTATTATAGCAAGCAAAATAAAAATGTTTCTAAATTTAAGAATTTTCATAGTCTTAATGTGTTAAAATTATATTATTGTTATTAGTTATTTCTGCTTTAACCTCAAAAAGAGATTCTATATTTTCTTTTGTCAAAATGTTATTTGTGGCTCCAAATTGTTTCATTTCGCCGTGTTTTAATGCAATAACTTTATTAGAATACTGCAAAGCAAGAGATAAATCATGCAGAATAAGAAGTATGCTTACTTGTTTCTCTTGGTTGATACGGTGTAAGAGTTCCATAACTTCAAATTGGTGTTTTACGTCAAGGCTTGCTATGGGTTCATCCAAAAACATTATAGGAGTATTTTGACATAAAGACCTCGCAATAAGTACTCTCTGTTTTTCACCTCCAGAAAGTGAAGGGAAAAGTCTATCTTTTAGGTGTAGAGTGTTTGTTTCCCTTAGGGCTTGTTCTGCTATGAGTAAATCTTCTTGTTTATCCCTCTCAAAAATTTTTTGATACGGCATTCTACCCATAAGAACTATTTGCAAAACAGAGAAATCCATGTTTATATCGCTTGATTGGAAAACGACAGAAACTTCTTTTGCTAACTCTTTTACAGAATATTTTTTTATGTTCTTTTCCCTTATGAAAACACTCCCTTCAGATGTATCTACAGCACGACACAAACATTTCATAAGAGTAGATTTGCCCGAGCCGTTCATTCCTACCACGCAACAAAAATCTCCTTTCTCAAGAGTGAAACTTATATCCTTTATTATAAATTTCTCTTTTGCTTTTAGACTTATATGTTCTGCTTTTAGTATTTCCATAATCTTAGAAATGAAGTTTTTGTTTTGCGTTGTACAAAAGATAAATAAAAAATGGGGCTCCTATCATAGAGGTTATAGTTCCTATAGGCAATTCACTCGGAGCAACAAGCACACGAGCAACTATATCTGCTGAAAGCATAAAAATAATACCTCCAAAGATAGAATAAGGAATAATTCTCCTATTATCTTCTCCAACCAAAAGGCGTACAATATGTGGAACAACCAAACCTATAAAGCCAATTACACCACAATAACTTACAACTGCTGAAGTCATAAGAGTGGAAATGATAAGAATGTTTCTTTTAGTTTTTTCTACATTTACACCTATGCTTTGTGCAGACATATCTCCCAAAAGTAAAGCATTCATCTGTTTTGCGTACAATCTAAGGACTATAATCCCCATTATAGAAAACGCTGCTACGGTTATAACATCAGAATATTTTACTCCACTCAAAGAACCCATAGTCCAAAAATATATTTTGTGCATATCCTCTCTGTCTATAAACATTATAATAGAGATAATTGCAGAGAAAAGAAAGTTTATGCTAATACCAGCCAACAAAAGTGTAGTAATGTGCATACGGTTTCCTACTTGCGACAATTTCATTATAATAAACACAGTGGCTAAAGCCATAAGGAAAGCCATAAAAGGAACACCTAAAACCAAAGCATCTAATCCTAAAACTATAGCCAAAGAAGCCCCAAGTGAAGCACCGGAACTTACTCCAAGTATATAGGGGTCTGAAAGTGGGTTTCTAAATACTGCTTGATAGACTGTACCACATACGGCAAGACAACCACCACTCACCATACACATAAGAACACGTGGTATTCTTATTTGGCGGAGTATATACACATCTTGTTCTGTCATTGCACCTATATCTACACTTCCAAACATACATGCAACAAAACATAATGCGACTATAACTATAATCAGAATAAGATAAATAAATATTTTTTTCAATTTTCGTTTGCTATTTTCTGCAAAAATAATACAAAATAATGACATAAAGAAAAACTAAGAGGAAACTTTGTTTTTCTATTACAAATTCTATGAATAATCTTGTCATACTTAGTTTTCTTTTGGTGGCTTTATATTACATAGGTATAATAAAAAGAGTTTTATTATATAATCTTATTTTAGAAAAAATGAAAAGAAGATACGTTTTTTTTGAAATAAAACCTTTGCTACTGAATACAGGAATATCAAACATTAAGGTTTAAAACGTCTTCTATATCTTTTAGAGTTAGGGTTTTGAAATCTGGTATTATCATATCAACTTTTCCTTGCAAAACTTCTTTGCTATTGGTTGTAGATAGACCTATTACTTTCATTCCTGCACTTTTTCCTGCCTGAATACCAGCAAGACTATCTTCAAAAACAATACAACGATTTACAGGAGTATTGCATTTCTTCGCACCCAAAAGATAACAATCCGGAGATGGTTTTGCCCTCTTTATATCCGATGCTATTACCATTTGAGGAAAATAATCTTTCATCTTGGGTAGAGAATTTAGAACAGTCTTCATCTTTATTTCGTCCGAAGAAGTTACAAGACAGATAGGTATCTTTTCTTTGTGTATAAGTTCTATAAAATCTTCAACTCCATCTATAAAAGGACAGTTCATATTTTTTTCCATTTCATAAAGAGAGTTCTCTATTTGCTCCCAATCTTGTTTGTATGCAGAAAAATTATCCTTAAGTATATCTGAAAGAGAATGACCTTTGATTATGCTGGCGAAATCTTTTTTTTCTGGGAAATATTTCTTGCCTATCTCAGTCCAAAACTGTGTATAATGATTTTCAGTATTGAATACTACACCATCAAGGTCAAAAAGTGTTGCAAAATCTCTCATATCTGTAAAACTATATTTTGAAAAGAATTTAATAAGTTAGTCTGTTGCGGAAATCGTTACGCTTTTCGTATTTCAAATCTGAAAGCATACCGGCTTTTACTGCTATAGTAAAATTCCAACCCTGCCTTACACCAAAAGGAACCCAATTCATTCTTATTTCCCAACAGTGCAAATCTCGGTAGAAATCTATACTTGTATATGTGTAATCCTTGTTTATAAAATCGTATCCTGTACGGAAACCTACCTTCCATTTATCTGTAACGTTAAGGTTTCCTGTGAAAGAAAGGGTAGCAGATTTTGTGCTTTCATAACCTGCTAACGCTACTATATAAGTAGAAAGATGAGAAAAAGTTCCTGATATGCTTAAGTCCCAAGGAATAGAAAAATCCACTATATCGGGCAGAAATTCGTTGTTATTCACAAAAGGAGAATAGGAAAGTTCGGTAGGAGATATGTTTTCATAAGGAGTTTTTTGGTTTTTATTCTTTGAATTTAAACTCCACGAAAGAGTAAGATTCCATTGTGCAGACTGCTTTTGAAACAATTTACCTTCCTTATCCAATAACAGTTCTTTGGTAATTCTATTGTTGGAATCCAAAGCATAAGGTGTGAAAGACGAAGAGTAATTCACTACAAGTTTTTCAAATAATGTTGTTCTGGCAGAAAGCCTTAAAGGTTGCCATTGACAAGTATCTTTTGCTAAATCATAACCTGTGCTTATAGCAAAATTCTCTATAAGAACGAGTTTCTTTGTTCCGCTTATAGAATCGTTATCATCTTTTATCTTCATTTCAAGAGAATTGTTTAGAGTAAGGCTTATTATACCCGATTTTCCATAAGGTGGAGAACCATAAACGCCTCCTTCTGTTTTGGAATAATAAACTTTCTTTCCATTTGCATCTATGAAGTAATCGTAATAGCCTAACGAAGGATTGGAAAAATTAGGTGTGAAACTAAAAGCAAGAATAGGGTTAAAGACGTGGCGAATAGCCTTTATGTATTCGTTTTTGAAGTGAAACATACCGTAAATTCTTGTATTGAAAGAAGAAGAGAAAGAAGCATCTCTATTTGTTGTAAATCCAAAAACAGTATCCTTATCCACAAGTCCGCTTTGTTCGTTATATGCTTTATGAATAGACTGTAAATACCAGCGAGCATTATATTCTATAGAATTAGTCCAATTTAGGTATTTCAAAACTTTAGTAGTAAGTTGTATAGGAACGTAATGTTTTATTCCATTAGACATTTTCTTGTACCAATCATCTTTAAACAGCAAAGAGTCATAAGTATCTATACTATTTATTGCATTAAGACGGTATGCTATGCTTATATCTTCATACCAATGTTTCTTGCCTGTGCTTTTCTTCTTTTTGAAAGGGTGAAACTGAGAAGAAGACAATGCAATAGAAGGTAAATCCAAACTAATGTACTTTGTGTTTATGTTATAACTTTCTCCCAAATTTAAAACCAAGTTCCAATTGTTGCCAATCTTGGTTGAAAAAGCAATAGATGAAGTTGTGGTATTAGTCAAATAATCATTTAGAGAGGTTGTGTTTTGATTGTATTTACTACTAACCAAATTAACGTTTGCTGAAAAGGTTCTATAAGGGTGTGCTTTTGCGTCTTGAGTGTGCGACCATTGTATTTTAAAATCCTGTCTTGAAGTCCAAGAATCCGTGTTTCTCAACCCTGTATGGTTTTCTTCAAATCTCGTCAAAAGTTTTCCTCTATATTTATAACGTTTTGCATAGTTTGACTGTACATTTACTGCATAAGACATATTAGTATAAATATCTCCTTGTAAGGCAAGGTCAATATAATCGTTGAAAGCAAAATACCACCCTAAGTTTCTCAGATAATAACCTCTGTTGTTGGCATAACCATAGGTTGGCATAAGAAGACCAGATTTTTGTTCATTAGTAAAAGGAAAATATGCGAAAGGTAGTCCTATTGGAATAGGTATTCCCATTATGGAAAACCAAGCAGGACCTGTTATAATCTTGTCTTGTGTTATTATCTCGGCTTTTGAAAAGTTTATTCCAAAATGTGGGTCTTGTTCATTATCACAAGTAGTGAATATTCCTTTGGAAACATATAGTGTAGAGTCATTTACTTTCTTTATCTTTTCTCCGTGCAAATATCCTTCTTGTTCGTGGGTAAACATATTGTGAATAATACCTTTTTCGGAGTCAAAATTGTAAGAAAGTTCCTTACTTTTGTATTCGTCTTTGCCGTCTTTGAAAATAGGGAACTGTTCTATACTATCTTTTTTCAATATTATAGGCTGAGCCAATAAACTTGAAGAATCAAAGTTTATTTCTATATATCCAGCAGATAAGTTTATTTTTTTCTGTTGCACGTTTGCAGAATTGTATAAATAAACTTTGCTACTATCCAAATCAAAACTTATAGAATCTTTCGCAGTATAAACAACACGGTCTTTTATTCCCTTATTGTTTTTCTTTTTTACAGACGTAGTATCCTGAGTATCAGTAGTAGAATACCTTATAAAGCCTTCACAAGAGAAGACTTTACCATAGGTAAAAAGGCAGAAGATAAAAGCCAAAAAACAACAAATATTTTTATTATTTTTCTTTATCAATTTGTCATTAAAATTAAAATCACTAATTTTGTACTTTCAATTTGCAAAATTAAAATTTTTTTTATTATTTAACGAACAATAAATGAATAAACGCATATACTTATATAATATTTTTTGCTTGCTATTGGTTGTTATGTGTCCTTATTGGCTTATGGCACAGACAGACAATGGTCAAGGAAAGTTTGACAAAATCGTAATAGACGCTGGACACGGTGGAAACAAACCCGGAGCCATTGGAAGCAAGTATAAG
Organism: Bacteroidales bacterium; assembly: GCA_017469625.1. Lineage (GTDB taxonomy): Bacteria > Bacteroidota > Bacteroidia > Bacteroidales > P3 > Scybalousia_A. The sequence goes on from JAFUGA010000063.1 coordinate 86,777, forward strand.
GAGAAAGATATTACGCTTGCAGTGGCTATAAAGTTAGGAAAACTTATAAACGAAAACCTAAAGACAGTCAAGGTTTATTATACCAGAATAATAGACCAAGATGTAGATTTGTACAAACGAAGCACTGTAGCAAACAAAATAAATGCAGACCTTTTCTTATCTATTCACTGCAATTCTTCTACAAACAAAACAGCCGGAGGTACAGAAACCTATGCTATGGGATTGGGAAAGACGGAAAGCAATCTTGAAGTAGCCAAGAAAGAAAATGCAGAAATACTTACAGAAGCAAATTCTTTAGAGAACTATCAAGGTTTTGATATGAATTCTCCTGAAGGTGATATACTTTTATCTTTGTTCCAAAATGCTTATCTTCAAAATAGTTTGGATTTTGCTGCAAAGATACAAGGACAATACACCAAAAACGTTCCAATGAAAAATCGTGGAGTTCATCAAGCAAATTTCGTTGTACTATGGAAAGCAAGTATGCCTGCCGTCCTTACAGAGATAGGTTTTATATCCAATCCTAAAGAAGAAGAATTTATAGGCTCAGAATACGGACAATGGATTATAGCAGCATGTATTTTTAGGGCTATATGCGAATATAGAAACAAGGTAGATAATCTAAACGATGCAATACCAGAAGTAGATAAACTTATTCCAAAAGATGTAAAGGAAAAAGAGAAGATAAGAAAACAGAACGAACAACTTATGCTTGAAAGACAGCAAGAGCAAGAAAAACAACAACAACTGCAACAAGAACAAGCCCAACAAGATTCTAAAACCCAGCAACAGCAACAACAGCAAGAGAATTCAAAAGACGGTACAGATTTAGTTTATAGGGTGCAGTTTTTGTCTTCTCCTACACAAATATCTCTTACAGATAAAAGATTTTCTTCTCTTGAAGATGTGTTTGCTTATGAAGAAAAAGGTTCATGGAAATACACCGCTGGTTTGTATGCAACACAGCCAGAAGCATTGGAATATCAGAAGAAAGTAAAAGAAAAATATGCAGATGCTTTTGTAGTGGCTTTCTATAAGGGAAAAAGAGTTTCTATAGTGGAAGCAAAAAGATTGGAAAAAACTACTAAATAAAACAATTAAAGGTATAGATAATAAAACAAAAACGTAAAAACAAAATGAAATTAAGAACAGAATTTAAAATAGGATTTATAGGATTACTAACACTTGTCGTACTTGTATTAGGAATAAACTTTCTAAAAGGAAAGAGCCTTTTCTCTGGACAACGCACGTACTATGCTATATACGACAACGTCAGCGGTATGCACGAAAGCAACTATATATACCTAAATGGTATGAAAGTAGGGTATGTTTCTAAAATAGCTCCAATGAACAAAAAGAATGATAAATTTCTCATAACCATTTCTGTAGATAAGGGTATTGAAATACCAAAAGATAGCAAACTTACTCTGTTTTCCAATGGTCTTTTAGGAGGAATGGCTCTTCGTATAGACATGGGACAAAGCAATAATTTTATGAACGCAAAAGATACCTTGTACGGATATATAGAAAAAGGAATGATGGAAAACGTTGCTCCTATGATGGGAAACCTATCTTCTATACTTGAAAGAATAGACACATTGACTGCAACACTTAATCGTACATTGGACGAACAAAGTTCTCAAAACATAAAATCTACTTTTGAAAACATAAACTCTATATCCGAACGTTTGGATAATGTAGCCCAAAATGTAGATGGACTTATAGCAAAGGAGAAACAAAGATTGGATAACATAGTTTTAAATGTGGAAAGCATAACTAAAAACCTTGCAAATAACGGTGATGTTATCAACAACGTAATAGAACGTTTTGACAGAATAACAGATACAATAGAGAAAAAGAATATAGGAGAAACCCTTACAAGTGTTAATTCTTCACTGCAAAACCTTAACCTTATGCTAAACAAAATAGAGAAGGGACAGGGTAATATAGGAATGTTGTTAAACGATGAAGGACTTTACACAAATATAAACTCGGCTGCAAAAAATCTTGACTTGCTTATACAAGATTTGAAAGCCCACCCAAAGAAATATATCAACGTTTCAGTATTTTAAAACAAAGTAATAGAAAAACAAGTCTTTGTTTTGTGTAAATAGAACTTTGTTCTACGAAAATAAAACTTGATTTCGTAATTCTAAAACAAAGAGATAGAAAATTAAAACGAAGTTCTACAAAATTAGAATCAAGTTTTAGAAAAATAAAGTAAAGAGATAGAAAAAACAAACTTGATAAAGAAGAAAGGAAACTAAGATTTACTAAAATATAACATAAATTTACAAAATTTAAGATAAAATTCTATATTAGTAGAACTAAGTAAGTAAAAGAAGAACAATAATTTAGAGATGAAAAATATAAGAAATTTTTGTATTATAGCACATATTGACCACGGAAAAAGTACATTGGCAGACCGTATGCTTGAGTTTACCAAAAGCGTTCCTCAACGTGAGATGGAAAATCAAGTTTTGGATAATATGGATTTGGAAAGGGAGAGAGGTATAACTATAAAATCTCACGCTATTCAGATGGAGTACGACTACAAGGGAGAGAAATATTTTCTCAACCTTATAGACACACCGGGACACGTTGATTTTTCGTACGAAGTTTCTCGTTCTTTGGCTGCTTGTGAGGGTGCTTTGCTTGTTGTAGATAGTACTCAAGGTATTCAGGCACAGACTATCAGCAACCTTTATCAAGCATTGGATAACGACCTTGAGATAATACCTGTACTGAACAAGATAGACCTACAAAATTCTATGGTAGAGGAGGTTTCAGACCAAGTTATAGATTTGTTGGGTTGTAAGAAAGAAGATATAATCCTTGCATCTGCAAAGACAGGAGCAGGAGTTGAAGAAATATTACAAAACATAGTAGAAAAAATTCCTCAACCACAGGGAGAGGAAAACTCACCATTACAAGCCCTTATCTTTGATTCTGTTTTCAATGCTTACAGAGGGGTTATCTCTTATTTCAGAATATTCAACGGAACTCTTTCTCAGGGGGATAAGGTTATGTTTATGAATACAGGAAAAGAGTATAACGCCGATGAAATAGGTATTCTGAAATATGACCTTGCACCTACAAAAACGCTTTCTGCAGGAGATGTGGGCTATATTATCTCTTCCATAAAGACAAGTACGGAAGTAAAAGTAGGAGATACTATTACAAAGGTAGAAAACCCTTGTTCAGAGGCGGTAAAAGGTTTTCAAGAAGTGAAACCTATGGTATTTGCAGGAGTATATCCACAAGATGCAGCAGACTATGAAGAATTACGTGCTTCCATAGAAAAACTACAACTCAACGATGCTTCACTTACCTTTGTGCCAGAAAGTTCTTTGGCTTTGGGATTTGGTTTTCGTTGTGGTTTTTTGGGACTTCTGCACATGGAAATCATACAAGAACGTTTGGAAAGAGAGTTTAACATAGACGTAATTACTACCGTACCAAACGTAAATTATAAAGTATATACTACAAAGGGTGAATGCCTTGAGGTTTATAACCCAAGCGGTTTGCCGGACCCTTCTTCTATTGAACATATAGAAGAACCTTATATTTTGGCTTCTATTATTACAAAGACAGAGTATATAGGTGCTATAATGAAACTTTGTATAGATAAACGTGGAATACTGAAAAACCAGACTTATATCTCAACCGACCGTGCCGAGATAGTATTTGAATTGCCATTAGGTGAGGTTGTGTTTGATTTTTACGATAAACTGAAATCCATAAGTAAAGGTTATGCTTCGTTTGACTACCACCCATTTGATTATAAACCTTCAAAACTTGTGAAACTTGAGATATTATTAAATGGGGACCCTGTAGATGCACTTTCCACTCTTATATATGCAGATAACGCTTACCCATTTGCTCGCCGTATGTGTGAGAAACTGAAAGAACTTATACCAAGACAACAGTTTGATATTGCTATTCAGGGGGCTATAGGTAGCAAAATCATAGCCAGAGAAACGGTTAAAGCAGTGAGAAAAGACGTTACAGCCAAGTGTTACGGTGGAGATATAACCCGAAAGAGAAAACTACTTGAAAAGCAAAAAGAAGGTAAAAAACGTATGCGACAAGTTGGCAACGTAGAAGTACCGCAAAGTGCTTTCCTTGCAGTATTGAAATTGGACTAAAAAAGAAATAAAGTAAATTATTTAGGAATAAAAAAAGAGAAAAAAACAAATAAACGTAATAAAATATATAAATAACATATTATAAAATTTGAGCTTTACGCTCTTATTCTCTAACATCGAAATCTGGTAAATTTCATATTACAACGAGAATAAGTTGCAAAGGTTTCACGTCTTTCGGCGTGATTCGTTCTGTGCTTATATGTTGTAAGAGGTTTTACCAGAGCCTGATGTTGATATGAGCAACAAAAAAGAACGTTTTACGCTTTTTTTGTTGTATATAGGTAAGAGCAAAAAGCCTAAACCTATATTGACAATGGAAAAAGAAATTACAAGTATAAAGAAAAGTCTTATAGCAGAGATAAACAAGAGAGTAGAAGATAGAGTGTTAGAACCTGAGAATGCAAAGTTACTCTCTAAACTTATAAATAATGCAGACAGTGATACGGAAGCCATATCTATAGCAGCATTAGGAACAACCTACAAACGCACAGGTTTTCACTTTGACAAGAGAATAGAAAAGATTTCTTCGGATATTCATTATTTTAGAAAGAATAAAGATTTGAGTTTCTTTACAGATGAAGATAAACCTGTGCATAAACTTATTATTGGCGACAATTATCATGCTCTGCAAAATTTACTTATTCAGTACAAAGGCAAAATAGATATTATCTATATAGACCCACCTTACGGCAAAGATTCTATGGGAGAATTCGCACAGACTAATTATCAAAATAATATAACACGGGATAACCTGCTTTCTATGTTATACCCTCGTTTGCAGTTGGCAAAAGAACTGCTTTCAGATTCGGGAGTTATATTTTGCAGTATAGATGATAAAAACCAAGCATATGTAAAATGTTTATTTGATGAAGTTTTTGGTGAGAAGAATTTTGTCGCAAATTTGATATGGAAAAGTAAGAGTGGAGGGGCTAATGACTCACGTTTCTTTGCTCTTGATCATGAGTATATATTATCATACGCTAAAAGCCCAGAATTATTCAATCTCTTATTAGATAAAGAGGCGGAAGTTTCTACAACTTATAATTTGGAAGACGAAAAAGGAAAATATGCATTGGATAGGTTAGATAAGCAAAGTATTCGTTATTCAGACTCATTGAATTACGAAATAGTTGGACCTGATGGACTATCATATTATCCTAAACACAAAGACCCAAATAATCCGAATGCAACTTGGCGGTGGGGAAAAGAAACAGTAAAAGAGCGATATGATGAGTTAGTATTTAAAAATGGGTGCGTATATACAAAAAATTATGAAAAAGAAGGAGTTATTCCACGCAGTTTATTAATAGATGAAAGATTTGGCAGGACAAGAACAGGTAAAACTGTATTTTTTGATATATTTAATGTCAACATTTTTGGAAATCCTAAGCCACCTAAACTAATTGCATATTTATTAGAAATAACAACAGATCCAAATAAAGATTCTATTGTTTTAGATTTTTTTGCTGGAAGTGGGACAACAGGACACGCTGTTTTGGAACTAAATAAAAAAGACGGAGGAAACAGACAATTTATCCTCTGTCAATTGAATGAGAAAACAGATACCACACCTAACGGTATTGCATATGATGTTACAAGTAAGAGATTGAAAAGAATAATGACGGGTGAGTGTTATGACGGAACTAAGGACTTTAAGTGGATAGAGGATAACGAAAAATACGGTGGTAATTTAGATGTTTATGAGTTGGAAACGGTAAGTAACAAAGAAACAACTACAGGAAAGAGTGCTTTTGAAGTGATAGACGAAACTATTTACGGAAAAGAGAAATTTGGGACTTTGAAAGAAAAGATTGATTGGGTATGTCAGAATTTTTACCGTACGCAAACAGGTGTTGAAAGCAATGAACAATGGCAAAAACGTATAAAACAAGAAAAGTAAATGTTACAGGAAGTAAAAGATTTGCAACAAAGAGCCGTTAAGGAGTTAGTTGCTTTAAGTGATATAAACGAAGGTAAAGATGAGATAACATTCCGTGCTCCTACGGGTAGCGGTAAAACTCACATGATGGCAGATTATATGAACAGAATATTATCTGCAAATGAAAATATTATTTTTCTTGTTTCCACATTGTCCAAAGGCGGACTTGCAAGGCAGAATTATGAAGTTTTTAAACGACTTAAAGACAATAATACCTTTCCTTCGTTGAAACCTTTTTTGATTTCTTCTCAGATAAGTACAGAAGAGAATCTTTACATTCCTACAGACTGCAATGTATATGTACTTCCACGAGATTTATACAAAAAGGGAGGACGTTTAATGCAAGGTGCAATGACAGGATTTTTGCAGACAATGACACACAACTTATTTGGTGCAGGACAGAATAAACAAATATATCTTATAAAGGACGAATGCCATCAAGCAACTAAGAATTTGGACAATTTGAGTAAGGATTTCTTTTCAAAAGTTCTTAATTTCTCTGCTACACCCAAACTAACGAGGGGACAAATTCCCGATGTACAGATAACAGATGAAGAGGCAGTGCAGGCAAAACTTATAAAACAAATTCAAATAAATGACTTAACACAAGAAGAAGTGAATTTGTATAAGTTAGAAGATATAAACAAAAGATTTGTTGAACAATCAATAGAGAAATTAGAAGAAATAAAAAATGAATACATACAAGAAATAGGGGTAAATCCATGTCTTATTATTCAGATTTCAAACAAAGATAAAGCGGATAAAGAATGGCAGAATATAATCAAGCCTGTTTTGGATAAACATCAAGCGTTAAAATGGATGCTTATTGTAGATAAGGACAAAGATTGCGATACCAATGATGATATAAAAAAGAAACTACCTGTAAATAAGTGGAAAGATTATGCTAAGGGTTCATCTTCAACTATAGATGTTATAATTTTTAAGATGGTTATTTCAGAAGGTTGGGATATTCCTCGTGCTTGTATGCTCTGTCAGGTAAGAAAAACCATTTCTGACCAATTAGACGAACAGGTAATAGGTAGAGTAAGAAGAAACCCTCGTTTAACAGATTTTGAAAACCTAACTTTAGAGGCACAACGTTTGGCAATGACCTCATGGATTTGGGGAGCAGAACCAAAAGATAAGAAAAAGAGTTATAAGGTCAGTCTTATAAAATCATTTACAAGCGATATACAGAATAATATTCAAGTAAGGACGACAAAATTATCAAATCTTTTGTCAAATAAAACTTTTAATATAGAAACGTTCATAGATTCTAAAAAAGACAAAACGGTGAATGATGATATTTTCTCCTTGTATGCAAAACTTAATAAACAGGAAAATGACTTGCAGTCCTTGTGTTATGATTATGCAGGGCAGAATGTAAAAAGTTGGGTAAAGTTTACAGAAAATATAGATGCAATAAAAAGGGAATATACTTCATATATTTGCGACTATAGACAGAGTATGAAAGAGGATAAACTAACATCTTTTCCCTTATCTTCGGTTTATAGTGAAAATGATATAAAACTCTCTATAAATAATTGGGTTTGGCAAAAGAGAGATAATAATCGTTTTGCTTTTGATAGCGAAGCGGAGCGTTGGTGGGCTGAAATTTTACAAGAAATATCTGAAAATCATTTTGCAAAATTAGAAACTTTGATAGACAAAGAAGATTATAAATTGTTACTTTGGGGCAAAAACTATCCTTATAACTCAGATATAAAGTACGAATATTATGATGAGGGTATTCATAAATCATACCCCGATTTTATAATGAAAGATAAGAAAGGTAGAATACATATCTTTGAGGTTAAAAGCATAAATCAGTCAAATAGTATAAACATAAATAATGACGATTACTTAGAAAAGATAGACAATTTGAAAGAATGTTATAAGGTTTGTTCTGAAAAATTGAGTAATCATATATTTTACATTCCTATTCTAAAAGGAGAAGAATGGTTTATCTATAAATATGAAAATGGAGAGGAAGATGCAATCAGCGAATCTACCTTTAAACACTCTTTAGAGTGAAATTCGTTTATTTGTTAGAAAAATATTGTATATTTGCACGAAGAAAAGGGGATAATATTCCATAGAAAGATATGACAGATACAATATTATATATAGTTGTTCCTTGTTACAATGAAAAGGAAGTTTTGAGAGAAACGGCTAAACGTTTAAAAGAGAAAATCTATACCTTGTCAGACAAGAACCTTATTAGTAAAGAAAGTAAGATACTCTTTGTAAATGATGGTTCAAAGGATAATACGTGGGAGATAATCACATCTTTGCACGAGGAAGATAAGGTTTTCTCTGGTGTTTGTCTATCAAAAAATCGTGGTCATCAAAACGCACTCTTGGCTGGTCTTATGACGGCGAAAAATTATGCAGACGTGGTTATATCTATGGACGCAGACTTACAAGATGATATAAATGCAGTAGATGATATGATAGAAAAATATTCAGAGGGCTTTGATATAGTCTATGGAGTACGTTCTTCACGAAAGACAGATACCTTTTTCAAACGAAATACCGCCCTTTTGTTTTACAAGATGATGAATTTATTAGGTGCAGAAACGGTTTATAATCATGCAGATTATCGTCTTATGACAAAAAGAGCCTTAGAGGGGTTGGCTGAGTTTGAAGAAGTCAATCTATTTCTTAGAGGTTTAGTCCCAATGATAGGTTACAAAACTACTACAGTAGAATACGAAAGAGCAGAACGTTTTGCTGGTGAAAGCAAATATCCTTTCAAAAAAATGCTTGCTTTTGCTATAGACGGCATAACTTCTTTGAGTATAAAACCTATTACACTTATAACACGCTTAGGACTTTTTATATCTTGCATATCTCTGTTTGCACTTATTTATACTTTGATAAAATATTTTTTAAATCAAACCGTTTTAGGTTGGTCATCATTGATGGCTTCGGTATGGCTTTTGGGAGGTTTGCAACTGTTTGCTATAGGAATAATAGGAGAATATATAGGCAAGATATATAAAGAAACCAAAAGAAGACCGAGATATATTATTTCAGAAACACTGATTTAGTAAAACTTTTTAAAGAAAAACATAAAAGAATTTAGAATTATGAATAGTGAATTTGTTTATTTGATTACAGCCGTTTTAATGGTAGCGGCGTTGGTTATTACAGGATATTATTTAGTTCAAACTGTAAAAGAATTTATCATTAACGAACAGAAGAAAACCTTGCTTGAAATTCAGAAGATAGGTCAAGCAGAGGCACAGAGAGTTATTACACCGTTGCAAATACAGTCATACGAACGTTTGGTTCTTTTCCTTGAAAGAATAAAACCAGATAATCTTGTTTTAAGATGTTGGCAACCGGGAATGAATGCACAACTTCTGAGGGACGTAATGGTAAAGAATATAAGAGATGAATATGAGCATAATTTATCTCAGCAACTTTATGTTTCAGAACAAGCATGGGTTTATATAAGAAATGCAAAGGAGGAGATAATAAACACACTCAATTCTCTAAATCCAAAAGATAACAACGAAACTACTCCTACAAGTTTTGCAGGACAACTATTTGAAAAAACAGCAGAAGGACAAAACCAAACCGAACTTGCACAAGATTTTCTGAAAAAAGAATTGCAAGAAAGATTCAAATAATATATTTGTCATATATAATATTTTGTATTTATAGAATAAAGAGTAGGAATATTATCTCTTTATTCTATTTTTTATATAATCAAATTCTACTCCCACGAAACTTCGTTTCAGTTTTCTAAAACGAAGTTTTAATTTTGTAGAATCAAGTTATAATTTTCTAAAACGAAGTTTCGTGAAATTAAAACGAAGAGATAGAAAATTAAAACAAAGTTCTATGAAAATAAAACAAAGAGATAGATTTCTAAAACTTTGTTTCGTAAAAATAAAACAAAGTTTTACTACTGCACAATAAAATTAGAAAAAAAAGTATAGGAAAGAAAATGAAAATTTTTCTTATTGATATACAGTTGTTTATATAAAAAATGAAAATTTTTTCAATATTTGAGTTTACTTTTTGTCATTTTTTGCTGTTATAAGGGCATAAAAAGTATATTTAAAACAAGAAAGTAGGAAAATAATATTTAAATAAAAATATATTTTTTTAGGAATAAATTTGCAGATAGTAAAAATAATTTGTAAATTTGCACGAGTTAAAGTTAAAATATCTTAATATAATTTGTTAAAAATATTCTAAAAATTTATGAAATAACTGACAAAAAACAATAATTATGAAAACGAGAATTTTATTTTTTGCCATGATTCTTTCCTTGTTTATGGGTAAGAATGTATTTGCACAACAAACGACAGTTTCTATTGGTTTGGGTGAGCGTTTAGACTATAACGGAGATGTACCTGTTAGTAGGCTTTCTGAATATAGTACTAATCAAACCATATATTTAGCAACAGACATAAACACTTCTGGTAATATTCTCTCCATAAGTTATAGGGCGGACGAAGGTTTGGAAGATACCGTAAGAAATATAAGGGTGTATATGGCTACAACTACATTGTCCGCATTTACATCTGTACAAGACGTTTTGCCTGCAAGCGATTTTACACTCGTATTTGAGGGAGATTGGACTATAAGAGATGGAGAATGGGGTGAAATAGTGTTGGATAATCCGTTTTACTACAATGGTACAGACAATTTAGTGATAGGTTTTGAAGATACTACAAATCATAGGAATTCTACTACAGAAGGCTGGTTGTCTACTCTTGTAAATGGGCGTTCTATATGTGCATATAGTTATACACACTCAGTAAGTTTAGGTACTGCTTCTTATATCTTAAACGCATACCCAGATATAAAAATAGTATTTGGGAATGCAGATAATTTTTGTGGTGTAGTAAATGGATTGACAATAGAATATATTCAGCCAGAAAGTGCAAAGATAGTTTGGGATTCAAGGGACGAACAGGCGAATTTTGTCTATGAATACAAAAAATCTACAGACGAATGGACAGATGAAGAAAGTGTTCATCAGGGTGTAGTTTCTATAAACGAAGTAGTGCTTTCGGATTTGGATATTTTCACAACATACGATTTTAGAGTAAAGGCAGATTGTGGTCTTTCTCAAACCTATTGGCAAGATACTGTGTTTAGAACCTCTTGTGCTGTTATAAACGTAACTAATGATAATGAATGGTTGGCAACTTTTCAAACTCCACCGGACTGTTGGACGTTAAAAAATTATAACAATCTTTATACAGATTATCTTAGAGGAACAGGTGAGGCGGTAAGTCCTTATTTGAATATTACCAATCTAACTCACCCATATCTGAAACTTAAATACAAGGATTATACAAACAGACTTTATACAGGTTTAAAAGTGTTTTATCGCAATAGTGTAGAAGATGAATGGACTTATCTTACGTTCTTTAAAAAGGAAGGTGCAAATTGGATAACGGATTCTATACATTTACCAAATGCGGGTGCTACTTACCAGATAAAACTTCAGAGTCTTGATGGTTGTCGTGTAGATATAGACAGTGTAGAAGTTTATAACTTGCCTACATTACCTGTATGTAATTCGCCTTATGCTTTGCAAGTGGGCGATGTTACAGAACATACTGCAAATATTTCTTGGCAAGCAGTGGACGAAAACTCAATTTTCAAACTTTATTATAAAAGGTCGTTTGAGTTGGACTATACAGTAATAGACAACATTACAGAAACGCATTATGAATTTACGGATTTAAGTGCATCTTCTTATTATGTGTTTTACGTTGCTACAGTATGCCAACAAGATAATGAAGTGCCAAGTTCTATAAGGTATTTTCAAACTCCTTGTGGTGCAGTAACTCTACCATATTTTGAAGATTTTGAGTTTTCGGATAAAATACCAAATTGTTATGATACGGTATGTTCGTATCCACACGATATATACGTATCTCAATCTTCTTCTTTTACTCAACACTATCCTTATATGAAAAGAGGAGTGCTTCATATAGTTTCTCATACTGATGATTATTCATACTTTATTCTTCCAAAAATGGCAGAAAATATAAATGATGTGTATGTGTCTTTTGTTTCAGCAGTAGGATATACACCTGTATCGGGAGAATTGCAAGTAGGTATTATGGAAGATGCAGAAGATACATCTACTTTTATACCTGTTTATACTCTTATCTCTACAGATTATACTAATTCTTCTTATGCAGGTCATAATGTAGTAAAGCCTTACCCCGATTCAGTAAGTTTTGCAGGTGTTACTGTAAATAGTTCAGACCCTGTAATAGCCTTTAGACAAAAACCTTACATGCATAGTAATTGGGAATATTATATAGATAATATTATAGTAAATAGAATAGGGGAGTATTTCAATCCATATCCTTGTACTCCTATAACTGAAACAGTGGAGGAAACTTTTTGCGAAGGCAGTCAATATAGATACGATGATAATCACGTATATGAACAGGGTGGAACTTATTATATACGCAAGACAACTACACTTGGTTGCGACAGTACAGTAGTACTGAACCTAACAGCCAAACCTGCACAAGTTACAGATGAATATATACAAATAGAAGAAGGTAAGACGGTAGTAATAGGTGGGCTTTTGGTAATAAATAAAGAGGGCACATTTGCACAAAACCTACAAACAGCAGAAGGTTGCGATAGTACAGTTTTATGGCATGCTTCTTATACAAGTGGTATAGATGATGTAGAAAACCATATTAACATATCTCTTTATCCAAACCCTACACAAAACAAAACAACTTTGCAAGTAGATGGTTTAAACACAGAGGCAACTATACAAATAACAGATTTGCAGGGTAGGGTAGTAAGAAAAGAATTTCTACCAAAGGGACAAGATTCTATAACTATAGAAACCGCTTCCTTGTCAGAAGGAGTTTATTACATAAAACTTTATTCTGAAGATATAAACCTAACAAAGAAACTTATAAAACAATAAACGAATAACAGTGAAACAAGACCGAATTTTTCATTGGTCTTGTTTTCTATATATAGGTCGTTGTAATAGTTTCCTTTTTCAAAACACAGTGAATATTTTTTGGTGGAAGAAAACGGTACTATGTTATTCACAGAAATTAAAACTTTGTTTTGTTATTGTGAAATGATTTTAAAGACGTATCTTTGCAAAAAATATTAAACTATGGAGATAAGCCTTGATATGCTTTTGAAAAGCAGAGATGAAAGATATAGGAAACAGCAGGATTTGTTGCAGAAATACCCTGACAAAACTTTGTTGTGTCTTACTGTTATAATGCCGGGAAGTGTTAAAAGGAACTCTTCTTCTCTTTTTGTGGCACAGGTGGGTAAGGAAGTTTTGTTTAAAGAGTTTTCGTCCAAGATAGTTTTTTATGAACAAAGAGATTTGCAGACAGGATTTGAGGCGTATATTATCATAGACAAAGAAAAAACAGATGTAAAAAAGATTCTTTGCTCCATAGAAGAATCTCACCCTTTGGGACGTTTGTTTGATATAGACGTTATAAACTCAGACGGTGTGCCTATCTCAAGAAAAGATATAGGATTACCTCCTCGCAAGTGTCTTATCTGTGGAGAAGAATCTCGTTTTTGTATGCGAAATTTTACTCACACACAAGAAGAACTGCACAGCAAAATACAACAAATGATAGACGAATATAATATATGTTAGATACATTCCAGCAAAATTTTGAGATAAGAGAGATACCTTTGAGTCTAAAATCTTCAAAGCAAAAGGTAGAGAATTTTCTTCAAACCTTTGAATTGCGATTAGATGAGGTAGATTATTATGTTGGTATTTTTGCTTTGTCAGATGACCAACTGTTTGGTGTAGGTGGGTTAAACAAAGACGTTATTAAATGTATAGCCATCAGCAATGAACTACAGGATACAGGACTTGGTATGAAACTTATTTCACATCTTTATACTACTGCACTGAATAGAGGTTATTCTTCTGTGAAAGTTTTTACTAAACCAAAGAATAAAGATATTTTTGAAAGCCTTGCTTTTCACACTTTGGCACAAGCAGAAAAGGCTATACTATTAGAAAATGGTAATGGGTTGAAAGAATATTGCAAGTATCTTTCTTCGCTAAGGGGAGAAGGAAAAAATGGTTGCATAGTTATGAATGCAAACCCTTTTACCATAGGTCATAGATATTTGATAGAACAAGCAAGCAAACAAGTAGATAATCTATATATAATAATAGTAAAAGAAAATAAGTCTTTGTTCTCTTATGATGAAAGAAAAGCGATGATAGAAAAGGGAACGGAGGATTTAGATAACGTTATAGTATGTAAAGGAAGTGCTTATCAAATATCAAGTGCTACTTTTCCAACATATTTTTTGAAAACCATAGATGATGCTACCGATACTCAAATATCATTAGATTTGGATTTGTTTATAAAGCATATAGCACCGTCATTAAATATTAGTGTAAGATTTGCAGGTACCGAACCAAAGGATATACTCACTTGTAGGTATAATGCATTGATGAGAGAAATTTTAACCAAAAATTCTATTTCTTTTGTAGAAGTACCACGTTTGGAAGTAAAGAATAACGTTGTTAGTGCTACATTTTTAAGAGATAAACTTTTAAACTTTGATATTCCTTCTGCATGTGAATACGCTTATACTTCAACTATTCCTTATATTATTTCTTTTTGTGCTACTTTATCTTTACAAAAAGAACTTGACACTACACCTAAACCAGGTCTTGTAGATAAACAAGACAACGGAGCCCACACAGATATGGATTATTCTTTGATGTGTAGGAGTATAAAGACCTTGCACGAATATTTTTCTAAGTTTGCCGTTTTATGTTTCAAAAAAGACTTGCCACCTATACAAGATATACAACAATTAGGTATAGAGGCAGAAAATTCTATGATGAAAACAACAGGCGGAGTTAATACTCACAAAGGAGCATTGTTCTCTATGGGACTTTTTGTCTGTGCTACATCTTTTCTTTATTATAATAAAGGTATAGGAAATATAAAAGCAGAGGATATAAGAGAGATAATATCTTTCCTTGCTAAACAATTGCCAACACCAAACAATACTCACGGAAGCGAGGTTTTGAATACACATAAGATAAACGGTGCTTTATTAAACGCTGTCAATGCTTACCCAGAGTTGTTTCAATATTGGTTGCCATATTATAAAGAAGTGAAAAACGAAAACTATGGAGTGCATAAAACTCTTTTGTATATAATGACTTTTTTAGATGATACAAATATATATTATAGAAAAGGAGAACTTTCGGTGAAGAAAGTAAAACTACAAGCTGAAGAACTTTTAAAGGATTTTAGTGTTTTTGCATTGGAAAAACTTAATAGAGAGTTCGTAAAAGAAAACATATCTCCTGGAGGTGCAGCAGATATGCTCTCACTTACTATTTTCGCCGATAGTATATTGAAATAAAGAGAGTAAAGATTTCTTATTAGATAACTTTTTTAAAATAAAATACCTACAAAATAGTATAATTAGAAAAAAACTTTGTACTTTTGCAGACGTTATTCTTTAAAAGAAAAAGATTTAAAACAAAATTATAAAAAACAAAAAAGAAATGGTAGAACTTATCAACAAAGGAGTTTATCTTCTTGATGGTGAAAAAATCGTAGATTCAGCAAATATTTCTGCTGATGAAGCCAGAGAAAATACAATTACTTACGGTATACTTCGTTCTCACGATGTAGACCACAGCAAAGGAAAAAAGATGCGTATAAAATTTGACGCTCTTATTTCGCATGATATAACTTACGTAGGTATAATCCAAACAGCCAGAGCAAGTGGTTTGGAAAAATTCCCTATTCCTTATGGAATGACAAACTGCCACAACTCTTTATGTGCAGTAGGTGGTACAATAAATGAAGACGACCACGTTTTCGGTCTTTCTGCTGCTAAAAAATATGGTGGTATCTTTGTTCCTACAAACCAAGCCGTTATTCACCAATATGCACGTGAAGCAATGGCAAAATGTGGTAATATGATACTTGGTTCAGATTCTCACACTCGTTACGGTTCTCTTGGTAATATGGGAGTAGGTGAAGGTGGTGGTGAATTAGTAAAACAATTGTTGGAAAACACTTGGGACATCAACGCACCAGAAGTTGTTCTTGTTTGGTTGGAAGGCTCTCCAAGAAAAGGTATAGGTCCTCATGACGTTGCAATATCTTTAGTTAAAGCAACATTTGAAAATGGTTTCGTTAAGAATAAAGTATTGGAATTTGCAGGACCTGGAGTTAAAAACCTACCTATAGATTTCCGTAACGGTATAGAAGTAATGACAACAGAAACTACTTGTTTGTCATCCATATGGGTAACAGATGAAGAAGTACATAATTATTATAAGATGCACAATCGTCCAGAAGACTACAAAGAATTGCGTCCTGGAAAAGTTGCATATTATGATAGCATGATAAAGATAGACCTTTCTAAACAAGAATCAATGATTGCTCTTCCTTATCACCCATCTAACGCATACACTATTCATGAACTTCAAGCAAATCCAGAAAAGATACTTAGAGAAGTTGAAGAAGATTCTAAAAAACGTTTTGGCGATAAGATAGAAATAGACCTTGTAAGCAAGATAAAAGATGGTAAAGTTTTGGCTGACCAAGGTATCATCGCAGGTTGTGCAGGTGGAACATACGATAACTTAGCAGCAGCTGCTGCTATTTTGAAAGACAAATCTACAGGCAACGGATACTTCACTGCAAGTGCATATCCACAAAGTGTTCCTGTATATTTGGCTGCTACACGCTCACATATAGCAGAGGATTTATTGGAAGCTGGTGTTGCAATCAAACCTGCATTCTGTGGTCCTTGCTTCGGTGCTGGTGATGTACCATCAAACAACGGTTTCTCTATACGTCATACAACCAGAAACTTCCCTAACCGTGAAGGTTCTAAACCAGGACAAGGTCAACTTTCACTTGTCGCTTTGATGGACGCAAGAAGTATTGCTGCTACTGCTGCTAATGGTGGTGTTATCACAGCTGCAACAGATATAGACTACGATGTAAACTATGAAGGTTACAAATACGACCCTAAAGTTTATGAAAAACGAGTTTATCAAGGATTTGGCAAAGCAGATGCTTCACAGGAATTGCGTTATGGTCCAAATATCAAAGACTGGCCTAAGATGTACCCAATGCAAGACAATATGTTAGTAGAACTTGCTGCTGTTATCCACGACCCTGTTACAACAACAGACGAGTTGATACCTTCAGGTGAAACTTCATCATATCGTTCTAATCCATTGAAACTTTCAGAGTTCGCTCTATCAAGAAGAGTCCCTGAATATGTTGGCACATCTAAGAGAATACAAAGTGAAGACCTTGAAAGAAGAGCAGGAAAAACTCCTCAACATGTTGCAGATGCATTAGCAAAAGTAGGTGCAAAAGCAGAGAATACTTCTTTTGGTTCTTGCGTATTTGCAAACAAACCAGGTGATGGTTCAGCCAGAGAACAAGCTGCTTCTTGTCAAAAAGTACTTGGTGGAGATGCAAACATCTGTTATGAATATGCAACAAAACGTTATCGTTCAAACTGTATCAATTGGGGTATCGTTCCATTTACTATTTCAAAAGATACTGCTTTTGATTACAATGTAGGCGATTTTGTTTATATTGAAGGTATACGTAAAGCAATCCTTGAGGGCAAAGAAGAAATAGATGCAAAAGTTATCACAAAAGACGGTGTTAAAGACATACATCTATTCTTTGAAAACCTAACTGCAGACGAAAGAGAAATACTTGCAGACGGTTGTTTGATGAATTACTATGCTTCACACAAGAAATAATTTGATTATTCGATTCATACTTAATTCAGAGTGCCGAAAAATCGGCACTCTTTTTTTATTGCAAAATTTTCTTTCTTAAACGACATTCTAAAACAAAGAAAGAATTTTCTAAAACAAAGTTCTACAAAATTAAAACAAAGAGATAGAATTCTAAAACTTCGTTTCGTGAAAATAGAATCAAGTTTTAGAAAATTAAAACGAAGTTCTATGAAATTAAAACGAAGTTTCGTAAAATTAAAGTAAAGAGTTAGAAAAATAGAATGAAAATATAGTGTTCTAAAAGTACTACTCGTTATTCTAAAATCGTTTATTATTGTTCTAAAATGCTACTTTTTAAACTCTAAAACTTTGTTTTAGAAAAATTAAACACTATGAAACTGTTCTAAATTTCCACTTTCCTACCTCATAATAAAATTTTGTCCTTATAAAGCGAAAATATAGGAAAATAGAATAAAAAGAGAGGGATTTTAGTGTATTTCTTATGCTGGTAAGGTGAAGAGATAGGGGAAATATTACAGTGTCTTAAGGTAGCGAAGTTGGGGGGTAGGGGAGTAATTCAATTTTTAATGTTATTGAGGTGAAGAAGATGAGAATTTGCATTAGTTGTTAGGAGTATAAAGTATAAGGATAGGAGGATTGAAACAAAATTTTGTATTTGAGAAGTGAAAAAATAAAGTGTTCTTATGCTATTTTCTTTTTGAGTATTTGAGAAGTAGTGGACTAATATAAGTTTTTTGTACTGTTTAGGTGAAGAAAGATAAGATTATAGTAAGTTTTTATGGTTTTAAAGTTTAGAAAAAGAAAAATTAGATAAAAGTTTGATAGTGTTTAGGTGAGGAGGTAGAAATTTATACCAAAAAAACATTTTAGAAAAGTGAAATAAAAAAAGCCGAATGGTTGTTATCTCAACAAGTTCGGCTCAAAGTATTTAAGGAACAATTATAATAAACTTTATATGGCGTATATAAAATTTTTCAATCTTTACAATGACACTTCCCATTTGCACAACACGAACCACAGTTACAACCTTTGTTTTTGCCTTGAAACATCTTCACAATTTTTCTTATTGTAAAGTAACCTACAACAGCAAGTATCAGAATTACTATAATATATTGTGCCATTTTTTGTGCGTTTTTTGTGCGTTATACAATAAGACTTCCTATTTGAAAAACTGCAAAAGACATTATCCAAGCAAGGATTATAGTGTATGAAATGACGAACAAAGCCCATTTCCATTTGCCTGTTTCTCCTTTTATCGCTACAACACCCGGAATACATGGTACATACAAAAGCACGAACACAAGCATAGCGGCTGCACTTATAGGAGTCATATTATTTTTTACATATTTTGATATTCTCAATTCACCTTCATCGCTACTTACATCAAGTTCTGCTACCTCGCTTGCCTCTTCAGATGAAGAATAAAGCACACCCATAGTGCTGGCTACTATTTCTTTGGCAGCAACACCTGTAAGTATAGAAACACTTTGTCGCCAATCCATTCCACAAGGAGCAAGTACAGGTTCTATGGTCTTACCTAATTTTCCCATATATGAGTTTTCCATTTGTGTTTTCGGGTTTGAATAGGCATCATGATTAGGAAAATATCCCAAAGCCCATACAATAATAGAAGCACCTAATATAACAGTACCCATTTTTTTTAGATATTGTTTTCCCTTTTCCCAAGAGTGTCTTACAACACTTTTAACCGTTGGCATACGATAAGGAGGCAATTCCATAACAAAAGGAGTACTTTCGCCTTTTACGAAGAACTTAGAAAATACTTTTGCTAAAATAACCGACATTACCATACCTAAAACATACAAACCTAAAAGAACAAATGCTGCATATTCAGAAAAGAATGCTCCTACAAGGATAAGATAAACAGGAATCCTTGCACTGCAGGACATAAGCGGTATAATAAGCATAGTAATCAAACGACTTTTTCTGTCTTCTATAGTTCTGGTAGCCATAATAGCAGGAATGTTGCAACCAAATCCCATTATCATAGGAATGAAACTTTTACCGTGCAAACCCATGGTATGCATTATCTTGTCCATAATAAAAGCCGTCCTTGCCATATAGCCACTATCTTCCATAAAAGAGATAAAAAGATAAAGTATAAGTATGTTTGGCAAGAATACTATTACACTTCCTACTCCTCCTATTATACCATCTACCATAAGACTTTTAAGAGGACCTTCCTGCATATTGTTTCCTATTACGTCTCCTAACCAAGCAAACAAGGAATCTATCCAATCCATAGGATATTGTCCTATAGCAAATGTAGCATAAAAAGTAATGAACATAAACAACAAGAAAACAGGATAACCCAAATATTTATGTGTAACTATAGAATCTATAGCGTCTGTAAGTTGGTTTGCTTTGTGTTCGTTGTTTTTTTGATAAACTTCTCTTAAAGCACCTCTTATAAAACTATATTTTGCATCGGTTATAGAGGCTTCTATATCTGTTTTGTTTTTCTTAAACCAAGAATTCTTTATCTCATTTCTTGTTTTAAGTATTTCTGCTCCCTTGTCATTATTCTTTATAATAGACTCTATCTGAGTATCGTTTTCCAAAAGTTTTATACTCAAAAATCTTGTGGACATCTTATCATACAAACCTGCTTGATAGATTTTGTCCCTCAAAGTCTTTATTTGCTCTTCTATCTCTAAGCCATGATTTATATGAATATGATGAGAAACATTATCTTTTCCCTCATAAACATCTATTATTCTTTGGAAAAGATTATTTATTCCTTCACCTGTTCTACCCACAGTAGGCACAATAGGTACTCCTATCAAGTTTCCAAGAGTGTTATAGTCCAATTTATCTCCGCTGGAACGCAATTCGTCAAACATATTCATTGCTATAACGCAACGAATATCCATATCTATTATTTGGGTAGTAAGATATAGGTTTCTTTCTATATTGGAAGAATCTACTACATTAAGAATAATATCCGGTGATTTCTCAGTAAGGTGTTTTCTTACGTAAAGTTCTTCTGGTGAATATGCACTCAAAGAATATGTTCCTGGTAAATCGGTAAGGTTAAACTTATAACCATTGAACTTGAACGTTCCTACCTTTTCATCTACCGTTACTCCACTGTAGTTTCCTACTCTTTCATGTGCGTGAGCTGCTACATTGAAAATAGAAGTCTTGCCACAGTTTGGATTACCTACTAAAGCAACGTTTATAGTTTTGCTTTTTATTTCTACCAATTCTTTAACACTCTGAGTAAAATCTCCTTCTTCTATAGGTGAAACTAAATTACGGTCTTCTTTCCATAGAGTTGCTTCTTGTTTTGTAACAACTTCTATCCTTGCTGCGTCTTCTCTTCTAAGGGAAACTTCAAAATTCATTATCCTATACTTAATAGGGTCTTTCAAAGGAGCATTAAGAATGGACTCAACTTCTATTCCTTTTATGAATCCCATCTCAATGATTCTTTTTCTAAAAGCACCGTGTCCCGATACCTTTGCTATAACAGCCTTTCCCCCTGTATGTAATTCGGATAATATCATATTATTTTTAATTCGTTTTGCAAAATTATACCACTTTTTTAACATAGACAATACTCTATAATAATGAAATTTGTTCAATCAAAAATACTCACATCTGAGTATTTGGAAAGTATTTTTTGTAGTTTGAATGTGAAAAAAATGCTTTATCTTTGCAAAAATTTAATTGAGATACTATGATAGATAAATATGTAAAAGAGGATAAACTTTATGAAATGGTTTGCAGCGATTATAGTTTGTTGCAAGTTATGGCAAGGTTTTCTCTTCCTTTAGGTTTTGGAGATAAAACTATAGAGCAGGTTTGCGAAGAAAACAACGTGGATTGCGAAACTTTTCTTGCAGTTGTCAATTTCTCTAAAGACACTACAAGCACTTTAAACACTACCTACCACATCAACATAAAAACATTAAGTGAGTATTTGCATAAAGCACATTCCTATTATTTAGATTTTCTTTTGCCATTCATAAGAAGAAAACTTATAGAAGCATTAGGTTTTTCTACCAATAATGATATTTCATTCCTTATAATAAAGTTTTACGATGAGTACTGCACAGAATTAAGAAAGCATATGAATAAAGAGGAAGAGAATGTTTTTCCTTATGTAGATGCTTTGCTCATGGGAAAAAAGATAAAGCCAATATCGTTTGAAATGAGTGTTATTCACAGAAGCCCACAAGAGCAAAAGTTGGGCGAATTGAAAAACATAATGATAAAATACTACGATTCAGATAGTACAAACAATATGATAAACTCGGTTCTCTATGATATATTTATATTTGAAGAGGATTTAATCAAACATTGTGCTTTAGAAAAATACGTATTTATTCCAGAGGTAAAAAAGTTGGAAGAAAGAATAAAAAACGGTGAAAAATTAGGATTTGAAACCGAAGAAGAAGTTTTTTCAGAACAACTTACAGAAAGAGAAAAAGAACTTATAACATACGTAGTAAAAGGTTTGACAAATAAGGAAATAGCAGATAAACTGTTTATTTCTGTCAATACGGTTACAACTCATAGACGCAACATAGCAAAGAAACTTGATATTCATTCACCTTCTGGTCTTACTATATACGCTATAGTAAATAAATTGGTAGATATAAAAGATATAAAACAATAACAAAACCTTGTTTCTATACATTATTATATATAGAAAATATATTTTGGCACAAAAATTGAGTTTTCACAAAAGAATAAGAGAATAAAAAGTAAAAACATAAAACAATTTAAAATCCGATGGGCTTAATGGAATATAACTAAGCACTTGTAAAAGATGAAAAAAATATTTCTAACTATGGTTGCGTTGGTTCTTATGGGAACAACTGCAATGGCACAAAGAAGTTATTTTGATGTTAATTTCGGTTATTCACAAGATAACACTTATGATTCAGACCTTGATTTTCAAATCAAAAATCTTTCTGTAGGATACAACATGCTTATAGCCGAAGACCTTTATTTGGGAGGTACATTAGGTTATTCTATTCTTAATGCAGACAATTCAAACTACGAAGTTAATCTATTTACACTTACACCAAGATTAACTTATCAAATGCAGTTGGGTAGCAATTTCTATTGGACACCTAATCTTTATGTTACTTTGGGTTATGGTTCAAAGGATTTGGATTTAGGTGTAGGAAAATATAATCATTACAATGTACGTGCAGGACTGAATATTCTTTCTTTTGATTACAGAATAAACAATATGTTTGCTGTAAATCTTAATGTACTTACTCCATATTACAATTATATGAAAGTATCTTACTCAGAGAATGATAACTTAAGCTATAATTATAACGGACTTGTATATTTGGGAGCATCTATAGGACTAAAGATTTCTTTATAATATAGTTTTCTCTTATAACTCTTTGGTTGCAAGTGTATAAAACCTTTTATTCTTTTGGTCATAAATTATGTTCAAATCAGCATAAAAAAGACTGTGAAACGAGAAAAAACAATTTTTTTCTTTTCATTTAGAAAAAAATACTTATATTTGCAACTTGAAAAATAAGAAAAAAGAAAATAAAATAAACACAAATTAAAAAAAAACACAAAAATGAAAAAAACATTATTAGCAATTGCTTTGTTTATGGCTTCAACTTGTGCTTTTGCTCAAGTAAATAATGTAGCCAATAACAAAGATATTGATGTTGCACCGATGAAAATAATGAAGAACGGTGCTCAAAAAGTAGCAGGAGCAAAAGATTCCAGAATTGCTAAATCTGTAAAGGCAGCACCAGAAGGAGCAATTGACCTTATAGATTTTTCTGACGCTTCTACATATGAGTTTGGTACTATGGCAAACCATACTGCTACAGACTGGCATTGGGTTTTGCAGCCAGATACTAACTCTATACCAGAAGAAACTTATTATTTCTTTGTAACATTTATGCAAATGACAAATAGTGTTGCATGGAAAAATACTTGGTTTTGCTCCTACGATCAAGTAGGTTTATCTGCAGAGAATGGTTTAGCATTGATATGCCCTTTAGGTGCTCAAGACAATGCACAAAACACAACTTTCAATGCTTGGATAAAAGCAACAACCCCTGTTTCTACATATGGAATGGCTGGAATAGATATTAACTTTGGTGAATACACACAACGTTTCAATCAAGATAGATATTTCATTGATTGGAGCCACGATGCAAACTTCACAACTTATGACTCTATAGAGTTCCACACAAGAAATATTCAGTTAGGTACTAACGAAATATCTCGTGCTTGGACTACAGTTCATATTCCTAACGGAACAACTATCCCTGTTATTTCTACAACTCCTAACGAAATGACTTATTTCCGTATTCGTTACTATTCTCCAGCACAAGACATGACAAATGGTTATTTCTGGATGATAGACAATATTTCTTATTCAGAAACTCCAGCAACAAGACTTGTATCTTATGGAGATGCTGCATCAGAATATGTAAATGCATACAGTATGATACCTGCTGGTCTAACACCAGACGAATTCTACAGACAAAGAATAGTTGCTAACACAGGTGTAGATTCATTAGCAAACATAACATTGGTTTCTGAATTCCAAGCGGTATCTCGTAACGAAGATAATACATCATATGTTTATACATTGAAAGGACAGAGCGAAACTCCAGACACAGCAAAATTGTTTTTAAGCCAATATCCATATCTAGGTTCTTTTCTTCAAGGTGGAGATACTCTAAGAGTTTATAGACAGGAATACAATCTATCAGCATATTCTGCTCCTCAGTATGTAGATGCAGAAGAAGCTACATATCTTGTAAGAACTTATATGACTTATGTAGATGCAGTAACACAAGAGCAAAATAGCATAGAAGTAGATACTATTGACTACGTAGTAGAAGGTGAATCTGTTACTATACCTAACCACTATCGTTGGGGTAGAGATATGAATGCTTTGGTTAATTTTGCAGGTGGATATACTTGTGGTATTAATGAGCAAGGTTATACAACAAGTAAAGCAAATTATAGAACTGCTGGTTATAAAGTATGTGTTGGTTACACAGCTGGAGAATTAGAAACTCCTATGTATGCACGTGGTGTAGAACTTGTTCCTGCTATGGACTCATGTCGTAACAATCCTGTTATCAAGGCTTCTTTGATGGTATCAAATCCAGAAGCACAGACCTACGATGAATTTGTTACTACAGCAGTTGATGAAGATGGTAATGCAGTAGAATCATTTGACTTCACAGTTACTGATGCTTATTTGAATAATTCTGCAACTCCAGGAGAAGGTGAAGCTATGTATGAAACAGAAAGACAATTAAATAATGGTGGAACATCAAGAGCATACAATAAAATATACCTTGAATACACTTATGGTGCTACTCCTATAGAAGCAGGTAAAACTTATTATGCTTGCTACGAATTGGTAGAAAATGGACGTTTCTTAGTAGGTCAAGATTATTCTCGTTGGGATAGATTTAGCACAGGTTCTAATTTGAACTTATTAGTATTCAACCCTGGTCAGAGTACTAACTATACATACAGTTGGGGTGGTAGTTATATGTCAGCATCTATTTCAGAATATTGTGCTCCTATGATTCGTTTGATAATTTCTCCTGAAGCAGCTTCCATAAAAGATGCTAATAAAGAAAATTCTTCTATCAACATTTATCCAAACCCTGCAACTTCTCAAGTAAGTGTAAGTTACGTACTTGCTCAAAGAGGTGAAGCTACTATCACAGTTACAGACCTTATGGGAAGAGTTGTTTATACAAGACCTGAAGGTATGAAAGAAGCAGGTATTGCTAACATAGCAGATATAAACGTTGCTGGATTAGAAAACGGAACATATTTCTGTACTTTGAATGTTAATGGTACTGCTACTACAACTAAATTGGTTGTAAATAAATAGTAGATTTTTAAAGAAATTTTTTATAAGGGTGTAACACAAGGGTTACACCCTTTTTTTTTGTTATTCAATTGTCTTATAAGATTTTTGCAGGGTATAATCTTTTTTTGTACTTTTGCATTTTAGTTTTAGAATAGTGAAACTTTGTTTCAGAATTCTAAAACAAAGTTCTACGAAATTAAAACAAAGTTTTAGAAAATTCTTTCTTTGTTTTATGATAGTAGAACTTCGTTCTGTGAAAATAAAACCTTATTCTACAAAAATAAAACAAAGTTTTAGAAAATTCTTTCTTTGTTTTACGATAGTAGAACTTCGTTCTGTGAAAATAAAACTTTATTCTATAGGCATAGAATTTGATTATAGAAAAATAAAACTTTGTTTTCAAAAGGTAGAACAAAAGGAATTTGTTTTAAAGTGAAAAGAATGTTAAATAGAAAGAAAAATGTTAAAAAATGAACTATAAACTACAAATAGGTTTATACAAATATAAGAAAAAAGAGTAAAGATATATGGGGGTAAATAATTGATTATAAAAGAGAAATATATAATTTTAGAACTATAAAATAAAAGAATAGAAAATTAAATAAATTATTATAAAAAACAGAAATTTTAATATAAAAGAACAAAAATTTATAAACACATAAAAACTTATGAAACGCTTTTATTACAGATTAGTTATAGTACTTGTACTTATAGGTTGGGTAACAAATCTTTTTGCTGTGCCAGCCGAAAACGTGCTTATGACACGAATACAGAAAGATAGACGTATTTTGGATTTTTATCTTATAGGCGATGAATGGCTATCTTTCGCAAGGACTATAGATGGTTACACTCTATTACCACAAGAGGACGGAGATTATTATTATGCCATTTTGGACAAAGAAAACAATATGGTAGTTTCTAACGTTTTGGCTTGCAACCCTGCACAGAGAACCCAAGAAGAAAATGCTTTTCTTTCTTCTGTAGAAAAGAATCTCAATTTTTCTGCTTCACAACGGCAGAACAGAAGACCACAGTACAAAATCTTGGACTCCAACTATCCTACTACAGGTGATAATCCTCTTTTGGTCATTTTGGTGGGTTTTCAGGATAGACCATTTACTTTCACTCAGGCAGACTTTCAGAGCATGGTAGCCGATAGTGGTTACACCAACAACGGAGCAACGGGTAGTGTAAGAGAGTATTATTACGATAATTCTTTTGGTCAACTTAGGCTTATTCCTACCGTGGTAGGCCCTTTTATGCTTTCTCACGATATGGCTTACTATGGAGCCACAGGACCTTCATTTTCAGATATTAGACCCAAGGATATGATTTCCGAGGCTTGTGCTTTGGCGGATTCTTTG
>JAFUGA010000030.1 GCA_017469625.1 Bacteroidales bacterium
AAAGTCAATGAAATTGCAAATAAACAACCTAACACTGTTCCTGTACAATATCCAAATATTACAGCGGTAAATAATACTCCTTATATGGGAGGTTTCTACGGCTGGAATAATGGTTGGAATCAGAACTTTTGGAACTAATAAATAGGAGGGTAGTGATATGAGTACGTTTTTTCCAAATAATTTCAGCAACATAAACGGTTTGCCTATGATGGAAACAAGTTCTATAACTGTTACTGATGATAATGTTGTACTAACATTAACTAATAGAAGTTTTAGATTTTTGAGAAATCAAGGTCTTATGTTGTTCAGATTAAATCAGGCAATACCTGATGGAACGACTACTACCCTACCTATTGTCTTTTCTTCCAATGGTTTTATACAAGGATTGACAAATGTAGGTGGTACTCCTATAACTGTAGCACAAGTTCCTGGACCTGGAATATACTTGATATTCTACGATAAGAGTGCGAATTTAATGCAGTTGATGACAACACAGATACCTACTACAATAGCAAGAGTATCAACAAATGATACAGTAGGCGAAGAATAAAGTAATAACAAATTAAAAAATTTAATAACAATGTTTGCAAATTTAAGTCAAGGCAGTTTAATACATATATTAAGTTTGAATGATAGTATTAAATATAGTGTTGGTACGGTAGAAAACGTATCTTATAATAATACTACTAATCCCTATCAAGTAGGAATGCAGAATATGGGTTCATTTCTTACATTAAGAGTCAATCTTAATGGTAAAAGTACTACAATAGAGGGCATTCCTGCTAACAGTACGTTGGCTAAAACAAATGATTTTCTTATTACAGAGAATAAGGAAATAATGATTGCTCAAGCGGAGGGATTATTGCAAGCAAGCAAAGATATTGTAAATAATATAGATAAATACAAAAACAATATTAAACAATATAATGAAGTGTTAAAACAATTAAGTCCTCAATATGCGAAAGAATCAGACAGAGATACTGCTATATCGGACTTATATACAAGGGTAGGAGGATTGGATTCAAAGTTGGATAGTATTATTTCTGCTTTGTCAGCAAACAATAAAAACAGCAATAGCAATGGGAATAATAGTATTAAGAAGTAAGACAGATGTTTCGGAACTAATGGAGAAAGCACACAAGGCAAAGAAGCACGTGTGCGATTTAGTTGAAGAACTTGAAGACACTGTAGAAGAAATGCACGAACAATACGGAGAAGAAAATTATCGCTATGATAGAGGTTATAGAGGTTATGACCGTATGTATCGTGATGATTCTGACCGTATGTATAGAGAAGACCGTTCTTATCATGGCGGACGCTACGATTATAGACGTTATTAGTATTAACACTGAATGTAGGGGTATTCTTATTTCTTTACTCCTACATTCTTAAAAAAATATATAAGATGGAAAGAGAAAACTTGACAAAATATGACAGAATACCTGAAAGTATGATAAATTATAAAAGATACAATGGTCCGCACTTCTCCAAAAAATTATGCGATTTCGCCGTGAGCAAAATGAAAGACAAAAATGGAAACATTACTCCTTATACAAGAGAACAGGTAGATACATTGTTGAAGACGCAAGGGATAGAATTACAAAACAACCAACTATATGATTACGTATATGTTGCTAATATGTGTAAGGCAGATTATTTGGGTTCAAGTATTCCAGATGAAACACATTTGGCAAGATATATAAAGGATGTTATAGATGACCCTGACGGTTATGACGGGATTGTGTTTAATCGTTGGTATGCTGATATGTCTTATATAGGTATTGCAATTGATTGGCAAGAAATGTTGTGATAAGGCAAGATATTTTCATAAAGAGATATTGGCACGTTATAGTCTTTTATCAAATACGATTAGATAAGAAGATTAAAGGATTTACGCAGACAGATTATGATAAGAGATTGAGTATTGTTGCAATTGGGAAGACTGATAACAAGGAGGATTTTTTCAATACCATCATTCACGAGGCGAAGCACGTGCAAAGTCATATATGTAAATATTACGGTGTAAAAGAAGATGGCGAACAGTCTGCCTATCTCATAGGTTACCTAACAATGAAAATGTTTAGAGTTTTTAAAAAATTGATATAAAAAAGAGGGAGATAAAATCATTTTATCTTTTTATTTTTCAGGGACGGTATTTTTTACCGTCCTTTTTATATTTTAGAAAAAAAAGTATTATCTTTGCAATTCCATTAGAGAGTATCTCAATACAGGATACTGATGGAGGTTATTTATTTTTTCAAGGACGGCTGAGAAGTCGTCCTGTCTGTTTTAAAAAAAGTTCTTATTTTTGACTTGTGGTGCGGAGGTGGTGTGCGGATTTTTGTAAAAAAGTTATAACTATTTAAAAATAAAGGAGATAATCTTTAAAAATTATCTCCCTTTGAGGTCTCTTCCAGATTCGAACTGGAGTAAACGGTTTTGCAGACCGGCACCTAGCCACTCGGTCAAGAGACCACATCGTTTCATTTTGCAAAAGTACAACTTTTTTTATTTCTGACAAACTTTTTAAGTATTTTTTGTATATTAAAATATTTGTTTTCTTTTTCTCTGTATGATATTTCTTTAAAACTAATTCATATTTTATAATAAAATTTCAACCATTCTTCATTGTATTTCTGTCAAACAAAGAGTGGTAAAAACAAAAGCAAGTTTGGTAAAAAGATTATAAAATTTTCTTTCACTGAATTTACATTAAACTATATAATTTTTTATTATCTTTGCACACTAATAAATAATTTACGTATGAAAAGGAGTCTTTCCACATATTTTTACTATTCGGCTATTGTAATAATAGGTATTCTTTTTATATCCTATCTTATTACAAGCATATCTTGGTTTTTTGGTATTAGTTTAGTAAAATACTCCTTTTTTATATCCGCTTTCACAACCATAAGTCTTTCATTTATTGTACTAAAACGTAATTTAAAAGATTTTGTTTTCACGTTTCTTTTAACTGCTTTGCTGTTTATAATCTCTTATTTCCTTGCTGGGCTATTTTACGATTATTCTTACGATGGGCAATGCTATCATCAGAGAAGTATATATGCTATTATGAATGGTTGGAATCCTGTTTCAACTCCTGCTCCTCAAACAAATGAGATAACATATCTTTGGGTTAATCATTACCCTAAAGGTATGGAAACTCTGTCTGCTATACTTGGTTCACTTTTCAACGATGTGGAAATGGGCAAATCTATAAACTTCCTTTTGAATTTTGTTCTTTTGGGTTTCATCGCAAGATTTACACAAAGTTTTCTAAACAATAGCAAAACTGTAATCAGATGGTTGATAAACTTTTGCTTGTTATTCTGTCCTGTTTTTGCTTATCAATGTTTTACTTTCTACATAGATTACTCTACATACATAATTATCTGCTCCGTACTTATAAATCTATATTTTTTAGAACAAAAAAGAAAAGAAAGTCTATTCATTATAGGAGTATTATTTGCGTTGTCTATTTCTTTCAAACTAAATTGTGCTTTTTGGATAACAATCATTTTGATATTATATTCTGTTAGGCTTATTTTGAAACAAGACTTTAAGACTTTGAAACGAGGTTTTACTTGTAGTTTATTTGCTGTTATTTTAGGGGTATTTGTCTTTGGATTTAACCCATATATTACTAATATAAAAGAACATCATCATATTCTTTACCCTCTTGCAGGCAAAGAAAAGGTTGATATAATTTCTTACGTTACTCCTAAGGTTCTAAAAGACAAAAACAGAGTAGAGCAAGTTTTTATATCATTATCTTCTCGTCCAAGCAATAGGGACGAGTATCAAAACCCATTAAAGATTACGGAACAAAACAAATACGATTTGAGTACTTCGGATATAAGAATGGGAGGTTTTGGAATGATAGGAGTAGAAGTATTTTTCGTTAGTTTATTACTTGTCTTTCTTGCTGATAAAAGAAATAAGAAGGCTTATCTTTCTTTGATTTTTGCAGAAATATTATTACTTGTTTCCTTATTTGTTTTACCTTCTGGTTGGTGGGCAAGATATGTACCTTTCTTTTGGCTATTTGCTTGTATTCCTTTGCTATATAACGAAAAATATAAGAGGAAATGTACTCTGTATATCAACTATTTGCTTATGGTTTTAATGATAGCAAATTTTGTAATAACGGTGAAATACGTTGTAAAAAGAGCAGAATACAACACAAAACAGACTGAGTATTATCTTAGTGAGATGGAAAAATCTCAACCCATAAAGATAGATAGCAGAAACGATGCTTTCCTTTTCAAACTTGAAAAAAGAAAGATACAAACTATAGAAACAAAGGAATTACCTTATAAATTGAATATTGACGGACCAGAAATAAGAACAGAAAAACAATTTTAAAGATGGAGAATTTCAAATATATATTACAACTTTTAAGAATAAGACAATGGCATAAGAACTTTTTCATTTTCTTGCCTTTGTTTTTTGATGGCAAGATATTACAATTGCAGTACATAACTAAGGCTATTATTGTTTTTGTGACGTTTTGCTTACTTTCTTCTTCCATATACTGTCTAAATGATATAAAAGACAGAAAAAAAGATGCACTTCACCCCGAGAAATGCAAAAGACCTCTTGCAAGTGGCAAGTTAAAAACAAGTTATGCTTATGTTTGTATGTTTGTTTGCTTGATTTTGTCTTTCCTATTACCTATTTGCATAGAATCAGATGCAAAACCGCAAATCTACCTTATACTTTCATCTTATTTCATACTTAATTTGCTTTATACTGTATATTTAAAACAAATATCTGTTTTAGATGTTTTCATAGTGTCTGTTGGTTATGTTATGAGAGTTTTTTGTGGTGGGTTTGCATGTCATATATTTGTATCCGAATGGATAATAATGATGACCTTCCTTCTTGCACTGTTTCTTACCTTTTGCAAAAGAAGAGATGATTTGGTTTTATTTGCATCCGATGGAATAGCACCAAGAAAAAGTGTTATGCAATACAATCTTGTTTTTCTTAATCAAGTAATAACTGTAATCTCTGCTGTATGTATGGTATGCTATATAATGTACACCTTAAGTGCAGACGTACAGGAAAGATTTCATACACAACATTTGTATGTTACAAGTATATGGGTTTTGGCAGGTATAATAAGGTATTTACAACTAACTTTAGTAGAGAAAAACAGTGGAGACCCAAGCAAAGTCTTACTAAAAGATAGGTTTATTCAACTTTGTGTCTTATTATGGATAATAAACTTTGTAATAATTATTTATTGTTAAACGTTTATGAAAAGAACTATTGTTGTATTTGATTTTGATGGAACTATAACTACAAAAGATACTTTTGCAGAGTTTATAAAATTCACTCATACAAGGTTGTCTTTCTATTTTGGAGTTTTGATTTGCGTTCCTTTTATATTTGCTTACAAGTTTAAATTGATGCCTAACTACAAAGCAAAACAAAAAATCTTTTCCTATTTCTTTAAAGGAATGCCATACAGTCTTTTTTGCGAATATGCAGACAAGTTTTCAGAGTGTATAGATAAATTTTTAAGACAATCTACTATAGATAAATTGAACTATCATAAGGATTTAGGTCATAAGATATACGTTATAAGTGCTGGAGGCGAAGAATGGATAAAATATTGGTGCATAAAAAACGGTATAGACAACGTTTTGGCTACACAAAGTGCATTAGATAAACAAGGAAATCTTACAGGAAAGTTTCTGAGTAAAAACTGCTACGGAGAAGAGAAAGTAAGACGTTTGCTTGAAAAAGAACCAGATAGAGAAAACTATACATTGTACGCTTATGGAGATAGTGCAGGCGATGTTGCTATGATAACATTCGCCGATTATGGCACTATGATAGAAAAGTAAAAAAAGTTAGAATACTTTTTCTTAAACACCTTTTCACGAAACTTTGCTTTAATTTTGTAGAACTTTGTTTTAGAATTCTATTTCTTTGTTTTAGAAAAATAAAACAAAGTTTCGTTAGAATGAAACAAAGAGATAGAAAATTCTTTCTTTGTTTTATTTTCTATGGTTATGTAATGTGTTTTTTGTGTATAAATATGGTATTTTGTTATTTTTTACAAGGATAATAGACTTATTTTTAAGGTATTTCAGACACAAAAAAGTATATTTATACAAGTAATATGTGGTTTTTTAACAAAAAATAGGTAATTTTGCATTTGTTTCTTATGAAATATAATTGTAAAAAACTTTATCTAATTATGAAAAAAACAATTTTAATTTGCCTTGCAGTAGTGGGATTATACACAACAAAGGCTCAAAATTTAAACAATATGACTACAAGAGAGAAAGTAGAACAATACGCAAGTGTTAAACTATCAACGGATTTGTCATTCCTATCAGACAACGAAAAAGAAATGTTGGGTATATTTATAGATGTAGCCAAGATAATGGACGACATTTATTGGAAACAGGCTTTCGGAGATAAGAGAGAAGTAAATAACCTTACAGACCTTTGGAATTATGAATTTGCTCAAATAAACTATGGTTTTTGGGATAGAATGAACGATTGGAAACCTTTTATAAAAGGTTATAAAGCAAAAGCACCCGGAGTAACTTTTTATCCTGAGGATATGACAAAAGAAGAGTTTAACAAATTGAATGATGAAAGAAAAAACTCTCAATATTCTGTTATACGTAGAGATAAGAATGGTAAACTTTTTGTCAAAGGTTATTATGAAGAATACAAAGAGGATATAGACAAAGCCATTGTTTTGTTGAATAAAGCCATAGAAATATGCGACAATGAGGGTATGAAAAAATATCTTGTTGAAAGAATAAAAGCATTGAAGACTGACAACTATTTCGCTTCTGATATGGCATGGATGGATATGAAAGACTCCAACTTGGATTTTGTTGTAGGACCTATAGAGAATTATGATGATGAATTATTTGGATTAAAAACTTCTTTTGAAGCATTTGTTTTAGTGAAAGACCCTGTTTGGAGTAAATCTTTGGCTAAGTTCATTCAACTTTTGCCTTCTTTGCAAAAAGGTCTTCCTTGCGATGAAAAATTCAAACAAGAAGTGCCTGGAACAGAATCTGATTTAAATGTATATGATGTTCTTTATTATGCAGGTGATTGTAACGCTGCTGGAAAAACCATAGCTATCAATTTACCAAACGATGAAAAAGTTCAGTTGGCAAAAGGTTCAAGAAGATTGCAACTAAAAAACGCTATGAAAGCAAAATTTGATGCTATAGTAGTGCCAATAGTTGAACAGGTTATCAATCCTAATCAAATGAAACTTATAAACTTTGATGCTTTCTTCTCAGATGTTATGTTCCACGAAGTAGCACACGGTTTGGGAATAAAAAATACTATAACCGGAAAAGGACCTGTAAGACAGGCTTTGCAAGGAGAATACTCTGCATACGAAGAAGCAAAAGCCGATGTTTTGGGACTTTACATGGTTAATGAACTTATAAAGAGAAAAGAAGTTACAAACCTAACAGAAGAACAATGTATTGCTACTTTTGTTGCTGGATTGTTCCGTTCCATTCGTTTTGGTTCAGCAGAAGCACACGGAAGAGCAAACCTAATGTGTTACAACTATTTTGAAAAAGTAGGAGCCTTTACCCGCGACAACGATGGTATATATACCATAAACTTTGATAAAGCAAAAAAAGCAATAGAAGGCTGGAGTGCTTTATTGTTGGAAATGGAGGGAATGGGCGACTATGAAAAAGCAGCACAATATTCTAAAGAAAATGCTGTAATAAGCGATGTTCTTCAAAAAGATTTAGACAAAATAAATCAAGCAGGAATACCTGTAGATGTTGTTTTTGAACAAGGTCGTAAGGTATTAGGTTTATAAACACCAAAAACAATATGAATATAGCGGTATTGGGCAGTGGCTCTTGGGCTACTGCCATAGTAAAAATCCTATGTGAAAATCAAGAAAAACTATTTTGGTGGGTAAGGGAAGAGAATATAAAAGAATGTGTGATAAATAACGGACACAATCCTCTTTTTCTAAGTTCTTGTGAATTGAAAAAAGAAAAGATAGAAATATCTACAGATATAAACACTATTATTAACAAATCGGATATACTCTTCTGTGTTATTCCTTCGGCTTTTGTTGAGAAAAGTTTTGAGAATGTTGAACCATCTTTGTTGCAAGACAAAAAGATAGTTATAGCAACTAAGGGAATGATACCAAATACCAATAGTATAGTTTCTTTATTCTTTAAACAAAAATACAATGTTTCATATTCCTCTCAGGCTGTTGTTAGTGGTCCTTCTCATGCTGAAGAAATTGCTATGGAACGTCTAACTTTCCTAACCTGTGGAAGTGAAAATGGAGAACTATCTCAGCAGATTGCAAACCTTATAAGTTGCGAGTATGTCTGCACAGTACTATCTGACGATATAGAAGGGATAGAATATGCAGGTGTATTGAAAAACATATACGCCCTTGCAGCAGGTATTGCTTTTGGTTTAGGTTATGGAGATAATTATATTGCAGTACTTATAAGCAGTGCTGTAAAAGAAATGGAAGCCTTTCTAAATGCTGTCAATCCTAAAACAAGAGATATAAAACATTTGGTTTATTTGGGCGATTTACTTGTTACCGCTTATTCTCAACATAGTAGAAACAGAACCTTTGGTGAAATGATAGGAAAAGGTTATTCTGTTTTTAGTGCGAAAGTAGAAATGAATATGGTAGCAGAAGGTTATTATTCTGTCAATGGAATTTATCAACTGAACAAAGAAATAAAAGTTGAACTTCCTATTGTAGAGGCTGTATATAATATATTATACAATCAACATTCTGCACAAAAAGAATTTGAACATCTAAAACTAAGGTAGGAAAAGTATAACTTTTTTCTATATTATTTTATAAATACATTTTGGTAACGGATATAATAAAAAGGAGTTATATCCGTTATCTTATTACTATAGTATTATTTAGTAAATATCTATAAAGCAGATGTTAAAAAGAAATTTGACGTTATTATTACTGTTTGTTTGTTGTATTTTTAATGCGTTTGCACAAAGATATACTGTAAGTGGTTATGTGTATGACAAATCAAGTGGTGAAACTCTTATAGGTGCAACAATTTTTGACCCTGTAAGCAAAAAAGGTGCTACTACAAATGTTTATGGGTTTTACTCCTTTTCCTCATCAAGCAAAAATCTCAAATTAGAAGTGTCTTTTGTTGGTTATGAGAAGCAAGAGATAGAAATAACTTCACAAAAAGATACTACCATAAACATATACCTCAAATCTTCTTCCGTTTTGCAAGAAATAGTAGTTAGAGATGAACAAAAAGAAAGACGATTTATTACTGAACCTGTGCCGGGTAAGATAGAGATAAATCCTCAGATTGTTACAAAAATGCCAACTCTTACAGGAGAAAGTGATTTGTTGAAAGCTGTTCAAATGCTTCCTGGTGTAAAATCTGGCACAGAAGGAACAACAGGTCTATATGTTAGAGGTGGAAATTCAGACCAAAACCTTTACTTAATAGATGGTATAGAGGTTTATAATCCTAATCATTTGATGGGATTTATTTCCGCATTCAACACAGAGGCTATAAAAAATATAGATTTCTATAAAGGAGGTTTTCCTGCACAGTTTGGAGGAAGAGTGTCATCTGTTATGGATATTAGAAACAAAGATGGTAATAACGAAAAAATAAAAGGAGATATATCTGTAGGACTTATTTCTGGGAAAGTGAATGTAGATGGTCCTATTTGGAAAGACAAGACAACATTTGCTTTTTCTTTCAGACGTACTTATTTAGATTTATTGTTGAAACCTATTATTTGGTATGCAACCAAAGATGACGATGATAAATATTCTTTTGCTTATCATTTCTATGATATGAATGCAAAAATAAAACATAGATTTGATAACAAGAATACTCTCACTCTTTCTTTCTATAAAGGGAATGATAGTTATACTTTCTCAGATGAATACAAATATGATTACTATTCAAATACCGATGCCAATATTTCTTGGGGAAATATGATAACAACATTGGATTGGGGGCATCAGTATTCATCTAAACTTTTTGGAAACTTATCTCTTTCTTTCAATAAGTATTCAAGCAAAATAAATACAAAATACGATGACGAAGAAACTAACCAAGACAATAACTCTAAAAATGTTTATCATACAGAATTTAATTTCAATTCTGGTGTAGAAGACCTTACGCTGAAGAAAAACTTTACTTACTATTTGAATAACGTAAATACATTCAATTTTGGAGTTAATTACATCTATCATCATTATACTCCAGAAATTACAAGAATGCTTTCAATGGAGAATAACGAGCACACTTTCTCTCCTTATAAAGTAGATAATACCAAAAATGCTAATGAGTTTGTCTTTTATGCAGAAGATGTGCTTACTTTCAATGAAAACTTTTCTGCACGTTTAGGTTTGCATGGTGATTACTATAATGTAGAGAGAACATCTTATTTTTCTCTCCAACCAAGAGTATCTGCAAGATATTCTTTAAAAAACAATCTTTCTTTCAAAGCAGGTTATGCAGAAATGAATCAAAACATACACTTGTTATCTAATGGTATGTTCTCTTTGCCTACAGATTTGTGGCTTCCGGTTACAGATAAGATAAAACCTATTTCTTCAAAACAAATATCTTTTGGTACATTCTATCAACTGAAAAAAGGAATAAATGTAGGTATAGAACTGTATTATAAAAAATTGTATGATGTTATAGATTATAAAGACGGTGTTTCATCATTCAGCAACAGTGAAAAATGGGAAGAAAAAGTATCTCAAGGTAATGGAAAAGCCTATGGAGTGGAGTTTAACTTGCAAAAAAATGTTGGAGATATTACAGGCTGGATTTCTTATACTCTTTCGTGGTCAAAAAGACAGTATCCCGATGGACAAATCAATAATGGAGAAGAATTTTACGACCGTTTTGATGTTAGACACCAACTAAACGCCGTTGCTTCTTGGGATATAAACGAAAAATGGGATATTACCCTTGCTTTTGTTATAAATTCTGGTGCAAGAACTAATGTTCCTGTGGCACAGTATTACAATCCTGTTTATTTCAATCCTTATTCTATTGAAAGAGACCCTGAACTTGTCAATGTATATGGAAATAGAAATAATTTTAAAATGCCGACTTATCAACGTTTGGATTTGGGAACAAATTACAAAAAGAAGACAAAGAAAGGACAAATCATTTGGAGCCTTAACGTATATAATGCTTTAAATCATAAAAACGCATTCTTTGTCTTTACTTCCAACAAACCAAACAAACTTAGAGCAATTAGCATTATGCCTATTATTCCAACAATTTCTTATACCTTTAAATTTGAATAGAAGATTATGAAAAAAATAGCATATATCAGTATTTTGATTTTAGTAGTCTTTACTTCGTGTGAATACGAGATAGATTACAACGAAAAATTACCAGAAGATAAGTTTGTCTTTTCTACTTTTGTAGAAGAAGATGATAGTATAAAGTTTGCTGTTATGCATTCTGCAAAACCAGGATTATATGAAGATTATTATGATTTTGATGACGATATTTTTAAATCTCAAAAAAGAAACAAATATAATTTATCTACCAAAGATATGTTTGTAAATGATGCAAATGTTTCTCTTTATGTAAATAATCAATTAAAAGAAATGAAGAAACAAGGCGAATATGAAAATATTGTTTTTAATTATATACCTCAACATAATGATGAAATATATTTCAAAATAGAGCATAGCAATTACCCTACTGTAGAACAAAAACTAAAACTTGATATTTCTTCTCCACAAATAGATAGTACAGGACTTTCTAAACAGCGTATAGGAGGGGATGACTATATGGTCGTTTATATAGAAATAAATGATGATGGTGGAGATAACTATTATATGTTCCGTCCTTCGCTACCTATATATTCATACGATGCAACCTGTCCTAAAGTTCTTTATGAATCTCACCCAGATGCATATATGGAAAACGCCTTGAATGTAAGTTTTGGAGATGAAGATGAAAAATATAATCATTTTGGAGTTTTCTCAAACAACAAGTTCAGAGGACAGAAATATATTATAAAGTTAGCCTATGAATATGCTTCTTACAAAGATAGAAATACTTATCCATATGCTTTTGAAGTTAGTAAGATAGACTACAATGCTTACGGTTATCTTTCATCTTTAGGTAAGTTTTTAGATATGTATGGTCCTACAATGAACCCTATAATAATTCAGAATTCCTTTAGTAATGCATACGGATTTATCAGCAAGAAAAAATCAAGAAAAATAAATTTAAAACTAAACAAATAAAACCATGAAAAAAATAAATGCAGTTTTTATATTTATAAGTTTAATGGTTATGACAACGAATATTATGAATGCACAAAATCCTAAAGAATTTCGTCAACCTTATGCTTTAGGAGAAAAGAATGATGCTTTTTCTAAGTATTTTATAGGTCAAAGTTATTTGTCTGTTGTTTCGTTTAATAAAGCCCTTAACGTGCCTATGTTCAATGTTACTTTTGAACCATCTTGCAGAAACAATTGGCACAAACATGCAGGCGGACAAATGCTTGTTGCAACAGCAGGTGTAGGTTATTTTCAAAAAAGAGGAGAGCCTGCACGCAGACTTTATCCGGGCGATGTTGTGGAAATAGAACCTAATGTAGAACATTGGCACGGAGCAGCACCAGATTCTTGGTTTGCTCACATAGCCATAGAATGCAATCCACAAGTTCATGGTGGTACTACTTGGCTTGAACCTGTTGAAGATGAATATTATCTTAAGGTTTGCAAACAAGCAAAAGATAGGTTTGAGAAAGAAAACAGCGTACTTTCAAATAGACAAAAAGCAATAGTATCTATGGGTAACTATACTGCACAAGGCAATCTGTATATGCTGAAACAGGCTTTGGAAAACGCCCTTGAAGATGGTATGACTGTAAATGAAGTGAAAGAATTTTTAGTTCAGGCCTATGCTTACTGTGGTTTTCCTCGTTCTTTGCGTGCTATAACAACATTAGATGAGTTATTAAAAGAAAGAAAACAAAAAGGTATAAAGGATAATTACGGTAAAGAAGTTTCAAACATAGAGGACAAAAGAGATAAATATCTTCGTGGAGCAGAGATATTAGAAAAACTATCTGGTGTTTCAAAAGATTCACCAAAAGCTTCTTATGCTGTGCTTGCACCTACAATAGATACTTTTTTGAAAGAACATCTTTTTTGTGATATATTTGAAAGAGATATTCTATCATACAAAGACCGTGAATTATTTACAGTAAGTATGCTTGCAGCATTAGGAGGAGTAGAACCTATGGCAATGGGCCATATAGCTATATGTCTTCATATAGGTATAACACCTGAACAGTTATCTGCACTACTAAACATTACGGAAACGAATGTAGGAAAGCACTATGCAGACCCTATACGTGAAGTTTTAAGAACTTTAACCAAATAATAACAATTAAGTAATAATTTTCTTAAATCTTCATAACACTTATTATGCAAGAAAGTTTCAATGATGTAATAATAGAAAAACACCTTTTCTCCTTAGGAACAGACAAGGTAAAAGATTATATTGCACATATCTATTGTGATAAAGGTAGTTGTGAAGTATGTTTCAATGGCAAGAATATAGAAATAACCTCTGGTGATAGTGCTATTTTCATCGCAACAAAACTTGTTAGTGATGTACAACCCTCAAAAGATTTTACAGTAACTGTTATTTATGTATCAGAGAGATATATCTCTCTTGCCAATCCAGACAACAACTATTCTGTAAAAGGGACTATATTTCTTAGAGATAATCCTGTAATGCCTCTTGATAAGAAACATCAACAGATTTGCAAAAACGATTTTCAACAAGTAGAATTTCGTTTCAGCGATGTAAAACATAATTTTTACCAAGAGGCTTTACTCTCTTCTCTGAGGACACTTTTCATAGATTATTTTGATTTTCACTACCGCATAACCTTAGGTCATAAAAACATATCCTCCATTCAGGCAGATTTGGTAAGCAAATTCTTTAACCTATTGGAACATGGCGACTATAAACAGCATAGAGATTTGACTTATTATGCAGATAAACTGTGCGTAAGTTCAAAACATCTATCCCAAACCTGCAAACAGATTAGCGGTTTTTCGGCAAACTATTGGATAAACAGATTTACAGTTATAGAACTGCAAAGATATTTAAAGGATACTTCATATTCCCTTTCGGATATTGCAGATATTTTCTGCTTCTCCTCACAAGCATATTTTTCAAGATACGTTTATAACAATTTAGGTCAATACCCTTCCCACTATAGAGAAAAATAATTTTTCATCTTATTTCATATTTCACTCTCATGAAACTTTGTTTTAATTTTCTAAAACAAAGAGATAGAATTCTAAAACAAAGTTCTACAAAATTAAAACAAAGGGATAGAAAATTCTTTCTTTGTTTTAGAAAAATGTAATTTTGTTTTAGTTCGTTGAATTTATGTTGAGGTAGATTATTTCTTTGGTCGGCCACAAGACCTGTAGTTTTCTTTCCAATACTTTTCTTCTAAAGAGGAAACTATAACGCCTTTTGAAGAGGAGGCATGCACGAATTTATCATCTTTTATAAAGATAGCCACGTGATTTACATTGTTTTTGCCAAAGAAAATCAAATCACCCTCTTTCAATTGCTTTTTATTTGAATGCAAAACGCATTCTTGTTCCATTTTTCCGCTATTTCGTGGCAATTTTATACCATATACATCTTGATAAACATTGCAAACAAACCCCGAACAATCAACACCTTCTCTTGTTGTTCCTCCCATGCGATGAGGTGTTCCTACCCACGTAACACAATAATCTGTCATATCTGAAGCATAAGACTTTAAAAATTTCATACTTTCTACATAAATATCATTATTGGTTGTATTCCTTTCATCTCTTGGCTTAGGTTGAGTTGTGGAAACGTTGTTCTCCTGCCTTGTAGGTTTATCTTCTGACTTTGGAGTCTGATGAGATGTTTGCCTTATAGGTGTACAACTGTATAAAAACAAGGAAAAGAACAATAATACACCGACTGTTTTCAATAAATTTTTCATAAACTACAATATAAAATTATTACGTACTAACATTTCTTCTAAAGCCTCTTCCCAATGTGGTATTTCTATATTCAAAGTCTTTTTTATCAAACTTTTATCCAATACAGAATATTCTGGTCTTGAGGCTTTTGTAGGATAATCCTTGCTAAGAATAGGTAGAACCTTGCAATCCAAATGACAAATCTTCATAATCTTTTTTGCAAAATCATACCACGAACAAACGCCTTCATTGGAGAAGTGGAAGAGTTTTTCATTGCTTTCATTCTCTGCAAGCACCATAATCGCTTTTGCTAAATCTCCACAATAGCAAGGCGTCCCTGTTTGGTCAAAAACAACATTCAAAGAAGGCCTTTCTTTACCTAACCTTATCATTGTTTTAACAAAATTATTTCTATATTCAGAATAAAGCCACGAAGTACGAATAATGTTAGTTCTTTCGCAATATTGCAAAGCAAGTTTTTCACCCTCTAATTTTGTTTTTCCATAAACTCCTTTTGGGTCTGTTATATCCTGTGTGGAATAAGGTGTTGAGTGTTTGCCATTAAAGACATAATCCGTAGAGATATGAATAAGACGAACATTATTCTTTTGACAGGCTTCGGCTAAATACTTTACAGCCACAGCATTTACAAGAAAGGCAAAATCTTGTTCATCTTCTGCTTTATCAACTCCTGTATATGCTGCTGCATTTATAACAATATCTGGTTTTTGTTCTGCAATAAAACTCTCTACATCTTCTTTTTGGCAGATGTTTAACTTGTTTCTGTCTGCAAAAATAAAAGAATGAGGATAATCTTTACTCAATCTCTGCAAACTCATTCCAAGTTGTCCATTTGCACCTGTAACAAGAATTTTCATACAATCAAATTTAAAATTAAATAAAAATATTTGTAACAAAATTACTATTATTTTTTGTCTTAGTTTGTATCTTTGCAAAAAAATATTTTATAGACTATGAAAAATAAAACCATATTTTTGCAACCTATATGTTTAGGACTGATAATTTTTTTGTTTATCCTACAAGTTTTTCCACCCTTGTGGTGCAATGATGTAACATCTTTGAGACATTTCTTTTTGTCTATATTTGACATTATAGGAATAGGATTTATTGTTTACTCTGTATTCAAAAATGATAGTAAAATAATAAATCCTTTGAATTTCACTACAATGAAACTATTTGGTATTCTAATTCTTTGGATGCTTCTTTCTATAATATGGTCTTTGAATGGAGTGGAATCTTTAGCAGTTACAAATAGATGGTTCTTGGTTTTCGTTTGTGCTTTTGTGGTTATAAATCTTTTGTACAACAACCCTAAACTCTTTCATATAATAGTATATTGTGCTATACTTATTACGGTAGTCAATGTACTAACATGTATTATTTCATATTATTATCTTGATTGTGCAACATATCCAAAGAAAATTCCGGCTATTAACGGTGGCTATGGAAATAAAAATATCTTTGCTGTCTGTCTTATGTTCAAACTGCCATTTCTTTATTATGCACTGTTCCGTTATAAAAAATGGTTGAAAATAATAGCAAGCGTGCTTATTGTTGCTATATGTTTCTGTCTTCCTATCATATCTACAAGAAGTGCTTTCGTATGTTTGGCATTGAATATCATCATAATGATTATTTATTCCTTTGTTTATTTCTTCAGGTTTAAAACAAAATCTTACTTGATTAAAACATCGTTGATTGTTGTTCTTTTGTTGGGTGGATTTGTTTTAGGTTCTTTTTTTGTAACATATAATTATAAACATTCAGAACATAAACAGAAAAACGAGTTTGATGTTACCCAGAGAATAAAAGAAACAGGTACAGGAAGAAGTAGCAAAGTTAGGTTAATTATTTGGCGAAATACTTCTCAGATAATAAAAGAAAAACCTTTGTTTGGTTGGGGAGCAGGTAAT
This sequence comes from Bacteroidales bacterium, assembly GCA_017469625.1. Lineage (GTDB taxonomy): Bacteria > Bacteroidota > Bacteroidia > Bacteroidales > P3 > Scybalousia_A. The sequence goes on from JAFUGA010000030.1 coordinate 16,963, forward strand.
CATAAGTTGGCAATAATGAAAGTAGAAACTCCTCAAAAAGCCAATTTCATAGTTTCAGACCACGCTCATAATGACTTCTTGGAAATGTTTTCAGAGTTAGGATTGGTAGGTTTGCTATTATACTTATCTGTCTATCTTTCAGTGTTTATTGCTGCTATAAGGATAATATTCAGTAGAAAAACAAAAGAACCTTATAGACTTATAGCACTGCTTTCTCTTATGTTAGTTATAACCTATATGAATGACGCTATGTTTAACTTTCCTAACGAAAGGGCTACTCCTCAAATCTATTTGGCTTTATCTCTATCCCTTATCGTTTTTGCCAAAAGTAAGATGATGAAACAAAGTCAACATTCTACTAAATTTACTAAACCTATTTTTGTGTTTATCTGCCTTTTAACCATTTCAGCAACCTATGTAGAGGCTATGCATTTCTATTCTTCTAAACTGCAATTGGAAAGAATAGTTTGTTATAACAATAAAAACAAAAATCAAGTTCCACCTGAATATTGGGAAAAACATTTTCCTTGTCTGCCAAATGTAGATGAAAGTACTCGTCCTATAGCAATAAATATTGCGAATATGTATGCTTTGCAAAAAGATTATCGCAAGGCAATAGATATTATCACAAATGATAACAGCAATCCTTACATTGCAATGAAAGAATTTTCTTTGGCCTCTTGGTATAGCAAAATGGATAAAAAAGACAGTGCTTTGTTTTTTGCTGATTCTTGTCTGAGAATGAAACCAAAATTTTATAATGCTGCAGTTATAAAGATTAACATCTACAACAAGGAAGGTAACAATGCAAAGAGTAAAGAAATCATTGAAGATTTTTTGAAAACAGATTCTTTGAATTACAGGCCTTGGTGCGATTTGATGAATATCTATATTGCAGAAAAGAATTATGAAAAAGCATTTGATATTTGGACAAAAGCACATGCTACAGTCCCAAGAAGCAAAAAAATCTTCAACAAAAAAGAAGAAATAACACCTTACCTAATCAAAGAATAAAGATACAAAATCCTAAACTGACGAAACTTTGTTTTAATTTTCTATCTCTTTGTTTTAATTTTGTAGAACTTTGTTTTAGAATTCTCTTTCTTTGTTTTAGAAAATTAAAACAAAGAGATAGAAAATTCTTTCTTTGTTTTAGAAAAATGAAACGAGTTTGCAAGAATAGAACAAAATCTTAGGTTTTTGTGTGAAATAGTAAAAGCATTATATTTTTTTTCTTATTATAGCAATAACATTCATAAAAAATTACTATATTTGCAAACCGAAAATATTTTTTAAGGATAAAAAAAACACTAAGTATAATGAAATTTAACGTATGTATAAACATAATGCCTTTGAAAGCATTATTAGACCCACAGGGTAAAGCAGTTACTTCTTCTATGAAGAACATCAATATAAACAATATTGACAACGTAAGAATAGGAAAACACATTACTTTAGAAGTTGAAGCAAAGGACGAAAAAGAAGCAGAAGCTTGTGTAGAAAAGGCTTGTAAGGAACTACTTTACAATCCTATTATGGAAAGTTATGAAATAAGTATTGAAAAACAATAAAGTTTTATTGTTTTGGAGGTAAAGAATATCTGTATAGATGATTTTTATTATCCTTTAAAAGAGGAGAATATTGCCAAGTTTCCTTTGAAAGAAAGGGACAGGGCAAAACTTTTAGTGTATGATGGCAAAGAAATCAAAGATGAAATCTTTTCTTCTTTGCCTAATTTATTAGATAAAAATTCTCTTCTGATATTCAACGATACTAAAGTAGTCTATGCAAGGTTATTCTTCTTTAAAGAAACAGGTGCAAAGATAGAAATATTTTGTTTAGAGCCTGTTTGTCCCAACGATATTCAACTTGCTTTCTCTCAAAAAAAGGAAGTAAGTTTTCGTTGTCTTATAGGCAACAACAAAAAGTGGAAACAAGGAAATCTTTCCTCAACAAAACAGCATAACAATCAAACCATAACCCTCTGTGCTGAAAAGATAGAACAAGAAAATGAATATTGGACAGTTCGTTTTTCTTGGAATACAGAACAGAGTTTTGCAGAAGTACTTGATTTGTTTGGTGTTGTTCCTCTACCTCCTTATTTGAATAGAGAGGCTTGCGAAGAAGATAAGCAAGATTATCAAACCGTATATGCCAATTATGAAGGCAGTGTTGCGGCACCTACAGCAGGTCTGCATTTTTCAGATAAAACATTTGAAGATTTGAAAAACAAGGAAATAAAATCTTGTTTTGTTACTCTGCATGTAGGAGCGGGAACGTTTAAACCTGTTTCTTCTCAAACGATAGGCGAACACGTTATGCACACAGAAAAGATTACTATAGGGAAAGAAGTTGTGCAAATGGTATTAGAAAATATTGATAAACCTATTGTTTGTGTTGGCACTACATCTGTAAGGACTATAGAAAGTCTATATTGGTATGGTAGAAGATTGTTTTTGGATAACTGTGCATATTCAGAAATAGATGTAAAACAGTGGGAACCTTATGAAGGAGGAGCAAATGTTGGTGTAAAAGATTCTCTTAGGGCTATTTTGAAAACAATGGAGAAAGAAGGAATAGACTGTATCTTTGGACAAACACAACTAATGATAGCACCGTCTTATAAGTATAGGATAGTAAAGGGAATGGTTACCAATTTTCATCAACCAAAAAGCACACTATTGTTATTAGTCAAGGCTTTGATTGGAGATGATTGGAAAGAGGTTTATAAACACGCTCTAACGAATGATTATCGTTTCCTTTCCTATGGAGATGCTTGTTTGTTTTTGAAATAAAAGAAAAATTGGAGATAATAACATTATGAAATATAAACGAATATTACTGAAACTGTCCGGTGAAAGTCTTATGGGAGGACAGCAATATGGAATATCTGAACAAATGCTTACGATGTACTGTGAAGAAATAAAAAAAGTACATCAAAAAGGTGTTCAAATAGCAATAGTAATTGGCGGTGGCAATATTTACAGAGGTTTGAGTGGTTCTGCAAAAGGAATGGACAGAGTGCAGGGAGATTATATGGGAATGTTGGCTACTATGATTAACTCTTTGGCTTTGCAAGGCGAATTGGAAAGACAAGGTGTTAGCACAAAACTTTTGGGAGGTCTTACCATAGAACCATTTTGCGAAAGTTTTTCAAGAAAAAAGGCTATTGAGAACTTACAAGCCAACAAGGTAGTTATAATAGGCGGAGGTACAGGAAACCCATTCTTTACCACAGATACCGCTTCTACTCTTAGGGCTATAGAGATAAAAGCTGATGTTATACTTAAGGGAACTCGTGTAGATGGAGTTTATACAGCCGACCCTGAAAAATATCCTGAAGCAACAAAATATGAAAAACTTTCTTTTGATGAAGCATTATCAAAGAAACTGAAAGTAATGGATTTAACCGCTTTCGCATTATGTCAAGAAAATAATCTACCTATCTATGTCTTTGATATGAATAAAGAAGGTAATTTGCAGAAAGTAGTAGAGGGTGAATCCATAGGTACTCTTGTAAGTTAAGAATGATATTTAGAATAATTATAATCCATAAAAATAATTGTATATGAAAAGAACAAATGTTTTTGTTGCCTTTATGTTTGTAGCAATACTTATGTTTGCAAATATAAAAGCAGATGCTTGCACCAATTTTCTTTTTACTAAGGGTGCAACTTCAGATGGTTCAACAATGATTACTTATGCTGCAGATTCTCATACTTTGTATGGCGAGTTGTATTACAAACGTGCAGCACAGTATCCTGCTGGAACAATGATTCAAGTTATAGAATGGGATACAGGCAAACCTCTTATCAAAATTCCTCAAGTAGCACAAACTTATACTACTGTGGGAAATATGAACGAATGGGGTTTGACAATAGGTGAAACAACCTATGGAGGAAGAGAAGAATGTTGGGATTTGGGTAACGGTATTGATTACGGTTCTCTTATATATCTTACTCTTCAAAGAGCTAAAACAGCGAGAGAAGCCATTAAAACCATAGCAGAATTTATGGCTACTTATGGTTATGCTTCTGAAGGCGAAAGTTTTTCTATTGCAGATGGCGATGAAGTTTGGATAATGGAACTTATAGGAAAAGGCAAACCTGTAATGGATACTGTTAAAGACAAGAAAGGTAATGTTAAATCTATAAAACAGAACAAGAAATGGACTAAAGGAGCCGTTTGGGTTGCAAGAAGAATACCAGATGGTTATGTTTCAGGTCATGCAAATCAAGCAAGAATAACTACTTTCCCTTGGGAAAAGAAAGGTTCTTTTGTTTCTATTTCTTCTAAAAACTTAAAAGAAATATTCCGTTCTGAAGTAGAAACAGTATATGCAGAAGACGTTGCAGAATTTGCAAGAATTAAAGGTTGGTATTCTGGTAAGGACGAAGATTTTTCTTTCTCTGATACGTATGCTCCTTTGACTTTCTCTGGTGCAAGAGGCTGTGAAGCAAGAGTATATGCTATGTTCAATAGAGTAAATTCTTCTATGAGACAATACGAATCTTATGCTATGGGTAAGGATTTAAGCAAACGTATGCCTTTGTGGATAAAACCAGACCATAAGATTTCAGTAAAAGAAGCAATGGACTTGATGAGAGATTATTATCAAGGCACTCCTATGGATATGAGTAAAGATTTAGGAGCAGGTCCTTTTAAATGTCCTTATCGTTGGAGACCTATGACTTGGGAAGTTGATGGAGAAAAATACATACACGAAAGAGCAACTTCTACACAACAGACAGGCTTTTCTTTTGTAGCACAGACAAGAAATTGGATGCCTAACAAAGCAAAAGGAATACTTTGGTTTGGAGTAGATGATACTTATACTACTGTTTATGTTCCTATGTATGGTTCTATAAATGATGTTCCTCTTTGTTTCAAAGAAGGTAACGGTTCTATGACAGAATATTCTCCAACTTCTGCTTTTTGGAAATTCAACCAAGTTTCAAACTATGTTTATACTCGTTGGTGCGATATGATAGTGGATTTGCAAAAAGTTCAGAACCAATTGGAAAACTCATTTATAGAAGAGGTAAGTAAATTGGATGCAAGAGTAAAAGATATGAACGAAGAACAAATGCGTAGAGAACTTACAAACTTCTCTCTTGCTAAAGCAACACAAACTTTTAGCGAGTGGTCTAATCTTTATAACTATCTTTTAGTTAAATATATAGACGGTAACATAAAGAAAGAAAAAGACGGCAAATTTGAAGAAACAGGTTACAGAAAAGGTGATGCTGTCTTCCCTATGCAACCAGAATATCCAAAAGAATGGTACCGTATGATAGTAAAAGACCACGGCGATGTTATAAAAGATTTAAGTAAATAATCTTCCTAACACCAATACACACCAAAACGGTCTCAACTAAACGAATAATTGAGACCGTTTTTTGTATAAATCAACAAATTCAGCGATACTTTTATTTTTGTAAATCAACATGAGATATATGTTTCATAACGGAAACGACAAAAACATTTTTAGAAAACCATTGTTTTTCTTTATCTTCGCCTTTATCTTCAGTCATGTTTTTCAACATCTGTATTGTTTTAAAAGGAGAAATGTACCACTTTCCATAATATGCTTTCAAAACATCAGTTGGTGATGAGGGTATTGGCATCTGTAATGATTCAAACTGAGCAGATCTCTCTTTGTCATACAACCACTCTTTTCTTATATATGGACCAGGTATTTTGAGATTTTCAATATAATTTGGCACATAAACAAAATAATTGTCGTTATGAGCATGCTTCAAATACCATTGAACGAATTTCAAATATACTTCTTTTTGAAAAATAAATTTATTAAGACATCTGCTCAAAAGATTATGTTCTCTATCATTTGATGGTTTGCGTAGGGTAGCATAAAGTTCCTCCGTTTTCCTTATTCCTCTATATAGTGGGTGAATAAAACATTGTCTATAAAATCTATCAATAATTTTGTTGTATAAAATCGGTGTATATGAATACACATCTATAAAAAGTCCTCTGTACTTATATAGGTCATATAATGGACTATCCTTTTCCGAAATCACACTACGTTTATCTCTTATTCTAAAATTAGATAATCTTGGAGAATAATATTTATCTGTTTCATAATCTTGAATATAATACTCCCTTCCAAATTCTTCACGAATAGCGTTTTTGGCCTTCTCAAGCATATTTCCAATATAAGGAATTGCTATATCAATATCATCGTCCCAAAATACAAAACCACCATCTGTGGTGAAAACCTGTTCTATTTCTTTTTCCGGATTTCTATGTCTAATTGCTCCTATTAGTGTTCCTCCATCTAAAGTATAAATAATACCGTGTTTTTTAAATGCTATTTGAATATTTGTTATCATCTCAAAAAGTCTTGTTTGAATATCTTTTAGAGTGATAGTATTATCTTCATTCAAATTAAAAATATCTATATCTTCTGCACATGAAGGAATTGTAACTGTTTTTTCATCTAAATAAAGATACTTATAAACATTAAGGTCATTATAAAATGCACTATTTTCAGCAAGATACTTATTGCGAATATATTTAGGCAAAAAGATGCTTTGATTTCTATTAGATATAATCATATCTTGTAAATATCTATTGATACTTAAATCTCCGTATTTTAGTTGTTCTTTAATTTCCACATGTCTTTCTTTTGTTATAGTCATTAAATACTTATTCCTACTTATTAAATCATTTGTATTGGAATATCGTTTAACATAATCCTCTATAATGTTAAATATTGAAATGAGAACAAGTACAAATACTTCTATTTCAAAAAAAACAAGGATACTTACAGATATTAGGAGTATAGCAATGGAAATAAGTATTATATGCAATTTATATGCTCTGTAAACATAATACGTATATATTACATTATCTAATTGTGAACATAGAACATTTGTTCCATGATTATCACAAAAAATTTCCTTATACCATACCTCATACTTATAATAATATTTAACATATTTGCATTTTTCTATGTGTTTATTCATATCATTTATGTGATATGCAAATGGATTTTCTGGTATTTCTAAGACATTGCAATCATACTTTTCTCTCAAAGCATTTGAGATTATAAGATTATTTGTTATTTTCTTTTCGCATACGAGATGTATAATAATGAATGAACTGACACTTATTATTCCTATTAACATATCTCTATTTCCACCAATAAACTCAATAGACGAAATGAATGGTAAATATGTAAATGCAAGTATAATTGATGGAGTGAATATACACAAAGAAGTTAATAGATTCCATTTTCTCGCAATATCAAAATAATAATCTCGAGCTTTTAATAAATCTACATTTTTTTGACGGTGTGTATTTTGTAATAATTTTTTCATTTATATGTTTTTTATTTTAACTATGCATTATAGTATATATTTAACACCTATATTTTTACCAACAATGAACAAAAATACAAAAAATTTTTTAAGTAAAATATTTTTGATATAGATAAATTTCAGAATATTTAATTATCATACCTTTGTAAAAAATGATGGTTTTATATAAATACAGGAAAATAAAAAAGACCACTTTTAAAAGCGGTCTTTTAGTTAGAAGTTTGTGCTTTGAAAAACTATTTTTTGATAAGTTTTTCGGTGCGGTTGATTGTCTCGGTTACTATTCTTATGTAATATACTCCACTTGCAAGGGTTGAAGTTTCTAATTTTAGTTCTTGTTCTCCTTGTGCAAGTTTTGTTTCTTTGATTGTTCTACCTTGAACATCTGTTACATAAATTGTAGCATCTGTGTTTATTCCCTCTACTCTTAACATAGCATCTTCTGTTGTAGGATTTGGATAAAGCATTACTCTTATTCCGTTTTCTACATCGTTTATGCCACTGTTGATTGTCA
>JAFUGA010000064.1 GCA_017469625.1 Bacteroidales bacterium
ACATTATAAAAATACACACCGACAAAGGAGATACAACTCGCACGATTATTAAGGAATAGAGTTCCTGCTTTTTGCAAAAAAATATTAAAAGTATTTCAAGGGCGTAAACAACTGCTACTATTAAAAAACTTGCATTTTTTTTGAAAATGTATTACATTTGCAAAATAGAAAGTAAAATTATAATAAAAAAACAGTATTATGAAAAAGTTCGTACAAGTTATTATGATTTTAGTAATCATATCAATAAGTAAATATTCTTATGCTGATGACCCAGAACCAGATTCAACTCACTATTATAAACCTTATTTTGTGGAAAATGGGTGTATCCCTTTTGATGCTTTTACCAATGGAACAATAATTCTTAATCAAATGGGTGGAAAGTATAAAGAAGTATCACAACCTTATGTAATACCAGAGGGAGAATCAATAACAGTAAAAGGTGTAGCATTTAAAGGAGCTTTTTGGTACATGTCTACAAATAACATATATGATATTATTGAACCTGAATTTATCTATATAAATATATATCAAGATGATAGAATAATAACGAGTGTCCCTTTTGATACATGTCTAAGGCATGTGAGCAATACGGCACATACTCAAATCTTTCGTGAAGTTTATTTTGATGAGGAAATGGAGTTATCTGGTAGTTTTTTAATTTCTATAGAAGCTGTTCCTGAAGATTTATATGGGTATATTAGTTCCCAGCTCTGCACTGAATCCTCATATTGTCAAAATTTTAATGAAACAGGTATATATCACCCTTTAAAAAAGCGTAATGACTCTTGGGAAGAACTTGATTTTAGTTGGAATGAACCTAATAATATTCAATTCTTGCATTTATATCCTATACTTGCCTCAAATGAAAATAACGAAAACCCAAACGATGACAGTGGATTATCGGATATTGTGAAAAACAATACTTTCTTAAGTCCTAACCCTGCAAAAGATTTTGTAGAAATAACAAGCAGTTTTAAGATAAAGACAATTGACGTTGTAAATATGCAAGGCAAAAGAATGTTTTCTAAACAGTTAGATAATTATATGACGCAAATAGATATACATTCTTTGCCACAAGGTTCATACATTATAAAAATACATACCGATAAAGGAGATACAACCCGCACGATTATAAAGGAATAAAAAAGAAATTTTATAGGATAACGGACAACTTTTTGATTTGAAAAAGTTGTCCGTTTTGTTTATAACAGGTATAAAAACATTAAACTTTAGAAGAGTATTTTTTATAAAAATATCTGTAGATATTTATTTCAAAAAGAGAAAAAGATTTTTTTTAAAATCTTGTCTATAAAAATTTATTGATTGCAAAAAAGTATTATATAGTATTAAGAATAAAAAAGTTTATTATTTTTATTTCAAAAAAGAAAGAAACATATTTATAGTTAAAAGAGAAAGTATAAAGGTTTCTAATTTATCTACAAAATAAAACGGAATAGAAATCTTTTCCACTCCGTTTTTCTGCATATTTATAAACAATTTATATTCAACACTTCTTTTAATATTCCCACATATCTTGTTCTATATTAAACAAGTCGTCTTCTACCCTTTCTGCTTCATAAAGAGCATCCATACCTGAAAGATAATCGCTAATAGAACGGTTGAAACGTTCAGACTCTTTTATAACGTAACTTGTGAACATTCTCTTTTGGAAAATATCATCATAAGAACGTCTTTCAGCATCATTTGATGGGTTAAATACCTCTGTATTTGCAAGAAGGTATCTAACTTCAGGGTCATTGAAACGTACCCAACCAAGTGGCATAGGTTGAACTGTCTCATCTCTTTGTACAAAGTAAATAAGTGAGAAACCTATTATACGTACATCTCTAACACTGCGTTGTTTATCTACAAACCATCTTTCTTTTATACGAAGAGTTTTCACGTCCATAGGGTTCATAGGTATGTAAATAACAGAATCATGCACTTGTTCCATACCGTCAAGGTCTACTGTAACAATTTCTTCTGTACGTGTTACACCTATCTTTTGTTTAAACTCGTTCCAATCTGGAATCTCTACTTTGAACTCATCGTCTTCGTATATTTTTATAGTTCCATTAGAAGCAGCTCTGTCTATCATGGTAAACATATTGATTCTACCTTGGTCTTCTTCCACAGGGTAATAAAAGACTTGATTCATTTTTTCTCTGAAATCTACAACTCTCCAAATAGCTCTACTCCATACAACATCTGCATCCCTAACATAAGGATATTCAAATGGTTTTTTTGCATTACGAGTTACCGCTCTTTCGTAGAATTGGTCTAATTCCTCTGTTGATTCATCATCTACTATCTGTGCATTGACATTTCCTAAGAAGAACATCATTGCAAATATACTTAACATCAATAGACCTGTTTTTTTCATAGCTTTATTAAATTTTAGTGTTATCGTTAATTATACGACTATATTTCAAATTTGGTTACATTTTTTATTGAATAGTGAAAACTATTGTAGGGTTACTTGCTGCTTTTTCACCGTCTGGTCCCTTCACTCTAATTTCTTCTATATAAACTTTGTTTCCACGTCTAAGTTTATTTATCTTAGAAGTCATCTCAGCACTAAACTGACTACCTCTTCCCTGCAAAGGGACTTCAGCATCGCCACCTGTACCGAAAGTCATCTTGTATGAAGTTACAGTATAAGTTACAGGAAAATCAAATCCCTCCATTGCTACACGGAAACCACCCTGTGCCAACAAAGATTCTTTAGCAACTCTACCTCCTTGGTAGTTACCAACCTTCACTGTAGGTTTTGGTATAACCTTTATACGATATTCTTGAGAGCCAAGAACACGTGTTTGGTTTCCAACCTTAGCAGATGCAGTTATAGCGGCTTTTGTTCCCTGACTTTTTACATTTACTATATATGAACCTGTACCTACTTTCTTTATAGTAGCACCTGGTGAACCTCCTATGGTAACTATCAAATCTTCTGATTTTATACCAGGAGCACCTACTTCTATAGGGTTATCTACTCCTATGTAAAAGACATTCATCTTTGTAGCAGAAATAGTTGCAGATGGAGCAGCAACAAAATATTCTCCTTCAAAATCGTAAGGTTCTTCACCTACATCTTTCTTTACATAAACAGTTCCTTTGTATTTCTGTGGACCTAATGCTCCAGCACCAAACTTTAACTTCAAAGTACCAGAATCTCCTACTATGCTTTGACCTCTTACATCTCCTCTTAGTTGAGAACGAGAATCGTATGCAGCAACTATAACCTCTGCTTCATAAGTTCCTCCTTGAATGATGTAAGTAGATTTAGGAATAACCCTTGCTCGCACTTCGTTGAATTTAAAGTCATCTGCAGATATAGCAGAGTAAAGACTATTTACAAGGTCGTATTCTGAGTTTTCTATTTCTGATTTTAATTTATTCAAAATAACAACGTCCGCTGCAAGAACTGTATGGTAGAAATTGTACATCTGCCAATTTAATTCTTGTCCTGCAGCATTTTTGTATTTGCCTTTAGTGTCTATCTGTATTTTCTTTAACTGAGATTTGAACTTAGGGTCGCAAAGTTTCATCATCTTATCTTGATAAGCCTCTATTTTGGCTCTAAGTTCCTTTGCTTTTCCTTGACTACCATCTTCTGAACCACCTATGAAATAATTAGTTGGTCCGTCATAGTTGTCTTTCTTTTGTATAGCATTATAACCCTCTTTTGCAACAAGTTTTTTTATCTCGGCTTTTCCACCTTTGACACCATCTATGTTTGCAATAAGTTCGTATTTTATATCATCTATATAATCTAATATAACTTTTGTATCTTTTCTTACCTGCTGTGCTTTTTCCCAATTAGGACCTACCTTTCCGGGATCGTTTTTGTATGCGTTTTCAAACATTGCATAGGAACTTGCTGTCTTGGAAATAAGTAATTCATTAGTTACGTCCAAAGAATCTCCCACTGTAATGAATGACTGCAAAATCTCCGCAGACACATTTAGTGCCAACATAGCAGTATATACCAAATACATCATTGTTATCATTCTCTGCCTCGGGGTTTCGGGGCAATTCGCAGCAGCCATAATCTATCTATTTTTTAATTAAACTTCTTATTAAATAACTAAATAAAGAACTAACCTTTTACCTGCATTGCAGCAAGCATATTGCCATATATATCATTCAATGAACCTACTTTCTTTGAAAGAGCATTAACCTGTTCTTTGTATTTAAGTACATTTTCTGCAGTGTCTGCAAAATTAGTTACAAGGTTGTCTATTCTTTCTTGAACATTCTTTGTAGCTTCAAGTTGTGCAGAAGAATTTTCTATCTGCATTTGATACAAAGCATTTATAGAAGATAGGCTTGAAGCCATAGTCTTCAACTCGTCTATATAAGAAGCATCTCCGAAAGATAATGTATTTGCTGTTTCTTTGTAAATGTTTGCAAGTGTAGAAACTGCACTTGTTGCTTCCTGTACAGATGCAAGATATTCACCTGAAGCAAGAAGGTCTTTATTAAGATAATCTGCTGTCTTTTTGTATGCAGAAGAAAGTTCTGTAACATTTTCAGAAGCAACTGAAACATTTTTGATGAAACTTTCTGATGTTTCTGCTGCAGAAGCAACTGAACCAAGTCCTTCTGCTGTATCTGAAAGTTTTTGAAGACCTTTACCTAAACTTTCTATAAGTTCTGGACCAATCTTAGCATCGTCAAGCATCTTGTCTAACTTTTGAGTAGAAGAACCTCCGCCAAGATTTATATCGGTAATATCTCCTGTAATGTTTATACCACCACCGTTTCTATTATCGCCAAACTTACTTGGGTCTTTTTGTTGAGCTTCGTGTATTTGTCTTTTTCTTTCATCCTCTTCTTGTGGTGTAAGACCTTCCATACCTGCCAATTCAGGATAAACTAAAGACCAATCGTAAGTAACGTGCAAAGGTTCAAATGCAGATAAAGCGAAGATAATAGCTTCGGTAAGCATACCTACAACAAGCATCTCTGTTGCACCTGGCCAGTGGTTGATTTTAAATAGAGCTCCTACGATAACGACAGAAGCACCTAAACCATACATCATTGCAGTAAGTTTCTTGTATCCCTTACTTCTAACTAATGTGTCAATACCCATAATAAAATCAGTTTTTTAATTTTTTGTTATTGTTTTTATTTTTTTATTTCCACGACAAACGGCAATCCGTTATAAAACGGTTGCCGATATTATTTTATCAAATATTTATCTCTATGTTATTAGTTTCTGTAAACATTTGAAGAAGTTTTTGGATTATCTCCTCTTACACGTCCAAGATATGATTGAACACAACGAAATCCTATATAACTTTTACCAGAATCTTGGTATTCAAATGTACGAGTTGCTGTTTGAATGAAGTGTTTTGCATCTTTCCAAGAACCACCTCTAACAACTTTTCTCTTCATTACCATATCATCATCATCAGATGCTCTATAAGTATTGTATTGATTTAGGTCGTGAGCAAAATTGTAAGTTGAAGCATCAAAAGCATCTTCACACCATTCAGCAACATTTCCTGCCATATCATAAAGACCAAAGTCATTAGGTGCATAGTGTGCCACAACAACTGTAGTTGCTCCACCGTCTCCGTCATAAGCACCTCTCAAAGGTTTATAGTTTGCAAGGAAACATCCTCTACCGTTATTTACATAAGGACCTCCCCAAGGATATGGAGAACCATCTACTCCACCTCTTGCAGCATATTCCCATTCTGCTTCTGTTGGTAGTCTGAAATCTGCCATACGAGCATATTCTTCTTTTTCCAAATAATTATTCATTTGAAGAGTTCTCCATGCTGCGAAAGCTTTTGCTTGAACATAAGAAACCCCTACAACAGGATAATTATCGTACCTTGGGTGGTCAAAATAAGAACGAGTAGATTCGTCATTATAAGAGTATGCAAAATCATGTATCCAACATAATGTATCTGGATAAATATTTACTCTTTCTAAATTTGTCAATTGTTTTCTTCCTCCAGCCAATGCAGATGGACGGTTATTGAACTGAGAACCTCTAAAATCTTTAGATGCTTGTTCTGCAGAGAAATCTTTCTTTGCAGCAGCATGATAATCTATCCAAGTGTATTCGTATATCAATTTTGCAGCATCTAACTGTTGTTTGTTATAAAAACGTTCATCTGCTTTTATGAACAAACCTTCAGAAAGGGCTTCTCTTTCATCTTCGTTTTTACTATTCCAATTGATTTTTGCTTTCCAATTGATTAGAGGAGTTTCAAGTTCTTGTCCCCATTGGTCTGCTTCTATAAGATAAGTTTCAGGAGAGATTTCTCCTAAAAGTCTATAAGCAATAGAGTCTCTTACCCAATAGACAAATTGTCTATATTCATTGTTTGTAATCTCTGTTTCGTCCATCCAAAATGATTGAACTTGAACAGTCTTTGGTTCAAACTTATGGGATTTATACACATCTTCATCTGCTGAACCCATTGTGAAACTGCCCTGAGGAATATCAACCATACCATAAGGTTGCATATCCAAAACATTTGGTCTGTCCTTGACACCTATAAGTTCTCCTTTATCTGAACTTCCGCAACTAACAAAAACAATAGCCGCTGTCAATAACAAAATTACCTTTTTCATATTTCTTCTAAATTTTACGTTTTCTTTATTCATTTACGTTAAACAAAACAATTTTGTTTCATTTTTACATTATTTCTTTACATTTTAATTGTATTTCTATAAATAGTTGGAGGGTCTGGCTGACTTTCTATCTTGAAGCAATATCTCAAAAATAGTTCCAAAGAACCTGAGGCTTGTGTTGATAACCTCGATGTAGGAATATCATATGACAAACCTGCCTTAAAATCATGCCAAGCAAAACCTGCCATCAACATAACAGCATCTTGTATTCTATAAGAAAGACCTCCCCATACTTTATGTTCATACTCTATCAAAAGAGAAGCATCTACCTGATATGAATTTGAAGCCGCAAAATCTGTCTTCAAAAGAGCAGACGGCAAAACTCTCAAAGAAGGATAATCTGGTAATACCCATTCATATCCTGCCAAAACATAGTAACATCTTCTATTATCCCAAGATAATTTATCGCTTCTTGTTTCTAAAAGTTTGCTTGCTGCTGCACCTATATATAACTTACCCGGAATTTGATAATAAATACCTGCTGCAACATCAAACAACATATCATCTCTATCTCCTGCCAAAATAATAGGGTCTGTTGGGTCTAAGATTTGGTCTCTTTCATCAAACTGTCCTGAACCGACAAGATTTGATGCGTCTAAACTATGATTAAATAATTGTCCTTCTATACCTATAGCCAAATTACCTGTCGGAAACTGTATACGAAAAGCATAATCAAGTTTTATATACATATTATTCCAAAAGCCTATTTTATCTGAAATAACTGTTGCTCCCACACCTCCATGCAGAAATCTTACAGGCATATCAAAAGAAAGATTCATTGTTTCTCCCGAAGATGCACCTAAATTATTTCCTCTTGCATCTGTAATATCCAAACCCATCCATTGATTTCGGTAAAAACCTGTAAAACATATAGCACCATTGCTACCTGCATAAGCTGGATTATAAGACAATCTGTTGAACATATATTGAGTAAAATGAGGTTCTTGTTGTGCCAATACCTTATTAGTTGAAGGCAACAACAAGCCAATTATCAATACAAATAACAAAAAGAATATATTATTTATCTTCTTCATATATTTTTAAATAGTACTACTAAAAACTCCCCTCTGTAATGTTACAGAAAGATGTGCAAAAATAAAGATTTTTTCTTATAAACAGAATATAATTATTCATTTTTTTTTGAAAAATTTTTAAATCAACCATTTATTTCAACATCTATTCACTATAATTCAGACAGTTATAAGTTTAATTATTTTTCAGTCTTTTTTACCAAGTGTGCAACAGGATACAACCTCTTTAACTCCGATACAGCCGAAAGTCCGTCATCTTTGTTTTCAAATGGACCTATTGTTATGTAATAAAAATTCTCATTATATATTTTTTCTGCATTGGCCTTTGTTTGATATTTGTTAGGAACAGTATTTAGAACTTTGTTTGCATCGTCATTTCCCTCTGTAATGGCTATACGTATATAGTATTTTATAGGATAATCTATTGTTACATTATTAGATAAAGAGGCTACAAGGGAATCCATATAAGTTTTTTGTTCATAATCGTTCATTTTAGTTCTATCAAACATAGCATACATATTTTCCTGTCCTTCCCATATTTTTCTATATTCCTCACCCATTACTTCTATATTTACAGTTGCAGTACCAGACTGAAGAAGATTTATCTTTTTTGCTGCTGTTTTTGATAAATCTATAATACCCGAACGAGCGCATCTATCGTTTATCTTAACGAAAACATATCGTCCGTTCTTTTTGTTTGTAACTTTTACTATAGAATGAAGTGGTAGTGTTTTGTGTGCTGCTGTGTATAGTTTTTGAGAAAATATTTCTCCGCTGGAAGTTCTTCTCTTTTCAAACCTATCATGGTAATACGTTGCTTTATGTGGCGACATTTTCTGTGCATAAACAGACAAATGCGTACATAATACTATCGCAATAAAACAACTTGTTAATATATAGATTTTTTTTCTTCTTACCACTCTTTTGATTGTTCGTTAAACCATTGCCCTTGCAATTTAAGGACTTGTTCTATTACATCTCTCACACAACCTTCTCCTCCATTCTTATGAGAGATATAATCTGCTACTTGTTTTATTTCCTCTGCAGCATCTTTTGGACAAGTGGCTACTCCTGAATTTATCATTATATCATAATCTGGAATATCATCACCCATATACAATACGTTATTTTTTTCTAAATGGTTACATTTTAAATAATTTTCATAAACAGACAACTTTTGCTTTGCTCCCATAAAAACATCGCTCACACCCAACATTTTCATTCTTGTTTCTATGCTTTTGCCACTTCCTCCCGAAAGAACTGCTATCTTATAACCTCTTTTCAATGCGTACTGAATAGCATATCCATCTTTCACGTTACCACATCGTATTATAGTTTCGTTTTCTGAGGTATAAATCTTACCATCGCTCATTACACCATCATAATCAAAAACAAAAGCTTTTATATTGTGAAGTTTTACTTTATAATTCATATACAAACAAATTTTATAAATATTCTTTCTTTTGTAAATAATTTGTTACATAGTCCTTTACTCCATCTTCTAAAGAATAGAAAGGTTTGTTATATCCTGCCTTTCTCAGTTTATCCATCTTTGCTTGAGTAAAGTATTGGTATTTATCTTTTATATCTTCTGGCATAGGAATAAAATCTATTTTTGGCTCTAAATTCATAGATAAAAATGTATTTTTCACCAAATCTAAAAAAGAACGTGCATTTCCTGTACCTATATTATATATATCGCTTTGTGGTTTTTCGTTCCAAAGGAAAAACATTACATCTATTAAATCCTTAACATAAACAAAATCTCTCAACTGTTCTCCATCTTTTACCCCCTCTTTATATGATTTAAACAATCCTACCCTTCCTTTTTCGTTTATCTGTTCAAATGAATGCAGAATAACAGAAGCCATTCTTCCTTTATGATATTCATTTGGCCCATAAACATTAAAAAATTTAAGTCCTGCCCAAAATGGAGGTCGCTTTTCTTGTTCCAACTGCCAAATATCAAACTCTTGTTTTGATTTTCCGTAAAGATTAAGTGGTTTTAAAGATTTTATAATAGATAAATCATCATCATAACCATTTTCTCCTGCACCATAGGTTGCAGCAGAAGATGCATAGATAAAAGGAATAGCATTTTCTGAACATATATTCCAAAGAGATTTAGAATAGTTTAGGTTTAAATTTAGATATGTTTCCCAATCTTTTCCTGTTGTAGAACTTCTGGCTCCTAAATGAAAGACAACTTCTACTTTGCTTGCATTTTCTTTAAACCAACTTATAAAATCTCCTCTATCTATCTTTTCTATAAATCTTTTGTTTTTATGGTTATTCTCTTTTTCTTTTACTGAAAAATCATCTACTACAATTATGTCATCTATTCCTTCTTTATTTAGTTTAGATAACATACAACTACCTATAAAACCTGCTGCACCTGTTATTATCTTCATAATATATTAGTCTTACTTATTCCTTATTATTATATATATAATCCAATTGTTTTTCGTAAATCTTTCGCCAATCTTTCCACTCTCTATAATTGGACAAAGATTCATTGTGCCAAATGCTTATAAACTCTCCTTTTACCGACTTTACTATATCTATCAAACTTCTTATCTTTTCCCAAGATTTTTCTCTGTTTAGTCCCATACCGTTTTTTAAAGAAACGTCCATAAAAGCAAAAGGATGAACTCTTAGTTTGGTTTCATAATCTCTTTCTATATCATAAAAATTAAAAGAAGATGCTATACCTGCTCTAAATCCTACACAGTCTGCATAACCCATAGAATAGTCATCTTTTATTTCATTTTCTATTAAGTTACGATAAGAAACAGGCAAACGAAACCTTAGGAAATGAAACCTTGACCTGTATATTTTTGTGTGTATTATTTTCTCAAGTAAATCTATCTGTTCTTTTAGTGTTTCTGGCTCTTCCATTACATAATAAGAGGGGTGTATTCCTGTTTTGCTATAGTCTGCCATATCCTTTACTAACAACTGAAAACTTTTATAATAAGGAGATATGTTCTTATCATATTTTGACCTCATAGCAAAGAGATAGAAAAGTATAGTTTTAAATTTGTATTTGTTTATTATCGTTTGTATAAAATCATAGCAAGAATAAGGGTCTTTTTTGTTCAGAACTATTACCTTAAATCTTTCTTTTACAGCATAGAAATCTCTTTTCAACAAATCTTTTGCCCAACCGCCAATAGTACGATAAAAACCTTTACTCTTGTAGTAATAAGCCATATCTATATCTATTGTATTATTAAAAGTAAATTCTTTATCTGCAAACTGTAAGTTTGGATATTTTCTCAATAGTTCTTGTTTCAACCTTTCTACCCAAAGATTTACTACAGGTAATTCTAAGAATCCTTTTTGATATGCTATAGAATTGTTGGGTGAAAACCTACCGTGTTTATCCGACATAAAAGGCAAATACTCTTCATAACGTGAAACCATGTAAAAAACTGCAGAAAAAATATCAAAACCCAAAGTATCGTCTTTGCTATATGTTGGAAAAAGACAAGGCAAAGAATCTTTCTCAAAATATTCTACATCTACATTTGAAAGAGAGGTTTCAAACAACAAATCTTTTGATGTTATATGTATTTCATCGCATATAGAGTTTTTGCAGTAAGATATTTTTGCACCTGTTTCTGCTATAAAAGTATCTTTTCGTGTAGTTACCATAAAATCCGTTTTTAAAATATCTTTAAAAATCAAATTTATGGTATAACCCAACCTATTTGTCTGTTTGTCTATATAAATGATTATCATCTTACCTCAACTCAAAATTATCTCCTAAATATTTTCTCCTAACCTCTGGGTCAGAAGCAAGTTCTTCTGGTTTGCCTGCCTTAAACACTATTCCTTCTATAAGCAAATAGGCTCTATCTGTTATGTTCAGTGTTTCGTGTACGTTGTGGTCTGTTATCAAAACGCCTATATTTTTTTCTTTCAACGTCTTAACTATAGACTGTATATCTTGTACGGCTATAGGGTCTACACCGGCAAAAGGTTCATCTAAAAGTATAAAATATGGATTGGAAGCCAAAGCCCTTGCTATCTCTGTTCTTCGTCTTTCTCCCCCTGAAAGTTGATTGCCTTTGCTTTTTCTTATTTTCTGCAAAGAGAACTCATTCAACAGTTCTTCCATTCTTTCTACTCTCTGTTGGGGAGAGTATTGCTTTTGAAACTGTAGTACAGACATAATATTATCTTCTACACTCATATTCCTAAAAACCGAAGCTTCCTGTGGCAGATAACCTATACCGTTTTTAGCCCTTTTATACATAGGCATAGAAGTTATATTTTTGTCGTCCAAATATACACTACCAGAAAAAGGTTGTATCATACCGACTATCATATAGAAAGAAGTAGTCTTTCCTGCTCCGTTAGGACCTAAAAGACCTACTATTTCACCCTGATTAACCTCTATAGAAACTCCGTTTACTACAGTTCTTTTTCCATATTTTTTTATAATATTGTCTGTATATAACTTCATAAAATCAGAACTTTATTTTGGCAAAATTATAAATTATTCTCCACTTTCAACAATTTTTATACCTAAAATATAGTCTTAGTCTAAAAAAATGCAATATTTTTGCTTTAAAATTGTGTGTCTGTATTATGAAAAAAAAGAATAAAAATACTGTTTTTCGTTTTAAACAAAAACTTTGGTATATCTATCATGCCAAAGACGAATATTCCATACACTCTCCCTTTCTTTTTGATTTGTTTATAAAAGCAGTGAAGCACAGAAAAACTTCTTTGGAAAAGAGTTTAACTTCCTATCTTCAACAAACTATGCTTGTATATAGTTTTTCCTGCAATGAAAAAAATCTTTCAGATATTCACTCTCTTAGAAATAACAATGATAATGTCGCTATCTTTATACACAACATAAGGACTTGTCCTAACAATCTTAGAATATGGCAAGACTTACAAAAAAACAATAAACAGACTTGTTTTTTCCTTGACTTTTTCTCTTTTGGTGTAATGATACAATCCAAAAACTTTAAAATATCCCAATCCTTTATACTAAAGAAAAGATAAAACCCCGAGATTGAGTTTTCAAGGTCGGGGTTTAGTTTTGTTTGTTAAAAGTTTGTTTTATTTCTTTATAAACTTTTTGGAAACTTCTCCTGCTTCGGTTTGTATTTTCAGAATATAAGTACCTGATGGATAGTTCTGAAGATTTATTGTTTCACTATGTGAAGAGGTTTCGTTTTCCAATAGTTTCTGCCCTGAAATATTATACAAACTAATGTTTTTCATCTGAAATGAACTACCTATACTAAGTTCTTCTTCTACAGGATTTGGATATAAGTATATACTCTTATCAAGCAAAGATCCTTCTATGCCTACATCTATTCCTGTACCTGCAACACCTAATATAGGGAACAAATACATTTGTAAGTTCTTTCTATCCCCATTCTCTGGCCACTGTAATAAACCATAAAAATCTCTAGAAGGATTACCTATTTCTAAATCGTGCCATTTCATCATATTACCATCTCCATAGTTAATATCTGGGATAGCAAGTCCTCTAGCTTTTATTCCCATACCTTCTGGTACTTCGCAAGCCATAGCCATAGCTATATATACTTCTAAAGCATCTTCTATCAGGGAAGAATTTCTATATTTTCCTATAACTTCATCTGCTACCGCTGAACGAACGTCTGGAGTATGGAAGACTGTATAAAATTTTCCTTTCATATTTATAGGTTGTTCAAAGAACGCCTCTATATAATGTGGTTGTCCTTCTATTTGCCTATTTACTACCGATTGCCCCGTTGAATTTAAAGAATCGCATATATTTACAGAAGCCAATATATGTGTTAGTGTTGAATCCCATATTTCATAAGAATAATCTTTATAAAAAGTATCTCCTACATGTTTTTCTATATGTGTAAATCCTGCTATACCTTTTATGGTTATCAATGTATCTGTAAAATATGGTTGTGCCAAATCTTGCATTATATTTATATAATCTGGATTGCAGTTATCTGGAAAATAATTTGCTTGCAACCAGTCAAATATATATCTACTTTCCTTTTCATAGTTTGGTCTATATTTCAGAAAAACAAGTTTTCCTTTTATCGTCAGAGTATCTATAAAATCCAAAGGCATACAATAATCATCTACATTTGCAGGTAGAAGATAATTTTCTTCATAATCCCTTAGAATGTTATCTACATGAATAACTGTATCCATTAAATTACTTGCTTTTAATGATACCATAAAAAATAAAACTACTATTATTGAAATTATCTTTTTCATAAATTTATTCTCCTATTTTTTTGTTGTTAATTTATATTTATTGGCAAATTGTTGCATATTTTGCAGATAATACTCTCGTTGTTAAAGGATATGTAATATAAGCGTTATTTACAGCAGAATATGAAAATCCTCCTACTAAACCAAGCACATCTGGTGATATTATACATTTTCCAGTTGTAAAACATGGTGAAGGGTGTGTTAGTGGAACAATATATTCATCAAACCAATATAAACCTCCTGTTGATGCATGTTTTCCTGCTGCTACATAGAATTTATTTTCATATAATGTTAAACTATTAAGATTTTCCATTCCTTCTATACTATTATTAAATGGATAAATTACTAATTCATTACCTGTTGTAGAGAATGGATTTATCTTGTATATAATATCTGCACAGGCTAAAGCGAATGTACCATAATTTATATAAGGTATAACATTAGGGTCAAAATAATCATCATTTAGCAGTATCAACAGCTCATCATCTACTACAGAATATTTCATATCTTTTAATAAAGGTTTTCCGTATGTAGATATTTTCTGAGCTGCATTTAACATAAAGTTTGATATATCTATATTAAACACTCCTACACTGTGTCCAACATTAGTGGCAGGGTCATTATAATAATCTCCTGCCAAACCCACCGCTACACATACATAATTTTTATCTTTATCTAATGTTGTCATCAAATATTCAGGTCGTAATTTATCTATATATGTAGCATCATATCCTCCATGGAATTCGTAACCTGAATTTAAGTATTCATAAGTATATCCATCAACATTGTATGGGTTACCTTTTGGATAACGTATTAAATTAAAGTTTTTAGATGTAGTGTACTCCAATGCAACTACATAATTTCTTGTTACAACTATTTCATCTAAATACTTCTTTGCTTGTATCTTTGTACATACAGCAGTAGAGAGATTCAAATCAAAAATATAAAAATCGTTATTTACATCCATTCCTGTAGTTACAACTGTAGTAGTTCCGTCAGAACACATATACACATCTATATTGTTTATAAACTGCATATCAATAAAGACAAATGGTGTAAATGTCGTTGTTGTTGTAAACAACGTTGCCAATGGAATATAAGCGATATAATTACCTCCACAGAAATAGACAACATCATTGTAAATTTTAAAATCGTAGATGTCCATAAATACATCTGCTATCTTTACTGTTGTAGTTCCATCTTCCGTTAGATAAAAACGAGTATCATGACTTGTGATTATACGTTTATCATCTAAGGTTTGTGTCTTAACTTTTTCAGAGGAAACATTTACCCCGTCTAATACTCTTTCTGTGCTTGTTGATATTACACTTTGCATTTGTGAAAACACATACAAAGGTAAAGTCATTAAACAGAAAATAAATAGAAATTTTCTTTGCATAATATACTCCTTTCTTTAAATATTTACAAATATGTTTTACGCCCGCAAATATATACATTTTATTTTTACAAAACAAATATTTTTTAATATTTTTTCAAAACATTTTATTTTACTAAAAATTTTAAGAAAAAAATTTGCTGAAAATAAAAAATAAGTTTTGTAACTATATTTTCTTAAATTTAACAAAAATATATTACAAAAATTTTGTCAAAATTTATCCTATTTTCATAAATTATAATCATATATTTTTAAGATTTAGTTTCCCTACAGCAAAACGAAGTTTTAGTTTTCTATCTCTTTGTTTTAATTTTCTAAAACTTGATTCTAATTTTCTAAAACAAAGTTTTAGAATTCTCTTTCTTTGTTTCGTGAAATTAAAACAAAGAGATAGAAAATTAAAACAAAGTTTTGTAAAAGCAAAACAAAACAGTATGATTTTAAAATATTTAAGTTTATAAATGAAATAAAGATTCTTTCTTTAGAGAATTAGAAAGAGTAGAATATTTGGGCGTATAGATATTGTGTATTATTGGAAAGGATTTTATCGTTACCATTAGAGATTTGCGAAGTATGAGAATAACGTGTAAAAACATATTTTAGAGATAGTTGTACGTTATACAAAGAGTAGGAAACAATAGCATAAACTCTATTTCCTTCTCCGTTAAGGTTTGCAGTAGAGAAATTCAACGGCAAAGTGTATTCATATATACTGAAATGGTTGTCATAGTCGGCAGAATGGAAATAAGTATAACGCACATTCAGTTTCAAAGGAAAATTTTTATCTTTGTAAATGGCTTCTATATATGAATATAATCCGTAATTATCATTATCTTTGTATGTAAATGAATGTGAATAACCTGTTCTAAAGTTCAGAGAAAGGGTTTGAGTAAAAGCGTGTTTGTATCTCAGATGAAATTGAGTCGTTATATTATTCTTTGGCAATATAGTTTGGTTTTGCAATGTTGTATTATACTGTCTATTAGTTAGTCTTGCACAAAAATCAAATAGGTTTTTATCATTTGGTTTGTAATTCAACTGTAGTTTGGTTTTCTGACCATAAACAGATTTATTTGCACGGTAAGAGATAAAAGGAAAGTAGAAAAAATCTGCACCAATAAAGTAGTTGAATTTATTGTTTATCATTTGGGAATAATCTATATAAATGCCTCTTTCGTTTTGGTTGTTATCGTGAATACCTATAGCGTTTGCGAAAAAATTTTGGTAATCTTTGCCGTAATCTCTGTAAGAAACAGACAGATGAGATTTGTAACCAATATCATATTGCGACCCCACAATGTAGGCAAAAGCATTGTTAGCACTCTTTGATAACTCTGCAAAAAAATGCAATCTTTTTATAGAATAGGCAGTATTTACAGAAATAATATTGTTGTTTGTACCCGAAAAATAGTATTTCATATAAGGATAAGAAGACACTCTCGGAGAGATAGAATCTGAAAAATGGTAAGTCAGAAACGTTGCACCTATGGAAAAATTTTTGTAGATATATTGCAGGTTTGCACCTATGAGAGTTTGAAACAGTGTATCTTTATTGTTTATCTCTGTTTGTGTTCTGTGGTAACCTGTTTGCTGTATAGTACTTCCATTATAATCCAAAGAGTTATAAGAAAAGAATGTAATAATATCCCACCTTCCAAAATTCATTTGCAGAGCCAAACCTTTATTATAATCATACTCGGTCGTAGAACGAAAAGGCGAAATCTTGTTTCGTTTGTTCTTTATACCATAATCAGACAAATAGGATATATCAAAAGTTTGTTTCATAGCCAAACCCTCCGCTATACTCAGGCGATAATCTCCTATGGTCATCTGTTTTAAATGTTTATTTATATCTCTTATAGTCAGCGAAATATTGTAATGGTCAAATCCATACGTTTTATTCTTATAGTAGAGTGGTTCGCCAGCATCCTTATCAGCAACAAAAGAAAACTCTAATCTATCGTAATACTTCAGATAGTATCTAAAGGAAGAAGCAAATTTTTCTCCAAGATAGCCTTTGTTGTCTTTACGTCTGTAGCCGTAAGGCCTATGCAAGTTTTCTGAATACTGAAACCTAAGGCTTTGTTTTGCATTGTAAAATATAGAATCCAAACGTAAGGGACGTTTTCTTACGTATGGCTCCACGTAAAGAAAGGGAGAGATAGATGCAATAGTTTTTTCGTCAAACCCATTCACAAACCTAAGTTCGTTTAACGAAAAAAGTTGTCCTGTCTGCTGAATATAGTTTTGCAAACAGAACTGTTGGAAATTGTTAAGCCCAAGAAGAGTCATCTCTTCCGGGCTTAAGTTATTTATATTAAAAAGGTTATTGTCGTTTATCTGTATTGTTTCAAATAGTTGCTGTTTTGCCTCGTTGTCTATATTGTCTTCTTCCAAATCATTCAAAAGATTGTCTATCTGTGAAAAAGAAAGACTACTTACAAATAAGAAAACAAAGAAACAGAACTTTCTCATATTAAAGCAGTTTCTTATCCGCATTTGCTCCAACCACAATCCGGACACTGTTTGCAACCATTGGTAAAGATTAAATCACCACCACAATTTGGACATTTCTCACCTTCAACCTTTGTTCCGTCTTTTATGTACTTTTTCAACGCCCTTTCTATACCGTTTTTCCAAGTATTGATTGTGTCGGAATCAAGAGTGAGTTTTGAGATAAGAGATATTACATTTGTAATAGGCATACCCTGTCGCAAAACTCCAGATATAAGTTTTGCATAGTTCCAATATTCTTTGTTGAACAAACGAGATAGTCCTTCAACTGTTACTTTGTAACCATCTTGGTCAAGGAATTGAAAATCGTAACGTGCAGGCTGATTACCTTCTTTTACTCTTATTATCCAGCCTTTGTTAAGATAGTTTGGTACAAGAAAGGCTTCTGCTCGTCCTGAAAAGATTTCGTATGGTTTTCCGTCATAAAGACCTACTACTGCTATCCATTTTTCGTTTGCATTTTGAAAACGTATGATTTCGGCTTCAAGTTTCTTTGGTCTTTTAGGGGCTTTCACTTCTGCAAAAGCGTTTGGTTCTTTTGTATTGTTGGAAACCAAAACTCCACTCCTTGAACCGTCCCTATATATTGTCATTCCCTTGCAACCACTCTCCCATGCAGTCATATAAATCTCTGAAACGGTTTCTTCTGTTGTTTCTTTAGGAATGTTTACCGTTACAGAAATAGAATGGTCCACCCATTTCTGAATTTCTCCCTGCATTTTGACTTTGTTCACCCAATTTATGTTGTTTGCTGTTGCGTTATTGTAAGGACTTTGTGAAACAAGGTCTTCTATCTGTTTGT
Source organism: Bacteroidales bacterium (assembly GCA_017469625.1). GTDB lineage: Bacteria > Bacteroidota > Bacteroidia > Bacteroidales > P3 > Scybalousia_A. The sequence continues at coordinate 18,644 of JAFUGA010000064.1, forward strand.
CTGTATAAGTGTGGATAAGATCTTCGGCTTTGTGTCCTTTTGTTTTAGCCCACTCAATAAACTTAGGGTGAAGCACGTTATATTCTTCCCATGCTTGAGAATTTTCATCTACAAAACTAACCTTTGCTTGTTTATCGTTAGGATTTACTTTTCTTCTACGTTTGTAAGCCACCATAAAAACAGGTTCTATACCTGAAGAAGTCTGTGTGCATATACTTACACTACCTGTAGGTGCTATGGTAAGCAATGCTATATTTCTTCTACCGTTTTTACACATGGATTTGTAGAGTTCTGGTTTGTTCTCCTTTATACGAAGAATCATAGGATTGTTTTGTTCAAGTTTGCTATCATATATAGGAAAGGCTCCTCTTTCTTTTGCCATTATAACAGAAGATTCATAAGCCGAAAGAGCAAGGTTTTTATGTACATTCACAGCAAAAGCAGTCGCTTCATCTGTTCCATAAGTTAGTCCCATAGCTGCTAACATATCGCCCTCAGCAGTAACTCCTAAACCTGTTCTTCTTCCTTCTAAACATTTAAGTTTTATATTCAACCAAAGGTTTTTTTCTACTCTTTTTATCTCTTCGCTTTCTGGGTCGGATTCTATTTTAGAAAGTATTTGTTCTACTTTTTCTAATTCTAAATCTATAAGGTCGTCCATAAGCCTTTGGGCTTTTATGATATGCTGGGTAAAGAGTGAATAATTGAAAGTAGCGTTTGGTGTAAATGGATTTTCAACATAACTATATAGATTTACAGCCAAAAGTCTGCAAGAGTCGTATGCACACAATGGAATCTCACCGCAAGGATTTGTAGATATAGTTTCAAAACCGAAATCTTTATAACAGTCCGGTATACTCTCTCTTTGTATCGTACTCCAAAACAAAACACCCGGCTCTGCACTCTTCCAAGCGTTGTGAATGATTTTTTTCCAAAGCGAACGTGCGTTTATCTTAACCGTTGTTTGAGGTTTATCTGCATCTACAGGGAATTGCTGGGTGTAAGATGTGTTATCCTTAACACATTGCATAAACTTATCGTCTATTCTTACAGAAACGTTGGCACCTGTTATCTTATCGGTATCCATTTTTGCGTCTATAAAATCCTCTACATCGGGATGCTTAACGCTAATGCTCAACATCAAAGCCCCTCTTCTACCTCCCTGTGCTACTTCTTTTGTTGTGTTGGAATATCTCTCCATAAAAGGAACAATACCTGTAGATGTAAGGGCTGAGTTTTTTACAGGAGAATTTTTAGGACGAATCATAGACATATCGTGTCCTACTCCACCTCTTCGTTTCATAAGTTGTACTTGTTCCTCGTCTATTTTCATTATTCCACCATAAGAATCGCTTTCACCTTCATTTCCTATAACAAAACAATTACTTAAAGATACTATCTGGTAATTATTTCCTATACCAAACATAGGGCTTCCCTGTGGAATAATATAGCGAAAATCTTTCAACAAAGCATAGATTTCTTCCTCGCTCATAGGGTTTGGATATTTGCTTTCTATCCTTGCAAACTCCCTTGCCAATCTTCTATGCATATCATTGGGAGTTTGTTCAAGTATATCATTACCTTTTCTTAAAGCATACTTATTCATCCAAACGTCTGTTGCCAATTCATCTCCTTTAAAGTAAGACAAAGTAGCCTCTCTTATCTCTTCGGGTTTATAAACCTTTTCTGTTTTCACATCTTTTTTCTTTGCAGTTTTGCTATCTGATGTTTTTGTGTGTTTGTTTTCAGATTTCAAATTATCTTGAGCAAATAAATCTGTAGCCATCTATCATTCTCCTTATAATTGTTTTTGTTATATAATTCTTTTTTGAAATTTTATGCTCGCAAAGGTACAATATTTTTTTTCTTTATGTGCTATCTGAAAATAAATTTCTAAAAAAGTAATCGTCTTTCTATATTGTATACCAAATAAGGTATAAAGAAATTTATTTTTTGTTCTTATCTATAAAATCTATTAACCCCAAAACTGCATCTTCCAATAAATCTAACACAAACTCAAAATCCTCCTTTCCTCCATAATATGGGTCTGGTATAGTCTTTTGCGATGGATAGTTTCTTAAGAAAGAAGCCATCTTATACACTTTTCGCCTTTGTTTTTCATCGTTTGACAAAGATAAAATATCTGAAATATTTTCATCGTCCATTCCTATGATATAGTCAAACCTAAGTAAATCTTCCTTTTTTATCTGTCTTGCTCTATGTAGGAAAGAATAACCACGTTTTTCTCCTGCTTCTATCATTCTCCTATCGGATTTCTGCCCCATATGCCAAGCACCTATACCACAAGAATCTATTATAAATTCTCTCTCTCTTTGTTGTTTTTCCACAACATCATTCATTATGCTTTCTGCTGCTGGAGAACGACAAATATTTCCTAAACATACAAAAAGAATACTTGTTTTGTTTATTATCATAATACGTTCTTTTTTACTAAAACTTTACTGTACAAAGATAAAATAAAGATTTAAAAAAATAGAACAAATATTTAAAATTTTAAAACTTTGTTCTATCCCAAAGAAAGTGGACCTGCAGGGATTCGAACCCTGGTCCAAACAAGAAACACCCAAGTTTTCTACACGCTTATTTTGTTTCTCATTGTCGGAAAAGAGCAATAAACAAACAACTTCTCTCTTTTCTTATCTCCTAAACTTTCATCTATAATTCGGAGAAAATTATAAACTAAACCTGTTTAATGATGCACCTCTTGTTCCTTAGTTTCAGGTTGCAAACTTTGGAGAGATGTCTTGCTCAACACCTTGTGTTGATAAAGAGTAACTTACTGTACTTCGGTTACGCAGCAAGAGCGTAGTTATTTTCGCCAATTAATTTTTCTGCAACCGAGATTAAAGTTATCTGTTGCCTGTAACTGCGTGCTTGCCTGACCATTTACCTTGCTGTCAAAACCAACCCAAGCCCATAAATAATCATTTCGCACTGCAAAATTATAACAAAATAAAACACCAACAAAGAAAATTATGTTTTTTTCTTCATTTTACCATCTTTTTGTGATGTTTTACCTGCTTAGAAACAAAAAAACTTATGAAAAAACCTTATTTTGACCCCCAAAATGCAGAAAAATAAAAAATATTTTCAATAATTATTTCTCTCATATATAAGTACTTATAAATTTATTTAAATTTTTTTTCAAAAAAAAACTCTATATTTCAAAAATTTTTACTCTTTATAGGCAGAAAAATGAAAATTTTGTTCGCACGTTACATAGATTAAAAATATGTTTGACGAAGAAGATAAAAGAAAATTTAAACAAGAAATAGGTCAGTATATGGAACTGATAAAGAACATCTGCTATTCTTATGGTGGATACAAGGTGTATTCCTATCAGGATTTACTCCAAGAAACACTTTTGAACCTTTGGGTAGGGTTCAACAATGGGGTAGAGAAAGAGAATATGCTTGCCTATGTATATAGAACTACTATAAACACTGTAAGGTATTATTCCAGAAAAAACGATTTAAAAAACAGTGTCATAAAACGTTGGAATGAATGCGAAGAAGATGACAGTGCAGTAGCAGAAGAAAAAATGGAGTTATACGATATTATGGTAAATTTATCAAACGAAGAAAGAGATTTGTTTCAAATGGTGCTTAATGACTTTACTATGTCAGAAATAGCAGAGGCTTTGGAAACAACCGAAAAGAAAGCCATGAAAAAATGGGAGAGTGTTAAAACAAAGATAGCAAAAATATTAGAAAGGAGGTAGAAAATGCAGACAGAAATATCCATAGATGAAAAAATATTTTCCTATAAAAAGATTTGGCAAAACGAAATGGACAAAAAACAAGAATACAATGTTGATTTGGCAAAAGTAACCAAAAGACAACACGGTAAGTTTTATTATAAGTATATCTTTATTATGAAGATTTTTATGTTTTTTGGAAGTTTTGCAATGATAAAATATTTTTTTGATTGTGCAGTTGCTCTATACGACACAAAATATTTTTCCATTCCTTATGTTATAGGTATTATTATTACTATCCTTGAATTATATTGGTTTGTCTTATTTGTGGTAAGAATATATCAAATAAATATAAACGACCCCATAACCATATTTGAAAAGAAACAAAACCTAATTCTTTGGATGGAAAAAGTTGAGTTTATCTTTACAAGTATTACTTCTCTTTTTGCGTACTTTCTTCTAATAATACCTTTAGATATGTATTATCAATACGATAATAACTTTATTTGTTATTTTGGTGGTTTCTTAGCCAAAAGATGGCCTATAATTCTTATAGGTACGGTTATTAACATTACATATTATTACTTAAACATTAAAGTAATTAAGAAAATAAAAGATGATATTTCTTTAGAAAATATTAGAATAAATTTAAATATATTTAGATATGAGTTATACACAAGGTAAAATTATCCTTCAATTGAATGGATTACTACATTTGGAACACAAAGATGTTTCAAAAGAAAAACATTCTATAGAACAGATTTCTGGTTCTATATCTTTTGATACTGCAACCAAGATAAATACTATAGAACTAAAAAGTCTAAACAATAAAGCATTTAATGAAATGTCAGGTTTCAATTGCATACTTGTTTTATTAGATAAGTTATTATTTGGGTCTGGTGATAAATCCAAATCAAAAAATATTATAGATTTCTCTCCCTCTGGTTTCAGTTGTGAAGAATATATTTCATTTGGAGAAAACGGTTATGCCCAAAAAAATATAGAGGTAACTAAAATTGGGGATAATGTCTTTAAAGCCGATATAGAAACTTGGCACAGATATGATTTCGCTTTATCCTCTAAGGTTGATAAGATATTGTTTAGTACTGAAACTATTGTAAAAAATAATGATGACCAACTAATAGGAAAAGGCTTTGCATATCTACAAACAAAAGATATGGAGTTATTCAAAGCAAGTTGTTCAAGTGAGATATTTTTAAAAGAAAATGCATCTGAAATAAATGATGTACAGATATTTTCTTTTGAATATGAAAATATTGACACTTCCACTCCAAATGTAGATACTAAAGTAAAAGGGAATATAGATATTATTCCATAGTAAGAAACAGACAATAAAAGAAAGGAGGTTTTGTATGGATATTTCTTAGATATAATATTTATAATCTAAAAAATAGTTTAGAATAGAAATATTCAATAGAAAAAATAGTTTATTTAATAATTTATTTAATTACTATACGTTATAATTATGGTAAAAAAACGACAAAAAACATTAACAATGAACAAAATAAAAACATATATAACATTGCTTTTAGCAATATTTGTGGGAGTCAGTGTATTCACCTCCTGCTCAGATGAAGAAGATGTTTTGAATCATCAAAACAAGAGAAATAAAATGGCTTATTCCGATATATCTACTTATTCGTATGTTAATTACGATGGTGAGAAAGTTTCAATGCTTTACTTTAAAACAGCCGAAGATTTTATCGAAACATTAGGTCTTCTTGCAAGTAATTATGATTCATTTAATGATTCTATAAACAACGTCTTTTGTCAAGAACATGGAAAAGATTCTTCTGCTGTAGATGAAATGCCTGAAGATTTTAATATCCATTCAGTATTTTCTAATTTTGAAAAAAATTTCAACTATATTCCTTTAAGACCTATCTATGAAAAAGCAGAAAATGCCTACGTTCAAAGTCAAGACGAAACTGATGAAAATGACCCTTTCTATACATATCCTTATACCATAGAGGAAATGAGTCTTCTAAATAAGTATGGAGAAGTTAGGATAGGTGATGAAATAGTCAAATATGTAAAAGATGATTATGTAGTTTTTCCTTTAGAACACATTATAGATTTAGTTAGTTTTAATAGTGGAGATACTTTTTCCATTCTATCTAATGACTATATAAAATCTTCTTTACCTTCCAATAAATGTGGAAATACAAATAGTGAATGTTTAACCAGAAAATCAGAAACATATTTTCTTTATCCTAAAGGTGATAAAACTTACAAAACAAGATGTCATATTTCTTTCTCAAATACTTATTTATATGTTAGAACCCATGCAAGAACTACTGCATATAGATATAGCACAACAAAAAAGAAATACGTACATAGCAGAGTAATGCAACGGTTAAGGATTAACGATGTATATCTAAGAGATGCCGATTGTACTACAATTGCTACAATTCTAAGTGGCAAACAAAGAACCAAAGGTGCTTATGAAATATCACTAACCGTTTCATCCTTAGAGTTAGTTAAGCATTATAGAATATCTCGTTCACATGATTACCAAAGCATTATAGTTACTTATAAACATTATCCTACAAAAATAAAGTATGACATTATGTTTTGGGGTCATACACCTATACCTGTCCCATTCTAAATTTGATTTTAGATTCAGCGAAACTTCGTTTCATAAATTCAAAACGAAGTTTCACTGAAATGAAATCAAGTTTTAAAAAATTAAAATCAAGTTTCGTAAAAATAAAACGAAGAAAGAATAAAATAAAATAATGTTTTATAAAAAAATAATGAAAAAATACGATAACAAAAACAATAATAGTTTGTATTTTTCGTTTATATATTTAGTGATGGTAAAATTTAACTAAAAAATATCTATATTAACATAATATTTAACAATTAAAAGATTTTTCAATTATGAAAAAAGTAGCGTTATTTATCCTTTGTTTTGCGACTTATTTTAACATTTTCGCACAAAGATTTGAGAACTTCTCCAAATATATGCCTTTCGGTGTATCTATAGAGGGAAACATAGACAATGCTTTCAAACTTCACAATGCAGACAATATAAACATTATCCTAAACAAACCTTTTAGTTATAATATAGGTTTATTTTATGAATTTAACCGTTGCAACCGTTGGTCTTGTATTGTAGGACTAAATTATAATAATTTTAGTTTGTACGATTTTAAAATTGACGGAGATAACACAAGAGAATATAGCAACAGAGATAGTTATATATCTACATCTATCTTTCTTCAGTACAAGAAAGATATTACAGAGAAAATATTTGCAAATTTAAAGGTAGGACTTGATGTAAATTTGAATGGTTTAAACTCTTATTATTATTTGAATGATGTAAAGACGTTTGAGAACTACTCTTTCACTATGGAGGGCAGTTATTTCAATAGAGATGTGGAAATATATAGGCTGATAGTGGGTGCAGGTGCTATATTTGACTGCAAATACTTCCTACTTGGTGCAGATGTTTTATATACATTGCTTGCTCCCTGTAGAACAGGATTTGATTACAACCTAACAGAAACCACTGTTCAAAACAGTGGAACCATAAAACACGAAGGAAGATATTTAGGTATAAAACTTTCGTTTTACCCTCGTAAGTTGAACAGATATTTATAAAACATATTATTAACAATTAACAACAGTTTTAAAATTATGAAAAAAATCATCGTTTCCGCCATGTGCGTAATGCTTGCTTTCACAGTAGCAGCACAAAAGAACACAAGTTTCAAAACACACAATTTCGGTGTAGGACTTTCGTCCGTTCTTTCATCATCTACAAACCCTTATCTAAAGTATAAAGGTGCTACAGATTTCAATGGTTCGTACGGTAAGATAAGTAGCAATATGGATTTGGTGCTTTCTGGTAGATATGAGTATGCTTTTAACAAAAGTATGTATCTCGGTACAGGTCTTTCTTATAGGCTAAACAGTGCAGAAATCTTTTACAACAACTTATCTACCTCTGTTTCTTCTGAATCTACAACCATACACGATTTGGAGATTCCTTTGTATTTTGATTACAAAACTGCCTTAATGCCAAACATTAACTTGTTTGCTGGTGCAGGTATTTCGGGTACTTTCAACCTTTCTTTGAACTCTGATTTGGTGAAAAAGGATTCTTTCTCCCCTTATCTCCTTCTTAGAACAGGTTTTGATTTTCTGTCTAACCACAGAGTGCAATTCTTGTTACAATACAGAATAAACCTAAACAGTTCTATGGAATATGTTTTAGACCCTTCTTATCCTATGGATAGAGAGTTTAAAGTGAATACCTTTGATGTAGGTATAAACTTTTTCTTCTAAATCTCTAAGTAAAGTTTAGTCTAAACACATAAATCGTAGGATTTTGTTTTTTACTTTATGTTTTAATTTATAAGGGTGTAGGATTTGATTTCTGCAATTGTAAATCAAGTCCTGTTTTCTTATGTGTAAAAACAGTGTTTTGTTTATTTAGATGTTTTATTTTCTATCAACTAAAGAAATTTTACTATCTTTGCACCAAGTATTTTTTCATTTTTTATCAAAAATAAACTATTATTATGAAAAAACAGTATTTCGTTACATTATGTATTTTAGTTATGGTTTTGTGTTGGGTTTCACCCGTTCATTCACAGGCTATAAAAGGAAATGGTGTAAATACTTTTCTTGCTAAGAAAACAAAGAAAAGCACCGAAAGTCAGAATGCTTTTCCTGAAAGATTTTGTACTTATACCATAGATGGCAAAGAATATATCTCTCTTATACTTAGAGTAAAGCCAGAAAGCAATCTAAGTTTTCTAAACAAATATGATGCTTTTGTGGGTTCACGTCAAGGTAGAATAGTTACACTAAGGCTAAACACTCAAGAGTTGGAACAACTTTGCCAAGAGAAAGATATTTTGGAAATAGAAACATCAAGAAAAGTGGCTACACCTTTGCTAAACAGTGCTTTGTCAGATATGAAAGCATACGATGTTCAACAAGGTTTTAACCTATTGCAAAGTTATACGGGTAGAGACGTTTTGATAGGTATAGCCGATTGGGGAATAGACTACACCCACCCTACTCTTTATGATACTTTGATGCAGGAGTATAGAGTTTTGGCAGCGTGGGACCAATTTCGTAACGGAGGACCTGCACCAGAAGGTTTTTCTTATGGTACTCTTATAGAGGGAAAAGACAATCTTTTGTCTGCACAATGCGACACATCTAATATATATGACAGTGCTTACCACGCTACTCACGTTGCTGGTATAACAGGCGGAGGTGGAGCAGGCACAGACTATAGAGGATTGGCTATAGACTCTAAATGGTTGTTCTGTTCTTGGCTTTTGGACGAGGCCTCTGCTATGGACTGTTATTCTTGGATGCGTAACGTTGCCAAACAGATGAACAAACGTATAGTTATAAACAACTCTTGGGGTGTTTATATCTTTGGATATATGGACGGAAGTTCTATGTTAGATGAGTTTATAAACGATATGTCCGATAATGATAGTGTTGTTTTTGTTGTTTCAGCTGGAAACAATGGCAACACACCTTTCCATATAAAAGCAGACTTTTCTCAAATAGATACCGCAAGAAGTGAAGTTCTCTTTGGAAATAAAAGTGTAAGTGAACACTATTGGGGAGAAACTATTACTATACAAGGAGAAAACAACACAAACTTCTCTTCTTGTTTAGAGATATTCAACGCTTCTTGGCAGAAAGTCTATCAGACACCTTGGATAGACTGTAGCGGAAACGTTATAGAAGAAACCGTGCAGGCTTTATCTGAAAGCAATACTGTGACTTATAGGGCTTCTTCTCGTTATCCTGTAGACAATAGGTCTTTGGTTGATTGGGAGGTTGCTGTTACCCACCCTAATGACTGTCATGTTGTCCTTATAATAAAAGCAGACGAAGGCACAGTACACGCTTGGAATGTGGCTTGTCTGACAAAAGCCATAGGCAATTGGGGTTACGGGTTCAAATCTATAAGTAGCGATTATTTACAGGGCGATGATGCATACGGAGTAAGCGAACCCGGACTTGCAGAAAAAGTTATAACAGTAGCAGCCTACAGATACAAACGCAACGTTTGGACTCCTGCTATTGCAAGTTTTTCTTCTCGCGGTCCTAATATGACAGAGTATTACAAACCGGAGATAGCCGCTCCTGGTCAAGGAATAATCTCTTCTGTTTCTTCATTCTCTGCAGACTCTCCTACATCAAACAATATTGTAACTTTTGAGGGTAGAGATTATATGTTCTCTCCTTTGTCTGGTACTTCTATGTCTGGTCCTATGATTACAGGAACAGTCGCTCTTATGTTGGAAGCCAACCCTAACCTTTCACCAGAGGAGATAAAAACTATATTGATACAGACTGCAAAAACAGATAGTTATACAGGTGAATGTCCAAACTACACTTGGGGTTATGGAAAAGTAGATGTTTATAACGCTGTAAAGAAAGCAGAAGAAAAAGTAGGTCTTTCTTCATTGGAACAAAACGAAATAAACGTCTATCCTATACCTGCAGAAGATATTATTTACATAAAAACAGATGAAAAAATAGAAAGAATAGGTGTTTTGGATATGTTGGGACGTGAAAGATTGGTAACAAATTCTGCAAATAACGAAGTAAATATATCTTCCTTAGAAAAAGGAGTTTATATACTGAATGTGAGCGAAAACGGAGTAAATAAAAAAGTAAAATTTATAAAAAAATAAAATTATTTTACAATTTGTTTCGCAATAGAGAAAAAAAATTGTAATTTTGAAACTTCAAATTATTAACATATAAAAGAAAAATAAAATGAACATTCCACAGAATTTAAAGTACTCTGAAGACCATGAATGGTTGAGAATAGAAGGTGATGAAGCATACATAGGAATTAGCGATTATGCTCAACACGAATTAGGTGATATAGTTTATGTTGATGTTGATACTGAAGGAGAAGAAGTAGCCGCTGGTGAAGTTTTCGGTTCAATAGAAGCAGTAAAAACAGTTTCAGACCTACTTATGCCTGTTTCTGGAACAGTATTGAAAGTTAATGCAGCATTGGAAGATAACGCTGCTGCTATAAACAGCGACCCATACGGCGAAGGCTGGATTATAAAGATAAAAGTTTCAGACCCTTCAGAAGCAGACAAACTTATGGATGCTGCTACATATACTAAACACCTTGGTTTATAATAAAGTAAAAAAGATGTTTCAACAGGGAAAAGATTCTTATCTTTTTCCTGTTGTTTTTAAATATCTACTATTGTTTTGGACGGTAGTAGTATTTGTGCTTTTGCTTTTACCACAAAGTTCTTTTGCACACGCTCCACGTTTTCCCTTCCTTGCTTTCCTTAGGTGGAAACACATGGATAAGGTTGTTCATTTTATAATGTTTTTTATTGAAAGTTGGCTGTTGTTTCGCCATTTAGAGTTCTCTAAAAAGTTCTCTCTAAAAAAACTATCCTTTATTACTATATTATCTATATTCAGTTTAGGACTCTTTACCGAGGTTTTACAAGAGATTACTTACAACACCGCCAAAAGAAACTTCTCTTTGGCAGACCTTTTCTTTGATACCCTCGCCTCTATCTGCGTTGTTATCATAATAAATCAGCTTTATAAAAGAAAAAAGAAGACAAACTTGCTCTTATAAGCAATTTATAAAAAATATTATTTTAAATAATTATCATTTTTTTACCAATTTTATTTGCCAATTATAATAATTGTTTATATCTTTGCAAAATAAATGACAATGGATATATGATTGTAATTTTTAAAGATATAGATTTGGAAGAACTTTTGAAGACAGGCAAGAGTAAAAAGTATAAAAATATTTCAAGAAATAAACAATTATTAGATAAACTCAATAAATTATATAAATTATTTATAAACTCTAAATGTATAGAAGATATTGCTATTTACAGTTACCTGCATTACGAAAAGTTAAAACATAATTTGACGGGAATTTCTTCTGTACGTCCTTTTGGTAATCAAAGAGTAGAAAGATTACTATTTATTGAAAAAGATGATACAATAACGATAGAGATTTTAGAATTAGATAATACTCACTATGGAAACAAAAAATAACAACGGTTTCACTCCGTTTAAAGCAGCACACCCAGGCGGTATATTGGCAATGGAACTTGAGGAAAGAGGTATTTCTCAAAAAGATTTTGCAAAACAAATAGGAATGTTTCCCTCAAATCTTAACCGTATAATAAAGGAAAAAGCCCCTATTACTGAAGCAATAGCCGAAAAATTGGAACAAGCATTGGGAACCAAGGCTTATTTGTGGATTGCCATGCAAAAAGATTATGAACGAGATTCATATCTTATTGCACGTAGCACAAAGAAAAAAGAAACTACACCTCAAAATAGCATGAATATACAATTATCTTATATAGAGAATTTAACAAATGCTTTAAACCGTTTGTCAGACCAGATAGAAGTGTTGATTGCACAAAATCAAAACAATTCAAAACAAACATTAGTACATTAAAATACACAAATAAAAATTTTAACACTATGATACAAAAAGTAGAAACAAAAATGGAACGTTTTTCCATTTCAAAGGATAAAGAAAAAATAGAACAAATCGTTAATAGTTTTATATGCGACCAAGGAGATTTTTCTTTTATGGGAAAAGAAGATTTTGAGCCTGTTTTGAAAGGTGAAGAATTGGTGTATGCAAAAATATCTTGCTCTTCTGACTCAAGAGAAGATTTATTGCAAGAGATATACGAGAAGATAATGGATTTGAGAATTGCAGACAATCAAACCTGCATTTTGAAAATAATTACACCAGAAGACAATCCCCTTCTTACAGAAGAAGTTGATGATATACACGCTACTGTTATGGGAGAAGAGGAAACAAATGACCTTATTTTTAGTTACGTTACAGATAACGACTTAGGTTTTGATTTATCTGTAGAATTAGTCTTTAACAAAACAATAGAGTAAAAAAGATTTTACTTCTTAAAACAAAATGTTATAATATAATAAGGTATAATTATAGGTTTTTGTTCTTATCAATTTATATTAAAAACGCTTGCTATGGAACAAGAAATTAAGTTTATTATTATGAATATATAAAAATTTCTTTCTAACTTTGCAAGTTGAAATCATTTTTTACTGAATTTTATAAGTAAGTAACAATTATAATCATATTAAAATGGCAAAAGAAAAAAAATTCTTAACATGTGATGGTAACCAAGCGGCTGCTCATGTTGCGTATATGTTTAGTGAATGTGCTGCAATCTATCCTATCACACCTTCTTCTCCTATGGCCGAATATGTAGATGAATGGTCAGCAAATGGAAGAAAAAACTTATTCAATGAAACTGTTAAATTGGTAGAAATGCAATCTGAAGCCGGTGCTGCAGGTGCTGTTCACGGTTCTTTGCAAGCAGGTGCTTTGACAAGTACTTTTACTGCTTCTCAAGGATTGTTATTGATGATACCAAACATGTATAAAATAGCAGGTGAAATGCTTCCAGGTGTATTTCACGTTACTGCAAGAACCATCGCTTCTCACGCTTTGAGTATATTCGGTGACCATAGCGATGTTTATGCTTGTCGTCAGACAGGTTTTGCTATGCTTTCTTCTGCTTCAGTTCAAGAGGCTATGGATTTGGCTGGCGTTGCTCATCTTTCAGCAATAAGAGGTAGAATACCTTTCTTGCATTTCTTTGACGGATTTAGAACTTCTCACGAAATACAAAAAATAGAGGCTCTAAGCAATGAAGATATGATGCCTTTGGTTGATTGGGAAGCAATAAAGAGATACAAAGACAATGCTCTAAACCCAGAACACCCTGTAACAAGAGGAACTGCTCAAAACCCAGATGTTTTCTTCCAAGCAAGAGAAGCAATAAACCCATTCTACGATGCTATACCTGATATAGTAAATGAGTATATGCAAAAAGTAGGAGAAATAACAGGAAGAACACATAAACCTTTTGAATATTACGGAGACCCAGAGGCAGAAAATATTATTGTTGCTATGGGTTCTGTTTGCGATACTATAAAAGAGACTATAGATTACCTTGCTAAAAAAGGTGAAAAACTTGGTTTGATAACTGTACATCTATATCGTCCTTTCTCTGCAAAATATTTCTTCAACGTATTACCAAAGAGTGTAAAGAGAATTTGCGTTCTTGACCGTACAAAAGAATGTGGTGCTCACGGAGAACCATTGTATTTAGACGTTGTAGAAATGTTTAACTCTTGCAACGAAAGACCTATGATTATAGGTGGACGTTACGGATTGAGTTCAAAAGATACTACTCCTGCACAAATGATAGCAGTATTTGAGAATTTGAAATCATCTGAACCAAAGAACCAATTTACAGTTGGTATAGTAGATGACGTAACTAAACTTTCTCTAACTGTAGGTGAAGAAATATCTATGGCTACTACTGGAACTTTTGAAGCAAAATTCTATGGACTTGGTGCAGACGGTACAGTAGGTGCAAACAAAAACTCTATTAAGATTATAGGAAACAACACTAACAAATATTGTCAGGCTTATTTCTCATACGATAGTAAGAAATCTGGTGGTTTTACTTGTTCTCACCTTCGTTTTGGAGATAATCCTATCCGTTCTCCTTATTTGGTAACAACTCCAGACTTCGTTGCTTGCCATGTATTCTCTTATTTACGTCAATATGAAGTATTAAAGGGAATAAAGAAAAACGGAACATTCCTTTTGAACTCTATGTACGATGCAGAACAGACAGTAAAACATCTTCCTGTAAAGGTTAAGAAGATACTTGCTACAAACGACATCAACTTCTATATAATAAACGCTACAAAGATAGCAGAAGAGATAGGTCTTGGAAATAGAACTAATACTATACTTCAAAGTGCTTTCTTTAAGATTGCAAACGTTATTCCTTACGAACTTGCAGTTGAAAAGATGAAAGAAGCCATCGTTAAATCTTACGGAAAGAAAGGTGAAAACATAGTAAATATGAACTATGCTGCTGTTGACCGTGGAGGCGATGTTGTAAAAGTTGAAGTAAAGAAAGAGTGGTTGAACGAAGACGAATCAAAAGATGCAGTTACAAACAACCACCCAGATTTTATAAAGAACGTTGTTGATGTTATCAACGCTCAAGAGGGAGATTCACTTCCTGTTTCTGCTTTCGTAGGAAGAGAAGACGGTACTTTCCCTGCTGGAACAGCAAAATATGAAAAACGTGGTATTGCTTCTCATGTACCAGAATGGATTCCTGCAAACTGTATTCAATGTAATCAATGTGCATTGGTTTGTCCTCATGCTGCAATACGTCCTTTCCTTATCAATGCTGATGAAGAAAAACTATTGCCTGCTGGCACAGAAACTTTGAAAACAACAGGTAAAGAGTTTGAAGGTCTTCGTTTCAGAATGCAAGTTTCTCCTTTGGATTGTACAGGTTGTGGTAACTGTGCAGATGTTTGTCCTGCAAAGACAAAAGCATTGGAAATGAAACCACTTAAAGAAGACAATGCAGACAAAGAACGTTGGAACATAATATCTGAACAAGTTACAAACAAATCTAACCTTACAGATATAACAAAGAACATTAAGAACTCTCAATTTGCACAACCTTTGTTTGAGTTCTCTGGTGCTTGTGCTGGTTGTGGAGAAACTCCTTACGTTAAATTGGTTTCTCAATTGTTCGGTTCAAGAATGATGGTTGCTAATGCAACAGGTTGTTCTTCTATCTACTCTGCTTCTTGCCCTTCTATGCCTTACACAAAAGATGCAAATGGAAGAGGACCTGCTTGGGCAAACTCTTTGTTTGAAGACTTTGCAGAATTTGGTCTTGGTATGGCAACTGCTACTCGCAAGATGAGAGATAGAGTTGAGGACCTTATGCGTAAAGGTTTGGAATGCGAAAAATGCTCTCAAAAAGAGAAAGCATTATTCCAAAAATGGATAGATAACCGTGAAGATGCTAAAGCAACAGAAGAAGTTTATAATGAACTTGTTCCTATGTTGCAACAATGCGGTTGCGATATTTGTTCTCGTATCTATGAAAACCGTCAATTTATCATCAAGAAATCTCAATGGATAATTGCTGGTGATGGTGCTGCATACGATATAGGTTACGGTGGTTTAGACCATGTTATAGCAAGTGGAGAAAACGTAAACATACTTGTAGTAGATACAGAAGTTTATTCTAATACCGGTGGTCAAGCTTCAAAAGCTACTCCTGTAGGGGCAATAGCAAAATTTGCTGCATCGGGCAAACGTGTTAAGAAGAAAGACCTTGGTATGATAGCAACAACTTATGGTTATGTTTATGTTGCACAAGTATCTATAGGTGCTAATCCTGCACAATACATCAAGGCTTTACGTGAGGCTGAGGCTTACAATGGACCTTCTCTAATCATTGCTTATGCTCCTTGTATCAACCATGGAATAAAAGCAGGTATGGGAAAAACTCAAGCAGAACAAAAGAAAGCAGTTGAATGTGGATATTGGCATCTTTGGAGATATAACCCACAACTTGCAGAACAAGGACAAAATCCATTCTCTTTGGATTCAGCAGAACCTGATTGGAGCAAATTCCAAGCATTCATTGACGGCGAAGTTCGTTACAATTCTTTGAAAAAAGCTTTCCCAGAAGAAGCTGCAGAATTGTTCAAAGCAGCAGAAACAAATGCTAAATGGCGTTACAATTCATACAAACGTATGGCTTCAATGAATTGGGGTGAATAATAGATTTCAATCTCATTGATATATAAGAACAGTCCGTTACAATTAAGTAACGGATTGTTTTTCTGTTAATAAATCTTGTAAATATCCACCTAATGTTCTATATATTTGTCCTTCTTGTTTCTTAAAATAGTCATATAATAACCGTAGCACTTTCTTTTCGGGAAAAATTATAGGGAATATTTGTTGAATTATATCGTCATTAGTAAATAGTTTTCTATAAATAGTAGGTGATAAATCTTTTATTTCATTAAATACATTAGTAGTGTTCTTATCAAAATTTATTTCTGGCATATCTGGTAGTCCATTTTTCCATTGTTCTAAATATAATAAAATTTCATTCCAAATTTTAATATTGAAATCTGCTATTTCACTAATAAATAATTGTTCCCCATAGAAAAGATAAGGTATACAACCATAATCATTTTTTAACTTATGCATTTCTTGTAAATAATAATTTCTATTCTTTGTCAAAGAATCATCAATAAACCACATAATAGGTATTATTTCGAATTCTTTATACTGCAAAGTCAATGCATAGTATTTATTTTCAAAATTATTAAATTGTCCAACTTTCTTTGTACTGTCGTGGTCATCTCTTACCTTTTGTTCTATCATATACAACTTATTATCTTTACTGAATAATTGGTCTATATTTAACTCTTTATCTTGTAAAAATATCCTCTTTGTATGTAAAGTAAATCCAACTGCTTCAAAATACCGTTCAAATATAAATTCTAATGCATCTCCGAAACGGATTTCATGAGATTGAGTAATATTCTGAATTAACTTTGTCTTCGGTTTTGTCGGACGAAACAATCCTGTGTATCTTTCTGAATTTTCAGCAATTTTTTTTATCAAATCACTGTAACTATCTTCAAATAATTTACTATTTAAACAGTATTTAAAATATTCATAATCCAATATCATTGCTCATTCCTCCTTTCATCTGCTAAATATCTTAAAGAATCTATACTAACAAATTCTCCGTTATATTCACAATAAAAATAATCCCAACCATTATTATTGATTCTATTTAAGAATCTGGCAGATACTTTATGAATAGAATCCGTATAATCTTCGAAAGTTACGTATCCATTATCATTTAAAACAACTGTTTTCGTACGGTCCTTACTATAAAGTAATTGTCCTTTTCTAAGATATTGCAGTGAAATCAATTCTTTTAATGATATTTTCGGAGGTTTTACATCTAACTTGTTTTCTGAATAAATATCTAATATGGTTTTTATATCTTCTATTCTTTGTTTTGCTACATTTATATACTTTTCTTCTTTCTCTATCCCAATATAATGTCTTCCCAATCTTTTAGCAATGGCACCTGTTGTTCCTGTTCCAAAAAATGGGTCTAATATAATATCATCTTTCTTCGTGGAAGATATTATAACATTATAGAGTAGTTGTTCTGGTTTTTGCGTAGAGTGTATCTTCTTGCCAACTTCATCTTTCAGACGTTCATTACCTATACAGATACCAATATTCCAAACACTTTTCATTTGTTTGTTGCCATTTAATGCTTTCATCGTTTTATAATTGAAACAATATTTTGCACCTTTATTTTTAGAACACCAAATAAGTGTTTCGTGAGAATTTTGGAATCTTGTTCCTGCAAAATTGGGAACAGCATTAGGTTTTGACCAAATAATATCATTTAATATCCATAATCCTAAATCTTGCATTATATATCCAAGTCTGAATATATTTTGAAAAGAACCTATTACCCAAATAGCACCGTCTTTTTTCAAAATTCTTTTACATTCACCTAACCACGATTTACAGAAGTTGTCATATTCCTGTAAACTTGAAAATTTATCCCAAACATCATCTACTCCGTTGAAATGCGTTCCGTCTGTCCGTAATAATTCACCTTCCGTTTGCATATTATACGGTGGGTCGGCAAATATTAAATCTATAGACTCCGATGGTATTGTTTTTAATACCTCAATACAATCACCTTTAATGATTATGTCTTTTTCTAAAATTGGCATAACTTTTTATTTGTTTTTATGCGTTATGCCATTCTCTAAAATATATTGCGAAGGCTATAAAATAAGCACGTGGATATTCACTTGCTTAATGTGTGGCCTTCGCAAAACCATAGAGAATACAAATAATTACCCACGTAAATGCAGGCGTTACTTTTGTCCGTATTCTCTATTATATGAAAGTTGCGAAGTTTCACATTAAAATCTTGAACAAATAGCAAACGCTATTACTACTAAATTTATCAATTTCTTCATAAAAGAAATTGGTCAAATCAACATTTGACTCTGCAAAAGTAAAACTTTTTCTTTTATTGACAAAAATAAAACTTTTATTTCTAAAAATAAACAATGTTTTGCATAATAATGATAGTAAATATATAATCTAAACGAATAGTAAATTACTTCAATATTTTGTGGGTGAATAATATTGATATATAAATAAAACAGTCCGTTACAATCAAGTAACGGACTGTTTTTCGGTTAATAATCTTTCATCTATTTGATAAATTATAAAAAGACTGTGAAACTTTTGCTTATTTGTTTATCTGAGGTCTTCGGAATACCTATGCACTCAAACAAGTAAAGTTCACAGTTCAACACTGCGAACGTTTACCAACTTTACTTTTTAAGTGCTTTTATTCTGAGTTTCCGAAGTTCAGATAAATAAAAGATAAGTTGTAACGTCTTTATATCAAATCAAAACTATTTTTGATTTGTGCAAAAATACAAAATTATTTTTATACACCGATTTATATAATTACTTCAAGGTATTGTAGGTGAATATCCTGTAAGTTTATTTCACCTTATCAAAATACTTCAAAAATTAAAACAAAGTTTTACTCTCACGAAACAAAGAAAGAATTTTCTAAAACAAAGAGATAGAATTCTAAAACAAAGTTTCGCAAAAGGGGGAAGTAAATCACACTCTATTTAAAGTATTCGTAAAGAAATAATGGAAATGAGTTTAAGATAGATACCACACAAAGTGGAGTATTTACATATTTTTCAATTTGATTATTAAAAATCCTTAATTGCTCTATACTTTGTTTGTTTTCAGGTATTTCATTTATTCCATTACATATATAATTGGCTTTGGAAATATTTTGTTCTTTCAAATATTTCCAATTATTTATTATAGTCTCATTATCTTTTTCTTTCAATACCAAAAAATCCAAAGATTTATAATCAGAAAAATTATGTGTCAATTTTTTAAATTGATTACAATTTTTTCGTTCTAATGTATATCTCCAATAATTGTCATCTGGCAATTGTTTTGTATATCTAATAGATTCTACCATTGGATAATTTATATACAACTTACCATTATCTGTTTCGTTGTCAAAATAGTTTAACAACTCTTTTATTTGAATATTCATTTGTTCTAATGACAAGAATTTATTATGAAAATCGTAATCAAAGAATAGAAATACTTGCGAATAATCCGATGTTTTTGAATTTTGCGAAAACGGAGAATCATCTTTATTTTTATACAAATCTTTCAACATAGGTACCAAATCTTCGTTTGTTTCTTTCATTTGTCTATACAATTCATAAATATTATTACCAAAAGAACAAACAATACAATTATTTTCTCTTGGAAAAAATAATTTATTCAATGAATCAAAAATAAGAGGTTCTCTTTTCTCTCCTTCAAAAACAAATAAAATCATAGTTGAAATGTGTTACCTCTATATAATTTCTCTATATTATGACCAAACTTTAAGTCTTTATCTGTGCAGTTATTCAACGATTTAATTTTATTATCATTTATTATAAAATTACAATCAGGACGCAATAAATCATTAGTCATTAAATATGTATTATGAGAGGATAAAAATACTTGACAATTTAAAGAAAATAAATATTTACAAACAGTATATGATAATTCAAAATGATAGTAAGCATCAAACTCATCTATAAAAACAAATGAACTATCATTCATTCGTTTTATCCAAAAATAAAGCAGTCTTAAGGAAGACGTTCCTGTTGAAATTATATAGTCAAACTGAATCTTATTTCCGTTATAATTGCAAAACAAATAGTGGTCTGCTGGATTAGGCTCTATGAAATCAAACTTTTGATTACTTATTTGGTAAAGAAAATCAGAAAAATCCTTAACTAAATTATTCTTAATGATATACTCATCTAATAAAGCATTTCCAGATAATTCTAATCCAATAAACTCTCTTACTTCCAAATTTCTAAACCAAAGCATTGAATTAGCAAAAGTTTGCAATTTAATTAAAGGGTTCTCTTTCTGTAAAGGAAACGATGTTAATAGAAAATTTACAACAGAAATATTATTAACATTATGTTTAAAATTTTCTTTCAATCCATCTTCCATTGGAAATTCTTCCGCTATAAAAAAATAATCAGGTTTGCGTTCAAAGATTTGTTTATTATTAACTACAAGTTTTTCTTGTAGCAATACTCCTGTAGCATTTTTTGAATAAGAATAAAAAAGGACATCTTCATCAAACTTAAATGTATATTCAAAATCTACAGATTCAGATAATCTATTAGCATTTATAAAATTTACATAATAATCTGTTTTTTTCCATGTATGTGAAAGATGATACACTATATCAAACAATGCTAATGAAAAATTAGATTTTCCAGAGCCATTTGGTCCATAGATAATTCCGTTTTTTATGATTTCGTCTCTTATAACAAACTCATTAAAATCATAAGAAGCATGTTTGGATAAATCTATCTCTATTCTATCTTTAAACCCTCTATAATTTTTTACTGCAAATTTTACTAACATAAGTTTATTTATTTATGTTGCAAATATACATAAAATAATTTATCTACTAAAATCTTACTCCTTTACCTTTTCCCATGTTAATGCTTTATTGGGGCATTTATCTATAACGTTGATAATTTCTTCGGTAGTGGCTCCATAAGGTTTTACCCATGGGCGTTCTTGGGGTTTGAAAACAGAGGGAGTTCTTTCCAACAAGTTTTTGCACCTACACATAATTCACTATCCCAATGGATAATTATTTCATCGTTAGTATAATCTCTTTTTGCCATAATATTTATAATTTTCTTTGTTTATCATTGCAAAGTTATGATTTTTTCACTTTCCTACAATACGTTAATAAAAAATTATTGTACTTTTGCAAAAAAATATAAAACAGTATGCCAGAAATAAGTAGATTTTATGGAATAATTATTTATATGTATATCAGTGAACATAACCCTCCACACTTTCATGTTTGGTATGAGAATTATAAAGCTGAAATTACAATTGAAGATGGAATTATCACAGGAACTCT
The DNA here is from genome assembly GCA_017469625.1 of Bacteroidales bacterium. Lineage (GTDB taxonomy): Bacteria > Bacteroidota > Bacteroidia > Bacteroidales > P3 > Scybalousia_A. Next base: position 40,325 of record JAFUGA010000064.1, read on the forward strand.
ACCAAGACGTGCATTAAATTTGGTTTATGAGTGGTTAGATTTGCATAAAGAAGAACTAATGAAAAATTGGAATAAGTTAAGTAATTTTGAAAAACCTGACAAAATAAAACCGTTGCCATAATGAAAGAATTACTTACAATAGATAAAGCAGATTATCTTTGCGATTATAAGATAAAAGTTGTGTTTAACAACGGAGAAGATAAGGTTTTAGATTTTGCTCCGATTGTTAGCAATGCGAAAGGTATTTGTCTTAAATTGAAAGATATAAATTATTTTAAATCTTTCCGTTTGGACCCTTTTACTATAGATTGGAACAATGAAATAGGTTTTGCCCCAGAGTTTCTATATAATTTATAATTATAATATGAAAAATATTAAATTTTTACTTGCAATAACAGTGATTATTTGTTTCTGTGCTTGTGGAGGAAAACAAACAAATATAAATAATAAAATAACAAGTGAATCTTCTACAGAAAAAAATTTTGGTGAGAGTATATTCTCCAATAATCCCGAAGAATTTATTGTTAATAATGACGAAATAGCAGATACTATTTTGAAAAGTATTTTTGATTATAATTACTCCATTGATGTAGCATTTCCAAAAGATTATAAACAACAAGTAGTATGGTACAATGAGCGAAAAGATAAGACTATTAAATTCTTTAATGATATATACCCTAACACAAAGTATACTACTCAAAAGAAAATAGATATAATATTCAATGCAATTAAAGCATATATAAGGGTAGACAAAGATAATTACAGTTCATGCATTGATGAAAATATAATAACAATGTATCTTTTGTGTTATGATATTGTAAATATGGAAATGAATATAATAGATAAATATGACACCTTATTTTCTTCTGAAGTTGCATATTTTGAAAATTTATGCAATCATATTTGTGAATTTGTAACAATGGAATATAAATATATTTATTATGGTGGTTCATTTGCACCACTTGGAATAACTGCATCAAAAGTTCAGGCTCGAGATATAAGATTGAATGATTTAAAAATGGTATATGATGCATATAAAAACAACAACAGTGAGTATAATCCATATATTGATGATGTTAAAAAAAGATTTTTAAGTATGTTAGATAAAAGAGAACATGTTGTAACTGATTGGATAGGAATAGTAAAACAAACTGATGAGTATAACAGATTTACGGAAAATGATGAAAAAGAAGCGTTAAAACGAATTAAGAAAGAAAAAACTCTATTAGTTCAATCATTTAATAAATGGCTGGATAAAAGAATAACCTATATGGATAATTATCCTAAAATATCGAATGCAACAATAAGAACTATCAATAACTTTTACGACCTAATAGACCCTATAGAATAAACTAAAACAAGTCCGCTACTTAATTGTAAGGGACTTGTTTTACACTTCATCATTTAGATTTATTTTTTCAAAACGATATTATTTTGTTTTTGAAGTTGAGAAATAAATGCAATAAGAGTATTGTTCATATTCTCCACTTGTTTTTGCAACTTGATAATATCGGACAATGGCATAACAATAGGTTCTTTCTCTTTATTTTTCTCTCTTTCCCTCTCCCTTATCAATCGTAAATCTTCATAATAACCTGCCTGCAACCTCAACCAAAGATCTGCATCTATTCCAAGTATTTGTTCCAATTTCTCTGCCAAATCCTTGTTTATATCCCTTCGTCCATGAATGACAGCTGATAAATTACTTTGAGCAACACCTATCTGTTTTGCAAAATCCTTCTGTTTTATTCCTCTTGCTTCCAATTCGTCAGCGATAATCCCTCCGGGATGTACTGCCATAAACGGCACAATTCTTTTATTTTTTGTTTCCATAGTGAGTTTTATCTATTTCTAAAAGTTTAACCGTTATTTTATCTTCATCTTCTATAAATAATAATCTTTCTATTCTTTGATTACCAAACGGACGCACAGAACTAAGTCCTGTATATGTATGTTTTAATTTTTCATAATGTAAGTAACTATTAGTGGCAACTTCCTTTATATTTAAAGAATGTATAAAAACGTTATAGGTGCGTATTAACTTTGTAATTAAAACTTTATCTCTTGCAATATCTTTGTACTTTCTGTTGCTTCCTGTTTCTATTAGTTCTTTTAAATCTTTATCTTCAAATATTACAATCATAAAAATAAACTTATTAGTTCCATTTTGCAAAATTATAAAATTTATCAATATTTGCAAAATATTTTGATATATTTATTGATAAATATAATAATATATGTATTGCAAATGAATTTATTTTGTACCTTTGCAAAAGAAAAGATATTATTATGATACCAACAATAATTGAAAATATTTGTCAGTATTTGCAAGAAAAAGATTTTTCCCTATCCTCTAATTTTACAAATGGTAGAATAAATTCTTCTGTAAATGAAGAAATGATATTAAACTTGATAACACAAAAATTTGATATTGTTAAACCCAGAGCAAGAGAATGGTTTGATTTTGCAATAGAAGACAATGATAAATTTTATCCTGTAAATATAAAAATTACAGATACAACTCATACTGATAATTTAAGTTGTAAATTGGGAATATATTATGCTCTTACTGGTCTTTTACCAGATATACCGAATGAAGTAAGTTGGGAAAAATTTTTTGCAAAATTATATAATAACATAGGAATGTATAAAGATAGAGATTATTATTTTTTAATTGTGAATAAAAATAACAAAAAAGATATTTTTGCTAATTCATTAAAAAATTTGCAAGAAATATATCCAAATGGCAATAATCTCCCTTTTCAATGTAAATGGGAGATAAATAGAATTTCCTCAGATAGAACTTTTGAAGAGGCAAAAGATTTTATTTTAAAAACTTTAGGAGATTCTATAAAACAAAGAAGTAACATCTATTTTAGTTTTCAAAAATATTTTTCTAATTATGTATAACGTAGAGCAATTAGGACAAGTTTTTACACCACTTTCTATTGTTTCTCAGATGCTTGCTTTACGCAAAAACAATGGACGAGTTTTAGAACCTTCGTGTGGAGATGGGGCTTTCTTTCATCAAATTCCTTCTTGCATAGGTATAGAAATAGATAGTAATCATTGTCCAGAGGGGGCGTTGAATATGGATTTTTTTGATTACCCTCTGAGTGAAAAGTTTGACACCATAATCGGTAATCCTCCTTATGTGCGTTACCAAGATATTGATACACACACAAAAGAGAAATTAAACTCTTCACTCTTTGATGAAAGAAGTAACCTATATCTGTTTTTTATAGAAAAATGTTTAAAACATCTGAATACAAAGGGGGAACTTATTTTCATTACTCCAAGAGATTTTCTAAAGGCTACTTCAAGCATTAAACTCAACCAATATTTGTTTTCTTTGGGAACTATAACTGATATTATTGATTTAGGAGATAGTAGAATATTTAAAGGTTTCAATCCCAACTGCATTATCTTCCGATTTGAGAAAGATAATTTTACAAGAAAAACCAATGTTTATAAAGAATTTGTTTGCTCAAATGGTCAGTTGCTTTTTACGGACAATAATTACCCATTTGATTTTAGTGATATTTTCTTTGTAAAGGTGGGTGCTGTGAGTGGTAATGACAAAATTTTTGAAAGTGAAGAATTTGGCAACAAAGATTTTGTTTGTTCTTTTACCTACAAGACAGGCAAAACACGAAGAATGATTTTCAATGAAAAGAATGATTATCTTTTGCAGTTCAAAGAAGAGTTATTGAATAGAAGGATAAAGCATTTTGATAAAAACAATTGGTGGCAATGGGGTAGAAATCACTATGTGTCAGATGAGAAAAGAATTTATGTAAATACTAAAACAAGAAACAAAAAGCCATTCTTTCTTCACCCTTGCAAAGATTATGATGGTTCTGTTCTTGCTATATTTCCAAAGAATCAAGATGCAGATTTAGAAGATATGTGTTTGGAACTAAATAATGTAAATTGGGAAGAATTAGGTTTTGTTTGCGATGGTCGTTATTTGTTCTCACAGAAAAGTCTTCAGAATACACTGTTGCCTGAAACTTTCAGAAAATTTTATAAATAAGAAAAACTATTCTAAGAAAAAAGAAAAGTCCGTTACAATTAAGTAACGGACTTTTTATTAGTACTTTATAGTTTTGTTTTCTTATTAAAGTACATTTACACCTTCTATCAACTCTTTACCTTTTGCTACTGCGTCAAGGTTTGTTGGTATAAGTTTGTGATGACGTTCAGGTAGAGAATGTTTTAAACCTTCTTCTATGTATTGTTCTGTAACAACAGGTTTTATTTTCAAAAATCCTCCTAATACCATCATATTGAAAACTTTTGCCATTCCCATTTCAGCACTTTTTTCTGTAGCAGGAATCTTATAAACGTTGATGTCTTTACGAGTAGGTGCTTTTGTAATACCATTAGGGTCGTAAATCAAAAGACCACCAGGTTTTACTGCACTTTCAAACTTATCCAAAGATTGTTGGTTAAGTATGATTGCTGTATCAAATTGGCTGATGATAGGTGAAGATATTCTTTCGTCAGAAATGATTACTGAAACGTTTGCAGTACCTCCACGCATTTCAGGACCGTAAGACGGCATCCAACTAACTTCTTTTCCTTGCATTGCTCCTGAGTAAGCAAGTATTTTACCCATAGATAAAACTCCTTGTCCTCCGAAACCAGCTATTATTATTTCTTCTGTCATTGTTGTCTTGTTTTATTGGGTTAATACTTTATTTAACAGGAACTAACTCTCTGATAACTTTACTGTCAGCAGGATTGTATTCTCTTACTATTTCGCCTTCTACTTTTATGTCTCCAAGAACATATTTTGGGAACATATTCTGACGCATCCATTCATTTGCAGCTACAGGAGTCATCTTCCAACCACTGTTACATGTAGAAACGAATTCAACAAACTGAGTACCTTTCTTTGCAGCTTGGTTTTCAAATGCTTTTCTTACAGTAACTTTTGCTTTTCTTACGTCAGCAGGAGTGGAAGCACTTTGACGAGTAACAAAGTTTGTTCCTGGAAGTTGTGCAACCAATTCTGTTATTTGTAAAGGCCAACCATTCAAATCTACTCTACGTCCGTAAGGAGTTGTTGCAGATTTCATACCAACCAAAGTAGTAGGAGCCATTTGTCCTCCTGTCATACCGTAAATAGCATTATTTACAAAGAATATGATAATGTTTTCTCCACGGTTGCAAGCATGAATTGTTTCTGCTGTACCTATAGCAGCCAAGTCGCCGTCTCCTTGATATGTGAAAGTGTGATGTTCAGGGTGAAGTCTCTGAATAGCCGAAGCCAATGCAGGAGCTCTACCGTGAGCAGCCTCTACAAAATCAACATTAAAATAATTGTAAGCCAAAACTGAACAACCAACAGGTGCTATACCTATAGTCTTGTCTTGGATTCCCATTTCATCTATTACCTCTGCTATTATTCTGTGAATTGTTCCGTGAGGACATCCAGGGCAGTAGTGCATAACAGCATCGGTAAGAACACTTGTTTTTTTATAAACAAGATTTTCCGGTTTTACTATTTCTTCGTTAAACATAATCTTCTTTTTTTCATTTAGTCATCTTTCAAAAAGTTTCCCAAAATCTAAAAAACTTGTCTTTACTTTCTATAGTTCAAATTTTTCTATCCAACTTTGGTTCTTCTTTTTCAAAGATACCCGAATTAACCTTTAATTAATTTTGATTCCAATGCTTCAACAACTTCCTGAGGTGTTGGTATTATACCACCATAACGTCCAAAATATTCTACAGGACATTTGAATTCAGATGCAAGTTTAACATCTTGAACCATTTGACCTGCTGACATTTCAACAGAAAGCATACCTTTAACCCTTTGAGCCAACGCTTTGATAGGTGCAGTTGGGAATGGGAACAAAGTAATAGGGCGTAACAATCCTGCTTTTATTCCTTTCTCTCTTGCAAGTTGAACAGCCTTGTGCGCTATACGAGCGCAAGAACCATAAGCAACAAATACATATTCTGCATCTTCGCACATAATTTCTTCATACAAAGTATCGTTCTTTTCCATTTCACGATATTTTGCCTGGAAACGATGATTGTTCTTTTCTTGTCTTGCAGAATCAAGTTCCAAAGAAGTTATGATGTTGTGGTCTCTTGAAGCAGGTTTTCCAAATGCTGCCCATGGAGCATTCTTTGCTATTTCTTCATCTGTCCAACGAGGAACATAATCTCCAACATAAACTTTTTCCATTACTTGTCCTATAGCACCGTCTGAAAGTATCATAACAGGGTTTCTGTATTTGAATGCTATATCCCAAGCTTTGAATACGAAATCATACATCTCTTGAACGCTTGCAGGTGCAAGTGTATAAAGCTGATAATCTCCGTGTCCACCACCTTTAACTGTTTGGAAATAGTCAGCCTGTGAAGGTTGAATAGTTCCCAATCCAGGACCACCACGCATAACATTTACTACCAAACAAGGTAGTTCAGCACCAGCAAGGTAAGTTACCCCTTCTTGCATCAAAGACATACCAGGAGAAGAAGATGAAGTCATAACTTTCTTTCCTGTAGATGCTCCACCGTATACCATATTTATAGATGCAACTTCACTTTCGGCTTGCAAAACTACCATTCCCGTCTTTTCCCATGGCATTTCTGCCATAAGGTGTTCCATAACTTCAGATTGCGGGGTTATAGGGTATCCGAAATAGCCGTCGCAACCGGAACGAATCGCTGCTTCTGCAATCGCTTCGTTTCCTTTCATCAATTTTAACTCTTTTGCCATTTCTTATAAAGTTTTTTCGTTTATACTTTAGCTTTGTAAACAGTAATAACACCATCAGGACATACCATACCACAAGATGCACAGCCTATACAGTCGCCATTTATCATCTCGGCATAATTGTAACCCTTGCCGTTTACATTTTTTGATAAAGCCAAAACTTGCTTAGGACATACGGAAACACAAACTCCGCACCCTTTACAACGTTCTTTATCAACTACAATTGCTCCTTTTATTGCCATTGTTTTATTGTTTTAAGTTGTTAATATTTACGTTTAGTTTTGAAACGCAAAATTAAACTTTTTTTTTTATTCTACAAAGAAAAAGACACATTATTTAAAAAGTTGGACAATATTCAACGAATAAAAAAGACTTAAGTTTTTAAAAAAATTACTAAATTTGCAAAAAAAATTATACTATGATAAAACAAGCGTTTGAGTTTCTAAAAGAGAATTATGAAGTATCCTTTGCAACCTGCGAGGATAACAAACCAAAGATAAGAGTTTTCCAAATAATGAAGTTTGGAGATAAAGATTTGTTTTTTGCTACCTCACCAAAGAAAGCCGTTTTCAAACAACTGCATGAAAATCCTTTTATAGAGATTATGGCTTTCAAAGGAAAAATCTCTGTAAAATGTGTAGGGCAAGCCCATTTTGATGTAGATGATAAGACAAAACAATGGATTTTTGACAATAATCCTGTCTTGCCTCGTCTGTATGAAGATTACAAAGGGTTGGAATATTTTCGTATGGAAATAGAATCAATAGATTATTATGATTTACAGCTTACCCCACCTATACTTAAGCATATAAATCTCTCTACATTAGAAGAAAAAGACGGTTTTGTTGGAGATAGATATTCTAAACAATAATTTAGATTTCTACCTCCCTACCCTATTTGTTATTTTCTTTATTTTTGTTGGAATAAAAGATTATTATCCTTTCCATAAAGAAAGAAAATAGTTGTTCTTAATTCACATTTGGTGAAAAGAGAATGAAATAGACGAGAATTTTTTATAAAAATATTACCTTTGGATTTAAAATTATTTTAGTACTTTTGCAGTATATAATACAAATAACAACTTAATATGCCCGAATTATTTAGATTTTATGGTTTTGTTTTTATGTTCTTTTCGTTGGAACACGACCCTATCATGTTCATGTTGTAGGCAAAGATGGACAAGCAAAATTCGTATTGGAGAATAACGAATTCGTATTACAAGAGAGTAATAACATAAAACTTAATGACTTAAAACGTATTTCAAAGGTAATACAAGAAAACAAAGATATAATAATAAATCGCTGGAATGAATACTTCAATAAATAAAGAAAATATAAAAGATATTATTTTATCAAGTAAGAGCATAACAATAATAACACTCTCTGGTGAAAAATATTCACAGAGTTTAGAATTTTATCCTTACTTGGAAAGGGCTACAAAAAAAGAAAAAGATAATTTTAATATTTCTATACTTGGTTTGCATTGGCCAAATTTGGATACGGATATTTCTTTTGAAAGTTTTTTCTATGATTTTTCAAAACCACTCTTATACCACAGATAAACAAGAAACATATAGAATACTGTATTTTTTCGGTTTTAAAAAACTTTGTTTTAGAATTGTAGAACAAAGAAAGAATTTTACGAAACAAAAAGATAGAAAAAAAGGACGAAGTTTTGCAAACGTAAAACTTCGTCCCGTTGAAATTAGAATTAGGTTTTAAATAACTTTTAAATAAAAGTTGTCCGTTTTTATTAGAATGTTTCTTTTTTATTCCTTAATTATCGTGCGAGTTGTATCTCCTTTGTCGGTGTGTATTTTTATTATGTATGAACCACTTGGCAAAGAATTTATATCTATCTGTGTCATATAATTGTCTAACTGTTTAGAAAACATTCTTTTGCCTTGCATATTTACAACGTCAATTGTTTTTATCTTATAACTGCTTGTTATTTCTACAAAATCTTTTGCAGGGTTAGGATAAAGCCAAAGATTTTCGTTTGTAATATCATCATTCAAAGAACTTTCTGTATTTCTTGGTGCAAGTATTACAGGCAAAAACTCTATAAACACCTTTTGGTAGAATTGATAAACA
>JAFUGA010000065.1 GCA_017469625.1 Bacteroidales bacterium
ATCTTTTGTCCATAGTAGTCGTATTTGTAATAAACGGTTGGTTGATTTTGTTTCTCACCTCGTATATTTTGTAAGTTCCCTCCTTTATCGTATGAATAATACACTATTTCTTTATCGGGGTAGGTTATATAGTGTATTCTGCCCCAAGAGTCGTATCCCCATTCAGTTTCTAAGGTAAAGGTTGATGAATGTGGTACTGTATAGGTATGTCTATTATATGTAACGTTGCCTAACTCATCGTATGCAAACTCTTGTACTCCTGTAGCGTCTTGTTGTCTTGTTACTCTACCTGTATTGTTTCCTTCTCCTGTTTGCCCATATTCGTACCACACGTTGTTCCAATCTCTGTTGGAATAACTTACTTTCTTTAATTGGTTATAATAATACCCATAGTCTATATATTCTCCATCATCAAAAGTCTGTTTTGTAAGGTTACCTGCCATATCATAGTCCCATTTCGTTACTCCACTACTTGTGTTCTTCCTTTTTACTAATCTACCTATTTGGTCGTATGTATATATAGTTGCATAACCCTCTGGGTCTATTGTCAGTTCTACCTTATATATTATCTTTGTTGTATTATTTAGTGCATCGGTTATCTGTAGTTTATTATTCTTATAATCTGTCAAAAGGTATGAAGTGTTGCCGTTTTGGTCGGTAATACTTGTCTTAAATCTCAGTAGGTTCGTTTGTTGTTCTGTACCAAAGTCATAATTCTTCTGTATCTTAGTATTATCCGAAAAGATTGTCATAGTATCTCTATCTAACACATCATAGTAATAGTACTTAGGAGTTATTGTAGATAATGTTTTATTTATCTTATACTCCTTTGTTGTCTGATAACTTACCGTATTATTATCCCCATGTGTTATAGTGTTGTTATTTGATAGTGCATTATCTAACACGGGGTGCAGTTCTTTTATCTTTCTGCCTAAACCGTCATAGTATATTTTCCCTGTTGATACATATCTTTCACCTACATTACAACTTCTATCTCTTTTTTCATCTGCACTATTCTACCTAATCCGTCCGAAAAAGATATACTCTCTATATCGTTTGGATAGTGTTCCTTATCATAGTGCGAAGTCTTGGCAAAGAGTAAGATATTACTAAACTTTTCTACAGCAAGTTAATCCTCTAACACCCCGTGTTAAAACACTTTTTGTTCTATATTCTACACGAAATATAGTCATGTAATAACTATTAAATTCTGTTCTATAATAATTTTCTGTCTCTGCTTCTCTCTTTCTACGCTTTTCATTTCTTTTCATTTTAGGAAAATAAAATCCATTATTTACCCAGCAATCATAATTTTTATTTTTGTCTATAGGTATCAATTTATTTCCCCTAATAAGTAATGGAAAATCATTTAAATATACTCTATCATCTTTATCATCTACAATTTTTATTCTATAAGAATCTGTCCCAGGATAGTCGGGATATTCCTTACTTGGTCTTGGTATAAAACGTTTGTAAATCATTCCATCAAATATTACAACTATATCATCTTTATGTACGCTAAAAGGAGTTTTTATTTCTTTATTTATATTATCATAATATATTAGGCTTCCTGTACATTCTTTGCTCATTTCATATTTTTTATTTTTCAAATAAAAAAATTTCATCATCAAATTATAGTCACAACCGTTAGCAGAATCCATATATATATTATCTTTTTCATCTACTTCTTCAAAAACGAAGGCTTCTTTTTTCATTGAATTAAGAAATATGGTATCCTTTATTTTATAATAAGTTCCTGTGTCAAAAAACAATCCTTCTGCATGACTATAAAAAGAGACAACATAATTAGAATCATTTATAAATTCTAATCTGCCAAAATCATCTTTTCCATAATAACTCTGTGAAAATAACAACTGCACAGAAAACAATAATAATGTTAAAATCAAATTTTTTTTCATACTTCTATTTTTTATTTTTTGTTATATATAACTTCATTTTATTCGTCTTAAGTACATATGTATTCCACGTCTATCAATTTGTCATTTTTAAACACACATATCATAAAACAAAAACACTCGCAAGTCATAGACAAAATCATACCTTGTTCATTACAAATACTATCAAAATAATATAGTAACGTTAAAATAGTGTCGTCTTCATCATAATCAAACCAATTTTCGTTTTCCTTTCCAAAGATTTCTCTAAAAGTATTTACATCTTTTCCATATAAATCATAATCTTTTAGTAATGAATCTGCAAGGTCTTCATTTCTCAATTTCAAACAACCTACAGAATCTTCTTGCCCATCTATTTATTCTATCATCTGTGTTCTGTGCAAAAGAATACTATGTAAATAGTGTGAATAGTAGTATAATTAGAACATTTCTCATTTTTAAATTAGGTTTTAAATATTTTTATTCTCTACTTAGAAACATCTTTTACAGAAAATGTATTTTTTTTGAAGATTTTGCTTTTTAGAACAAGGCTTTTGTGCATAACGCAAGACGGATAGGTGCTAATGTTTTTAGACCTTTTCTTTTTAAATTCAGGTATCATTGCTTTGAAATCTTTTCTTGCTTGCAAAACTGCTTGATACTCCTCTTTGCTTGTTGTAAATCTAAAAACTATTGCTGCCAATAAATCAAGGTATTTTCTTTTTCTGAAAACAGATTTTAATTTCTTTTCGGGTAAGTTTTTATACAATAAAAGCAGGTTGTTTCTGAAGTTTAAGTAGGTTTTCTTTGGATTGACTTTATTAAGAGTTGCTCCACCATAATGATAGACTGTAGAATCAGGGCAATACATTACTTTATAGCCTGCATTCTTCACTCTCCAACAAAAATCTATCTCCTCCATATGTGCAAAAAAATCTTCATCTAAACCGTTAAAAGATTTGAATATTTCTGCCCTTACAAACATAGCAGCACCTGTAGCCCAAAAGATTTCTCTTGTTGTGTTGTACTGTCCTTTATCCTGTTCTATGTGTTCAAAAATTCTTCCTGCACAAAAAGGGTATCCTAAATAGTCTATATATCCTCCTGCTGCACCTGCATATTCAAATTTCTTTTTATCTTTGAATGAAAGTAACTTTGGCTGACATACTGCAATGGTTTCATCTTTTTCCATCAAATCTATGATGGGTTTAATCCACTTAAAAGTTACCTCTACATCATCGTTGAGAAGCACAAAATAATCTGCATCTATCTGAAATAAAGCTCTGTTGTAGCCACCCGTAAAACCGTAATTCTTATCTAATGCAATAGTTTTTACAGTAACGAAATTCTCTTTTATGAATTGCAAAGAATCATCTTCTGAATGGTTATCCACCACCCAAACTTCTGCATTGGAAGAATATTTGACAACAGAAGGAAGATATTTTTCCAACAAACCTTTCTCCCTTCCGTTCCAATTAAGAATGACTACAGCAACCTTTTTATTCATGACCAACTCTAAATTGTTTGCCTGCCTTTCCTTCTACACCCTCTTCAAGAGAATTTCTTGATAAGGTTCTCTCCCAAGCAGGGTCTTGTATTTCACCTTTTGCGTTGGAATGTAGAAGAGTGTATTCTATCAAATTGTTTTGGCGTGCATAGAAGACAAACTTTCTGTTTGCTTCACCAAAAGGAGTGGTATTGTATATCCAAATTTGATAAGGGTAATAATGTACTCCATTTGCATCTATATCAGGTGAATAAGGGTTTAGATTTTTGTCTATAGTTGTTCTTTTTTGGAAACCACTTGAAGCAGCAAATTTCTCGTCTATAACATCGCTTGGGGCTCCATACACAAGATAAACTCTTCCCATATCTGTTTCATAACCCTCTTTTATAGGAGTTTTATAGCGGTTATTTACATAATCCACCAAACTTATATATTCCTGCCATGCTCGGTTTGGATTGTAAGCATTGCGTTCTTTAAACACTTGATAAAGGAAGTATCTCTTTTGAACAGGTGTTGCAGTTTCTGCATTTTTTAGAATAAATGTTTTCTGACTTTCAGAGGCTATAGGAAGAATATAGTACATATTCTTTGTAAGATTTGAATCTGGTATAAGATAAACAAAAGCATCTTGTGGTATATCTACATTGTTGTAGTCTATCTTCTTATCACTCTGTTTGAAAAATGGATAACGTTTGTAAGCATACAAGATATTATCACCGTTTCTTACCTCTATAGTAAGGAAATAACTTGCTTCAGCCAAAGAAGATATATCCATAGAGCCTATATAAGAAGTTATATCTGAAGCCTTTAATCGTTTTATAGTTTGTATAGAGTCTATCTTTTTGTTTGAAGATAAATCCTCTATAGTTGTAACTAAGGCGTAATAAGAATCTTTTGGGAAAGTTTTGTCCGCATTGTATATTTCTACATAATAATTCAAAATATTATTATCCTTGCTTATAACATCAAACATATAAGGTTGTAAATCGTATCCACCTTTTGAGTAAATATTGGACTTTGTTGTCTTTGAATACTTTTCTATCAACATTATATCCGAAACGTCTATGTTTTTGTCATCATAATTTATCTTTAGAGCATCTCTATACTGCATAGGTTGATTGGTAGTATTTAAATCCCTAAGTTCAAAATATACAACGTAATCTCCATTATCAAGATACATTCTTTGCATATCAAGTATGGAAGTGTTACGTAACATATTTGAGTCTGCAACTTCTGGACTTTTTATAATTCTTTTATCAACATAAACGGCAGAATCTGGGTTGTTTATCTTGCAAATTATGGTTGTAAGTTCCAATTTCTGAGAACACATACCTTTGTCCCCTAAAGTCAAAACAGCACTATTTGCATCTACAGAAGTATTTATTTCAGCATAGTTGCCGTTTGTCGTATGATATGTACGGAAAGAGTAGAGAACATTTAGGCTTTGACCCATAGAGAAAAGAGGCATAGCCAAAACAAACAATAAAAATAATTTCTTGTAATTCATATTCAGTCTTTTTTCTTTAGAAACGCAAAAATACTAATAATATTTGAAATCTCAATACAAAAATAACAAAAAAGCGTTTTTACTTCACAGTAAAAACGCCCAACATATAAATATATGATTACAATTAGTTTTCGCCTTTTTCCATTTGTTCTTTCAAAGAAGCAAGTACGTCTATATCTCCAAGAGTAGTTTTTTCTAATACTTGATTAACTTTCTTAGATGAAGAATCTTTCTTCTTCTTTTCTTCGTCTTCTTGTTTCCAAGTGCGAAGGTGAGAAAGAACTATACGTTTTTGGTCTTTAGAAAATTCTATAACTTTGAAGTTTAGTTTATCATCAACCTTAACAGGAGATTTGTCTTCTTTTACAAGTTGTCCTTTAGGACAGAAACCATCTATACCGTAAGGAAGATTAACTATAGCACCACTTTTATCGTTGATAGAAGTAACTGTTCCTTCGTGTTCAGAACCTACTGTGAATACTGTTTCAAATACGTCCCAAGGATTTTCTTCCAATTGTTTGTGTCCAAGAGATAATCTGCGGTTTTCAGCATCTACTTCCAATACTACAACTTCTATCTTTTCACCTATCTTAGTAAATTCAGCAGGGTGTTTTATCTTCTTGCTCCAAGATAAGTCTGAAATATGGATAAGTCCGTCTATACCTTCTTCAAGTTCTACAAAGATACCGAAGTTTGTGAAGTTTCTTACAGTAGCAACATGTTTGCTATTTACAGGATATTTTTCTGCTATACCAATCCATGGGTCTGGTACAAGTTGTTTGATACCCAAAGACATCTTTCTTTCTTCTCTATCAAGAGTAAGGATAACTGCCTCTACTTCTTGTCCTACTTGTAAGAATTCGTGAGCAGTGCGTAAGTGTTGGCTCCAAGACATTTCTGTAACGTGGATAAGACCTTCTACACCTGCACTTATTTCAACGAATGCACCGTAATCTGCTATAACAACGACTTTACCTTTAACCTTATCACCAACTTTTAGATTAGGGTCTAATTGGTCCCAAGGGTGAGGAGTAAGTTGTTTCAAACCAAGAGCGATACGTTTCTTTGCTTCGTCAAACTCAAGTATAACAACTTTGATTTTTTCATCAAGTTTAACCACTTCTTCTGGGTGATTGATTCTACCCCAAGAAAGGTCTGTAATATGTATAAGTCCATCAACACCACCAAGGTCAATGAATACACCGTAAGAAGTAATGTTTTTAACAGTTCCTTCAAGTACTTGACCTTTTTCAAGGTGAGATATGATTTCTGCTTTTTGTGCTTCTATTTCGTCTTCTATCAATGCTTTGTGAGAAACAACTACGTTCTTGTATTCATTGTTAATCTTAACAACTTTGAATTCCATAGTTTTATCTACAAATACATCGTAATCTCTAATAGGTTTAACGTCTATTTGAGAACCCGGCAAGAATGCTTCTATACCGAATACATCAACGATAAGACCACCTTTTGTTCTTGATTTAACGTAACCTTTGATGATTTCACCACTTTCGTATGCTTCATTAACTCTATCCCAAGATTTAAGGATACGAGCCTTTTTATGAGACATAATAACTTGACCGTTAGAGTCTTCCTTGTTGTCAATATAAACTTCTACAGTGTCGCCTGGTTTCAAATCTGGGTTGTAACGAAATTCTGTTGCAGGTATAATACCGTCTGATTTAAAACCTATATTAACTACAACTTCTCTGTCGCTGATAGAAACGACTTTACCTTCTGCTACTTGACCATTACCTACTTGACTGAAAGTCTTATCATAAGCATCAACAAGTTTTTCTTTTTCTTCTTTACCGTAAGCCTCGTCTGTGTTTCCCAACGCCGACCAATCAAAATCAGCCAATGGCTGAATATCTTTTGTTTCTCTCATAGAAACTTTGTTATTTTGTTTTGTATCAGTATTTTACCCCTACTGAGAATTTTAATTATAATTACTAACAACCTCTCTATAGACAAGGGTAAATTGCCCAAAGAAAAGCGGTGCAAAGTTACTAAAAAAATATAGAACAGCAAATTATTTACAAGAAAAAATATTTTTTCACCCAAATAAAATCCTATTTTTCTCTTTCATAATACTATTCTTCTTGCTCATAAAACTTTGTTTCGCTTTTCTCTTTCTTTGTTTTAGAAAATTAGAATCAAGTTTTAGAATTCTAAAACGAAGTTCTACAAAAATAGAATAAAGAGATAGAAAATTCTTTCTTTGGTCTGTGAAATCAAAATCAAGTTTTATTTTATTCGGGTCTTACAGGTCAGCAACAACTTTAAGGTTTAAGGAGTTTAAACATAAAAAGTAAAAGTTTGTATTTTTTTACGTCTAATGATTTGATAATCAAAAATTAGACTTAAAAATTTCTTTCACCCCCAAAAAAAATCAACTAAAAAACGTAACCTTAAAGACGAAAAAAACGTACCAAACAAACTGCAATGTTTGTTTGGTACGTTTTTCAGTCAAAGGTTAAACTTGTTGATTTTCATTATTTTCCTTTTTTTGCAAAAATTTCATTTTTTCGGTTTTTACTACTGTTAAAACTTAGTGAAGAAATATAGTAGCATAACAAAATTTTTACACTAAAAAAATACAACTTAAGTTATTTCTATTATCTTGTTATTATACCGTTTTTTATAAATATTATCTCTTTTGATAACAAATTATTTTTTAAGAGAAACTATGTTATTTTTTAATAAAATCTATAAGTTTAATTACTTTACAGTTAATTATTTACAAAGGTTACCTCAAGTAACTACTTTAGGTAAACCTTGTAACATATCTATAACACAAATAATTAACTATTTTTAATTTCCTACAAAATTCACTTCACAATAAAGATTTTGTGGGTAAGCATTTTTTTTAAAGTGGGAACTTTCTTTCGTCAAAATCTATTAAGGAGAAAAATATTTTTTAGACTATGCTATAATAATGAAAAATTATTTGTAATTTTGCAATTGTAATAAACAGATAGGTATATGAAAATATTTGTAGATAAAGATAGAGAAAAGAAACGTGAGGCCTATATTAAAAAGTTAAAAGCAGACCCTGAACTTGCAAAAGAATCCTTATACAAGGCTGGGATAACCACCAAGAATGGTAAATTAAAATC
This sequence comes from Bacteroidales bacterium, assembly GCA_017469625.1. Lineage (GTDB taxonomy): Bacteria > Bacteroidota > Bacteroidia > Bacteroidales > P3 > Scybalousia_A. The sequence continues at coordinate 8,029 of JAFUGA010000065.1, forward strand.
TATGTATAAGATTTTAGCAAGTTAGAAAAAAATGCAACAAACACTTTATTCTTCACGTTCAAATCTTTACATAGGATTTCATGGTTGCGATGCTTCAGTTGTTAATAATGTTATCAACGGTGGTAATCTGAAACCGAGTAATAATGATTATGATTGGTTAGGACACGGGATTTACTTTTGGGAGAATAACGAACAACGTGCATTAGAATTTGCAAAAGAACAATCAAAAAGAAACAAAAATATTAAGAACCCTGCTGTGATCGGAGCAATATTGGATTTGGGATATTGTTTGGATTTGACCGATTATTCTTGTTTGCAAGAGTTAAAAAATTCATACAATGCAATGAAAGGAATCTTTACTGCTAACGGTTGGAATTTACCACTCAACACAGGTGGAAATGATTTACTTTTAAGAACATTAGACTGTGCAGTAATAGAATACGAACACCATATTAACGAAACAGTAAGAGTAAAATCTTTTGACACAGTAAGGGGTATATTTACCGAAGGTGGAGAGTTGTATCCTAATAGTGGTATTAAGGAGAAAAATCATATTCAAATTTGTGTCAGAAATCCTAACTGTATAAAAGGATATTTTCTTCCAAGAAGAAAAAATAACGACTACTCAAACCCTGAATAAATTATTATTGTTATTTATCACCCTTTATTTCTATTTACTTATCACCAATATTTTTACAAAAATTCACTTCACAAAAAAAGATTTTGTGGGAAAGTGTTATAAATAATGGTATTTGGTGGTTATTTGATATATTTTTCTTATCTTTGCAAAAAATAAAAATGATTAGATTCTTATGGACGGTTTACCTTCTTTGATTACAGATTTAGGAGTTATAGTTATACTCGGGTCTTTGTTTGCTTTATTGTGTAAATGGTTAAAACAACCCATAGTTTTGGGATATATTATTGCGGGTTTCATTGCAGGTCCGCATTTTTCGTTGTTTAAAACCGTGTCTATGGAAAATATCTCTACTTGGGCTGATATAGGTGTTATATTCTTGTTGTTCGGTATGGGATTGGAGTTTTCTTTCAAAAAACTATTCACAATAGGAAAAATAGGTGGAAAAGCCATTGGTTTTGTGATAGTTGCTTTGGGACTTACGGGTTTTCTTGTTGGTAGGCTTATAGGTTGGAACAATGCGGACTCTATTCTTTTGGGTGCTATGTTGGTTATGTCTTCTACTGCTATGATAGTGAAATCCCTTACCGATATGGGTTATAGCAAAGAAAAGTTTGCACAGATAGTTTTCGGTATACTGATTTTTGATGACTTGTTTGCCATATTGGCTATGGTGGTTTTATCTACCTTTGCTGCCTCTGCACAGTTTTCCGGTGGAGAGTTGGTTATGGTACTTGTTAGGTTAATATTCTTTATAGTTATATGGATAGTGGCTGGTATTTTCCTTATACCTACATTTTTGAAAAAGACAAAACAACACTTGAACGATGAGATAATACTCCTTATAGCAGTAGGGCTTTGTTTGGCTATGGTAATGTTGTCTGTAAAAGTAGGATTTTCATCTGCTTTGGGTGCTTTCGTCATTGGAAGTATATTGGCTGAAACTCTTGACCAAGAGAGAATTTCTAAGGTTGTAGCACCTTTGAGAGATTTCTTTGGAATGATATTTTTTGTATCTGTGGGTATGATGGTTGACCCTAAGATTTTGGTTTCAAATATTGGTACTATAGTTATTATTTCTCTTATACCAATAGTTGGAAAAACATTCTTTTATATTATAGGTGTAAAGCTTGCAGGGGAAGACCTCAATACAAGTGTAAGAGCAGGTTTTTCTATGTCGCAAATGGGAGAGTTTTCTTTTATAGTTGCACAGACAGGTATTGCTCTTCAGTTGATTTCTCCAGAGGTTTATCCTGTGGCTATTGCTGTGAGTGTTTTGACTACTTTTATTACACCGTATAGCATACGTTTGGGAGAACCAGCATATAATTTGATACAGAAGATACTTCCATATGAAAAACACAAACGACTTTATGATGGAAAAAATTCTCAAAACTCTTCTGCAAATACAACTAACGAAGACGATTTGTCCGAAAGTTCTATTTGGAGTCAATATTTGAAAACATATTTTCTTCGTTTGGTTTTGTACATAATAATTTGTGCTGCTATAGTACTTTTGAGTGTTAATCTATTATTGCCTTTTGCAGAAAAAAGTATAAAACCTGTAGTTTTCAAATGTTTGTTTGCTATCTCTTCTCTTGTAGTTATGGCTCCTATAATTAGAGGTATGATACACAATACAGGAAAGCAAGCCTACTTGTATCTTACCCTTTGGACAAACAATCAAAACAATAGGTTTATTCTTTCCTTCTTTACTACTATGCGTTATGTTGTGGCGGTGTTATTTGTGTTCTTTGTTATAACAAAATATTCTCACGTTCCATCTTGGGTAGATATAATAGTAGCCGTTGTTTTCTTTGCTTTGATATTCAATTCCAAGAAACTACAACGATACAATTGGTCTATAGAATCTCGTTTTGTGAAGAATTTTAATGCTCGTCAAATATCCGAATCAAACAAGAAAACCAAGAGTAAATTAAACGAGTTGGACAATCTTCATTGGATAGATTCCAATATGTATTTCGCTGAATATTTGGTAAGTGAGAAAGGTCATTTGAATGGAAAAGATTTAAAGAGTTTGAACTTTAGAAAAGAGTATAACGTACTTGTTATTGCAGTAAAAAGAGAAGATAAGATACATTCTTTGCCAGATGGATATTTTTCTCTTACGAGTGGAGATGTGCTTTATATGTTAGGTACTTTAGGGTCTTTACGAAGATTGGATATGGACGATGAAAGTGTAAGTTTGGATTATAAAAAGATAAAGACACTGAACGAGTTTGGCGAAAGCAAGATAATAAAAGAGATGTTTTCTTTGAAAATAGTTACTTTCCAAATAGAGAAAAACAGTGAATGGATAGGAAAAACATTGATAGACTCTTCGCTTATGAAAGATAGGTGTATGGTTGTGGCTATAGAAAGAAACGATATGCCTATAATAAATCCATCTTCACATATTAACTTTGAAGAGAATGATATAGTATGGGTAATAGGTGAAGAAAAGATTGTGTATAAGATATTGGAGAAAAGTTTCTTTGATAATGAAGTTTCTGAAAAATAAAACTTGTTGCATAAAAGTTTTTGTCAAAAAATAATAATTGTATATTTTTGCACCATGAAAGTAAAGGTAATATATTTGTTTCTAATTCTTCTTTGCGTATCTTGTGCAAGAATTGTTGCCCCTACAGGTGGAGAAAAAGATATTATGGCACCTGTAGTAAAAAACAGTTATCCTAAACAAAATACAACAAACTTTAATGGTAACAAGATAGAGATAAAGTTTAACGAATACATAGTTTTGGATAATCCTACTCAAAAGTTGATAGTTTCACCACCTTTGAAACATAAACCCAATGTTACTTCTAAACTGAATACTCTTTATATAACGGATATAGATTCTTTGCAGGAGAATACAACCTATATCTTTGATTTTGCAGACGCTGTTATGGATTTTACAGAAAATAACCACATACCACATTTTGCTTTTGCTTTTTCTACAGGTGAGAATATAGACACTATGGCTTATAGTGGTGTGGTGTTGAATGCTTATTCTTTGAAAACAGAAGCGAATAAATATGTTGTGTTATATAAATCTATGGATAAAGATTATCAAACAAAGAATATACCCGATTATATAACCCGAACAGATAGTATAGGTAAGTTTCACTTTTTAAACATAAAAGAAGGTGAATATACTTTGATGACTTACGAAGATAATAATCAGAACTATATATACGATTTACCAACAGAGGGAGTAGGATTTTCTACTCAGAGAGTTACTTCTTTGGTAGATAGCCTTGCTGTGAAACAAATAGATACCATTTTGTTTTCTTACGCTGAGGACACTGTACAGAAATTAGAGTCTTCTAAACTTTTAAACAATAGAGAACTTGAACTAAAATTTTCTATGTCTGTGGATAGTTTTCAGATAGAGTTTATAAGTCCAAAATTCAAAGAAGACTACTATTATTTTTATTATAAACCTAAACAAGATAGCAATAAAGTAGTAAAAGTCTTTGCTGGCAAGGAATATACTTTTGATACATTAGAATGTATTGTGAAAACGAGTAAAGGTTTTGAAGAAAAAGTAGAGAAGTACACTAAAAGAAGTAGAGGAAAGAAAGAAGAAAGAAAACGTTTTTCATTCTCTGCTCCACCTACTACATATCCTTATTATGAAAAACTTACTCTTAAAATACCGTTTATACAAGATATTTATAAACAAGTATTTCCTGCTTATTTGATTTCAGAAAATGATACTACAAAGATAATTTTTACAAACGATGGAGCAAAGGATTGGAATTCTTATGTATCATATCATAAGTTAAAACCATCTACAGAATATACTTTAAAGATAGATTCTTGTGTTGTAAATGATTTCAGAGATTATAAAAACGACTCTGCTTGGTTTATTTTCAAAGTAGATTCTCCTGATGATTACGGTAGTTTAATCCTTTCTTTGTTTGATGATAACCCTACTGAGAAACAAATAATTCTTTCTTTGTTTGATGTTAGTAACAAACAGGTTGGCGAAGATATTATAGTGAAAAGCAATGATAAAAACATAGTCTTTGAACATTTAAAAGAAGGTTCTTATAAAGTAAGGGCTATAATAGATGAAAACAGCAACGGTAAATGGGATAGAAACGACTATTTTTCAAACAGACAGGCAGAAAAAGTTATCTTCTTTCCTAAGAGAATTAACGTAAGAAACAGTTGGGTAAGTGAAGAAGATTGGAAAATTTCTTACTAAAATATTTTGTAATAACAAATAAATATACTACTTTTGCAACTTCAAATTTAAACATTATAAAACAATAAAAAGAAAATGGCAGTAAAGATTAGATTACAAAGACATGGTAAAAAAGGACAACCTTTTTATCATATAGTAATTGCGGATGCTCGTGCAGCACGTGACGGAAAATTTATTGAAAAATTAGGAACTTACAATCCTTTGACTAAACCTGCAACTATAGTTATAAATGCAGAAAGTGCATGTCAATGGTTAAAGAATGGTGCTCAACCTACAGACACTGTTCGTTCAATCCTTAGATATAAAGGAATATTGTACAAATATCACCTACAAAGAGGAGTAGAAAAAGGTGCTTTTACTCAAGAAGTAGCAGATAAACGTTACAATGATTTCATTGCTGAAAAAGAAAACAAAATAAAAGCAACTGTAGAACAAGAAAGAAACAACTCTATAGCAAAGAAAAAAGAAGCTTTGAAAGCAGAAGCAGATGTTAATGCTAAAAGAGCAGAAGCCATAGCACAAAAAAGAGCAGAGGTTATAGCAAAACAACAAGAGCAAGAAGCAAAAGTTGAAACTCCTGCTACAGAAAATGCAGAAGAAGTTGCTCCTGCTACAGAAGAAACAAAAGCTGAATAATATATTTGTTAATAACAAGAAAGGAGAACTATTACATAGCAATAGTTCTCTTTTTTAATTTTACTTTGCAAATATTATGACAAAAGAAGATTGTTTTTATTTAGGTCGTATAGTTAAACCTTTTTCTTACAAGGGAGAGTTAGTACTTTTCTTTGACGTAGATAACCCAGAGGAATATTTGGATTTGGAATACGTTTATATAGAGATAAACAAAAGACTTGTAAAATACGAAATAGAATCTATGCGTCCTCATAGCAATAAAATGGTTGCTCGTTTCAAAGATTTAATGGAAGATGAGGCTACTCTTTTGGTTGGTAAGGATATGTATCTTCCTTTAGAATTCTTACCAAAACTTGAAGGCAATAAGTTTTATTTCCACGAGGTTATAGGTTTTAGTGTAGAAGACAAAACAAAAGGAAACATAGGTTCTATAAAAGAAATATATGACAATATGACTCAACCTATTATGGTTTTGGATTTTGATGGCAAAGAAATCCTTATTCCTATAATAGATAGGGTTATAAAAGAGGTAGATAGAGAACATAGACTTATAAAAATAGAAGCACCAGAAGGTTTGATAGATATTTATTTGGAATAAATTTGTTTTGGGGTGTAACTTTTTTAGTTTTGAGTTGTTATACATAAAGTATTGCATAAATAATTTGCTTGAGTAAAAAAAAAGTTGTTATTTTGCACTCTAAATTGCATTTAGTAGAGAATAAAAAAATAATTATAAAATATAAAATAGTAGACAAATGAAGTACAAAAGCGTATTTACACTCGGACTTTGCTTGGTTTTAGGTTTGGGTGTCTTTGCTCAAGGGACAAAAAAAGACAATAAGAAAACCGACCTTAGCAAAGAGATAAAGTTGGAGTCTACCGTACGTTATGGTAAATTGGATAACGGTATGACTTATTACATTAAGGCAAACAAAATGCCTGAAAACCGTGCTGAATTCAGAATAGCAGTAAATGCAGGTTCTATCCTTGAAACAAACGACCAACTTGGTCTTGCACACTTCACAGAACACATGGGATTCAATGGTACTAAACAATTCCCTGGCAACGAACTTACAAGCGAATTGCAGAAAAATGGTATCACCTTTGGTAGAGATGACAACGCATACACAGCATTTGATGAAACAGTTTATGAACTTACTCTTCCTACAGACAATCCAGAATTATTCAATCTTGGATTAAAAGTTTTGGACGGTTGGGCAAGTGGTATGCTTATGACAGATAGCCAAATAGATGACGAAAGAGGAGTTATTATAGAAGAATGGCGTTTGGGACAAGGTGCTTCTGAAAGAATGCGTAGAACAACTTGGCCTATCATTTTCAAAGGTAGCCGTTATGCTGAAAGACTTCCTATAGGAACAGTAGAAAACCTACAAACTTTCAAATATTCTTCTATCCGTAATTTCTATAAAAAATGGTATCGTCCAGATAATCAAGCTATAATTATAGTAGGAGATTTTGATGCAGACGAAATGGAACAAAAGGTTAAGGATTATTTCTCTATGAACACTAACCCTGAAACTCCATTGGATAGACCTGTATATGGTGTTCCAGATAACAAAGAACCTTTGATTGCTATAGCAACAGACAAAGAGGCTTCAGGTAATTCTATAGAGTTAATCTACAAACACCCTGCTATGCAAATGAAAACAGTGGGTGATTTCCGTAATCAAGAACTTATGATTAACCTTTACGAACATATGCTTGCAAACCGTTTCAATGAAATGTCTCAAAAGAAAGGTTGTCCTTTCATGGGTGCAATTTCTGGTTATGCTCCATCTTATCTTGCTCGTACTATGGGTGGATATGTTATGCGTGCAACAGCAAAAGACGGCAAAATACTTGACGCTTTAAAAGCCCTTATAGAAGAAAATCAAAGAGTAGTACAACATGGTTTCCTTCAAACAGAACTTGACCGTGCAAAAGAGTCTATTTTGGAACAATACGAAAGAGCAAGCAAAGAAGCAAACAAAACATATAGTTCTACTTGGGCAAGAAGTCTTGTTGCTAACTTTCTACAAGGAACACCTGTTCCTGGTGCAAGATGGGAATACAGAACAGCAAAAGCCCTTATAGACGATATTACTTTGGAAGAAATAAACGCTTTGGCACCTGAATGGATTACTGAAGAAAATATCATTTGCGAAATAACGATGCCAGAACGTAAAGGTTTGAAAGTACCAACAGAATCTGAGGTAAGAAAGATCATAGAAAACAGAAAAAATCTTAACACTAAACCTTACGTAGATACATACAAAGAAGTTCCTTTCTTTGATATGACTGTAAAAGCAGGAAAAATAGACAAAGAAACAAAGAACGAAGAGTTTGGTTTCACAGAATGGACTATGTCAAACGGAGCAAAGGTTATATTGAAACCTTCTACTCTTAAAGACAACGAAATTCTTATGCAATCTTGGTCAAACGGTGGTTCTTCTCTTTATTCTGACGCTGACTTGTTCAACGTTCAAATGGCTGCTGGAATTATTGACGGTAGCGGTATAGGAAAAATGGACCACAATCAATTGCAAAAATTCCAAATGAAACACTCTTTTGGTACTGAACCTTATATTTCAGATTTGAGAGAAGGTATAAACGGTAACTGTGCTCCAAAAGATTTTGAACTATTGTTACAATATGTTTATATGTACTTCACTGCTCCTTGCAAGGATAAAGAAGTATTAGACGTAAGAGTAGAAAACCTACGTTCTCAAATGAAAACATTACAAAATATGCCAGAACTTGCATTTCAAATTCAAATGCAAAAGAGTATGTACCCAAAAGATAAACGTAGCATAACTATACCTACTGAAAAACAAATCAACTCTTTGAATATAGACAAGATGTACAAAATATTCAGAGAAAGATTTTCAAATGCTTCAGACTTTACTTTTGAATTTGTTGGTAACTTTGATATAAACGAAGTTAAACCTATGATAGAAAAATACATAGGCGGACTTCCATCTACAGGAAAAACAGAAATGTGGAAAGATGTTTCACCAGAATTTGCTAAAGGTCAAGTAGATGATAAAGTTTATAAAGGAACAGAAGATAAGGCTACATTACTTATAGCAATGAACAAACCTTTTGTTAATGGAACTAAAGAAAAACGAGTTATAGACGTAATGGGTGAAATCCTACAAATACGTGTAACTGAAAAGATTCGTGAAGAATTGGGTTCTGTTTATTCACCTTATCTTGGTACAAGTTACGAATTATTACCTAAAGAAGAGTTCTCTTTGATTGCTTACTATGGTTGTGCTCCTGATAATGTAGATAAAGTTGCAAATGCTACATGGGAAATCCTTGATGAAATGATGCAAAACGGTACAAGCGAAGAAAACCTTGCTAAAGCAAAAGAACAGTTAATCAAACGTAGAGAATCTTCTTATACTTCTTCAAATTCATTCTGGGCTGGTGTTATCCAAGGTTCTTATATCTATGGAACACCTATCCAAAATATGGAAACATACATCAACCTTGTTAATTCTGTAACAGCAGACGATATAAAAGTAGCTGCACAGAAATATTTAACTCACGATGAATTTGTTAAAGTAACTTTATTACCTGAAAAATAAATTCTATATATTTATTTTTATGTTAAATAATACTTTTTCATGGACTACCTTTTAATAAGGTAGTCTTTTTTTTGTCAAAGTGTTTTTATTTTTGTATCTTTGCAAAATGAAAAAGAAAATCTTGTATGTCTTATGTTTGTGTCTGTTTTTTGCAGATTTGTATTATAGTTTTTCTCAGCACTATAGAGAACCTATAGACGGAGATGTACCCGAAAGCGTCTTGCCTTACGATGGGGTGAAGAAAGTTTTTGCAGACCCTTTCGGTGTGAAAACTATACAAACAGGTGAAGAACATATGGGCGTTAATAGATTTTTCTCTCATTACTTTCTTTACAAATGGTTTAGAAGTGTTCCGTTTGCGTATCAAAAAATTACCTACCCATTGAAAAGCGTTTATCTTACTTCAGCTACAGCAAAAATTATTATACAATTTACTCTTATTCTTCTTATTGCAACTCTTGTATGTGGAGGTTTTTATTACAAAAAACTTGAGTTTGTTTTTAGTTGCGTCTTTGCTTCTGCTCTTTGTCAGACTTGCGGTGCTACAAGGTCTATGGGTTTAATTGACCCATCTATCACTTATACTTTTTTTTATGCTTTACCACTTATTTTTCTGTGTTTGTATATGTTACCATTTATTTACAAAGAATATTTTCACAAGAATCTTATAAAAAATAACCTTATTCAAATTCTCTATTCTGTATTCTTTTTATTCCTTGTGGCTTTTGGTGGAGCAATAAATTCTTCTGTTGCTTTAGTTTTGATTATCACTATTTTAATAAAATATTTCTATGATTATTTTTCTCAAAACAACGATGATAAAAACCTAAAATCTGCTATAAGAAACATACCAAAACATTATTATGCTTTTCTTCTTCCTTTAGGTATATTTGCCTTATACTCTGTGTTTTTGGGTTCTTATAACCCTGCTTGGAAAGACCTTCTTACTCTTAAAGAACGATATATGCTTTTGCCAAAAGGTTTTCTTAATATGTTCGTTTGTGGCAAGGGCGGTTTTGGTATTCTTTTCCTTTGTTGCGTTATAAATGTTATAATACTGAAATTCAGATATAAAACTCAATCAAAAAACATTATACAACTATTTTATTGGATTTGTCTTTTCTCACTTATCTATATAATTTTGTTGCCTTTTGGTGGGTACAGACCTTACAGACCTTTGATAATAAGATACGACACCATAATAACAACATCTTTCATACTTATTTTCTATCTCATTTTTAGTTCGTTATTTATTTACAAAAGACTAAAAGAAGAAAGAAAAACTGTTGCATATTCTTGTTTCATAGCAATAATTATAGCATTCTTCACACTAATAGATACACCTAATTTTGACAGGAATAAAAACGAAAAAGCATTAGTAAAATATATTCAGCAAAGTAATGAAGATGAGATACTTTTGCCATTTCCTGCTACCGTCTTTTCTTGGGACGTGCCAGATTCTCCCGATTATTGCAAAGCAGCATCTCAACTTATGCAACTGTGGAACATAACCGATAAAGAGAAAGTTTTTTACTACAAACCAGAGGAATAATTTTACTAATACCCTCTTCACCCTACCTCCACACAACAAAATCCTAATTTTCTAAAACAAAGAAAGAGATTTTTAAAGTAAAGTTTCGTGAAATTAAAACAAAGAGATAGAAATCTAAAACAAAGTTTTGCGAGCGTGAGATGAAGTTTCAATGGCCTTGAGGGGTATTGAAGAGGGAGGAGAGTGCAAAGTTGATGAAAAAAATATTACGGATAAGTTTTATTTTTGTAAATTTGCATTCTGAAAATATTTAATAGTTATGGAAGAAAGAGGTTTATATCCATTGAAGTTTATGCCCCTATTCAAAGATAAGATTTGGGGAGGAAACAAGATAAGAGATATGGTGGGAATAGATTATTCCCCATTGGAAAGATGTGGAGAGTTGTGGGTTTTGTCTGCAATAGAAGACCAAGAAACAGTGTTAGAGAATGGTTTTTTGGCAGAATGTACTTTGACAGAGGTAATAGAAATGTACAACGATGAGTTGATAGGAGAGGAGAATTTTGATAGATTTTCTACTTCTTTTCCTTTATTGATAAAAATAATAGACGCACAAGATAATCTTTCAATGCAGGTTCACCCCGATGATAGATATGCTTTGGAACATCTTTCTATGCCTAATGGGAAAACAGAAATGTGGTACGTTATGCAGGCAGATGAAGGTGCGAAAATATATACAGGTTTTAATAGAAAAGAAACTAAGGCCGATATAATCAACCGTCTGAGAAATAAAACCTTTACAGAAATAATGCACACAGAAGATGCTCAGCAAGGAGATTTGTATTTCATTCCATCGGGTAAGATTCACGCTATAGGAAAAGGTGTTTTATTGGCAGAGATACAGCAAAGTAGCGATGCAACGTTTCGTGTCTATGATTGGGATAGAGTAGATGACAACGGCAATCCAAGAACCTTACATTTGGAACAAGCATTAGATGTGTTAGACCTTTCAAAACAAGATGGTTGTGCAAAGGAACATTATCATTATCATCTTAATGAAACTTCCAACCTTATACAATGCCCTTATTTTGTTACCAATATCATGCCATTAACACAGGGATTGAGAAAAGATTTGTCTTCTTCAGATACATTTTATCTTTATTTCTGTGTAGCAGGAAAAGGTTTTGTTACTTCTATGGGACACAGAATACCTTTAAGTGTAGGAGAAATAATGATGATACCAGCAAAAGCAGAGCAAGCATTGATAGAACCTTCTCCTATGATGGAGATACTTGAGATAACTATACTATAATATTTCCTTAGATTATGGCAGCAAAAGAAACTCTTACCCCTTTGATGAAGCAATACAATGAAATGAAATCTAAATACCCCGATACAATATTGCTTTATCGTGTTGGAGATTTTTATGAAACCTTTGGAACAGATGCAGTAGAAACGTCAAAGATTTTAAACATTGTATTGACCAAACGAAGTGGTGCAGGACAAGAACATTTGGCTGGATTTCCTTATCATGCTTTGGAAACCTATTTGCCAAAGTTTATAAAAGCAGGGAGAAGAGTGGCTGTATGCGAACAAGTAGAAGACCCAAAACTTGCAAAAGGTATAGTAAAAAGAGATATAACAGAGGTTATTACTCCGGGTATTTCTTATGGTACAGGTATAGAACAAGGTAGTGAAAATAATTTCTTGTGTGCTGTTCATAAACAAAAAGATGATTATGGTATAGCCTTTATAGATATAACAACAGGAGAGTTCTTTGTTTCTCAAGGCAAACAAAACGATATAGATAAATTACTTCAAAATTTTTCACCTAAAGAAGTAGTCTTGCAACGTCATTATGAAAGAGATTTTCAAACAAATTTCAATGATAGATTTCTTGTAAAAACCTATGATGATTGGGTTTTCTCTTTAGCATTTGCAAAAGATACTTTGTCATCTTTGTTTGATGTGAATAGTATGAAAGGTTTTGGTATAGAGGATATGCCACTTGCTATCATAGCAGCAGGTTCGGCTATCTATTATATACAGGAAACCAATCATAAAGAACTTTCACATATCTGTAATATAGCAAGAATAGATAACAATGACTATGTTTGGTTAGACCGTTTTACTATTAGAAACCTTGAACTTATAAATTCTACTTCGGGAAAAGATACTACATTGTTCAGCGTTCTAAATAAAACTCAGAGTAATATGGGTGCAAGATTATTGCAACGCTGGATACTTCTCCCATTGAAAAACAAACAAGAAATAGAACAAAGACAAAAAATAGTAACCTCTCTTATCTACAACGACTCTTTAAGAGAGATTTTTCAAAAACATTTGCGTCAGATAGGAGATATAGAAAGGCTTATATCAAAGATTTCTTTCCACAGAATACAACCAAATGAACTGTTCAGAATAACAGATATTCTTTCAGATGTAGAAGAGATAAGAAAAGCGATAGAAGAACTGAGAGAAGAGAAAGGACTTTATCCGCAATTGGATTCTTGTTTGGAGTTGAAAGAGTTTATTCTGAAATCTATAAATGCAGATTCTCCTAATAATATATCTAAAGGTAACGCCATAAAAACAGGATTTAATAAAGAGTTAGACGAATACAGAGATATAGCATATAATTCTCAGCAAGTATTGGATAATATCTGCAAAAAAGAAGCAGATAATACAGGTATATCTTCTTTAAAGATAGGTTTTAATAATGTGTTTGGCTATTATCTTGAGGTAACTAATACGCATAAAGACAAAGTCCCAGAATCTTGGACAAGGAAACAAACCCTTGCAAATGCAGAGAGATATATAACTTCTGAACTAAAAGATATAGAAAGTAAGATACTCAATGCACAAGAAAACATATCTTCTTTGGAAACTCGTCTTTACCACGAAGTAATAGAAGAATGCATACCTTATATACAAAGATTGATGATTTTGGCTTCAACCTTGGCAAGGTTGGATTGTCTTTTGTCGTTTTCACTTGTTGCTTTAGAAAATGGATATACAAGACCTACACTTTTAGAAACAGATATTCTTCATATAAATAAAGGAAGACACCCTGTAATAGAAAAAATGCTTCCTCCATCTGAAGAATATGTTGCCAACGATGTTTATTTGGATACTACTACACAACAGATTATAATCATAACAGGACCAAATATGAGTGGTAAAAGTGCTTATCTAAGACAGACTGCTCTTATTGTTCTTATGGCACAAATAGGTTCATACATACCAGCAAAAAGTGCTGAAATAGGTATAGTAGATAAGATATTTACTCGTGTAGGTGCTTCGGATAATATATCCTCTGGTGAATCTACTTTTATGGTAGAAATGAACGAAACAGCCTCTATTCTTAACAATCTTTCACCTCATTCTCTTATACTTTTAGATGAAATAGGTAGGGGAACTTCTACTTATGACGGTGTTTCTATAGCGTGGGCTATTGCTGCATATTTGCACGATTATAAGTATAAAGCAAAAGTGCTTTTCGCAACACACTATCACGAACTTATCTCTATGGAACAACAGTATGAAAGAATAAAAAACTATCATATATCAGTAAAAGAATTAGGTTCAAAAATCATATTTATTAGAACCATAGCAAAGGGAGGTAGTGCAAAGAGTTTTGGTATTCATGTGGCGAAATTGGCTGGTATGCCTAAGTCTGTGTTGAGTTTGGCCGATGAAATATTATCATCTTTGGAAGAAACAAGAGAAGATGATGTAAAAAGAGAAAAACAAGATAAAAACTCAAAAAAATTAGAAAAAACACAAAAAAAACTACCTGAAATACCCGTTCAGACAAGTTTTATTCAATTAAAAGATCCTATTCTTGAAAATATCAAAGATGATTTGTTAAAAATTGATATAGAAAACCTTACACCGATACAAGCCTTGAATAAATTGAACGAAATAAAAAAAATATTGCAAAATGTGTAAAAAAAATTTGGTCAGAAAAGAAAAAACTTGTACTTTTGCAAAGTCAATTTTCACAGGACAAAAATAGAGGGGAGGGGAGGAAGAAATTCCGAAGATGATAGTTCTTTTAGAGGAGATGTTCTTTGATTGATGAAAATTGCGGGCATAGCTCAGTTGGTAGAGCGCAACCTTGCCAAGGTTGAGGTCGCGAGTCCGAGTCTCGTTGCCCGCTCTTTTTTTTGTGAAAATGATGCCATGGTGGTGGAATGGTAGACACGAGGGACTTAAAATCCCTTGAGCATTGCGCTCGTGTGGGTTCAAGTCCCACCCGTGGTACAACATAATAAAACGTATTTTGATTTGAAGCGAGAAACCTTTACTTTTAAAGGTTTCTTTTTTTTGTTTCACTTTAAACTCTCTTTACTTTAATTCAGTAGAACTTTGTTTTAGAAATCTCTTTCTTTGTTTTAATTTCGTAGAACTTCGTTTTAAAATTCTAACTCTTTATTTTATGTTCTTATATCTTTGTTTTATATAATTTTTGTAATTTTGCAAAACTTGAAAAAGAAGAGAAAAAAGAACATATTTTATAATAAAAACAAAAGAAAAAAGATAAAAACATATTCCTTATATACATGCAACCAAAAGAATTAACTTCACAGGAATTAAGACAACTTCAATTGTTGCAGATAGATATGGTAGATGAATTAGACCGTATTTGTAGGAAATACAATATACCTTACGTTCTTTATGGTGGTACTATGTTGGGTGCTATACGACACAAAGGATTTATACCTTGGGACGATGATATAGATATAGCAATGTTTAGGGAAGACTATGAAAAGTTTAAAAAAGTATCTTCTGAACTCAATCCTAATATTTGTTTTTTCCAAGACTCAGATACAGATAAAGAATACCGTTGGGGGTATGCTAAATTGCGAAGAGTAGGAACAAATTTTGTAAGAGTAGGGCAGGAACATCTTAAATGTAAAACAGGTGTTTTTATAGATATATTTCCATTAGATGATATTCCTTTGTGGTTACCTTTTCAGATGATTCAAGATTTTTATTGTTATTGTCTGAGAAAAATAGCGTGGTCAGAGGTTGGCAAAAAAAACACAAAAGGTTTCAAAAAATTGTGGTTCTCTTTTCTTTCAAAGATACCTATGAGTATGGTAGTAAAGTGTCAGAAATTTTTACATAAAAAGAGTTCCAATTCTTCACCAAATAGAGTTACTTGTTTGTTGTTTCCTTCTTTGGGTAAGTTTTATTTCAAAGCCCCATTGAAAGAACGTTATGGTATGCCAAAACAGTGGTTCAAGGAAAGAGAAGAATATGATTTTGAGGGAAGAAAATATTTTGGAATAAAGGATTATGATGCTTTTCTAAAATATGAATACAGAGATTATATGACACCTCCACCAAAGGAAAAGAGAAAGAAACATTATGCTTCTATTATAGAACTTAATGTGAAACCTTTGGCACAGGATACCAAGTTACACGAGGAGGAATAAATATTTTTAATACATTAAGACCATAAATCAAATGATAAAAGTAATTACATACGGAACTTATGACTTGTTGCATTTTGGTCATATAAGGTTGTTGGAAAGAGCAAAGGCTTTAGGAGATTATCTTATTGTGGGAGTAACGGCAGATGGTTTTGATAGAGCAAGGGGAAAGATAAACGTACAACAATCTCTTATGGAAAGAATAGAGGCTGTTAAACAAACAGGTTTGGCAGATGAGATAATAATAGAAGAATATGAAGGACAAAAAATAGACGATGTTTTTAGGTACGGAGTAGATGTTTTTGCTATAGGTTCGGATTGGGAAGGTAAGTTTGACTATCTTAACAATTACTGCAAGGTTGTTTATCTTCCAAGAACCGAAGGTATATCAAGTTCGGATTTACGTAAGAAACAAAGGGAACTAAACATAGGTATGGTAGGAGAAACTGCTGTTTTAAACAAATACGAGAAAGAAAGCCATTATGTGAATGGTGCTTGTGTTAATGCAGTTTGTTCAAATGACCATACTTTTTTTTCATCTGAAGTAAAGAATCTTCCTATCATTACAGATGATTTGCAAGATATGTTGGAGAAAGTAGATGCTGTGTTTATAGCATCTCACCCTACAGAACATTATTCTCAAATAAAGCAGACTTTAGAAAAGAAAAAGCACGTCTTGTGCAAATCTCCTATAGTTACAAGTACGAAACAGTGGCAGGAATTGAAGCAAATAGCAAAACAAAACGGCTGTATATTGATGGATTCCATAAAAACAGGTTACGCTACTGCTTATCATCGTTTGCTACTATTAGTAAAAAGTGGAGTAATAGGAGAAATTGTTTCTATGGAAGTAACTTGTACAAGTCTTTTTGATTTGGAACGAAGAAGTAATATCAACTATCAAAAGGTTTGGAATAGTATTTCGGCTTGGGGACCTACTGCTATGTTACCTGTTTTTCAAATATTAGGCACGGATTATAAACAAAAACAGACTGTTTCTCGTTCTATAGAGGGGTTAAAAGACTTTGATTTATTCACAAAAACAACATACGTTTTTCCACATTCTGTAGCCTCTATAAAAGTAGGAAAAGGTATAAAATCAGAAGGAGAACTTATTATCTCTGGAACTAATGGTTATATCTATGTACCTGCACCTTGGTGGAAGACAGATTACTTTGAGATAAGGAAAGAACACCAATCCGAGAACAAAAGATATTTCTATCAACTTGAAGGCGAAGGAATACGTTATGAATTAGTCTCTTTCATAAAATCTATTCACCAATCCAAACAAGCAAAATGCATAAGCGACAAAGTTTCTTTTGCTATAACTAAAGAAATGGAAGATTTTTTTGAAAGAAAAGACTTTATAGAAATATAACAGATGGAAAAGTTGAAACAGAAAAAAGAAAATATAGGCTCTCTCTTTGATAACATAGCCAAATACTATGATTCTTTGAACCATATCTTGTCTTTGAATATAGATAAGTATTGGAGAAGAAAAGCCGTTAAGATGTTGGATAAAAAAGTCTTGCATCTTTTGGACGTGGCTACAGGAACCTGTGATTTTGCTATAGAGATAATAAAACAAGAAAAAGCAGAAAAGATAACAGGTATAGATTTATCCAATAATATGTTGGAAATAGGTCAGAAGAAGATAAATCAACAGTGGTTAAACGAAAGAATACATCTACAACAAGAAGATTGTACTCAACTGACCTTTGAAGATAATACCTTTGATGCTATAACTTGTGCTTTCGGAGTAAGAAATTTCAACAATCTTTCAAAGGGTTTAAACGAAATGTTTAGAGTTCTGAAACCTAAAAGCAAGATAATAATCCTTGAGTTTTCATATCCTAAAAATAAAGTGGTGAGATATTTCTATGATTTCTATTTTACAAAAATACTACCTTTGATAGGCAAATTTGTGAGCAAAGATAAACAAGCCTACAATTATCTTCCTATGAGTGTGAAAAATTTTATCTGGGGTGAGAAGTTTTTAGAACAAATGGAAAAAGCAGGTTTTAAAAACACCAAATACAAAACCTTAACCTTTGGTATTTGTACAATATACAGTGCAGAAAAGTTGTAATATGGAAGAGTTAAAAAAATGGTTTTCAATCATAAGACCCAAGACTTTGTTTGCTTCACTTGTGCCTATACTTCTAAGTATTTTTATGGCATATAGATACTATAACAGCATAGGAGAAAAAACAGAGTTTTCCATTTCTTTGTCCATTATAGTACTGCTTTGTGGAGTATCTCTGCAAGTTCTTTCCAACCTCATAAATGATTATTATGATTTCACAAAAGGTTTAGACAAAAAGGATAGACTTGGACCAAAAAGAGCATTGGCAGAAGGTACTATTACACAATCTCAGATGAAAAAGGCTATATATATAAACATACTCTTTTCTCTTCTTAGTGGGTTAGTACTTATATTAAAAGGAGGCGTGCCTGTGCTTATCATAGGTCTAAGTGCTATACTCTTTGCTTGGTTATATACTGCTACACCTTATTCTCTTTCATATCTTGGTATAGCCGATATTTTTGCATTCCTATATTATGGTCCTGTGGCTTCGGTAGGTACTTTCTATATTTTGACAGGTAGTAGTACTTTGGCGAATTATAGCAGTGTTTTCTTTGCATCTTGTGTCTGTGGGTGTATATCTACTATGATACTTACGGTAAATAATATTAGAGATATATCATCTGATAAGACAGCAGGGAAAAGAACAATAGGAGTCCGTTTTGGTAAAAAGGTGGCTGAGGGAGAATACCTTGTTTGCGTGTGTCTTACTTGTGTATTCTCGTTTTTGGCTTTTGGAGTTTTGTCTTTAACTAATATGATATTTGTATTAGGACTTATACTATTCTTTAGATTGAAAAAAACTGAGGGTTTAGAATACAATAAGATGTTGTTTTATACCTCTTTGCTCAATCTTGCTTATATAGTATTGTATTTGTTAGACAGATTGTTTTTAAACTGAAAACGTAATAAAATATTAGACAAGAAAAGTATTTTGTGTATGAAAGAATTGACTATAAGTGAAATGAAACGCATTCAGATAGAGATACTGAATGTTATAGATGAATTTTGTAAAAAAAATAAGATACGTTATTCTATGGGATACGGAACTTTGCTTGGTGCTATAAGACACAAAGGCTATATTCCTTGGGACGATGACCTTGATATAATAATGCCGTACCCTGATTATTGCAGATTTCTAAACGAGTTCAATCATAAGGATTCTTATTTGAAAATACAGTCAATGTTGAACGATACTTCCTACCGTTTTCCTTTTGCAAAGGTTTATGATGACCGAACTTTGTTGTTGGAGAAGACTATAAAAACAGGCGTATATATAGATATATTTCCTGTTGTTGGCTTTCCAAAAGAAGAAGATTTTGAAAAATTTGTCAAAGAGTATCATAAAAAATATATGCTTTTGCGTTCTATGACAAAGAGATATAATCTGAATTGGTTTCAAAAATGTTTACTAATGTTGAAATCTCTTTACACTTGTTCAAGAAAAAAAATCATAGAAGATATACAAAATATCTACTCCCGCTATCCTTTTGATAAGGCTGTAAATGCTGGAGTTATACCGAACAAATACATAAAGAGAAGATTTTTCAATGCAGATATTTTTCGCCATTATGCTTTGGCAACCTTTGAAAATAGAGAATATTCAGCCCTTGCAGATTATGATACATACTTAAAAGGGACATACGGAAATTATATGCAACTACCACCAGAAGAAAAAAGACATTCAGAACATATCTTCAAAGCCTATTGGAAATAAAACTTTGTTATAATTTTGTAGAACAAAGAAACAATTTTACAAAATAAAGTTTTAAACGAATTAATGTTCTTAAAAGATAGAAAATAAATTATTAGATTTGCAATAAGAAAAGATAAACAATACAATATATGAAAGAAATATCTTCAACAAACCAACTGATTTTAGAGATAAAAAGTCTTGTGTATGAAGCGAAAAAAAGTGCTTTTGAAAAGACTAACTCTCTTATGATTGAGACCTATTGGAATATAGGAAGAATGATAGTGGAGTACGAACAGAAAGGAAATACACGTGCCGATTATGGTTCAAAATTACTAAATGAATTATCCAATCATTTAAGTAAAGAATTAGGCAGTGGTTTTAGTAGAAGAAGTTTGGCTTATTATAGACAATTTTATCTATCATTTAAGAATATACAAATTTTGCATACACGTGTGCAAAATCTTACTTGGTCTCATTTAAAATCTATTTTAAGAGTAAATGATGACTCTGCAAAACTATGGTATTTGAATGAAGCATCTCAACAAAATTGGAGTGTTAGAACATTAGATAGAAATGTTTCATCGCAATATTATTATAGATTATTACAATCTCCCCAAAATGAAAAGGTTATAAAGGAGATGCAAGAAAAAACTTTTGAATTTGAGAAAAATAAGTTGGAAATAATTAAATCTCCTATTATTGCAGAATTTTTAGGATTGAAAAATAATGATTTTACAGAAACAGACCTTGAAAGTAGCATTCTAACACATTTACAAAAATTTTTATTAGAATTAGGAAGAGGTTTTGCTTTTGTTGATAGACAGAAACATATTACAACAGACGCTGGAGATTATTATATAGATTTAGTTTTCTACAACTTCTATTTAAGATGTTTTGTACTTATAGATTTAAAAGTATCGCAAATTACTCACCAAGATGTTGGTCAAATGGATATGTACGTTAGAATGTATGATGAAATGTTTGCAAAACTGGAACATAATCCTACAATAGGTATAGTACTATGTGCCGAAACTTCTCAAGATATTGCAAGATATTCTATTCTTCACGATAATAATCAAGTTTTTGCTACCAAATACTTGCCTTACCTACCTTCAAAAGAAGAATTAAAACAAGAGATTGAACATCAAAAAGAAATCTTTCGTTTGCAACAAAATAATGATGAATAATAAAATGCTATTTTCAATCTCTTTGTTTTAATTTTGTAGAACTTTGTTTTAAAATTCTCTTTCTTTGTTTTAAAAAAATATTTCTTTGTTTCATACCAACGAATAATAATAAACAAGGATTTTTTAATTAGAAAAATCCTTGTTTTGTATATTAGAGAACTATTCAAATGTTACTTTTGGTAGTTTTTCTATTGTTTCAACGCTTTCTACTGAAAGGTTGATAATCCTTAGCAGAAGATTAAAAATATATTTCTCGTCCCCAACTTCTTTACACCAGTCATTAGCGTCGTTAGTTATCCCACTTTTCTTGTCTGTTGTAACTGCATAACGCTCCATTATCCATTCAATAGCCGATTTTCCATTGACAACGTAGTCGTATGCCTTTAAAGGAATTTCGTTTATGGTAATAAGATTGTTAAATATTATCTGCGTTTTGTCTTTTGCCTTTGCACTTCCGCCGAATTTCATTTTTTGAACTCTGTATGAGATTTGCTCGTACGGTTGATAAGTA
>JAFUGA010000006.1 GCA_017469625.1 Bacteroidales bacterium
TAACAAAAAATAAAAGAATTAAAAACAATAAAAAAGGAGGAAAAACAAATGAAACGTTTTAGAAAAATACCCATAATCCTAACCTTAGCAGGATTAACCTTATTCATCGCCTGCAACAATGACGATGACGAACCAGAAAAAAAACATAATAAGGTCATGGTTTTAACTTTTAATTCATATACATGGGGAATAACTTTACACGCAAATCATTTAGATTCTGTATATGCATTATGTGATACTCCATATTTGGAGCCAGAAACAGGTTGGGATGATTACACAGAGCCAATGATAAACAATTTAGCGACATCTTTATCAATAAAACATAATAAATGGCCAAATATGAAAGGACGAGGTTCTTTTGATTTTACACCTGGCGTTGCCTCAGAAGAAGATAGCTTAAAACTAATCAGTTTAGGTTATTCCATAAATGCAAAAAAATAATATTTAATACCCCCCCCCATAACCCAACACTTCGTTTCACTGAGAAGCAATTTTAAACCTTCCCACGAAACGAAGTTTTAAATTTCTAAAACAAAGTTATATTTTTAGGAAATATTTTATGTCTTTTTGGTTTTTATAGAAAATATTATTGTATCTTTGCAAGTGGGATTAGAAAGGAAAATGCAATGAAAATAAATAATATAAACACCTTATTATTAAATAATTATATAGTGGGGGGGGGTAAATAAAAAACTTCACTCGCGTTGTTTTATAAGCATACAAAGGTTTTTAACCTTTGTATGCTTTTGTTGTCAAATAAGAAAATAGAACAAAAATGAAAGGAAGATATTTTTACATATTATTTTTGATTATAGTGTTGTTTTCCTGTTCTAAGCAGGAAGAACCAAAGAAAGAAGAAATCAATGCAATGTATTATTGGAGAACGGTCTTTGAATTGAGTTCTGAAGAAAAATCTTTTTTGAAAGAACACAATGTACAGAGACTATACGTAAGGTTCTTTGATGTTGTCTGGAAAGAAAGAGAACGAGAAGCAGAACCTAATGCTACAATAACATTTAAGAAGCCATTTCCTTCTTCTTTAGAAATTATACCTGTTGTTTTTATAACTAATGACTGTATGAAAAATATACAAGATAGTTGTTTAGCAGATAAGGTTTTTGAAAGAATTAGTCAGATGATACTGACACATAGAATAAGAAACATAAAAGGAATTCAAATTGATTGCGATTGGACTAAGACTTCAGAAAAGAACTATATGAATTTTATGAATAGACTCCATAGTTTGACAAGCAATTATGGTATTACTTTATCTACCACAGTGCGTTGTTATCAATTATCTTGGCAAGTACCGAAAGCAGATAAAGGAGTGCTTATGATGTATAATACAGGAGATATTAGGAGTAAAGATGATAAGAAACCTATACTTGATGTTGATAAACTTGGAGGATATTTGAAATATCTAAAAAATTATAATTTGCCATTATCTGTTGCTTATCCTATTTTTAAATACGATATTTTATTTAGAAACGATAAATTTGTAGGTATAGTTAATTATGAAAATGATATATCTTTTTTTGATGATGATACCATAGTAAGAAGAGAACCTGCAATGAAAGATATTTTAAAAACAAAAAAACGATTGCAAGAAATACGTAAAAATATACATAATGAAATAATTCTTTTTGATTTGTCTGATTCAAATATTTATAGATATGAAAAGCAAGATTATAAAACTTTGTTCTCTCATTAGTTTGGTTATTATTTGTGGTTTAAAAAGTTATGCTTGTATAGAGTTTTACAGCAATCATTTACCATCGGTTATGTTTGTTGTCCCTTTGGAATTAGCAACAAGTTATAATTTAAATTTATATAATTCATCAAATTTAGGAGAAGAACATTATTACTTTGATTATTATGGTCTTAAAAAAGATATACAAAAAGCAATAAAGAACAATGATAAAGAAAAAGAAGAGTATCTAAATCTCTTAAGTAAATTTTTGCAAAATAGAACCCTTGATTATAATGCTTGGGAATACCCTTCAGAAAGGAGCATAACACTGTTTAACGAGGAAAATAATAACCTATTGAAACAAATAGACGAATATAAAGGAAAAAGATATAGGTCTAAATATGCTTTATTTAAGATGTATGTAAATATGCGACTAAAAAAGCATACAGATAACATACAATATTGGGAAGAATATGTGTGCAAATTACCTCAAAGTAAGGATAAAGAAAGAATGAAGAATGTTTATGCAGGTGCTTTATATCATACAGGAAAAATACATGAGGCCTTTGATATATTTGCCAGCCAAAATGATTGGGGAAGTATAAAATGGTGTGTAAGAAGATTTAGAGGTGTCAATGGGATAAAGGAAATTTATAGATATAATCCAAACTCTTTAGCACTTTATTACTTATTACAAGATTTTGTTAATTCATTCGAAAAAAGATACTATGATAAGTCCTCATCTATAAAAAATCTAAATACTTTTATTCTTTTTGCAAAAGAAGTTGTAGAGGATAATACAATAAGCGATAAGTGTCTTTGGCTAACTTCCATAGCTATGTCTTATTATTTTACTGGAAAATTGGAAGAAGCAAAAACTTATATAGATAAAGCCATGCAGTCAAATGGAAAAAGGTTAGTGAAAGATAATGCAAGATGTATAAGACTTCTTATTTATTCTTCTATGAAAAATAGTTCAAATTCTTTTCTTGCAAATGAATTTAAATGGTTGGACAAAAAAATTAAAAAGAAAGATGATTTGACGCAATATTTCTTGGAAGCAAAAGAAAGAATACTATTAAAGGCTTTGGCTCTTCGCTATGAAAAAGAAGGAGAGATAAATAAGTATCTCAGTGTTTGGGCTTTGTATGATAATAAAATTTATACACAAGATGCAAATAAGAAAAATTATTGGATTCCAGATTATTGTCCTTATGCTCTTAATTATGAAGTGCATTCTTGCAAACGACCATACTATCATGGAGAATATGTAGAAAAATTATTAGAATTATCACCACAA
>JAFUGA010000007.1 GCA_017469625.1 Bacteroidales bacterium
GTAAAAAATTTTCAAAAATTCATCTACAATATAAAAAATTTCTGTATTTTTGTCTATGTTAATCATTGGGATAAGATTTTGTGTTTTTGTTTCTTTTGATTGTAAAATTACAAAATTTTATCCTTTTTTCTTTCCATTTATCCTTCCTTATACCGAGTTCGCGTTAGTTTAAATAGTTTAATAGGAAAAGCCAGACACCGTCTGGAGGGAATAATGCTATACGCACTGAAAGTTTGATAGGTAATAATATAAATCATAATACAATAGGAAAAGGTTGTCAAAGGATTTTCTCCTCTAACAACCTTACCACCTTGTAGCAAGGTAGCACCTTGAGGCAAAATTGCTAAACGCACTTAAGGTTTTAATACCTTTTTATTATCTTTAACATTATGAATCCTTCAGTGCGTAGCAATATTCCGTGCAGGTGGCACCTATTAGTTACCTTCAGAACTTACATAACCTTTAACTGTAAGGTCTTTTTGTTGCACTTGTGCGGCTTTAAGTTTGTTCATAAACTTGCTACCTGGATAGAATCTGCAACCTACTCTTTTTACAGAATCAGCAGTTACCTGTTCTTCACTATTACAAGCCTTTGCTTTTATCTGAGGAATGAATGCACCAAGCATTCCGAACTTCACAGCAGAACCATTTAATACGTGGTTTGCTATAGCCATCTCTAAGGCTTTAAGTACTGCCAAAGTATCAGGGTAAGAAATAGTTGTTGCTACACTTATCTCCTGTGCTACTGTGTCAAGGCTTACATCTGCATTTCTATACAGACGAGCCAAATACTTTGTTCCGGGTGTTTTTCCTACGTGAATGTTTCTCTTAACTACAACGTAATTTATCATAATTTATTTTGTATTTTAAGTGCCTGTCCTTTTCAGACACTGTTTTAAATTGGTTAATAAATGCAGGTAGCACCTGCAGGCAAATATGCATACGCACTTAAGGTTTGATAGTTTTAAAGGCTATGAATAAAACCTTATTCTACCTTTATAAAACTTTGTTCTACTACAGTAAAACTTCGCTTTAAAATCATAAAACTAAGACCTTTTTAAACTTTTTTTTAACTTAAAAGATTTTAATTATATTCTCTCAGTAACAAACTCTCAGTGCGTTCAGCAAAATTGTTTCCACCTACAAGGTGGTGCAGAATGCACTACCTGTTATCCAGCCTCCTATGGCGGAGAGAATATAGATAATAATATCTATCCATCTTTTTACTTCTTGTTTGTTCATTGTTCTCTTAAATTTTATTGGTTAATAATTGGTTTTAAGTCTCTTTCTTTTACTATGCAAAATTACAACATTTTTACGAACTGACCAAATATTTCTCAAACTTTTTTCTACTTTTTTTTAACATTTTTTCTATAATCTTTAAAGGTAAGAAAAATAAGTATATAAACAAACTTTAAACAAGTGTATTACAATGTATTACTTAAACAAAAGGGTAGAGGAGAGTAAAAAGAAAAGAGTACGATTCACATCGCACTCCTTAAAAAAATGTAATTATGAAATACACAAATACATATTATTGTATTTACGTGTTTGCAAAGATATAACATTTTTTTTATACCACACACAAAAAAGTAAAAAAAAAATTAAGGTACGAAAAAAAACGTACCTTAACTAATGAATTTAAAAGAAGAAGGGCGATTCTCATCGAGCCAAACAAATATATTTTATGAAAAATTCATACATTGCAAAAGTATAACATTTTTTCAATACACACAATATTTTTTGCAATTTATTTTCTTAAAAACTTCTTCTTATAGTCCTAATCTCTTAAATTTCTTTATATTAAAAAATATAGAATTATTTATCCAAACACTTAAGACAATCTTTACAAACTTTTTCCAATTTATCAACAAGAATGCGTTCTAACTTTACATCTACTATATACTCTCCTTTGTATTTTGAAAGACTTGCAGGGTCAAAATCCTTTCCTTTATTGTCTTTTATAAGTGCTATAAAATAAGAATATGGCTGTTTTTTATGTGAGTAGAATAAATTTTGTGCTACTACATAACAAAACATAGCAAAACTTTTCTTAGTCCCACACCAATAAAGAGTTGTTATATATTTACCATTTTTCTTTCCTGTTATCTTTTCTTTTAGAAACTTCTTAGCCTTTAATTCCCTTAATAATTCATTAAATATTTCTGTGTTATCTTCCTCCTTTCTTGGATAAATTAAACAATCATATATATTATATTCTTCAGTAGTGTATTTCTTTTTCTTTACTTTTGTTTTTTTTAATGCATTTTCTCTTCCATTTTCTCTTCCAATAAAATTAAGAAACGCTTCCTTTATATTAGGGTCTTCTAACAATTTTAAAAGACTTCCATCCTCAATATCAATCCTATTTGCCACATCTCCTTTTTTTCTGTTCATCGCTTTTAGAAATATTTATTGCAAAGATAGGATATTTACAATAATTTTTCTATGCTTTTATTTAAAAAGTTATTAACAATACTTGTCAATAAGTCTAAAAACATAAATTTTTAATTACTTATTAGTAAATTATTTATAAAGAAAAACGTAAATTTTTGACCAAATTTTACCGTAAAAATTTACTGTTTATTTTACAGATGTTTTTACCGCAACCTTATACACAAGCCTACCGACAACCTTACTTCTTGGTTGATTGATAAGGTTTTAACTTTGCAAACGATTTGGGACTCTTCTATTTGCTCTTGTATAGAAGAAACCAAATAAAAGGAATAGTTAGGTAACAAGAGACCTACACTAAACCAATTATTTTAATTTTTTTTATTTAAAATGATAAACAATGGTTTAAACATTAAAAACAATGGTAGCGTCCTAAATGACGTTAATGGTAACACTTCAAAGCAAGAGATTCTTTCCTCAATAGACAATGGGGAGGAGTTGTTGGAAATATCTGTAAAGGATAGGCAAGAGGCTCAGAAACAGATGTTAATGGAGATGGGCTTTAGTAATGCACACGATGTTATTCCTCAAGCCGATGAAGAGATTCCGTTTCTTGTGCAGGGGCTTGTGCCTGTCTATAGTCCAACGGTTATTGTGGGTTCGCCCTCAACGGGTAAGAGTCTTCTTTCCTTGCAGATGTGCCAAAGTATTATCTCTGGGCAAGATTTCTTGGGGCAAAAGGTTATGCAAATACCTAACGCAAGGTGCTTGTATATCTCGCACGAAGACGGACTTAAAGCCGTGGCAATGAGGTTGAAAAAGCAGGATAAGTTCCTACATCTTACCGATGAACAGAACGCTCGTATGGACCTACTTTGCGATGGTGCAGACCTGCAAAACGCCCTTGTTTCTTACTTGGATTTTTACAGGGAAAACCCGCCTGTAATGATTATAAACGACACTCTATCGGATATTTTCACAGGCGAGATTTACAAGATAAACGAGGTAAAAAATTTCTTCAATTTCTTTAAAGACATTGTAAATCAATATGTTTATAAGGATATTAACGGCAATCTTTTTCACCCTCATCTCGTCTTCACGCACCACACGGGCAAGCGTACTGACACGCTGACACCTCACAAGGACAACGCTTTGGGTTCTGCTGGTATTCCTGCAGGTGCTCGTACTATGGTAGAGATAAAAACCAAGCCAAGCGACCCAATACTAAAATATTTCTGTATAACCAAAGGTAATTACCATACAGAACAGCAGAAAGAAAGGGCTATAGA
>JAFUGA010000008.1 GCA_017469625.1 Bacteroidales bacterium
AAAGTCAGAACCTGTTAATAATACTATTTCTTTAGGAAGTACTATAGCATCTCCAGCATATCTATTTAAGAATTTTTTAATTTTACAAGGAAATACAGAACAATTACCTTCGGTAGGAACACGATATGCCATAAATTCTTTTACGTCTGTAGGTAAATTATTAACTTTTTCCTCATCTATTAGACCTGTTTCTGAATTTATTAAATATGTATACAAATCATTATTATATACTCCGCAATATGCATCTATGTGTTTTATTCTTAATTTCCCCTCTTTAAGTAAATCTTTTAATGTTCCTATATTTGCTTCATTGGATATTATTTCTGTACCTGTTGCTACGTCCTCAAAAACAATATGCAAATCTTCATCATATGCAACACCAGACATTTGAATCATTGTTTTACCAGGAACATTTATTTCAGCAATATGTTTTGCAAGACCTCTTACTAATGTGTAATATTTATTTAAATGTGTAGGTGCTAATGCTCCTAATAAAACATTTTCATCAGATAAATCAATATCTTGCAAATCATTCATAGTGAATTTACCAGAACTAATTGCTAAAGATTTTAATGCGTGTTCTAATGTATTACTTTGTGCAAAAATACCTGCAACTTTACTGTAATTTAAATTTAATTTTGCTGCTAATGCAGATAAATAAACGTTTTTATATTCAGTTCCATTTAAATCTTTTCCATTGAATTTTGCAGCAACTGCTTGCTCATTTTTAATATCAGAAAACATTACTTTCATTACCTGAATACCCAACTTTATTTTATCATGTTGTGTTTCAGTTCTTGTTTGCTCTCCAAAATCTTCGTAAGGAATTTCATGAATAGAATCTAAACCAGATTCATTATCCATTTTTTCTTTGGCTTCTTGCATACGTTTAAATAATTTATTACCTCCACCTATTTCTGGAATATCTTCCATCATAGAATCTACATCAAATATATTATATCCACCTATTTTTACTGCAGAATCCAATTGAATTTGGTCTAAATCATGTTCTTCTGCAAACTGCATTAATGCGTCATATATAGTATTTGGTGGAGTAAGTCCAGGTATAAGTAAAGCCAATGAATTTTTAACTATTGTGGGTATTTGTGTTTTAGAAGTTTGGTCAGTTACTTGTGAATATACATAAGGTTTTTTAATACTAAAAACAAAATTATAATCTTCTGCTGTCAATTGTTGATTTTTAGCCCTTTCCAAAAATCCTTCTATATATTCTGAATCATAACCATATAATTTACCCCAAGCTCTTAAGCCTTTTGCTGTCATAAATCCTTGACCATCGGCACCTTCTATTTTATCTTGCCATATTTTTTCTATCACTTTTGCTTCTGCTGTATTTGCTATTGATGAGTTTTTTAAAATTTCTGTAGCATATTTTTGCATTGGATGTTTTTTTCTGATACCAAATTTTACATAAGCCATACGACAATTTGGATTATCTAATTGTGCAATATCTCCTTTAGTAGTTCTGCCAAAAACTCCTTTTATACGTTTAATAAAATCTGCTGTAGAAGATACACCATTATATTTAAAGAATGCCATATCTGTAAATAAAATATCATTTATATTCCATTGTGCAAGTAAATTATTTAGATAAAATTCTTCAAATTCTGAATCATTTAATTTTCCTCTTTCTATCTCTGTTTTATAAATAGTATTTAATTTTTCTACGAAAGAAGATGTCATTTTAGTTATTATTCCGTCCTTTTCATTAAATAAGATTTCTTGAAGTCTTTGAATTACATCTATATTATTATTTATAGTTAATAATTCATTTATATATGAATCTAAAGCTGGCAATTTATGGAAATGCTTTCCTGCTGTTTCGTAGCCTTTAACTTTATTTAATACAGTTTTATTATTAGATACATCTTTTATTCTACAAAATTCTCTAAATATATTATGTATGATAAGATCTTGTAATAATTGTTTTCCCGTTACTGCATTAGGATTATCTTCATTAGATTTTTTCAATGAATTAGATTCATAATAAACATTATCAGTGTTCCAAATAATAGGCAATTTTATTGCTAATAAATTGCCACTATCAGATAATGGAGGAAGAAAATAATACATAGAGTTTGAGTTAGAATTCTCGACCGTATTCATAGCTTTTATATATTGATAAAAAGCACTTTTTATATAATCATCTTCATTAACTACAGATGAAATTTCTTTATCTTCTATAGTTGTTATAGATTTAATACTTCCTACATCTTCTTCATTATTTTCCACGCTACTTATATATAGAAATATAGGAAAATCTTCTAAAAAGTTATATGGATTTTTGGAAATAAAATCAGCATTTTCCATTACTTTTATACGCTCTGTAAAAGGAGTTTTAAAAAGTTGTTTTATTTTTTGAGATATTCTAGATAAATAATTATTATATACATATGA
The DNA here is from genome assembly GCA_017469625.1 of Bacteroidales bacterium. GTDB lineage: Bacteria > Bacteroidota > Bacteroidia > Bacteroidales > P3 > Scybalousia_A. The sequence goes on from JAFUGA010000008.1 coordinate 2,419, forward strand.
AAATTGTTGTACAATTTTACCATTTTTTTGTACATTATATGAAGCATCTGCAGATTCTACATGTAAATATGTATATAAAAAAGAAGCTATATTATTATATATAGTACTTGCTTGACGAATTATATTATTAGCACTATCTTTATCTATTTTAGAACATGCAACTAGTATTAAATTTATTTGTTTTTCAATATACTTTTTCTGATAATCATTAAGATTATTAAGCAATTCTAAAGGTATATTTTTTATACCTACCATATATAATCTACTTGCAATGTCATCACGAGGAATTAAAGTTGGTACTGTTTTTACTTTATCTGCATTTATAATTCCATTAGAATCAAAAATGACAGAATTCCAATCATAATTACCTGATTGTATTTCATTTATCCAATTATCTTTTAGTGATATTGCACCTGCCTTTAAGTTTAATGATACTTCACCTTTTCTGCTTATACCAACGCTAGGAATAAAATCTACATTGAAAGCTGCTACAAATTTAGCAGCCATTTTAGAATCTTTTTCTATCATCAAAACTACTTGTTTTAGCCAAGGTTCTGTATCATAATGTTTTTTTAATTCGTTAATAATATCTTCATGCGTTGTTATTAATATATTTCCGCATATTTCTTGTATTTTACCATATGCTGAAGTAAATGAAAGTAATTTAGGAAATCCTGTAATATCTACACTAATTGTCCCATCAGCATTATAAACTTTTATGCAAGATAAAAAAGACTTTACTTCTTGAGATACTGTAGAAGAAGTTTTAGTAATAAATGCAGGTTTATTTATTCCAGGATCTGCCCAACCAGATTCTTCTATATCTTCAATTTCTTCAGATTCAGATTCTTCTATACTAAAATCTTCATAATTTCTATCTATTACAAAATTACTTAAAGATATACTTTTATTTATAGCCATTTGAAAAATTTCTTTGAATAAATCTGGAGTCATTCTCTGCAGCACACTTTCTCGCCTCTTTGCTATTAAATCTCTTTCATTTTTATCCATTATTAATTTTTCTATAGGATACCTTAAAGAGTTAGGACCTAGATCATATTTATATACAAGCTGCATAAATGCTTCTAATCCACCTAAATCTTGTATCCACATTTCTGGAGTATAGTTTTTATAATTATGAAGTTTTTGATTTATAAAAGAATCAGTTAAATTCTCTAAAACTTGCTGTTCTTCCTCTTTTGCAATATCTCCTAATACTGCTTTTATCTTGCCCTCTTTTATGGCAGTAAAATAAGATTTCCTATAAGCATAAGCTCTCGGGTCATCACCTTGTAAAGAAGATAACCAAAAATCTATACGTGCTGCTGTAGCTTCAACTAAATCAGCAATTTCTTTTGCGGAATAAGTTTCCGTTAATTTAGATTGATTTTCAAAATGTATATTTGTAGGAAAATCGTATTTTGGAACTGCTTTAAGATTAGCAATTTTAAATGCAAGAGTATTTAAAGTATTTAGAGGTTGTTCTGGATCAGTATCTATAGAAGTATATTTATATTGAGCATAATTAGAATCCATCCTTACAATATCTCTTAATTTTGTAAGAATTATAGTATGAAAATTTTCCGTATTTCCATATAATAGTTTATTATAACCTGTTAATTTTAAACTTTGTAAAGCAGCTTTATCTTTAGTAATTGCATGAATTAGCATTGTTTTATAGGAATCATTTAATTTATCCCCAGGATTTGTATATCTAGATAATTCATATTTTAAAACTCTTTCTAAATATTGTTTTTGTCCTTTATTGTATCCTTTATAATTTATAAATTCTTTTCTTATATTACTAATTTTTAATTGAGTAGATTCTAAGAAATTACCATTTTCATCATAACCACTTTCGTAATAATCTAATTCATCTTTAGGTTCTTGTAAAGTTTCTAGTTGATATATAAAATAATTCATTCTGTCCACATCTCTATTTGTAAGATTTGGTTCTCCTTTAAACATTCTATCATAACTCTCTTGAACTTGCTGCTTATTAAATTTTCTATCTCTTATCCTACACATACTTTCCCATAACATTTTATGTTGCATAGAATAAAAATATACCTTACGTTCTCTTAATAGTCCTTCACTATTTTGTCCTTTTATTATGCTATATAACACGCCTTTTGGTTTATATCCTATAGAGGTTAATCGTAATTTAGTAATATTTTCTGAAATTTCTTCTTTTGTTGGAAATGCCTTATTTTCAAATTCTTTACTCATAATGGCTTTATAAAAATTAGGATCAAAACTTCCTAAATCTGAAGCAATTTTTAAATTTGTATATTTGCCAGAAAGCATCAATTCTTTTATTTTTAATATAAAATTATCTACGCCATCTTTAGAATTATATTGTATGATATTTTCTTTATCTTCATTTTTAAATGCTAAATAATCACTATATGCACTATTATAACTTCCATCTCTTTTAGGTCTTGTTATATAAAGAGTTTTAGACTCTATCTTTTTTTCGTTATTGCTTATAAAAGGTTTTGGGGATATTATAGTTTGGACAGTATTTAAATTGTTTACTGGCTTTAAATCTATAATGTCACTAATTATTTTCTTTCCTATTTTCTCTGGCTTACTTAATTTTGCAATATCTTGCATAATTTGTTCAACAGCTTTTTCAGTGTCATATTTATTTGCTTCTTTTATAAAATATTTTTCACTTAGTTCTTCTATATAAGAGAACACTTTTATACGTGCTGCAGCTTCAGTAAAACCATAGTCTTTTACTACATTAATTAAAGTTTCTAATGCTTTTTTGTGCTCTTCAGAAAAATTATTTACATTCAAACAGAAATTTGCCATAATAAATATTGTATTAACTTATTAAGTAAGTATTTAAATTATTTTATATTTATTCAATAAGGTTTTGTTATGCAAAGATACAGAAATGAAAGAAATTAACAACAGTTTTTAAATATTTAGTTTTTTTAATTTAGTGGTTGTGTCTCTGCTTGCCATTCCAAAATATCATTCGTATCACTACTCATAAAACCCCAATAACCACCAACAAATACAAACCAGAACAGAGTGAAATAACAGATAATAACTATAGTAATACACTTAATCAAAGTCTTAACTTTTTCTTTCTTAATCTGCATACTAATTAAAGTTGTTATTCCAAACAGAACAATTAACAAAGGTTCTATTATTAGGCAGAGTAAAATAATTACCTGTGAAAAACTTAGATTTGTAATATAGCCGATAAAACGTATTGCTCCTATACAGTAATAACAAAACTTATCTAATTCAAATTGAGATATAAGCGATAACATAAACCAAGATACTTTTATAAATTTTACTTTTGCAAAATATATAAAGAGCAAGATGAAGTTGATTTAAATCTGAGTATTGTATTGATATATAATTTTTTTAAGAAAATACTATAAAAAATTTTATATAGTAGAAGTTGAAAATAGGGGTAAAAAAGATACTAAGTTTTTGTATTTTGATGGTAGAAAAATAACTCTTTGTTTTAATTTTCTAAAACTTGATTCTACGTTTACAGAACTTGATTCTAATTTTCTAAAACGAAGAGATAGAATTCTAAAACAAAGTTCTACAAAATTAAAACAAAGCTTTAGAAAATTAAAACAAAGAGATAGAAAAGCCGTTATAAATAACTATGTTTCTATTTGTTATGTTCAGGTACTATTGTTATGTATTCTATATCCTCAGACGTGTCATTGACCATACAATGCGAACTACCTTGCGGACAATAATGTACTTGACCAGCATTTGCTCTTTCTTCGTGGTTGTCGCACAAAAACTTAGCAGAACCTTTTATCATTATAAGTATCTCACTATTAGTAATATGTTTATGATAACCACTACTACAATTTGGAGGCAAAACACTGTAACAAATTCTATTGTTATCGTCAATGAATTGTCTGTTTAGCACATAACCATCGCCACCTTTGAATTTCTCTATTTTTTCTATAGGAATATTATTGAAATCTATAACCATTTTATTACTTTTTTCCTTGATTTGCAACGGATTCCATAAGTTTCTTTACCGTTTCTTCATCTCCAAGAAAACGGTCTTCTTTTAGATTAAGGTTTTCATCAAAGGTGAAAAGATAAGGAATACCTGTAGGAATGTTGAATTTGATGATTTCATCTTCGCTCATATTCTTCAAATTCTTAACTATACCTCTTAGAGAATTGCCGTGTGCTGCTATAAGTATAGTATCGTGGTTTTTGAATTCAGGTAATATAACCTCATTGAAATAAGGCATGCAACGTGCTATGCAGTCTTTCAAAGATTCTGTCAAAGGTAGGTCTTTTTTATCAACATCTTTGTAACGCAACTCTTTCAAAGGACTTCTTTCATCATCTTCTGCCAATGCAGGAGGCTGACAATCAAAGACTCTTCTCCATTGTAATACTTGGTCATCGCCATATTTTTCTGCTGTTTCTTTCTTATTCAATCCTTGAAGTTGTCCGTAATGTTTTTCGTTCAATCTCCAAGATTTATAAACAGGCAAATAGTCCAAATTCATTGTATCTAACACAATGTTAAGTGTTTTTATGGCTCTTTTTAAGAAAGAAGTGAAACAGATTTCTGGTGTAACATTGTATTCCAACATTGCTTTACCAGCCTGTGCTGCTTCTTGCTTGCCTTGTTCTGAAAGGTCAACGTCTTTCCAGCCTGTAAAAAGATTTAATTTATTCCATTCACTTTGACCATGTCTGATTAAAACTAATTTCTTTTCCATATTATTGTTTATTTTATTTGTTTTGTTAAAAGTTTTTTATCTAATGTTTTGCCAATATCTCTTTTTATTGATATGATAATGAGAACGATACCTGCTATAACAAAAGGTAAGGAAAGAATTTGTCCCATATTTAAAAACATATCTGCTTCCCAAGATTCTTGGTCGTTTTTTAGAAATTCTATAAGAATTCTTACTCCAAATACTGCTGTAAGAAATATTCCGAAGACTAAACCTTGATGCCTTTTTTCTTTCTTTGTTATTATATAATAAAGGATTAGACCTATTATAAGGTAACTTAAAGCCTCGTAAAGTTGAGTAGGGTGGGAGGGGATAGGATTGTGGTCTTGTATAAAGATAAATCCCCAAGGCAAAGATGTAGCCTCGCCGTATATTTCCGAATTCATAAGGTTGCCTGTTCTAATGCAAACTCCTGCAAAACAGATAGCAACAACCAAACGTTCTATTACCCACATATAAGGTATTTTTGTGTTGCGAGAATATAAGATTATTGCTATTAGAATACCTATTGCACCACCATGGGACGCCAATCCTTGATAGCCAGAAAACTTCCAGCCTTCCACGGTGTGTTTTATTGGTAAAATCATTTCAACTATATGATTGAGATAATATTTAGGTTCATAGAAAAGGCAATGACCTAATCTCGCTCCTATAATAACTGCAAAGAAAACATATAAAGCCAACTTGTCCAAATAAGATACATCTACACCTTCTTTTGCAAACAGTTTCTTTAAAAGCCAATAACTTATAATAAAAGCAAGGGCGTAAAGAACACCATACCAACGTATTTCTAAGGAACCTAATGAAAATATAATGGGGGATACATTCCAAACAACACTTAATAAATTCATAGATTTTATGTATTTGAGTATATAAACTTACACAAAAAAGAGCAACCACTCACAAGAACGGTTGCTCCGATGAACACTTTAGAAAATCATAAAACAAAAAACTATTGTTTTATTTCTTTATGATATTTCTTTCTTTAATTCTTGCACTCTTTCCTGATAAGTTTCTTAGATAATAGATTCTTGCTCTACGTACAAGACCTCTTTTATTTACAGTTATACTATCAATGAAAGGACTATTCATAGGAAATATTCTTTCCACACCAACACCGTTTGATATTTTTCTAACGGTAAAAGTTCTCTCCATTTTATGACCAGATATTTGTATAACAATACCTTGGAACATCTGAACTCTTTCTTTGTTTCCTTCACGGATTTTATATCCTACAGAGATAGTGTCACCAGCTCTGAATGTTGGAAATTCTTTGTTTGTAAGATTTTGGCTTTCTACATACTTCATCAATTCGTTCATCATAACCTTTTCTCCTTCTTTTTCTGGTTAAACACTATTATTTCTTAACTGCTTTTACTACTGCAGAAAATGCTTCGGGATTATTCATTGCTAAGTCAGCTAAAACTTTACGATTAAGTTCTATGTTGTTTTTGTGCAATAATCCCATAAATACAGAATAAGATATATCATTTAATCTACAAGCTGCATTTATTCTGTTTATCCATAAAGCTCTGAATTCTCTTTTTTTAACTTTACGGTCTCTGTAAGCGTATGTTTGACCTTTTTCCCATTTGTTTTTAGCAACTGTCCAAACATTTTTACCTCTTCCCCAATAACCTTTTGTACGGTTTAGGATTTTTTTTCTACGCTGTCTTGATGCAACAGCATTTACACTTCTTGGCATTTTTTCTTTTCTTTTTTTATATCAGCGGCGGATTTTTTACGCTCTTGTTTCTATTTTTTGGCTGATATAATGGTTAATAACTAAATTTTTAACTCTTTGTTTTTTTTGAAACATTTAAAACTTATCTTACAAGTAACTCATTCATTACTTTTTGGTCTGCAGTAGAAACTGTGCTGTATGCACAAAGATTTCTCTTTCTCTTGTTAGACTTCTTTGTAAGAATGTGACTGTGATAAGCATGTCTTCTTTTCAATTTACCTGATGCTGTAACTGTAAATCTTTTCTTTACAGCAGATCTGGTTTTCATTTTTGGCATTTTTTTCAGTCTTTTTTGTTTGTTAATAAATAATTTTATCATTATAACGTCATTACAACGTATCTTCTTTTCTTTTATTGTGCTACCAAAGTTATTTCTTTTTTATAGGAGCAATAATCATATGCATTTTTTTGCCTTCTAATTTTGGCATCATTTCAGGTTTGCCATATTCAAACAAGGCTTCTGCAAACTTTAATAGTTTCTGTTCTCCTTGTTCTTTGTAGATGATTGTTCTTCCTTTAAAGAAAACATCTACTTTCACCTTATTGCCCTCTTCTAAAAAACGTTGAGCGTGTTTCAATTTGAACTCAAAATCGTGGTCATCTGTTTGAGGTCCCAATCTTATCTCTTTGACAAGCATTTTTGCAGATTTGGCTTTTCTTTCTTTCTCTTTCTTTTTCTGCTCGTAAAGATATTTTTGGTAATTCATCAACTTGCAAACAGGGGGATTTACATTTGGAGAAATCTCCACTAAATCCAAACCTTCCTCATCTGCAATTTGTAAAGCCTCTTTTATAGTACAGATTTTAGGTTCAAAACCTTCACCTACAAGTCTGACCATTGGGTCTTTTATTTCCTCATTTATTTTGTGAGGATTTTGATTTTCTTTTCTGTAGTCTTTCCTTTCTGGAACTCTACGATTTTGTTGGTTGTCTATTGCCACTTCCTCCTTAACTTTAGTTTTAAATTTTATTATTTTTTTATTATTATTTTAAGAGTTTTCTTCCAATTCTTTTCTTACTTCTTCATTTACAAGTTTTGCAAAGTCATCTACTTTCATTGCACCCTTATCTCCCTCATATTTCACTCTAACAGAAACAGAGTTGTCTGCCTGTTCTTTCTCTCCAACAATAAGCATATATTTTATTTTCTTAATCTCTGCATCTCTTACTTTCTTACCTGTTTTTTCGTTTCTGTTATCTATTTCACCTCTCAAACCTGCTTTTTCCAAAGTGTCTTTTACTTTCATTGCATATTCTTCGTATTTTTCTGAAATAGGAAGAATTATGAACTGATTTGGAGTAAGCCAAAGAGGGAACTCTCCAGCAGTATGCTCTAACAATACAGCAACAAACCTTTCCATAGAACCGAAAGGTGCTCTGTGTATCATAACAGGACGATGTTTCTGATTGTCAGAACCTATGTACTCTAACTGAAATCTTTCTGGTAAATTGTAGTCCACTTGTATAGTACCAAGTTGCCATTTTCTACCGATAGCATCTCTTACCATAAAGTCTAATTTAGGACCATAAAATGCTGCTTCACCATACTCTGTAATAGTGTTTAAACCTTTTTCTTGAGTCGCTTCAATTATAGCACTTTCGGCCTTATCCCAAACTTCATCTGAACCGATATATTTTTCCTTATTGTTAGGGTCTCTTAATGAAATTTGTGCAATATAGTCTTCAAATTTTAAAGTTTTGAAAATATACAATATAATATCTATAACCTTGCAAAATTCACCTTTTAATTGTTCTGGTGTACAGAAAATATGAGCATCATCTTGCGTAAAACTACGAACACGTGTCAATCCGTGCAACTCTCCACTCATTTCGTAACGATAAACCGTACCAAACTCAGCCAAACGATAAGGTAAATCTTTGTAAGATTTAGGCATAAGACGGTATATCTCACAGTGATGAGGACAGTTCATAGGTTTAAGCATATATTCCTCACCTTCGTTTGGAGTTTTTATAACTTGGAAAGAATCCTTACCGTATTTCTGAAAATGACCAGATGTTTTGTAAAGATTAACGTTTCCAATATGTGGAGTCATAACTTGCAAATATCCATAGCGTTTTTGAACTTCGGCAAGGAAGTTTTCCAAACGCTTTCTCAATGCAGTACCCTTAGGTAACCATAATGGCAAACCAGCACCTACATTTTGAGAAAAAGCAAACAGTTCCATATCTTTACCAAGTTTTCTATGGTCTCTCTTCTTTGCTTCTTCTAACAATGCAAGATATTCATCCAAATCTTTCTTTTTGGGGAATGATACAGCATAAAGACGAGTAAGTTGTTCTCTGTGTTCATCGCCTCTCCAATATGCACCTGCTAAAGATGTTATTTTTAGTGCTTTAATAGAAGAAAAATCTAAAAGGTGAGGACCACGACAAAGGTCTGTAAAATCTCCACTTTCATAGAAAGTAATTGTACCGTCTTCCAATGCTTCTATCAATTCTACCTTATATTTTTCACCTCTTTTAGAGAACCAATCCAAAGCCTCTTGTTTAGAAACCTCTCTTCTGATAAGTTTAACACCTTGCTTTACCAATTCTCTCATTTTCTCTTCTATCTTCGCAAAATCTTCAGTAGTAAGAGTATATTCTCCAAAATCTATATCATAATAAAAACCATTCTCTATAGCAGGACCTATACCAAATTTTGCATTTGGATAAAGTGCTTGTACAGCAGAAGCCAACAAGTGTGCAGAAGAATGCCAAAATGTTTTTTTACCATCTTCATCGTTCCAAGTGTTCAATTTTAGACTGCAATCCTTTGATAAAGGAGTATTTAACTCTTTTATTACTCCGTCAATAGTTGCAGAAAGAACGTTTCTTGCCAAACCTTCACTAATACTTTTCGCAATATCCAAAGGTGTTACACCTTCATTGTATTGCTTTACGCTACCATCGGGTAATGTTATATTTATCATTGTCTTATCTTTCTAAAATTCTATTATTTATCTTACTTTAACCCACCTACTTTTTATAGTAAAGTTAAAATAATTTGCAAAGGTACAAAATTTAATAATATCAAAAAAAGAAACTTACATTTTTTTTCAAAAAAAGTTAAATACTAATTATTTTTTAATGAAGTTCATAGAAAAAGTATTTGTGGAAGTATGAAATAAAATAAGAAATATAGCGTTTATATATAAAGTATCGTGGTATGAAAAAATATTTAAATTTCGTTATTCCAATTATAATATTTGTATTAGGTTATACAGATGTATTTGCTCAGCTAAAAGTAAAAGGTAGTTATGGAAAAGTTGTCATAGGCAAAGATATAGAATCTCCTATAAGAGGATACACATGGAGTTTTAGTTGGTTCTATTTTTGGAAATCCAGATTTATTAGAAGATTTTAATAGTAAATATTATAGAGCAGGTGCAAAACTTTCATTTGGAGATTTTGGAAGATATGAAAGATGGGGTTGGAATGTTTTTGTAGGAGAATATGGAAAGACAGATACGGATAAACTTTGGTTACATGGAAAAAATGGTTTTAAAATAACATTTGGTAGAGGTGATGAATGTTGTGATAATATAATGGATTATGATGTGTCATCACCATACAAATTATATGTGAATATGGAAATATATACTAAGGGTAATAAAATAGATGCTACTCCTAATAATATGTCAAACATCTCGGATATAAAGAATTCGTATGATAGAATTAGACAAATAAAAGGAATTGCATATGATTATATTCCCTATAAGGAAAGTGTTTCTAATCCATATACAGATTTGTATACCATAGATTCAACTGTAGGAATATCTGCAAAAGAAGAGAATGATAAAACCCTTTTACAAATTTTAGAGAAAAACAAGTATCGTATACAATGGTAAAGAATGGTTTTGATGTAGTTCAATTAAGTAAAGTTTTTCCAGAATTAGTTTCCGAGAATACTGATGGAAGTGTGTATATAGATTATTTAGGTTTGATTCCTGTTTTGGTAAATGTTATAAACGAACAATCTGAAATATTGGAAGCAATGGGTATGAAAGTAAGGGAAATATCTGAAATGAATAGTGTGTACATAGAAGAAGATTCAATACTGTTATTAAATAAGGTATCAAAACAGAATAATAGTGTTGAAACAAAAGCTTTTTTGTATCAGAATACACCAAATCCATTTTCAAATTTGACTGAAATAAAATATTTTATACCGAATAGCGCAAATAATGCATATATTTATATTTTTAATATGCAGGGAGATATGCTTTATTCAGAATGTTTAGAAAATAAGGGATATTCATCCATAACAATAGATGCTTTTTCACTAAATGCTGGCATATATTTATATTCCTTATACGTGGATGGTATAGAAATAGTAACTAAGAAAATGGTATTAACTAAATAATATTTATTATGAAACAATGTTTAAAAATTATTTTATTATTGGTAATTATTTTTGCAAGAGTAGTTGCGGTTTTTTCTCAAGAACAAGAAGAAGATTATATCCCCTTATTCAATAAGGACGGGAATCAAAAGTGGGTATGGGAGGTTCATGGTCCTCCTAATAGTAGAGAGGAATTGTACAATAAGGCTGTTTTATCGGAAGATAGCGATACTATTATAAATAATATTGCATATAAAAAGGTGTATAGATATTTGTATTTTACATCATATAGGAAAGGAGATGTGGATACTACGTTTACATCGTATGTAAGAGAGGATAATAAAAAAGTATACATATTGATAGATGAAGAAAATATTAAAGGGGAAGAGTTGCTTTATGATTTTTCTTTATCAGTGGGGGATACTTTTAGGTTAAAGTACAATGAAGATTTTAGATATTCATTATTGTCAGGTTTTGCTACCAATTATTTTGAAGATGTACCGTATCCAGTAGGAACATATAATTCAAATTTATTGACTGTTATAAAAATAGATACAGTAAATATAGGGGGGGATAGATAGAAGGCGTTGGCACATAGAAAATACGAAGACAACAGTGGAACCATATGTGATAGATACTTGGATAGAAGGTATAGGTTCACGACAGGGTTTATTTTCAGATATGATTGTTTTAAAATATTGGAGAACAGGTTTCTATAGTTCTGTTAGGTGTTATGAATATAATAATAACTTAATGATACATAGATCTGGTTATATACAAGGTTGGCAGATGGATTGTGATGTTCCATATAGTTATGCCTATTATTCATTAGAAGAAGAAATTGACAAAGATATTTCTATCTACCCAAATCCAGTGAAAGATAAACTAACTATAGATAGTGAAAAAATATTTGAGAGAGTAGAAATACGTAATCTGTATGGGCAAGTAGTATATGCAGAACAAGGAACACTAAAAAATATAAAAATAAATACTGCAAAAATGCAGAGCGGAATATATATGGTCAGACTAAGTTCTGAAGATAGTATTTTTAATAAAAAAATAATAATAAAATAATATTCATGAAACAAGTTCTAACAATAATTGTAGTGATTTTAACAATAATAGACAGTATGTCTCAAAATACTTGTGATTTATATTACGATACGGTGTTCAATGAGAATATTTATATGCATTCGTACGATTATGAGTTAATGTTTGAAGATAATTTTGAAGATACTATTTTGAATACAGATTATGATGGATGGGAATTTGAGAAAAATGTTATAAGAGATTATAATAATAAAAAACTGTATTTGCGAAAGGATAATGTGGTTATGGAAAATGGAGTGTTGAATATTATTGCAAGGAAAGAAAATTTGGTAGGTATGATGTATTTTGATGAAAATTATGAAAAACAGTATGGGGATTTCGAATACACATCTGCAAAGATAAAAACAAAATATTTTTTTCCTATTGGTTGCAAAATAGAGGCAAGAATAAAATTGCCAATGAATTATAATTTATGGCCAGCATTTTGGTTATATGGAGAAGATAATACAGAACATAATTATAATGAAATAGATATTTTAGAACTTGCGTATAACGAATTAACATGTAATTCTCATTTTCGGTATGGGAATGAAAATTTGGGAAATGGTTTATATTCACATTCTTGTCCTATTACCTTATATACTCCACCTAAAATATATGAATTTTTGAAAGAATATCATACATATACACTTATATGGACAAACGAAAAGATGGAGTGGTATATAGATTCTATACTTGTCAGAGAAGAGTTTCATTATTCAGTTAGAGAAGATAATTCATTAAATTATTATCCTATATCTACAGATATGTTGATTAAAGACAGTAACTATTATCAAACAATGTATTTTCCAAAAGATAGTATGCAAATTATTTTGAATATAGATATAAAAAAAGACTTTGATAATTTGAATAATTTTTGCGACACAATGTTGGTAGATTACATAAGAGTATATAAAATAGCAGACACTTGTTATGATGATACAGTAATTTATAACGATGAAGGTTTGAATTATAATATTTTAGGTCAAAATGGAAATGAAACAATAAGAGGTAGAAATGTTTTTTTTAAGTGTAATGATATAAATGTGAACTATGATAACAATGTTTCTGTAAAAGCAATAAATAATGTCTTTTTTGAAAAGGGTTTTTCTGTAGAAACAGAAGATGATGCGGTATTTTCGGTAGATATAGAAAGATGTTTAAAAGTTATTAGTGATGAATAATAAAATACAATAAGGTAATGAAAAAGATGATATTATTTTTACTATGTTTGAGTGAATTATGTTTTCTTGTAGCACAAGAAGACGACAATTATATCCCATTATTCAATAAGGAGGGTAATCAGATGTGGGTATGGGAAGTTTATTATCCTGTAGATAATGGAGTAAGAGAAGTGTTGTATAATAAAGCGAAACTATTAGAAAATAGTGATACTATAATAGATGGAAAAACTTATAAAAAGATAGAATATTATGCATATTATATAACACATAACTATAGAGAAGTAAAAATTGATTCTGTAATATATGTAAGAGAAGAAAATAAAAAGATTTATATGCTAATAAATGAGGAAATTTCTAAGGGAGAAGAATTACTTTGTGATTTTTCCTTGTCAGTGGGAGATACGTTTCGCTTGAGATATAATGAAGATTTTAGGTATCAATTATTATCTGGTTGCAATTTTTCAAGAAGAAGTTTACCTCTTGGAATATATAATTCTAATCTACTTACAGTTACTGCTATAGATACCGTCAATATAGGTGGAATAGACAGAAGACGATGGCATATAGAAAATACAAAAAGTACAACAACTATACATACTATAGACAAATGGATAGAAGGTATAGGTTCGGAGAATGGTTTGTTTTATAATGCTTGTGTTACAAATTATTGGGAAACACCTTTATATATTTGTACAAATTTTAGGTGTTATGAATATAATGAGGAATTGATGATACATAATACTGGGGTTTATACAGAAGAGTGGGATTGCAACATTCCGTATAATTTTATGGAGTCTTTAGAAGAAGATGAACCAGATATAAGTGTGTTTGTGTATCCAAATCCAACTAAAAATATATTAAACATAAATAGCAATAAAGAATTAGATAAGTTAGAACTTTATAATACTTTTGGACAAAAAATATATTCAAATATTGGAGAATGTACTTCTATTCAAATAAATACATCTTCTTTGCAATCAGGTATTTATTTCATAAAAATCTATATGGGAGATAATATTTTTAACAAGAAAATAATAATAGAGTGAATGTTGATGAAAACATTGTAAAAATGAAACAAAGTTTTACGTTCACGAAACGAAGAGATAGAATTCTAAAACTTTGTTTTAATTTTCTAAAACAAAGTTCTACGAAATTAAAACAAAGAGATAGAAAATTAAAACAAAGTTTAATTCTCGTCTAATTTTTACAGTCTTTTGCTATAAAGAATAATCTTTTTTCTATGGTTTCTAAAAGATAAAGTTCTGTTTCATCTCTGTCTTGTTCATCGCAAGCCAAAACACCAGATGGCAAAAGGTTGCAATGCTCGTCTATGCAGGCAAACTCCAACTCCTTATTATCGTTGTACAAAAGGGAGTAACCGTCAGAAGATTCTATCCAATGTGTTCTCTCATCGCCTTTTATGTAATATGTAAGAGTCTTTCCATTGGATTGTATAACAACATGTGGGCGTGGGTCTGCAGGTACGGGCTTGAAAGCCAAACTACAGAAGATTAAACACAAGAAAAACAGATATTTAAATATAGTTTTCATCTATGGATTTTAATCTATAAACCTATTATCCCAATAAGGAAAAACATCAGACAATTCACCCGAGAAATAGAAGTCAAAACCAATAGCACCAAATGTATAAACGTGGTCATCTACAGTTATATGCGAACCACCACATTCAGGGTTTGCCTTAGGAATACTTTGAGAAAATCCAACATTAAACAAAGTGAAAAGAATATCTGGGCGGTTTGAAATATCGTAACCTGCTTTCTTCCATTGGTTTCTTGTTTGGTGAATAATACAACCTGTATATATATATGAATATGTATGGTCGTGGTAATTTACAAGCCTTTTTATTCTTATGGAATCATTGACACCAGATGGGTAATCAAGTATATTTTCGTATTTTTTGCCCATATAAAAAGGTGATTGAGTGTCTTTTAGATTGCGTTCAACCTGTGCGGCGGTGAAATCTTTGATACCATTGACACCAAAAGAAAATTGACTTTGAACAGATAAAACTTTCACAGGACCAAGATATTTTTTAAACATCTCTCTTTTGGAATTGAAAAGACGAATCTGTTCACCCACCAAACAACCTACTATCATACGAGGTTCTACCCCTGTAATAGCAGCCGCTTTCATTATAGCAGCACTATCTTTTACAATAGATTCTTTTAAGGCTTGCCATTCTGGGGTATTCATCCAGGGAATAGCATTTATTCCATTATCTTTTACAGATGCTCTACCATACACTTTGTCAGCGTTTTCCATCATTTGTTTGTAGTTCTTATTGTCTTTTATGTACAACTCGCAAGCAGCAAGCATCTGTGTAAGTTGTTTGTCGTTTTTTGCGTTTCTTAATCCGTTGATAATCAAATAAGCATTGTGCGGATACATCTTTCCAAGAGTTACGAGTTTGATATAGTCCTCTGTTCTGAAAAGAAATTGATTGGAATTATTGTTTTGTTCCTCTATTTCAGATACTTTAGCAAGGTATCTTGTGTTTTTGTCTATCAAACCGTTGTTATTAGTTAGTCCTAATTCGTATATAGCCCACGCACCAAACACTCCAAAACCGAAGATAGCAAATCCATAAAGGAAAACTCTCCAAATGATTTTCACAAATTTTTTATTACAAAATTCTTTGAATTTCATAGTGTAATATTTTTTATTTAAATTGTTATAAGATTATTCTCTAAAATTTCTTTCTCTATTTCTTCTATACTTTTTGCTTCATCAATAGAAAAATCTCCTATCCTTGTGCGTCTAAGTGCAGAAAGATAAGCACCACTATTCATTGCAAAACCAAAATCTCTTGCTATAGAACGTATATAAGTGCCTTTGCTACAAGAGATAAGAAAATCTACATTAGGCATATTTATATTTGTAATATCAAATTGAGATATAGTTATTTGCCTAATCTTCATTTCAACTTCCATACCTGCTTTTACATAATGGTAAGCACGTTTGCCGTTTATTTTTACAGCAGAATATACAGGAGGAACTTGTTCTTGTTCTCCTATAAACTGTTTGGCAGTCGTTTTTATAATATCTTCGTTTATGTGTTCTATAGGAAATGTTTCGTTTTCCGGGTGTTCTTTGTCAAAACTCAAAGTTGTTGCACCAAGATGAAAAGTGCCTGTATACTGTTTGTCTTTTCCTTGAAATTCTTCTATCTTTTTGGTGTGTTTACCAAAACAAACTATCAATAAACCTGTAGCCAAAGGGTCTAAAGTGCCAGCATGACCTATCTTAAATTTCTTTTCACCTGTGGCTTTTCTTATTATAGATTTCAGTTTATTCACTACCTGAAAAGAAGTCCAAGTATAAGGTTTGTCTATCAATAAAAATCCACCCTCCTTTAAGTCCATAAACCTACTTTTTTACAGAATAAAAATGTAAAACCTATTGTGAAACCGTTTATCTGTTGGAAAATAATAATGAATGTTATGAAAACAAGTATGAAATTACATTGCTATATCTGCATTTACTATATTCAAGGCAAATAATATTATCATAACTATACCTGCCACAATTCTATACCAACCAAATCCTTTGAAACCATATTTTGTTAGGAAGTTGATGAAAAACTTAATAGCAATGATAGCAACAATAAAAGCAACTATGTTTCCTATAATAAGTATACCTATATTGTTAAACAAAAGTTCTCTACCAGCATCATCAAGTAAAAGTTTCAAAAGTTTGTATCCGCTGGCTGCAACCATAGTAGGCACTGCAAGGAAGAAAGAAAACTCGGCTGCATTCTTTCTATTCAATTTCTGTCCCATACCTCCAACGATAGTAGCCATAGAACGAGAGACTCCGGGTATCATAGCAATGCACTGACATAAACCTATAAACAAGGCTTTCTTCTCTGTAATGGTTTGGTCTTCTGTTGGGTGGTTGAACCATTTATCAACAAACAACATAAACACACCACCTATAACCAAAACTATTGCTATAACTAAAGGGGTTTCTAAAAGACTGTCAATATAATCTGAAAGTAAAAATCCGAAGATAGCAGCAGGGATAAAGGCTATAAGTAATTTGTAATAGAAATCCCACTTGTGAAGGAATTTTTGTAGAGTTGTAGAATTTTTTGGAGCAGGGGAGGAGTTAAGTCTAAGAAATCTTTTCCAATATATAGCAAGTACAGAAAGTATTGCACCAAACTGAATGCAAACAGTAAACATCTTCACAAAATCATCGCTTTTTACCCCAAGTATTGCTTGAGTAAGAATCATGTGACCTGTAGAAGAAACAGGCAAAAACTCTGTTAAACCTTCTATTATTGCTATAATTATAGCCTGAATAGTATTCATATTCTTTTATTTGCGTTTTTGTTTGTGGAATATCTTATTCTTCTGTTTTCTTAGTTTTCTTCATAATAGCATAAACTTCTATTACCAATCCTAAAACTATAAGAATAGGAGAAATGATAAGTCTTCTCGTATTGAAAAGAGCAGAGTTGAATGTATCTGGGTTATCGCTACCTCCACCTAAAAGCAATATATATCCCAAGGCAAGTACGACTACACCTATTATCATATACATATAATTCTCTTTTGTAAAAGCAAATGAAAACTCTGGCTTTTTCTCCTTGAAAACAGGACTATCTTTTTTTGTCATAATATTAGTTGTATAATTTATAGTTTTTTAAATTCATATTTCTTATAACTGCGATGTAAGAAAATAACAACGAAAGAACTACTCCTAAAACTATTATAGCAAGTCCTAAGAAAACGTAAGTTCTGTAGAAAGGTTGCAAGTCTGGTTTTGTAATATGTGAGTATATTCCCAACATAACACCGCTTGTAAAAATATCTGCCAATATTCCTCCTATAAAACCAAGCCATAAACCTTTGATAAGGAAAGGTCGTCTTATGAAAGAAGGTTTTGCTCCAACTAATTGCATACTACGAATAAGTAGTTTTTTGTTTCTTATCGTCAATGCAATAGTATGATTTATAAGAGTAACGCTTATGAACAAAAGACATAAGAAAATAATGATAACAATACCACTTGTATTGTAATAAGCAACATTTATGTTGTTTATCAATTCATCTCTATAATCTACCATTTCTACATCAGATTTGCTTTCTATGGTTCTAATGAATTGTTTTATCTGAGCAACTTTCATATTCTCTGCTTTCAGATGTACTTCTATTGTAGGCATATAAGGATTATAATCTCCTAAAACATCTAAATGTTCTGCTCCAAAGTCGTTGTTCATTATCTTTGTAATATCTTCAACCGAGTTGTATTTGGTAGATTTTACTACTTTGTTCTTTTTTATCTCTTTTTCTATATTAAGAGCCTGTTCTTGTGAAGTAGAACTGTTAAGATAGACAGTAAAAGAAACACTTTCCTTTACTTGATTTGACAGATACCAAAGATGAAATGAAAACAAAAAGACAAAAGCCAATAAACTTAAAACTAAAGCTATACTTAGCACAGTGGAAAAATTGGCAGTGAATAGTCTATATTTGGAATACTTTTTATTATCGCTCATTATTCTTATACTATAAAATGTATATCATATATAATATATCAAATGCAAATTTACAATTATTTTTCAAACTGACAAATATTTATAATGAAAACATTTCTTGTAAGGATAGACAGAATAGAATTCTGCTATTTTGTTGAAAATATATTAAACTATAATTTTAGCAATGAAAAGATTTGATAACAAAGATTACTGTATTTTGAAAAATATATTATCTTTGTAAAAATAAATACATAAACCTTTAATACAGAAATAGAATAGATAAACTATGAAAGAATTAGATTTAGTACAAATATGGGATAAAACATTCCCAAAGAGTGATAAGGTAAAACATTCAAAGATTACTTTTCTTAATCGTTATGGAATAGCATTAGTAGCAGATTTATATGAACCTAAAGATAATGAAGAAAAGAAATTACCCGCAATAGCAGTAAGTGGTCCTTTTGGAGCAGTTAAAGAACAATGTTCTGGTCTTTATGCACAAACATTAGCAGAAAGAGGTTTCATAACTATAGCTTTTGACCCTTCTTATACGGGAGAAAGCTCAGGCGAACCTCGTTATATAGCTTCACCTGATATAAATACAGAAGATTTTATTGCAGCAGTAGATTTTCTTGTAACCAATCCTAAAGTGGATAGTGAAAAGGTAGGTATTTTAGGAATATGTGGTTGGGGTGGAATGGCAATAAATGCTACTGCATTGGACCCTCGTATAAAAGCAACTGTGGCATCTACAATGTATGATATAAGTCGTTGTGAAGCCAATGGTTATTTTGATGCAGAAAATACGGCTGAACATCGCAAGCAAAAACGTTTGCAAATGGCAGATTTAAGAACAAAGGACTTTTTGGCAGGACATAATACTGTAGGAGCAGGATTACCAGACAGTGTACCAGAAGATGCTCCTCAATTTTTTAAAGATTATATGGAGTATTACAAACATCGTGGTTTTCATAAACGTTCTCTAAATGGAAGTGCTTTGTGGAGTTTTACAGGAAAACACTCTTTTCTAAATCAACCTTTATTATGTTACGCCAATGAAATAGAAACTCCTGTTTTGTTAATACATGGAGAAAAAGCACATAGCCTTTATTTCAGTGAAGGTGCATTTGAAAAAATGACAGGCAAAAAATCTAACGGCAAAAGTATGAAAGAAGGTAACAAAGAACTTATGATTATACCAAATGCTGTTCATTGCGATTTGTATGACAATCTTCAAGTTATACCATTTGATAAGATAGAACAGTTTTACAGAGAAAGTTTCAGATAAGATGATTTATTAGTAAAATGTTGTCTATAAAAACAACATTATAAATTAGATGTTGCAAAAAAAAACGGTGCATTTGTTTTACACCGTTTTTTATTATACAAATAAAATGAAATTTATTGCATTGTCATAGAGATATTACTCTGTTGTCCTCTTGTTTGAGAAACATAAGAGGAAAGAACGTTTGAAGATTGTATCTTTTCCAAGACTTCACTCAGTTGATACTGATGAGCGTGAGCATAAATATACTGGGTAATCTCTACAATCTTGTCTTTCATTTCTGCATTATTTATTACTTCTCCTTTTTGTTCCAAAACAGATAATGCTTCTATGAAATCCTTTGATGCTTGTTCTCTATCTCCATTATTCCTTATCATTACGGCAGCAGAATTTATAGTTTCTACTATTTGAGATAATTGAGAAGAGAAAGTCATAGAATTGAGCATACTTTGTATTTCAGGTATAGAAACAATCTCTTTTCTTATATCCTCAAAACCGTATGAGTTTATATCTCCGTAAAGCTGTGCAAGTATTATGTAAGACAAAGTTTTATCTCCTTCTACACTACGTGCTTTCTTGCCAGAGAATTGATTGTAGTATGATATATAGGATTTATAATATTTAACTATCTTATCATATACATCATGAGATTTTTCTTTTGCTCCTGCTCTATAGTAAGCCTCTGCAAGTACAACTTCTGAACGGTCAAAAGCAATCTTACTATCTGGAAATTCTTTTACGGCTTTATCCAAAACTTCTATAGCCTGTTTTTTCTTTCCTTGAGAAGTAAGCTCGTTTGCGAGTTTTACATAATTCTGACGCATCATCTTGCTATTGCTTACAGTTACAGCAGATTCTATATAAACGTTTTCTTTGCCTGTGTTACCCCAAACGAATTTCTGAGTATATAGAGGGAAAGATTTTTCAGCGTTTATATGGTTTGTTTTATAAGGAACTATTTTATAAACCAAACCTTCTTGAACAACATGGTCCATTATATCAGGAATAACATCTGCTATAAGACCTGGATTCATAACATATACAGGACGCTCAAAATGATTGCTACCCAATATATCCAAAAGCATAAGTTCTTGACGGTAAAGTTGAGCAAACTCTTGGTTAAGATTGTTTTCTGCTTTTATAGAGAAGACAAACTCACCTTTTTCTTCATCAACAAGTTCTTTAGGATACATTCCATTTGCAGCAGCCTTTGCTTTATCAAATGTAATTTTGAAATTGCAAGTAGGCAAGGTTGCAATATAGTTGTAATCTCTAAACACCATTATTTGACTGTAAGGGAACTGTTGATTATTTGCCTTGATGATGTTTTTCAATGCATAATCCAATTCCATAGTGTCGCCACTATTTACAGCAAAGTTAAGGTCTTGTCCCAAACTATAAAAACTCTTGTCAAGTGTAAAGGCAATCTTGTCAGATTCGTAAATCTTATTGTATAGTTGTTCTACATACCAAGCCATTCCAGAAAGAGTGTAGTTCAATACTCTAACGTCTGTTCTTACTCCTTCTACCTCTTGTGCATACCAAAGAGGGAAAGTGTCGTTATCTCCAAAGGTTATAAGTATAGCATTCTTATCGCAACTTTCCAAATAGTTGGTTGCAAAATCTCTTGCCATATATCTATCGCTACGGTCGTGGTCGTCCCATTCTTGTGAAGCCATAAGAACAGGTACAGCCAAAAGACATATTACACTTACAGCAATATTTCTTATGTTTGCAGGAATTTTTATCTTTTTCAACCAATCGCATAGAGCATAAACTCCAAAACCTATCCAAATAGCAAAAGCATAGAACGAACCAGCATAAGCATAATCCCTTTCTCTTGGCTGATTTGGTGGTTGGTTTAGATAAAGAACTATAGCCAAACCTGTCATAAAGAATAACAAGAATACAACAAACGCATTTTCTTTATCCTTTTGAATATGATAAATCAAACCTATAATTCCTAATATCAAAGGTAGGAAGAATAGTTTATTGCGTCCTTTGTTGTTTTGTAAATCTTCTGGTAGATTGTCTTGAGGACCTAAACGTGCTTCATCTAAAAATTTTATACCACTTATCCAATTACCGTGTATCAAATCTTTAGTACCGTTTGAAGCATCGGCAGGAGAACCTTCATAATTCAAACCATAGGACTGTATATCGTTTTGTCTTCCTACAAAGTTCCACATAAAGTATCTCCAATACATATGATTTACTTGATAACGGAAGAAATAACGCAAGTTTTGTGAGAAAGTAGGTTTTCCTATCTGTCCATCACTTATACCAGCCCACATTCTATAGAATTGAGGGTGTCGTCTGCTTTCGTCAGTTGAATACATTCTTGGGAAGACTGTACAATTGGACTCGTCCCAAACAGGAGTAGAAGTTCTCTTTACTTTATCGTATTCTCCTGTTTCGTTGTTTCTAACGTATTTTGTACTGTACTTATAAACAGGAGAACCTGTATTGTAATCCATTTTCACGTTTGCAGTATAGTAAGGACCATAAAGCAAAGGTGTATAACCATATTGTTCTCTGTTTAGATAAGTTAGAAGAGATACAGCATCTTTAGGAGCGTTCTCGTTTATAGGAGTGTTTGCATTGGCTCTTATAACAAGGGTTATAAAAGTAGAATATCCCAAAATAAGAACAAGAAATGAAAGTATAGCAGTATTCAATATAGGTTTCATCTTTCTTCTGCTCCATCTTAAACCAAATATTATCAATCCAAACAAAAGTAAGAAATAGATAATAGTTCCAGAGTTGAACGGAAGACCTATAGAGTTTATAAAAAATACTTCAAAATAAGATGCAAGATTTACTATTTCTGGTATAATGAAATACATTACAAGTGCTACTAAAACTATTGAAAGCAAACCAGCAAACAAAAATCCTTTAGTAGTAACTTTCTCTGTTTTTCTGAAATAAACTATGTAAGTAATAGCAGGTATTGTCAATATATTCAAAAGATGTATACCTATAGCAACACCTATAAGGAAGGCTATAAGAATAATCCATCTTAGGTTATGAGTATCTTCTGCTTGTTCGTCCCATTTTAGTATAGCCCAAAAAACTATTGCAGTGAAACAAGAAGACATAGCATAAACCTCTCCCTCTACAGCAGAATACCAGAAAGTATCTGAGAAAGTATAGGCTAAACTTCCTACAATAGCAGAACCAAAAATGGCTATCATTTCATTGGTAGAAATATTCTTAGGGTCTTTTACAAGTTTTTTTGCCAACATTGTAATAGACCAGAACAAGAACAAAATAGTAAAAGCACTTGCTAAAGCACTCATAGAATTAACCATGTAGGCTATTTTGCTTGTATCTCCACCAGCAAGGAATGAAAATATACGACCTATTACTTGGAATGTAGGTGCACCTGGTGGGTGTCCTACTTGTAGTTTTGCTGTCGTAGCAATATATTCTCCACAGTCCCACCACGAAGCAGTAGGTTCAGCAGTCATAAGATAGACAATACTTGCTATAACAAATATTGCCCACCCTAAACAATTGTTTATCAGTTTGTAATTTTTCATTGTATATATATTTTATTGTTACCAAACAACTTTTTCTCTTTGTATAGGCATAGTCATACATCTTGCTCCACCACAACCACGAGGTAATTCGCTTGCCTCCACAGTTACAACAAACTTGTTATGATTCAATAGATTTTCTTTACCAGATACTACATCTTCTGCTTTTATTACATCATAACCATTTTTGTTTAACTCCTCTATAGTGTGTGTGTTGCGAGCATAACCAATAATCTTTCCTTCACCCATACAGAAGAAGTTTGCACCAGAATGCCACTGTTCTCTTCTTTGAGTCCATTCGTCTTTACCACCACATAATATGGGTTTCAAATCAAAACCTAAAGTCTTGGTAGCTTTAAGGAAATTCTCCTGTTCAGAATATGTTATTCTACCATTATCTATATCTATGATAGTAGTAGTAAATCCCGAATTGCTATTGCAAATCAAAGGTTCAAAAGCAATACACTCATTGGTATTTAAAAAGTTGAATACCATATCTAAATGTATGTAAGAGTCTAAAGTTTGAGGTAATTGTTGAACAAGAATTTTTTGTTTAGATTTTCTTGCAGCGAAATAGTTTGCTAAAAATTCTATACCTTTCTTGTTAGTTCTTAGACCGTTACCTATAAAAAGAATATCGTCTTTTGCTATTAAAACATCGCCACCTTCTGTAGATGTTTCGTTAGAAATGAGTTTTGGATTTATGATTTCTGCATGAAAAATATTCTTAAAAATACTCTCCATAATAAAACTTTCTCTATCTCTAACCTCAGTACGCATAGCGTGTATAAGTACTTGAGAATAAACAGAAGAAGAAGCATCTCGCGTAAAGAAAAGATTGTACAAAGGTTCTAAAACGAAACGTTGTTTTTCAAACTCTTTAGGGTGATTTTTTTCTTTGCTATATGGATAACCCTCTATAAGATATGTAGCCAATTTATCTGCATCTATATCAATAAGTTCCATATAAAGAAAATCTTTCTTTTCTCGTTTTAAGATTTGATTTAGAAGTTCTATTTTTGCAGATTGGTCTTTTAGGACTTCAGACAAAAGATTTTTTACTTGATAAGTCTGACACCAAGAGGATAAAACCTTCTCAAAATAAGAATATTCTTTTTGTGCAATTTTCAGATTCAACAAATCGCTATAAAGAGCATGATGTGTTGTTTCTGGGGTCATTTGTTCTATTTCTATACCAGGAGTATGCAAAATTACCCCTTTAAGTTTTCCTATCTCTGAATTTATTTCTATACTACTCATAAAGATTATTTATAATTCAAAGTTGCAAATTTAGTGATTTTTTTCAATATTCAACAATTTTCCTTATTCAAAATAAAATAAGAACATTTTTTCCTACAAAAATAAAACGCAAAGATACAAGTATGTAACATTATTTCATAATCTGAAATATAAGTTACATACTTATAATACATTGTTTTGCAATATTAAGAGTATTAAAGAGTGTAAGGTTATAGATAACATTGAAACACAGAACGAAACAGTGTTCTCACGAAACTTCGTTTTAATTTTCTAAAACTTGATTCTAATTTTCTAAAACGAAGAGATAGAATTCTAAAACAAAGTTCTACGAAATTAAAACAAAGAGATAGAAAATTAAAACAAAGTTTTATTTTCCTAAGGTTTGGTTGTAGAAAAATCTTCTTTAAATATGTTTTATGACTTTTGCGGGACTACCTACAGCAATGCAGTTATCAGGGACGTCCTTTGTAACCACACTTCCTGCACCTATTACAGAGTTTTCGCCTATGGTTACTCCGGGTAGAATACTTGCACCTGCACCTACCCAACAGTTCTTTTTCAAATGTACAGGTTTGCAGGTAATTATTTGATGTTCTGCTAAATCGTGGTTATTTGAAATTATCTGACAGTTTGCCGCTACTAAAACATTGTCTTCTATGGTTATACCGCCTGCACTCATCATAAGACAGTTATTCATTATGACAACGTTTTTACCTATCTTCACATTTTTTGCACGAACTACCGTTATAGGTGGCATAATGCGGGAGTTCTCTCCTATACCTTGAGAAAATAATTCATTTATAAGAGAATTATACTCCTCAGTGTAGGGCATAGTATGATTGATTTTAAAGCATAATTGTGCATCTTTTACACCCATTGCAATTTCTTCAGGTGTCTGGGTACGCATATCTATTCTTATTTCTTCCATATTATTTATTTAGTATTTTATTATTTGATTAAAAAATAAAGAAAAACTAATTCAGTTTTTTGAAAATCTTACTTAAATCTTCATAATTAAGTATTTGCACGTCTATCAACTTCAAATCTTTTACCATATTTAAGGTTTGTTGTTTATATTTCAAAAAATGTTCTGTCTTTATATGATTTTGATAGGCTTGTTCGTTTCTGTAAATCTCTAAAATGCGTATTTTATTTTCTGACTCTTTGATTTTCATAGGGAAAAGGCAGATAACTCCTTTTTCTTTCTCAATAGATGTTTGTGCTATCTCTTTTGCGTACTGCAAATACTTGTCTAACTGTTTTTTATCCACATCTATTTCCGCTATTCTTACAAGAAAATTCTCTGCAATATCCGTTTTGGCAAACTTTGTTTTGTTGCCATTTAATAGATTACGAGCATTTTCGCTTAAAATCATTTTTGTATATGGTGAAAGCAAAAAATCTTCCTGTAGTTCTTTGCGAAAACGATTTGCATTGTTTATCAAAACCTGTGCATCTACATAAGGATAATCCGAACCGTAAAGAATATGGTCTATGGTTGTGATTTGCAACATAGTTTTTATGATTTCTACAGATGTATTGCCAGCCAAATCGTACCAAATACGGTCTAAATTTTTTTGAAAATCAATCTCTTCCATCAAACCTTTATTGCGAAAGATAGGATAGACGTTTTGCATTCTTTTTATAGCCAAAGGAAGATATGCTCCACTATGAGGGACAACCAATTTTATATTATTGTACCTTGCAAGCACGTTTCTTGTTATCATATTGCAGACAGCACGAGAGGTTTCAGCAGGATATTCGTACATAGCCAAAGGAAGAGAAGACATAAGTTGATTTGGGTAGTTGAAAGGTTTATGAGGGTGAATTATTATCAAAGCATTATATTCGTTAAGTACTGAAAACAAAGTGT
Source organism: Bacteroidales bacterium (assembly GCA_017469625.1). Taxonomy (GTDB): domain Bacteria; phylum Bacteroidota; class Bacteroidia; order Bacteroidales; family P3; genus Scybalousia_A. The sequence goes on from JAFUGA010000008.1 coordinate 28,992, forward strand.
CTAACTCCTTATCGCCAAGATATTGTCCATAAACATTTGTTGCAAGTTTTACTCCGTCAGCCTGTAAGGAATCAAAAGCATAGCGAACCTCTTTTATAGCCGCTTCTATGTTTGGAAGAGGCAAAGAAGCACAGAATCTGAACTTACCATTGGACTTTTTCTTCAACGAAGAGCAGTATTCATTGAATTTTCTTACCTCCTTAATCGTTTCATCTATGTTTCCAAAATATGGGTGTGGTGCAACCATAGTTAGGATAGAAGACTCAATACCTGCTTGTTGCATAAAAGCCAGATGTTTCTCTATATCCCAATTTGGAAGTGGAAAACCCTCGTCCATAAGTGCGTTATTATCTTTTAGAAACTTTAGATAATCTTCGTTAATTATATGACTATGAACGTCAATTATGTTTTGAGAAAAAACATTACACATAACAAGAAAAGTAAATAAAAAATTAAAATACCAAAACTTCTTTTTCATACAGTAAAACAATGTTTTATGAAACTATATTTTAAAAATATTTCTATGAAAAGATACAATAAACCTCTTTTAAAAGTCAAAAGAGAAAGGCAATAAATCTTTTACACTATCAAATACAAGCACTGAGGAATCTTTCCTAAGAATCATTACCTTTATATTATGTTCCTTACCTGCCTTGTTTTCAAATTCTATCATTACTTGCCTACATGCACCACAAGGATAAGCAGTGGCAGGCTTTCTTTTCTCATCTTCTGCACATATAGCCAAAGCAACGGGATTTCCATCTTGCATTCCACAAGAGAAAAGAGCAGTACGTTCGGCACAAAGCCCACTTGGATAGGCTATGTTTTCTTGGTTCGCACCCAAAACAATGTTTCCATCGTCCATTCTTACAGCACAGCCTACCGAAAAATGAGAATAAGGTGAATAGGCTTTATAGCAAGCATATATTGATTCGTCTATCAACTCTTTATCTTCATCAGAGAGTTCTGAAAGTTGATATACCTTGTATTTTATTTGCAATTGTTCTTCTTTCATAAGTTTTTGGTTTAATAATAGTTTTGCAAAATTAAACAAATACTTTAAATTTTTGTAACTTTGCAACGTTTAATTATCAACAAACAAAAAAATGAAAGAACTACGCAAAATATACGAGAAAAAATCTAAACTCATAGCCTTGTTATGCTTTGGAATACCTTGGACGGTGTTATGTTTTGCAATAATGTTTTATTTAGACTTTGACATATTTATAACACTTGTTTTTTCACCATTAAGTTTAATGGGGATATTTACAATATTGTACGTTATCAAAAGGACGAAAAACAAAAAGCCTATGCTAATCATATATGACGATAAGGTGGAAGTGAATGACTTAAATTTCCTTTTGCAGTGGAAATATGGAGAATACTATTACAAAGAAATGTATAACATAGTGCTTTATAGAGATATGCAGGCTAATGTTCCATATATGGTTTTCAGATACGGAGAAGGCAAGAAGAAAATCAAAATAGATGTTGCCGGGCTTGAGGTTTCGGCAGAAGATATTATAGATATAATACAAAAGAATTACTATTCACATACTACCAAATAAAGATAATGTTAAAAGATATACTATTACAGGATTACCCAAACGGAGAAAAGTTTGCCATAGCATTATCTCCTATGGACGATATAACCACAAGAGAGTATAGAACTATATGCAAAAGATACGGTGCAGATGTTTTGTTTACGGAATTCGTGTCTTCAGATGCATTGATTAGAGATGTAGAGAAAAGTTATCAAAAAATATCTTTTTCCAAGGAGGAAAGGCCTGTCGGTATTCAAATATTTGGAAGTACAGAATCTGCTCTTGTTCAGGCAGCACAAAGGGTAGAGGAGTTGAATCCCGATTTTATAGATATAAATTGGGGTTGCCCTATGAAGAAGATAGCAGGAAAAGGAGCAGGAAGTGGAATTTTGGCAGATATTCCTAAAATGTTGTCTATTACAAAGGCAGTCGTGAAAAGTGTAAAATTACCTGTATCGGTCAAAACGAGAATAAGTTATGACGATAATTCTACTCCGATAACAGATTTTGCAGAGGCTTTACAGGATTGTGGTATTCAACTTTTGAGTATTCACGGTAGGACGAAACAACAGATGTATAGAGGCAACGCAGATTGGACTTTGATAGGAAAGGTTAAAGAAAATCCAAGAATAAATATACCTATTTTTGGCAACGGAGATATAAACACGGTGGAGAAATTTATGGAATACAAGAAAAGATATGCACTTGATGGTATTCTTATAGGAAGGCACGCTGTAGGAAACCCATATTTCTTTATGCATTGCAAACAAGCCATTATGGGAAAAGAGATTACACCTATTACAGTTAAGGAAAAAGTATCTGTATGCAAAGAACACTTGCACACAATATGCGATAATATGGGAGAAAGTAGGGCAATGGTTATGATGAAAAAGTTTTACTCTCGTTATTTTCTTGCAATACAAGATTTTAAACCTTATAAACTTGAGCTAATGGAAGCCAAAACCATAGAAGAAATAGATTTTATCCTCTCCGAAATATCATCAAACCTTGCCTAAGGGAAATAAGTACAAATTATTATTCAGCAATACTTGTCCAAATGGTGTTATAACCTGTTTGTCTTCTCATTGTATTAAATGAGTTTCTAACATCAAGTAATTCTTTTCTAATATTTTGCTTGTTATTTGTTGAAATTATATTTTTAATCATTAAAATTGTAAATCTTGAAAATAGAAACATCTCCTTATTATCAAACGCATAGTTGTTTATTGCATAATATTCCTTAGGGATATTTTGTGTAACTATTTTGCAATAAAATTCATAACCTCTATCTTCATCATTTTTATAGTGTTTAAGTAAGAAATCTTTGTTGGGAATAATATTACAATTTGACTGATACAAATTAAATAACAGAGATTTAAATATTTTGTATTCTTCTTTTGGTAAAACGAATGTGTAAAAGCCTGTATCTGAATAGGGATAATCAACATTTACAAACAGAGAGTCTTTATAAACTTTTGCCCTAAAGACAAGTCCATCGTTTCCTTGCAATTCACACCATTCATTTGCTATTAACAGAGTATCAAAATAAAAATCATTATCCGAGATATTTTGTTTGTAGAAAGGTCTATTGTATATATTTATTTCATCTGTTATACTATCCAAATGATACATTCCCATTTCACCACCAGCAAACAAGATAATACCTTCATTTTTCTTTTGCAAACATAATGTCCCCTTGTTATCCGTGTATAAAAAAGTTTCTTGCGAATAAACACAAATATTTATTAACCACAAGAATATTATATACAATGCATATCTTTTTTTACCATAATCTATATTCCATCATTTTTTTTATTTCAGCATCATTTGGTATTTTTAAAGTATTTTTTGGATTTGCAGTATTATATATTTGATATGCCTCCTTAATCAATTTCAATCCATTAGTTTCAAAACGTTTATAAATATATTTATCCATGTAATGTTGTTGATAACTTATGGTTCTCTGTTTCAAATTATTATTTTTAATATAACTACTATTAAGTACTCCATCATCTTTAAAATCTTCTGAATATTGATGCCCATGTATAAAAATTTCATGAGCATATGTTTTAACCTTTCCAATAATTCCAGATGATATTTCGTTAAGACTTACTCTAACACCTATTTTTAAACCTTTATCAGTCTTTTTAAATTCAGTTTCTCCGTTTCTATAATTATCTGTCAATTCACCTCCCTCTATAGATAAATTTACACCCTTTTTATGATATATACCATCTTCTTTGTAGGTGTATCCAGCTATTACCTGTCCAGCTTTCGCATATTTTTTTAATTCTTTTATGCCTTCTTTAGTTTTTGCAAATAAATAAAATGCTTCTTTTTGTTCTTTATTAGCATTTTTAGATATTACTATTTCCTCTCCATTTGGGTCCACTAACATTACAGGATTGTTTGCACAGTAGTTATATGGTGATAGGTTAGGGTATTTGTCAGCCATTGGGTCAGTGGAAGACCAGATAGATAGTTCGCTACTATAGTAACGTGAACCATAGTAGTGGAAGCCTGACTCATAGTCTTTCTCTTTACCGTTGAATGTATATGTGCCAAGTAGTGGATATATCGTTGCTTGGTCGTTCTGTATATCTACCCAATCTTCTCCGTATGGTAGG
>JAFUGA010000009.1 GCA_017469625.1 Bacteroidales bacterium
AACTTTTCCTTGTTGGTAAAGAATAGGATTACTTGAAGTAACAACGGTATAATCCCAATCATCTTCTTTTGCCAAAGGGTGAGCAGTATTGTAAGACCAAACAAATATACCTTTACCATAAGGTAAATCGTGTTTTGCAAGCAAATAGTTCCAATACCAATCATTAGTAGAATAATCCCACTCTACAGCAGCCATATCGTTGTTATCTTGAGTGTTGCTTAGGAAATTAACTTTTCTGTCCATAGTAAGAGTATCTATCCAGCCCATACCCATATCTTCTATTTTCGTTATACCCAAAGCAACCCAATTTTGCAAAGAAAGATTCTTTTTTAGTTTTACTATCTTATCTCCCAACTGTCCACCTTTATCATAAATACCTCCACCTTTTGTAACGTCTATTACAATGGGGTTTGCATCTGTTCCTGTAGCAGTAAGTTTATAATAATCTGGAAGACTTGCTATAGTAGTAGCGTCTATACTTTCTATAGTAGTACGAAGAGAATTTATAAGTGTAGTTTGTACACTTGTAGGATAATCATTCCAACCAGGGTGATAATAACTGTAATATGCTGTACCATTACTTACAGAGTAATTGGTTCTTGCTTCATTATCTTTAGTAAAATAAGGATTTGTCCAATAGTTAGGATAACCATCTCTCCTATACTTATAATAAGTTTCCACATCGTTTTCTACAACCCTATAATAATATTGAGTATTACGAGCATCAGTTGAAGTAACAGTGTCATTATCCAAACTATACGTACTACCATTATATTTATATCTATTTATAGTAGTTGATACACCACCTATTCCATAAAAAGCATCATGGGCAGAAACAGCATTAGTAACGTTTTCGTTTGAAAATTCAATATGTTCTGCATAAAAAGTAGCGCATAATTCTCTTAGTTGAGCATCTGTAGGAGAGGATAAAAGAGAGATAAGGTTTTCTATATTTGCAACGTTTGGCAAGACAAGATTATCTGTTATATCACTGCTACCATTAAGTTCTGCTTTAAGACGAGCAAGAATAGTTGCATCTACACTATTATTGGGATTAAAAGAAATACCGTTATTTATATAACAAAAATCTGGTATATTGTTATGTCTTAATAACTTTTCTATAATATCTATAAAACTGCTTCCTGTCATATTTGCAGCCTCTTCTGTAGTAATAACAGTGTTTGAACCTTGGTCTTTTTCTGCTTTAACACTACCTGTAATAGGTCCTGTATTATCTTCATTATCTGCTGTAATACTGTTATTAGATGAAGTACAGTCTGTTATTTTTGCTATACCATCTTTAGTGTAACCTGCTATGCCACCTGCACCTACTTTTCCATCTATTATATTATTTACAGAGGTACAACCGGAAATAGAACCATTAGAAGTACTTCCATTATAAGATAGTGTAGAACCTATACCTCCTGCACGATTTCCAATGATTGTAGAGTTTGAAATACTACAATCTGTAATTTTCCCATTAGATAAAACTGCTACTATACCACCTGCAAAAGAGTTGCCTTCAGAGGAAACGTATGCATTATTAACATGAAGATTTTTTATTTCAGGAGTATTACCTCCAGTTGTTGTCTTACCGACAAGTTCAAATAGAGCAGAAGAAGTAGATTGTGTTCTAATTTCTATATTGGATATAGTATGATTATCTCCGTTAAAATTACCAGAGAAATTTACTGAAGCATTATTATCTATATATGTTGTTCCTTCTTGTGTATATGTAGCACAATAACCTATGGGTGCCATAAGAGCAGATTGTGCTAAAGGAGTATTGCCATAGTATTCGTATTTAAAAGTTGTAGTATAATAATTTGCAGGAGAATTATTTCTTGTGTAATTTTTTTCATCTGTTTCACTACTAATGGTAACAGTACCAGTGTTATTATCATCGGCCACTCTGTTACAAGTAAGAGGAAATGCGTCATTATTTGCCTTTATTATATATTGCTGAACTAAAACAGTTTGCTTTGTTCCATAATTAGTAGTAGTAACGGTTTTAGTGCAGATAATAAAAGTGCCAGAAACTAATGTACCGAAATCTATATCTTGTGTTAATTTATAGTAAGAACTATAGTAATATTGATTAGAAGAAGTATATCCTGTTGTGCGTGTATAAGTTGTTTTGGAATTTACAAGTTCAGAAAGTCTTATTAGTTGTTCAGCAGAAGAAATTTGAAAAGGATTTGTTTGGCTTCCATCACCACCATCAAATGCGTAATCACCTGAACCAACGGCTTTTAAGGTAGGAAAATTTATGGGGGGGGGTAGAATAGAATTCTCTACAACGCTATTTTCTGCTGTAGTGTTAAGATTAGAATGTTGTATATCTCTAAAAATAGAGTTATTTACTTGCGGAACAGTTTGACAAACAGTATAACCTATTGTAAGGACAATAGACAACAGGAGACAAACAGTCCCAAATGTTAAACGTTTCATAAAAAAAATTGTTTTAATCTATCACTTGGTTGCAGATATATAGAAAAAATTTTAAATAGAAAAAATTTTTGATAAAAAATGTTAAAAAAAATAAAAAAGAGATGTTGTTTTTTACGCAACATCTCTAAAAACAAAACAAGTGCTTAATGAAACAAAAATTATTTTATAATCTTTGTAGAACGTTTGATAAACTCATCTAAAGCAGAACCTTTTAACAGTCCTTGTGAAAGCAAAGCCAAGTCTTTCAATTGTGATATAACCTCTTTTCTATGTTCTGTATCATCTGAATGAAGTATATCCCAAATAATAGGGTGGTTTGTATTTACAACCAAGTTATAACTTTCTGGCATATCTCCATAAAGGCTTGCCATACCGCCACCGCCTATCTCACTCATTTCACGCATTCTCCTCATAAACTCGTTTTGTGTTACGGTTATAGGTTGAGAAGACTCTTCAAGGCTTTCTGTTTGTATAGTGAATTTTTGTTTATCTATGCTTTCTTCTATAAGTTCTTTTACCTTATTGCATTCTTCTTCGTTTAGTTTAGAAGGTATTTTTTCGTCCTTTTCTATTATCTTATTTATAACGTCTGAATCTATACGTACAAATCTTGCAGAAGAGAACTTTTGTTCAAGCATATTTATAAAGTGAGAATCAAGTACTCCGTCCATAAGCAGAACGTCATATCCTTTGTCTTTTGCTGCTTGAATATATGCGTATTGTTCGTCTGTGTTTCTTGCATATAGATAGATAAGTGTTTTGTTCTTGTCTGTCTGCAAAGGTTCTATTTTCTTCTTATAGTCTTCAAAAGTAAAGAACTCACCATCTGTGTTTTTCAAAACATAGACATCTTTCATTCTATCGTAAAACTTCTCGTCTGAAAGCATACCATATTCTATAAACACTTTCAAATCGTCCCATTTCTTTAGGAAATCATCGTGTTCATTCTTTGATATTTCTTCCAATTTATCTGCTACTTTCTTTGAGATATGAGAAGATATTTTCTTAACGTTTTGGTCGCTTTGAAGATAAGAACGAGATACATTCAGAGGTATATCTGGTGAGTCAAGCACACCTCTAAGCAACATCATATACTGAGGAACTACACCTTCCACGCTATCGGTTACGAAAACTTGATTGCAATACAGTTGTATCTTTTCAAGTGTTGGGTCTATGTTTCTTTTTACCTTTGGAAAATAAAGAATACCTGTAAGGTTGAAAGGATAATCTACATTCAAATGTATATGGAACAATGGGTCTTCAAAGTTCATTGGATACAGTTCTCTGTAAAACTTGTTGTAGTCTTCTTCTTTTAACTCTGAAGGTTTGCGTTTCCATAGTGGGTTAGTGTCGTTTATTATACGGTCTTTCTCTTTTTCTACTCTTTTAGGATTGCCGTCTTTGTCCTTTTCTGTTTCAGAATCTTCCCAATATTTCTCTCTACCAAATTTGATAGCAACAGGCATAAATTTGCAATACTTTCTCAATAGTTCAAGTATTTTTCCCTCTTCTAAAAAGTCTTCACAATCTTCTGAAATGTGCATAACTATCTCTGTACCACGTTCTTTTTTGTCGCACTCTTCCACAGTGTATTCTGTATCGCCATCGCAAGTCCAGTGTACTGCTGGAGCGTCTTTGTAGGATTTAGTGAAAATCTCTACTTGTGAAGATACCATAAAAGAAGAGAAAAATCCCAAACCGAAATGACCTATAAGGGCGTTGGCTTCTGCTTCACTCTTACCTTTAAACTTTTCCAAAAACTCTTCTGCACCGGAGAAAGCAATCTGTGTTATGTATTTTTCAACCTCTTCTTGTGTCATACCTATACCACGGTCTATAACAGAAAGAGTTTTGTTCTTTTTATCCACCTTTACCTCTATGGTAACATCTCCCAAATCGCCTTTGACATCTCCTAAAGAAGAAAGAGTTTTCAGTTTTTGTGTAGCATCTACAGCATTTGAAACTATCTCTCTAAGAAATATTTCATGGTCTGAATAAAGAAATTTTTTAATAACCGGAAATATGTTCTCGGTCTTTACATTTATCTGTCCTTTCATTTTTGTTTTATGTTTTTTCGTTATCTTATTTTTCTTAAATTTATGCAAAAATTATAACTTAAAAATGAAATTTTATTATAATTTTCTCTTGTCTTTGTACTGTTTTCTTGTTGTTTTATTTCACTTTTCTAAAAACTTTGAAACCATTATCAACTCTAAACCTTATAATTCTAAAACAAAGTTCTACAATTCTATCTCTTTGTTTTAGAAAATTAAAACAAAGCTTTAGAAAAATAAAACAAAGAACTACAAGAATAAAACAAAGTTCTGTGAAAACAAAACAAAGTTTCATTTTTACAGAACTTGATTTTACAAAATTTATTCCAAGTAAAAATACTATGACAAGTTGTCAGAAAGTTTTTGATTTGCTATACGATTTCGGCGTTTTCTTCGTCTGTCTTCTATGGCTTTTATTCTGGATTTGCGAGTTAAACGCCAACGGTATGCAAAGAAAGTAGTAACGAAATATATTCCTACTTGCACCCATAGGCAAAAATGTTCCCAACTTATTTCTACTAAAGAGGCTCCCATAGTGTTCATTCTTACAAATCCCTGTACTCCAAAGGTAGATGGGAAGATATAAGAGAAGTTTCTCCAAAAGTTAGGCATTGCCTCGCGTGGCCAAGGAAATCCTGTCATAAGAAGTATAGGTATAGAGGTTGCAATATACACAACCAAAGCATTTTCTCTGTGATAGAAGAAAGTAGAAACCGTCATACCAAGGAAAATAGATGCTAAAATAAAAGGAAGAATAAACCATAGAGTATCCCAAGGACCAGAAGCCAACTGAGGTAGGTTGAACATATGAGGAACAAGTATCAACACATATATAGATATAGGTATATATATAGTGAAGATGGCTAAAGCCCTACCGAAGATAATACGGAACAAACCTTTGTAATGCACGTTTGCAGGTGTAAGGTCTTTCCATTTACTACGTTCAGAAGTTTTTCCTGCCAAAATACCCGTACCCATAAGTATAGTTTGTTGAATGACTATTATCAATATTATAGGTAGGATAAAAGATGGGTAACCTCCTGGGTTGTAAAGCACCCTTTCCTGTGGTATAAATTTTCTTACACTTCTTACAGCATCGTCATAGGTTGAGCCTTTGGCTATAAGTCCTTTGGCTTCTATCTCGTAACCCATAGTCCTGCTTACATAAGATGTAGCCACAGATAAGTTTCTATACCAAAAGAAAGAAGTAACATCTGCAAAGATATTTACATAGGTTTGTCTGCCTGTGTTTATGCTTTTGCTAAAACCTTTAGGTATATGTATTATACCATGGACTTTGCCATGTTTTTGCAGTTGTTTAGCTTCCTCCATAGAGAAACATTGATAGGTAACCTGTGTTTCAGGTGTAGCATCTATCATACGTATATATTTTCTACTCAAAGCCGAATGGTCGTTATCTACCACAGCAATAGGGGAGTCCCTTAACAACTCTTTGTTGTATATAAAGCCGACAACCAAAGGGTAGATAAGAGTAGCCACAAGGAAGATAATGATAGCACCACCATCGGTAAAGATATTGAAAAGTTCTTTACGATAGATATAGAGCATATCTACCCATGCTAAACGGTTTTCTTTGAGTTGAGATTTTAGATTCTTTATTACTTTCATACTAATCCCTCTTATAATTTAGTTTAACGGCGGCATATCTTAGGTGTTTAACAGTAGAGAATGGGAATACCAACCAAAACAGCATAAGAATGATAAATGGTACAAGTGTATGAGAGAATGATAAACCGTTTATTTGAACGTTGCAATATATTTCATAATACTGTCTTAGTGGATAAAGGTATGTGTATGGTTTTACAGCATCAAGCATAGCCGCATTTGGATAAGTGAAACCTGAAAGAGTAAAGCCCATAGTTCCATAAAAGGCTGCTATACTTAAAGCCGTACGCATGGACGGTAAAAGCCCGGTAAGGAATATACCTACTGCTTGATAAGATATTACAGTGAATAAAGCACCAAGGTACATAATGGCTGGGTTACCTTCATTAGGAAAGCCCATAAACTTTTCCATAACTATCTCACTCATAATAATCATTATCCAAAACAAAACCGTGTATGGCAATAGTTTTCCTGTAAGAGATTCCACTATGTTTTTGTTTCCTACCACTAACCAACGGCGAGAAGTTCCGTCTTTCAACTCTATACCTATTACATATACACTACACATTAGAGCCATAAGACATATAATACCCGGCATCATAATAGAGGACAGGTAAAAGGCATAATTCAATTTGGAATTGGCTATAATGTGCGAGTCGTTAGCAATAGGATTTACCTGAGCCATAGCATAGTATTGGTTTTCTCCTTTTTGCAAACGTACTTTGAGGTCTGCACCTATGGAAATAGTAGTTAGGGTAGTTTGTATCTCTTTCATAATGAGTGAAGAGCCAAGATAGTGTGCGTATTCTGTGTGAAAATTGATTACAGGTTGTTTTCCGTTATATACATCTTTCTCAAAATTGCGTGGAATGATGACAAAGGCATATATTTCACCTCTTTGCATATTCGTTTTGGCACTTTCATAAGATGTAAGTTTGTATTTTATCTTGCACATCTGACCTGCATTCAACGAACGTACAATCATACGCGATGTAGAAGAGTTGTCAAAATCTATTACCGCAATAGGCATTTGTTCAGGCACGCCTTGATTGAAGAAAGTAGCAAAGAAGATGATGACAATAGAGGGTATAATTATAGTCATCACGAGATAGATAGGTCGTGAAATCATTCTCTGCAACTCTCTTTTGACTATTGCGAAAAATCCTTTTTTCATATTTTTCTATAAGTAGAAAGGTTATTTCAAATTGCTGAAATTCACTATGGCACTCATACCAGGACGCAAACCACTTATCTTATCTACCGGCACGGCTCTTACTTCAAAAGTTTTAGTATCGTATTCGTCAGACATCTTTGTTGCTTTCCATGTTGCGTATGAACCAAGTACTTTTATGTAATTTACTTTCAGTTTTATTTCTTTGTTTCCTAAAGCAGGTATTTTTGCTATTATGACATCGTTCATATGTATCTTGTCAAGCATTTCTTCTCTTACGTTGAAAGTTACCCAAACATCGTTCAGATTAACTATACTCATAATATGAGAACCTGTTCCTACAAGTTCACCTACTTTAGGGAAGATTTCGGATATTTCTCCTGCCATAGGGGCGGAAAGTCTTGTTTCGCTTTTGTATGCATCTACTTCCATAACAGCACCTTTTGCTCTATCTACTTGTGCTTTTGCAGCTGCTTTGTCTTCTTTTTGAGCTCCGTTTACTGCCATAGTATATTGACTTTTCGCTGCTTTCTCTTGTGCAATGGCTGCTTTGTACTGTGCTTCCACTTCATCAAATTTCTGTGCTGCTATTACACCTTTTTCGTACAAGTTTTTCATACGGTTGTAACTCTTAGTAGCATATTCGGCTGCTGCTTTTGCACGTATGTATTGTTCTTTGGCAGCCTCAATAGTTTCTTGACGAGTACCGTTTATTGCTTTCTCATTCACGGCTTGTGCAGCGTTTTCAGCAGCTTGTGCTTGTACACCTTTGGCGGTAACTTCTGGAGAATCTATTAGAACTAATAGTTGTCCTTGTTCTACAGCGTCCCCTTCCTTTACTTTTAACTCAAGTATTCTACCGGGAACTTTGCCAGAAACTCTTATTTCGCTGGCTTCAACTTCACCTTGTAACATAAGTTCATCTTGTGCTACTTTCACAAAGTAAGCAATGACACCAATAATTGCTATAAAGCAAATAAGTATCACAAAAGACATAAGTAAGGTTTTGTTTTCTTTGGTCTTCATATCTTAAATATTTTTTTATTCTGTTAAACTATTTTTCTGTACGTTCTATATTTGGAACTTCTATTTTTCCAAGTGCTTGTCTTAAATAAAGGTCGTTAAGGGCAGTGTTTATATTTGCGTCTATGAGTTCGCTTTTTGCAGATACCCAAGCAGTTTGTGCAGTCATAAGGTCTGTAGTAGAGATAACTCCTTCTTCAAATCCCAACTGTGCTTGACGAAGATTTTCTTCAGCGTGTTGCATATTGTTTTGTGCTATAATGCTTTGTTTCTTTGCTTCGTTTTTACTGTTTTGTTTCATATTGGCTTGCAGTTCCATCTTTTCCATAGACTCTTCTCTTGTAAGTTCTGCTATTCTTAGTTTGTGTTTTGCAGCCGATAGAGTATGTATTCTTTCCCCGAAATGGAAGATAGGCACTTGTACTCCTACACCTACCATAAATGAACCTTTGAAAGATTTGTCAAAACCATTGAAAATAGATGGGTTAGAAACAAGATAGTTTCCTTGAAGCACAATATTCGGCAAGAAACGTGAGCGTGCGATATTTACTTCACTTTGTGCCAACTGTACTGCTTGGTTTAGTAGTTGTGTTTCCAACCTTGAAGATATATCGTTTTTAACCGTGTCAGTTAAAACTATATCGTCTGCATCTGTTTGTTCAATATCTGCAAGGGTATAATCATAATTGAAATCCATTCCACAGACTTGATTTAAGTACATCTTAGAAAGTTTCAGTCCGTTTTCGGCTTTCGTTAGTGTCATTTCGCTTTCGTTAAGTTTTACTTTTACTTGCAGAAGTTCTGCATTGGTTATGACACCTTCATTGAAGAGTTCTTGCACGTTGTTAAAGGTTTCTTTTAGTAGGTTGTTGTATTCCTGTGCCAACTCTTTCTTTTTCTGCAAGGAAACTACACGCCAATAGGCTTCATCTACCTCTATCAAAGTATTTACTTTGTCATTGTCATAATTTATCTGTGCAATATTTTCGGCTGTCTTTGCCATTTTGTACAATTCCAAAATCTTACCCCCCATAAATATAGGTTGTGTAAATCCTATACCTGCAACGAAGATATTAGTCATATCAAAGGTTAAAGCATCTTTTGGTAAGTAGGCTACATGTTTTGGAATAAACTCTTTAGGGTTTGAAGTCGGTTGTCCCTGAGCATTTATTGGGTAGGTCTGTCCTCCAAAATCTGCCGTTACAATATCGTTTATAGTATATGTAAACTTACCATCTGAACCTATACTACCAACAGGTAATATAGCATCTTCGGATAATACCGACATTTCATCGCCACGAGAATTGTACATATAAGAACCTATGGCGTTGAAGTTTGGAAGAAACTGAGTAAATGCTGCTTTTCTTGTCGCTTGTGCAGCCAAAAGGGCTTCTTCTGAAATAAGCGAACGTTTATTGTGTCTTAGAGCCATATTTCTGCAAGAATCCAAAGTAAGATTCTGTGCATCAGCATTGCAGAACGCTAACACGACACAACAAAAAGCGATAACAAACAAATTTATCTTTTTCATTTCTTTTACTTTATTAAATTCAATCATCTGAAACGTTATTTTATATAAAAACATATACAATTTGCGAAAAAAAGACTAATTCGTGGTATTTTAGAATATTTATTTCATTTTATCTTATAATAATGTTACTTACTACTGTTTTACCAATGTTTTCGTTTATCCTATTTTTAATGGCATCTCTCAGCATATTCAATTCGGCTTTCACAGTAGGAGAGGAGATAGTTACGTAAAGAGTATCTTTTTTCATAATTATAGATTGTGTGAATTTGGATATAATGTTGCCTGTCAAAGAGTTCCATTCTTGTTTTATAGATTCTTCGTACGGATTGTAGTCTATATGATAGCGTTTGAAAAACATATTCAAAACCTCTTTTACAGGCAATTCGTTTGCCACTGCTTTACCTCTTTTTACTCTATAGAGATAGTAATATTTGTTGAATCCAGCCATACGCAAAAAAATTATAATTCTATAATAGTAGTAACCTTTTTTTTGTTTTCTGGTATAATCTCTTTCACTCTTGAAAGATGTGTATCTGTAAGAAAGACTTGTCCGAAACTATCCTGAGCCACCAAAGACAAAATCTTCTCTACACGGGAGAAATCAAACTTATCAAAAATATCATCTAATAAAAGAATAGGTGTAGTTTCTTTATGCTTTTTCAGATAGTCGTATTGTGCAAGTTTAAGAGCAAGAACGAAAGTTTTTTGTTGTCCTTGCGAACCAGAGAAATGCACATTGTGTTCATTAAGGTAAAATATTATATCATCTTTATGTATTCCCTCGCTTGTGTAACCTGTATATCTTTCTTTTTCAGCGTTATTTTGTAAAATATCTAAAAGTTTTCCATCGTAAGTTTTATACTCTAAATTTGCAAACTCTTTGTCTGAAGAAATGTAGTTGTAGAAATAATTGAAAGGTTCTTTAAACTCGTTGAAGAAATCTTTTCTTTTCTGCTGTATAACAGAGGAATACTTATCCAATTTTTCGTTCCAAATCTCCAATTGCAGATAATCAAAATATTGGTTTTGTTGCATGGTTTTCAAAAGTTTATTCTTCTGTTCCAAAGAACGATTGTAGTTTATTAGGTTCTCCATATAAACCACATCTACTTGAGAAAGAATCATATCCATAAACTTTCGCCTTACTTCGCTATGACCTAAAATATATATTTGGTCGTTTGGCGAAACCATAACACAGGGTAGTTTGCCTATATGTTGAGAAAATTTTTTGTAAGTGTTTTTTCCGTGCTTTAGTATCTTTTTCTGCTCTTTCTTTTGCGAACAAGAGAAAGTTTCTTTCGTGCCATCTTGCAATATATACTTACCAAAAAGTGCGAAATAGTCCTCTCCGTGTTTCATAGTATGCAAATCGTTGGAGGAGTTGAAACTCTTGCAAAACGAAAGATAATAGACAGCGTCCAAGATGTTGGTTTTGCCCACACCGTTATTGCCTACAATACAATTTATTTGAGAAAAATCATGCTCAAACTCAGAAAAGTTTTTGAAGTTATTTAGTTTCAAATTCTCTATATACATAATCCTCAATCTTTTTCATTAACCACATAGGAGTAGATGTTGCTCCGCTTATACCAATGTTTGCAAAACCTTTTATCTTTTCAAAATCTATATCCTCTACATCTGAAATAAAGAAAGTATTTGCGTTTTTCTGTTTGCATAATTCATACAAATACATACCATTGGAAGAATTTGCACCCGAAACAAAAAGCACGCAATCTACATTCTCTGCAAACATTCCAATGCTTTTTGCTCTTAGAGAAACTTTTCTGCAAATACTATCCGTAACATATACTTCTCCTGTTTTGTGTTTTGAGTTTATAACTTGAATAATATGTTCGTAATCCTCTCTGTTTTTAGTTGTTTGCGAATAAATATGCAAAGGCTTTTCAAAATCCACTTTTTCCAAATCCTTTTCAGAGGACACGACTATGGCTTCATTGTTTGTCTGTCCAACAAGCCCAACAACTTCGGCGTGTCCTTTCTTTCCAAAGATGACAACTTGACCAGATATTTTTTTCATCTGCTCATAACCTTGTTTTACATCTTTTTGCAACTTCAGAACCATAGGACAAGTAGCATCTACTATCTCTATATTGTTTTGTTTTGCTATCTCGTACGTATGAGGTGGCTCTCCATGTGCCCGTATCATAACTTTGCAGTTGTGAAGTTTAGAAAATGTTTCGTTATCTATAGTTTTCAGACCCATATTTTCCAATCTCTCCACCTCCATATTATTATGTACTATATCCCCAAGACAATAAAGGTTGCCCTCTTTCAGCAACTCTTCTTCCAAAGCCTTTATTGCTGAAACGACACCAAAACAAAAACCAGCCTCTTTATCTATTACTATATTCATAATACCAAATTTACCTGCAAAGATAGAATAAAATTACAAGATGACAAAAACAAAAAGAAATGAAACTTTGTTTTAGATTTCTATCTCTTTGTTTTAATTTTTTCTTTCTTTGTTTTAGAAAATTAAAACAAAGTTCTACAAAAATAGAATAAAGAGATAGAAAACGAGAAATTTTGTTTCCTATTATATAAAATTTTGTTTCATTTGAAGGGGAATAGGAAGGTAAAATAGGGAAAAGAAATATTATTTTGCAGAATTTAAAACTTTGTCTTATTGATGTTTATCTTAAAAAGTTAAGAAAAAAACAAAAAAACTTTTGTCATATATCAAAAACTTTGTAATTTTGCAAACGTTATTTATAAATAAGTTTTACGGCTCCATAGCTCAACTGAATAGAGCATTTGACTACGGATCAAAAGGTTGCAGGTTTGAATCCTGCTGGAGTCACTAAACAAAACTGTTTTAAAATGTTGTCATAGAGTGGTAAAGTAAGTTTTACCACTCTTTTTGTTTTAAGATGTATTGGGGTTATTTCTTTTTGTATAGTTGTTTAAACAGTCTGTCCCAACGGTTTATAACTATATCTGTAGAAAATCTTTGAATATTTGTAAGGGAACGAAGACCCATCATTTTTCTTTTTTCTTTGTCTTCTATCATTGTTTGCATTCCTATGGCAAAAGCCTCGTTGTCTTGGTCTTCTATCAAAAGTCCGTCTATGTTATCTACAATTATTTCACTTGGACCGCTAACACAGTCAAACGCAACGCAAGGACAACCACAGGTCATACTCTCTAAAAGAACCATAGGAAAACCTTCGTAACGTGAAGAAAGAACATAGAAAGAATGTTGTTTCATTAAATCATTTATATCCTTTCTAAAACCGAGAAAGTTTATTCTTTTATCTATATTATATTGTTTTGCTATGGAAAGCAAATAGTTTTTACTCTCATCACTTCCTTGTCCTGCTATATCTATCTGCCAATCTGGGTATTTATCTGCTATCTTTGCAAAACTATGTATAAGATTGTCAAACCCTTTGTGTATATACCTATCTATATCTCCGCAAGCCAAAATATTTTTTCTATTATCAAAACTATCCAAATACTCTTTCTCACTCATAACAGGAAAAGAAAGAGGATTGTACATTACAGTTTTGTTTTTCATTCTATTGCCTAAATAGGCTCTATCGTGTCTTGTAAGTATTGTAACCTTATCTGCAAAAGGCAAAACGAACCTTCGTTCAAAATCTTGTTTGAAATTGATACTCGTTTGCATACTAAAATGTTCTGAAAACACCACAGGACATTTGCCTCTGCACAAAAACATTAAAGGGTATATGCTTACCTGCATCATAGATACGGCTATATCTGGTTTTTCCTGTTTTATGATTTTTTTTAACTTCTTATACTGAATATAATATCTTTTAAGTCTTTGATTTTTCTTCTTTGCCTCTTCGTAACTCTTGTCAAAACAAATGATTTTTACCCTTTTATCTATTTCATAGTCTTGTTTCTTTATACGGGAAACAATAACTATTTCATAATCTTCTCTTTTTATCAAATTGTTTGCAAGTATTGTCAATACTCTTTCAGTACCTCCGCCTTGCAGACTGTCTGTTGTGAATAATATTTTCATAATTTTGACAGATTTATCTTCGTATCTTTTTACTAATTAGACCAATAAGTGCTTGTTTTTCTTTTTCTGTGAAAAACATAAAGAACATTACTATAGCCAAAAACAAATCGGTAAGAACGCAAACCACAAAAGAGGATAACGTATCTTGGAATTTACCGAAATAAAACTTTGACATACAAACGCAAAACATAATTATAAACAATACAAAACAAGGAAATAGAACTTGTTTGGTAAAATCTTTTATCTTTAAATCTGTTAAACGTGTAGCCAAAAAAGTCATGGCAGAAAAGTTTAAAAGTTCAAAAACTATCATAAAAATAAATACCCAAGCGAAAGAATAACCACTTTTCAAAGCAAAATAAGAACAAACAAGGGGACAAAGTAGTAGTATGCTTTCTGTTAGTTGATAATATTTTATCTTGCCGTAAGATTTGAACAAAGTATCTAAAGGATTGTGCATAGAACGAATAAGAGAATGTATTATAACAAGTTGCATAAACAAAACACTATACTGTGGTACATCTTTCAACCAAATAGTAAGAATTTCTTTGCTTAGGAAAAGAAAAGGTATAGTTATAAGACTCTGAATTAAGAACAAGACCTTTGAAGAAAAGAAAATCATATCAAACATCTTAGTTTTGTTTCCCTCTGCATAAGATTTAGTAATATAAGGATTGACTGCAATGATTACATTGTTTAGAAACATAGTCAAAGTATTGCTTACCTGATAGGCAACTCCTCTTGCTGCATTTACAATAGTACCTCCAAACATATTAAGTACCATATTCACCCCATTTTGTGCTATAGTCCAAGCACTGCTTCCTAAAAATTGCCAACCAGCAAAAGTAGTCATCTCTTTAAATAGTTTTTTGTCTTTTGTGAAATGTATCTTGCATTCAGCAAAGTTTCTTCTGCAATAAACTATATAACAAATCCTTATAATCAAAGAAGAAACAAACATCATAAGTCCATAAGTTATAAGTTTGTCTGTAAAATTGAAAGCAAGCATTAGGGCTATTGCCAATTTCATACAACCTTCTATTATGGAAATTATTGCAAAGAAATCCATTTTTTCGTGTGCTATGACTGTGGCATCAAAAGGGGTTGAAACTATTAGAAGTACAGCCGTTGCCAAAGAAAGATGAAACACACTGATAGCAGCAGACATTCTATCGGGAAGAATATTCGCTTTTTCGTTTAAAAACCATAACCCCACAGGTTCTACTATTATAACGAAGACAACAGCAATCAAAATATTTATAACAAGACTTGTATTGAAAACTCTTTGCAAACGTTCTTGGTTGTTTTTCCCCATTTCATAATTAAGAAAACGTTGAGTAGAGGAAGCAAACAAAGTCCTCAGAGATTCAAACATAGCCACAACGCTTCCTACTAAATTGTATATTCCAAAATCGTTTTCTCCCAATCTTTGCAAAAGAATACGTGAGGAATAAAAGAGAATGACCATCAAAACAAACATTCTGATGTACATAAAGGCAGTATTGCGTGCCAATCTCTTTGTATTGCCGTTTTCTATCTGCATTATATGGAGTTGTTGTTTTGTTTTAAAACAAGTTCTTCAAATTTCCTGCCTCTATATTCAAAGTTTTTGAATTGGTCATAACTACTTGCAGCAGGCGAAAGAAGAACACAAGTATTTTTTTCTGCTTTCTTTTCTGCCCATTCTATGATATATTCCCAATCATCGCTAAGAATGTAATCCAAATCTTTCTTTCTCTCTATCAAAATATCATACATTCTTTTTCCTGCTTTACCTACAAAGGCTATATGTTTCACTCCGTAATCCAAAACCTTGATTATTTCTGAGTAATCTATACCTCTATCCATTCCTCCCAAGATAAGGACAGATACATTTTGCAAAGCTTTCATCGCTTGCAAAGTTGCCTGTGGTATGGTAGAGATACTGTCGTTGTAATAATCAACATCGTTTTTTCTTGCAACGAATTGCAGACGATGATTTAAACCATGAAAATGTATAGCAACGTCTAAGGCTCTTGTTGTATCATATCCAAAAGATGTTACAGCAAGTAGGGCTGCTAAAATATTACCTTTATTATGTTCTCCTTTAAGATATAATGGGGTAGAGAAAGAATATTCATTTATAGCAAAGTTTTTGTACTGTCTTTTCAAATTGAAATGTTCTACCCAATGGTTTATAATCTCCGACTCCTTATTATATATGAATATATCATCTTCTTCACCCTTTGTAAGTAGGTTAAGTTTTGCAAGTTGATAATCTTCGTAAGATGTATAGTGGTCTAAATGTTCTTGGAATATATTTAAAAGCACTGAAACCTTAGGAGAGGTTTTTATGTTATGCAATTGATGACAAGAAAGTTCTAAAACAATGACGGTATCTTTGTTTATCTTGTCTATAATATCAAATACAGGCACTCCTATATTACCAGCCAGCAACACGTTTTCGTTCTGCTCTTTTATCATTTGATAAACAAGGGTAGAAGTTGTGGATTTACCTTTTGTTCCCGATATTCCTATTGTCTGTTGTTTGAAAAGAGAAAGAAAAATATCACATTGATTACTTATCTTGTTTAAATCTATATCCTCTAAATCCTTTATGGCAATACCCGGAGTAAGAAAGATAATATCACAAAGAGAGTTTATCTTTTTGTAATCCGATTTTTCTGAAAATACTACCTTATTATAATTATCTACATCAAAGTTCTGCAGATTTATATCTTTGTTCTGGTCAAATAAAACGAAGTTTGCATTTGGTAATATCTTACTAAGAAGTTTATATGTAGATATTCCCTCTCTACCTAATCCCATTATACCTATTCTTTTGTCGGATAATTCTCTTGAGAGTTCTGCTTTCTTTATTATAGAGTATCTATTCTTGAAAATATCTTTTAAATCCATAGGCAGATTGTTTGCAGAGTTTTCACTTTCTAAAAGAGATGAAAAATCCTTTCCTATATATTGTTTGCCTATTTTACTGTTTTGCCAATAGGATAGTAGTTTATCTTCTTCTTTTACAGCGAAGTTCTTTACTCTCATGCTAAGAGCAACATTTACTTCATTGACTGTGCCTACACACTCAAAAGGTTTGACTTCGTATTCACCGTCCAACTCTTTCAAACTCTTAAGTAAAGAATCGTCTGCAAAGAGATTTTTACTAAAGGCTTGCTCCAATTTTTCCGGTTCTATGAATGGAGAAAGTATAATGAAAGCAAACAAACATTTAGGACAGTGTCCGCACCATATATCTTCTTTACTGCCTACGTTACAACTCTTAAAGACTTGCAGATATGGAAGTTGTGAAAATATCTCTGCTATTCTAAGTTCAGAAATAGGACGAAGTAGTGAAAAATAATCAAACTCTTCGCCTATAAACTCTTTGTAATAGGCTCTAAAATCGTTTTCAAATTCTAAACTCTTGGAATATTGATGATTTATCTTCAATTCTACTACAGTACTTTCGTTTGCAGAGTCTTCGTTACTCAAAGCAATATGTTTTTTTCCACAAAGGGCAGAAGAGAACAAAGAAGTAAAAGCCAGCATCGCAGAAAAAGGAGTATGACCATTAAGAAAGCCTTGTTTGTTTAGTTCTAAAAGATTTTTATCTATTACTCTTTTTATCTCTAAGGCTTGATTTAGTTTGGCTACTTTTAGACAATCTTTTGTCGCTTTACGAGAATTGATGACCAAAGGCGTAATCCTCTTTCCAATACCTCTAAGAAGTTCCACACTTACCACACTATCTTTTCCTCCTCCTATGGGTACGATAAACTCTTCTTCAAGGTTGTATTGTTGTTTTTTATATTCTTCTCCACTACTCTCTATCTGCAAAAAAGTATCTATATTTACCAAATCTTCTTCTTTACCATAACCTACTAAACCATTCAAATAAAAATATTCTCCCAAACCATTCCAATATAGTTTTTTGAAAAACTCTACTTGTTTGTCGGAAAGTTTGCCACACTTTATATTTACCATAGGCGAAGCAAAGGCTTTCCAATAGGAAATAAGTTCTACCATTCCCATATTAAAGACAAGAACATCTATCTGTTGTTTTGAAAGATGAGTATCCTTTGATAGATGAAAACTATTAAAAGAAAGGGTAGGGCGAAACTCTATATCCTTGCAAGTGAAACAAAACTCTACACTTACGGATTTGTCTGCAAGAAATTCGTATCTAAAATATTCATAGTTGAAAACAGGATATGTTTTTCGTAATAGATGAAATTTTTCTCGGTTATTTTCAAGTTCGGTCATACTTTTTTTGCTTTTATGGTGGCAAAGTTACAACAAAACAAATAAACTAAAATACTTTTTGTTAAATATTTTGAAGATATTATAATATTGTTATTTTATTGTCATTTGTTAAAAAGTTGTATATTTGCAAACTGAAAAAAAGAAAAAACAGATATGTTTACGGGTATAATAGAAAATACATCTACAGTTGTAGATATAAAAAGCGAGGGTACAAATTTCCATTTTACGTTGGAGTGTCCTATTGCTGATGAACTACATATAGACCAAAGTTTTGCACATGATGGTTGTTGTTTAACAGTAGTACAACTTGACAAAGAGAAAAAACAATATGTAGTTACTGCTATGAAAGAAACCATGATGAGAACCAATCTTTCACAATGGAAGATAGGAACAAAGGTAAATGTAGAAAGAAGTATGTCTTCCAATGGCAGATTTGACGGTCATATAGTGCAAGGTCATGTAGATACTACAGCAGTTTGTGAAAAGGTTATAAACGAAAATGGTTCTTGGAGATTCTTCTTTAGATACGATAACACCATTCATCACACAGTAGAAAAGGGTTCTGTTTGTGTAAATGGAGTTTCTTTAACTGTAGTAGATAGTGAAGACGGTATGTTTTCGGTATCCATTATTCCTTATACATTTGAACATACCAATTTCTGTGAAATAAAAGAGGGAACGAAAGTAAATATAGAGTTTGATATACTTGGCAAATATATAGAGAAATTGTTGCAACAGTATATAAAGAAGTAGGACAACGTTTTTTAGATAATCTATGCAACAAGAACAGGATATTTGTGTTTTAGTTTCGGTTCAAACACCATACGTCAGCGATGAAATGCTCAAAGAGTATTTTGACGAGTTGGCTTTTTTGGTTATGACACTTGATGCAAAGGCTGTGAAAAATTTTTCTCAAAAGTTGGAACACCCAGATACCAAAACCTATGTAGGTAGTGGCAAATTGCAAGAAATAAAACAGTATATAAAAGACAACGAAATAGAATGGGTTGTTTTTGATGATGAACTCTCACCTTCACAACTAAGAAACATAGAAAGGGAACTAAGTTGTAATATTTTGGATAGAGCTCAACTTATACTCAATATCTTTGCACGTAGGGCTTCTTCTTCACATTCCAAAGCACAAGTAGCATTAGCACAATACAAATATATGTTACCTCGTCTTACTCGTATGTGGACACACCTTGATAGGCAGAAAGGAGGTCTTAATATGAGAGGACCGGGAGAAACACAGATAGAAACAGATAGACGTATTTTGCTTTCAAAAATATCTCTTTTGAAAGAGAAACTCAAAAGCATAGATAAACAAAAAAGTTTGCAAAGAAAAAACAGAGAAAGTTTGGTAAGAGTGGCTTTGGTAGGATATACTAACGTTGGTAAATCTACTATAATGAATATGCTTTCAAAAAGCGATGTTTTTGCAGAAAATAAACTCTTTGCAACATTGGATACCACTATAAGAAAAGTTGTGATAGAAAATCTACCTTTTTTACTTACAGATACGGTTGGCTTTATAAGAAAATTGCCACAACCTCTTATGGAAAGTTTTAAAAGCACCCTTGATGAGGTAAAAGAAGCCGACTTATTGGTACATGTTGTGGATATATCTCATTCAGATTTTGAAAACCAGATAATAACGGTTAATAATACACTGAAAGATTTGGACGCAATGGATAAGCCTATGATAATGGTATTTAATAAGATAGACGATTATAAATACGAAAAGAAAGATGAAGATGATTTGACTCCTAAACTTAAAATCAATTATACTTTGGAGGAATGGAAACAAACTTGGATGGCAAACTCACAAGTGCCTACTGTTTTCATATCTGCCAAAAACAAATACAATATAGAAGAGTTTAAAACATTGTTGTACGATACAGTAAAGGTTATACACGCAAAGATTTACCCGTATAACAATTTTCTGTACTAAGTATAGGGAAAATAAAACAAAGTTCTACAAAAATAAAACAAAGAAAGAGAATTCTAAAACTTTGTTTCGTGAAATTAAAACAAAGAGATAGAAAATTAAAACAAAGTTTCGTGAAAATAGAATCAAGTTTTAGAAAAATAAAACGAAGAGATAGAAAAACAAAATAAAAATTATTAACAATTAAAAAACAAAAAGAATTATGTTATTATTACAAGCAGAAGCAACAGGTAACGAGATATTTAAGAATATCGTTAATTGGTTTACCACAAATGGTTTAAACGCTGTACAGAAAATAGTTATAGCGATAATAGTATTATGGATAGGTTTCAAGGTTATAGGTTTTGTAAAACGCAAACTACAAGCAAGTTTTGAAAAACATACTCTTGACGCAACACTTAGACCTGTTATCATTTCTATAGTTACAGTTGTATTGAAGATATTGTTAATCATAGCCATCATAGGTTATATAGGTATTCCTATGACTTCGTTTGTAGCTTTGTTAGGTGCTGCTGGTTTGGCTTTTGGTATGGCTTTGAGTGGTACTATTCAGAATTTTGCAGGCGGTATTTTAATTCTTGTTTTCAGACCTTTCAAATTAGGAGATTATATTGCTACACAAGGTTTTGAAGGTACGGTTATGTCCATCAAAATCTTCTCTACAACTATCAACACTGTAGATAACAAAGAAATAACTCTTCCAAATGGTAGTCTTTCAGCAGGAAACATTACAAACTATTCTGCTATGGAAAACCGTAGAGTAGATATAAAACTACAAGTAGCAGCAGGAAATAATGTAAATCTTCAAAAGATAGAAGCAGATATAAAAACTATATGTGCTCGAAATGTTCAAATATTACAAACTCCTGAAACTTCAGTTTGGTTTCATATAGGTCCGGGAACAGTAACTATAGAAACAAGAGCATGGTGCAAAGTTGGAGATTATTGGACAGTATATGATTATTTGCAAAGAGCAATTTATGACTACAATGTTAGAGAAGGTTTGCCTTGTCCTTACACTGTAATAGATTGGTTAAAGAAACAAGAATAGCAGTGGCAGATAAAAAATCCAACCCTTTGGGTATATTTAAATTCAATAGAGTAATAATCCCTGTACTTATAGGTTTAGGGGTTGGATTTTTTATGATAAGTAGAGAATATAGGAAAAACGGTTCACTGTTTTCAGACCTTGCTTCTCTTTTCTCTTCATATTCAGCACTATGTCTTTGTATAGCCATACTGTTTGAATGTATGAGAGAATTTATGTATATGTATAGAATACGCCTTCTTTCAGATAAAAAACTATCTTGGAAGAAGGCTTTTCAGATAATAATGCTTTGGGAGTTTTCTTCCACCGTTACACCTACATCTATTGGAGGTTCGGCAGTCGCTCTTTTCATAATACCTATGGAAGGTATATCTGTAGGAAAAAGTACTGCTATGGTAATGATAGCAACCCTTATGGACGAGTTGTTTTATGTGGTTATAACTCCTATAGTCATACTTTTGGTAGGTTCTCATACGGCTTTCGCTACACATTTCAAATTTTCGGTTCTTGGTCATAAAATATCCGAACTGCATGTCTTTTTTATAGGCTATTCTTTTATGACTTTGCTATCCGTTGTCATTCTTTTTGCAATATTTTTCTTTCCTAAGAAATTCAGAAACTTCCTTTACAAAATGGGAAATAAAAGAATGTTTAAAAGATGGCAAAATAAATTTGAAAAAATGGGCGATGATGTTCTTGTTAGTAGCAAAGAATACAAAGATAAGAACATAATCTTTTGGCTTAGGGCTTACTTTTCTACTGTTCTTTCTTGGACTTCAAGGTTTTTAGTTTTGAATTATGTGCTTATGGCTTACAATCCACAAATAAATACCGTGTTTGACAACCTGCTTATCTATTGTCGTCAATTGGTTATGTGGATAGTCTTATGTATATCGCCAACACCGGGAAGCAGTGGTGTAGCAGAATTTGCTTTTCCTTTGTTTTTCACAGAGTTTTTGCCTGAAGGATTGCAAGGAGTTTTGGCTTTGTTGTGGAGATTATTTACTTACTATCCTTATATTATAATAGGACTGTTGGTATTGCCTTATTGGACTTCTCGTGTTTATAAACAAAGACAACAAACCAAAAAAGACAAAGAAAAAAAGCAAGGTTAATCTTCCTTGCTTTCCAATAATGTGAAATCCATTTGTCGTTTTATCATATCCACTTTTTGAACCCTTATCCTAACTTTTTGACCTATCTGATATACTTTGCCAAAATCTCTTCCTATTATTTGATAGTTGTCTTCGTCAAGCATATAAAAATCATCGTCTAACGAGGTTATTCTCACCATACCTTCACATTTATTTTCTTCTATCAAAACATACAGTCCCCATTTGCTAACACCTGAAACTTCTCCCTCAAATTCTTCTCCTATTTTGTCAGAAAGATATTCGGCTTGTTTGTATTTCACACTTGCTCTTTCAGCATCGGCTGCTTTTTTCTCCATTTGAGAACAATGTTCGCAACATTCTTCGTAATATTCTTTGTTTGCCGATTCTCCATTATTAAGATAAGAGTACAGCAATCTATGAACCATCAAATCGGGGTAACGTCTTATAGGTGAGGTAAAATGAGTATAATATTTGAAAGCCAAACCATAATGACCTATATTTGTGGTAGAGTAGTAGGCTTTGCTCATAGTCCTAAGGGCTATGGAAGAAATAAGAGATTCATGTCCCTTTCCTTTGACCTCTTCTAATATTCTGTTGTAAGAGGTTACCAAACGCTTTCTGGATTTTGTGTCTATGTTGAAACCAAACTTGGAAACAAAGGTTTTAAATGTTGCAACCTTTTCATTATCTGGTTCATCGTGGCAACGATATACAAAAGTTTTTCCCTCTTGTCTGTTCTTAACTTTGCCTATCTCTTGTGCCACAGTCTTGTTTGCCAAAAGCATCATCTCTTCTACTAACCAATTGGCTTCCTTGTTTTCTTTTACGTGAATACCTATAGGTTTCTTGTTTTCGTCAAGGTCAAACTTAAACTCAGGGTTGGAGAAATTTATAGCACCTTTTTCAAATCTTTCTTCCCTTAAGTGTTTGGCTATCTTCCAAAGAGGTTGTATGCTATTGTTCATACAATCTTCTCCGTTGTCTATAAGTTTCTGAACA
>JAFUGA010000010.1 GCA_017469625.1 Bacteroidales bacterium
CAAAAACCAATCCTTGTTTGCGATGTTTGGGAGCACGCATATTACCTTGACAAACAGAATGCAAGAACCAAATACATAGAATCATTCTTTGAACTAATCAATTGGAATTTCACCCAACAACAATTTGAAAACTAAATCTAATTATTATATTTCATTATAAAACAATCTAAAACACCAAAACTTCGTTTCACCGAAATAGAACCTAATTCTACCTTCAGGAAACGAAGTTTTAATTTAGCGGGGATGAAAAATTATTGGATATGTTGTAAGAAAAAATCCGTTTGAATGGTAAATCAAACGGAGGATTTTCTGAATAAATTCTTTCTAATTAAAAGTTAAAGAAAGTTATTTTTTGTTATACATATTCATAGTTTTATCCATACCCACCATTACGAAACTTTTGATAATATCAAATGTTTTCTCTATTTGAGGGGTTATGATTTTTGTTTCTTCTTCTGTGAATTTGCCTAAAACGAAATCTATTTGATAACCTTTAGAAAAATTGCTTCCTATACCGAAACGCAATCTATTGAAATTAGTCGTCTGAATAAGTTCTATTATGTTTTTCAAACCATTGTGTCCTCCGTCAGAACCTTTCAACCTAAGTCTTATCGTACCTAAATCCAATGCCAAATCATCTACCACTATCAACATATTTTCTAAAGGAATGTTTTCTTTATCCAACCAATATCTAACGGCTTTACCCGATAGGTTCATATAAGTAGTAGGTTTTATAAGTATGACTTGCCTTCCCATAAGTTTGGTTTCTGTTTTGAAAGCATATCTATCCGAAGAGAAAGAGTACTTGTTTTCTGTTTTTTCATTTATTTTCTGCAAATAATTGTCTAACACACTGAAACCTATATTGTGTCGTGTGTTGTCGTATTCCTTTTCGGGATTTCCTAAACCTACTATAAGATATTTCATAACTTAACTATAATTATAATTTTTAAAATAAGAAAGGCTTTATTATTAGAAATAAAGCCTTGTTGTTGAATTCACGCTCAAAGCAATGAATTATTCTGCAGGTGTTGCAGCTGCTTCGCCTTCTGTTGTAGTATCTGTAGCAACAACATTTCTTGTTGATTTTACAGTTACTACTACTGAGTTTGCAACTTCCATCAATTGTACTTTTGGTAATTGAATATCTGAAACTTTTATACCTTGATTGATACCAAGTTTTGATATATCCAATTCAACAACCTGAGGAATGTCGTTTGGAAGACCGTTGATTCTTACCTTACGCATTTTTAGATGAAGTTTTCCACCTTGAAGAACACCAGGAGCTGTTCCTATAGTTTTCACAGGTATAGAAACCGTAATAGGTTTATCATCAAAAATACGAAGAAAATCAGCATGCAATACTCTATCGCTTACAGGGTGATACTGTATGTCTTGAAGTATAGCATTATGTTCCTTTCCTTCTATGTTTATTTTAACATAGTGTGTGTCTGGAGTGAAAAGCAAAGCAGTGAAATCTTTCTCTGGACAAGAGAATTTGATTTGTTCTTCGCTTCCACCGTAAAGAACACAAGGAACATTGCCTTCTCTTCTCAAGGCTTTAGTATCTTTTTTCCCTACGTTCTGTCTTACAGAACCGCTCATTGATACCGTTTTCATTGTTTCTTGTTAATGTTTTTTGTTAATACTAAATTTGTTTTTTATTTGTGAATTGTGAAAAAAGTTTTGCAAAAGTAATACATTTTCTTTTACTTACCAAATTTTAGAACTTAGTTTGTACTCCTACGTGTTTTACACTTTGTTCATAAAGGTTGGCAATACTTTCAGAACTTTCTACTCTTCTTATAGCCTCTGCAAACAATGGAGCAACAGATAAAACTTTTATTTTCTTGCTTTCTTTTCTTAGAGGAATAGTATCTGTAACTATAAGTTCTTCTATGGAAGAGTTTTCTATTTTTTCCATAGCATCTCCACTCAAAACAGGATGTGTAATCATAGCTTTCACACTATTTGCACCCTCTTGTTTAATCAAAGTGGCTGCTTTGCATAATGTGTTTCCTGTATCTATTATATCATCTACAAGAACTACATCTTTACCCTTTACATCTCCTATCAATTGCATAGAAGCTACTTCATTAGGTTTGTTTCTATGTTTGTAACACATAACGAAACCTGTTCCTAATATCTTAGAATATTGGTTTGCTCTCTTTGTTCCACCAACATCTGGAGAAGCAAACAAAAGATTATCTACATTTGAATATATACCTCTTAAATAAGGAATGAATATACTTGAAGCCAAAAGATGGTCTACAGGAATGTTGAAAAATCCTTGTATTTGGTCAGCGTGCAAATCTATAGTTATAACTCTATTTACACCTGCTGCTTGCAATAAGTCTGCAATAAGCCTTGCTGATATAGGTACTCTTGGTTTGTCTTTTCTGTCTTGACGTGCAAAACCAAAATAAGGTATAACTGCTATTATCCTTTTTGCTGATGCTCTTTTTGCAGCATCTACCATCATCAACAACTCCATAATATTATCCGATGGTGCAAAAGTAGATTGTATTATAAACACATCACAACCTCGTATGTTTTGTTCGTATGCAGGTTGAAACTCTCCGTCAGCATATTGCAAACAAATGCTTTTGCCAAGAGGTTTTTCATAAATTTCGGCTATCTTTTTAGCCAAATATTCGCTGGCTCTACAAGAAAAAAGAGCCGTTGTATCTTTAAGTAATTCGTTTGACATTTTGTACTGTTCTTTTTATAGTTTTACCTTTTAAAAGAAAGTGCAAATTTACACAAAGAAATCGGTATATTAAAAAAAAATCAAAAAAAATTCTCCTATATCAAAAAAAGTTTATATCTTTGCACTCGCAAAAACGATTTTGATATGCATCTGTGGCGGAATTGGTAGACGCGCTAGACTCAAAATCTGGTGTCCGCAAGGGCTTAAGGGTTCAAGTCCCTTCAGATGTACAAAAAGAAGCAACTAATTAGTTGCTTCTTTTCTTTTTATACTTATTCTTCTTTATTCCTTTATTATCGTGCGGGTTGTATCTCCTTTATCGGTGTGTATTTTTATTATGTATGAACCTTGTGGTAAAGAATGTATATCTATTTGCGTCCTATAATTATCACACTGTTTAGAAAATATTCTTGCACTCCTTAAAACAACAAAATGTCTCAAAAAAATAAACTTAAAATTAAAAAAAATTTAAATATTTTTTTCTAACTTATTGTTTATCAAAGAGAAAATTTTATTTTTTATTTACAAAATAAGTATTCTTCACCCACAAAACAAAGTTCTAACCTTATTTTTGACAATAAAAACCTTGAAAATTTCTTAAAAACAAAAGAATTTTAACAAAAAAGAGTAGTTTTTATAAACTTTTATTCCACTTTTTACGAAATAAAGAGATAGAAAAATAAAACAAAGTTTCACTCTCACGAAACAAAGTTTTAGAATTCTATCTCTTTGTTTTAGAAAATTAAAACAAAGTTTCGTAGGGAGGGGAAAAGAGGTAGGGGCATGGATATGAGGGTATGATGTAAAAGAGGTTGAGTATAGAAAGAAAGGAACAAGAAAGAAAATCTTGTTCCTGAGTAAAAATATAAATTAACTTTTGAAAGGACGTGTGATATTATTTAATGTGAAAATAATATTCTTTCTTTTGCGGTTTTAAGTTTTGGTTTTAAAGATTTTTAGTTTTTATCCATTTTTAGAAAAGCAACTTCTTGTTCTGTCAAAAAACGATATTTGCCCCTAAGAAGGTTTTTCTTTGTAAGGCCTGCAAAATAAACTCTGTCAAGTTTTTTAACCTCGTAACCTAAACTTTCAAACAATCTACGAACTATACGGTTTTTGCCTGAGTGAATGCTAACACCTACTTTTCTTTTATCTATAGGATAATTGTTTGAATAGTCTATTTTATCTACTTTTTGCAATCCGTCTTCTAATTCTACACCATCAAGCAACATATCCATATCTCTGATAGATACAGGGTGGTCCAATTCCACGTTATAAACCTTTTGAGCTCCAAAAGATGGATGTGTAAGTTTCTTTGTCAAATCTCCGTCATTGGTGAAAAGCAAAAGTCCCGTTGTGTTTCTATCCAATCTACCTACAGGATAAACTCTTTGTGGGCAAGCATCGTCTATCAACTCCATAACAGTGTGTCTTTGTTGTGGGTCATCGGCTGTAGTTATGAAACCCTTAGGTTTGTTTAATAGTATATAGACTTTCTTTTCGTCTTTCAACTCTCTTCCATTGTATTTAACAACATCACCCGGTTCTACCTTATACCCCATCTCGGTAATAATGTTTCCATTCACAGTAATAACACCTGTAGAAATAAGTACATCGGCTTCTCTTCTGGAACATATACCTGCATTGGCTATAAACTTGTTAAGACGAGTTTTACCTATATTTTCAGGTTTTGGTTTTGCAAAGTTTCTCTTTTTAACTTCTGTTCTATCCAAATCTTTATTCACTCTTGGTATTCTTGTCCTTCTTTTTCTACCGTCTGGTCTTGGTTCATCAAATGCAAAACGTTCTTCTCTGTAATTAGTCCTTGATGTTCTGTTGAAATCTCTTTCTTTACGGTCAAAGTTTCTTTCTTTTCTATCAAAACTTCTTCTTTCTCCATCAGAATTTCTTTTTTCTCTAAAACCATCTTCACTTTTTCTAAATGGTTTTCTTGCATCTTTTCTGAAAGAATCTCTTTTAGAATCTTTTCTTTCGCCACCGTTGGAGCGAAAACCTCTGCGTAGATTCTCATCTCTGCTTTGTCTGTCCCAATTATGGACATTGTCATTTCTTTTCATTATTCTCTTATATATGATATTTGAACTTGCAAAATTAGTATTTTTTCATCATCTACTGAAATAAAAAGCAGAAAATCTTTAAAGGGTACATCTTATTTTGAAAGCCCATTCCGGCATATCATAAGGATTTTCCTCTGAAAAACGTTTTACAAATTCCACTCCAAGAAAGCCTAAAATATGGTCTATACCTACACCTGCTTCAAAGTAAGGCTTATAATCAACTGTAAGAAGAGATTTGAAATTTATAAATTCGTTAGGTCTAAAATCTTTTATATAAGGTATGTTATCCAAAAGCACACCTCCAAAATTTAGTTGCGTAAAGGTTTGGACATATTCTTTAAACCTCATCTCGTAAGGTGAATAAAGGTTGAATCCAAACATATTTGAAACATCACTAACTCTGTAATTAGGCGTAAAATACATATAAGAATAACTCTCTCCAAATATTTTACCAGCAGAAATTTTTATATCCAAAGCCATAGGTTTGAAAATAATTCTGTGCTGTAAGTCTATGTATATTCTATTGTAGTAATTTTCGTTTTTATGTTTTTGATAATTATAAGAATAAGAAAGACTTATACCTGTAGGAAAACTATAAAAACGACTATTAAGTATATTCAATAAATTATTTTCTACAGATGTAGGGGTCCAACGTATTTCTCCACCCACAGAATAATTTTCAAGGTTGGTATTTGATAACATTTCATCTATATAACCTGCATCGTAAAGAACGTATGAATAAATATTTTCATAACAAGCAAATGGACGTATAGCCAAAGCATTTTTGAACTCTTGCAAAAAAGACAAAGAAACTTCATCTTTTTTTCCAAAATAAAATCTATCCCATTCCCCTAAAGAGAAATATGCTATATCATAATTAGGATAAGATGGCATAAACGTATTATGACTATAATTCAACGAAAGAGTAGAGGCTGGAAAAGCATAAACACCTTTTGCTTTTTTGGCAAAATTGTATGCAGCACCCACAGCGTATTTAAATTCTCTGTCTTTTGTACCATAGGCAAGCATTCCACTAAAGCCCAATCGTTTTGAAAAAGAAGAGTTGGTTTCTGCCGAAAGTCTTATACGTGTACCTTCAATAGGATTATAACTTATCATATTTGTTATATTCGTAAGATTGACAGGACCTATTGGAATGGCGTTTGTAACAAGAAAATTGCTAACATCTCTATTGAACATAGAGTTTGCTATATCGTCCTGCTCTTTCTGTGAAATGGGTTCGTACTTGTAATTCACCTGTGCAAAGCCACAGATATTTATACACAAGAACAATAATAATGACACTAATTTCTTCTTATCCATTTTAAAAAATATATAAATTCTATAATAAACGTTGTAAAATATGATAAAGATGCAGCAAAACCTGCACCAGATATTCCAAACTGTGGTATAAGAATGAAAGAGAGTATTATAGTAACTATCAAGCCAATAAAGGAAGCAAAAGCAGAAATAGAAAAATTGCCTTTGGCAGCAAAATATTGTGTAAAATTGGAAGAACAACTTAAAAAAGTAATACCTAAAGCCAGAATCCTTATCATAAGAGATACTTGTTCAAAACCTTCTCCGAACAAGAACACCCAAAAACTTTCTGGCAACAAACAAAGAACAATCATTGCCGATACAGTGAAAGCCACATTTACTTCTGTAAGTCGTATAGTTATTTTTTCGGATTGTTTGTTGCTTTGCTTGTTACTCAAAGAGGAATACTGTACCAAAGCCAACGAAGTGCCGAAAAGCATAACAGCTTCTCCTATAGAGCAAGCATTGGAGTAAATACCAACAGCCTCTCTTCCCAAGAAAAAAGCAAGGATATAAAAAGAAAGTCTGTAATTCAACGTTTGGGCTATAGTACCTAACTGTTTCAATGCACCAAGAGAAAACAACACTTTAAAACTTTCTTTCATTTCATTTTTGGAAGGAAGATATATTTTTTTGTATTCATCTTTCAACAGCCACAAACCATAAAACAGACTTATAATATTTGCTAACCAAAGAGATAATATATAATCCTCTATACTATCAAACTGTTTTATAAGGACAAGGAAAACAAGTATAAGAATGTTTGTTATGGATAAAAGAAGTTTTACTCCATTGGCTTGCACTACTTTCTCTTTTCCCATAAGTATGAAATAATTTATCTCACTCAAAGCACCTATTACAGATATAGAAAGCGAATGCCAAAGAAATTTATTCTCAAAACCGTATATTATAAACAAAACTACACTTGTTAGGAAACTTATAGCCACCATCCAACACCAAGAAGGAATAACCAATGATGAAAAGTTTTTTCTCGGAGTGAAATATATAAGAGTGGAATTTCCTACAAAATTTAAAACAAGTGTTATGATATAAATATTAAATGCAATAATAGCCTGTTCCCCTTTGCCATCTGTTCCCAATATATGAGAAACTAAAACCAAGATAGCAAAACCTGCTATGGCAGAAAAGAATTTGGTAAACAGCGTATTTATTATCTTTTTTATCATTGCATTTATTTTTGTGCAAATATAATAAATCCTTAATATATTTATATGTTTTAAATCTTTTGTGCTGCAAGTACAGCGGTAGAAAATGCTATTTGCAAATTGTATCCTCCTGTATCTGCGTCCAAATCTAAAACTTCACCGCAAAAAGACAAACCTTTTATTTTCTTACTCTTCATAGTACGATTGTCTATCTCGTCTAACCTTACACCTCCTTTTGTTATGATAGCCTCTTTCCAACCCATATCTCCCACAACTAACATTCTCCTTTCTTTCATATACCAAAGAATAGAGTGCAACTGCTTTTCTGTAAGATTTTTTGCCATAGTTCTGCTGTTTATTCTGCATTTATCCAAAACATCTTCTATCAATGGCTTTGCAAACCATTTTCTTAATACTGAAGAAACATCTTCTGTACGTCTTTTTGCAAAAACTTCTTTTATCTCTTCAGCAAGTTTTTCTTTGGAAATCTTAGGTTTATAATCTATAGTTAGGAAAAGTTTTTCTCCTCTATCAAGTTTTTCTGCCATATCCCTACTTAAAGAAAGTATAACAGGACCACTTACTCCGTATTCATCTAAATAAATATCTCCAAACTTACTCCACAATACTTTTTTATCGTTGTTGGTAAGTATTACTTCACAATTTTTTACCTCAAAGTCCTGTAACTGTCTTGGATAACCATCATAGGTTCGCCAACCTACAAGTGCTGGCAATGGTTCTTGTATATGATGACCTACTTCCATAGCCAATCTGTATCCATCACCCTCTGCTCCTGTGGAAGCATAACTACAACCTCCTGTGGCTATGATAACGTTGTTTGCAGTTATCTTTCCTAAGTTTGTTTCTACAGCTTGTATTTGTCTGTTCTTTATTATAAGATGATTTACTTTACAATTCTTTTTTATTTCTACAAGAGGATTATCCTCCAATGGTTTTACAAGGGCAAGAAATATATCTAAAGATTTGTTACTTTTTGGAAATACTCTTCCACCTCTTTCTATAACAAGTGGAGTGTTTCGTTTCTCAAAAAAGTTTATAAGGTCTGTGTTTGAAAAATTATCAAATATAGATGCGAAAAAAGAAGGTGAAGATATATGTTTAAGATATTCCTGTTTTATAGCAGAGTTTGTAACATTACATCTTCCTTTGCCTGTTATCCTTAGTTTGAGTCCTGCTTGGTGTTTTTTCTCCAAAAGTATTACTTTTTTGCCTTGTGCAGACAAAACATTTGCAGCCATCAACCCAGAGGCACCTGCACCTATTACAACGACTATATTATTGTCCGTAACCAAAATATTTTAAATCTTTTAGATTGTTTCTCCAATTGTTTCTAACTTTTACGAAAAGTTGTAGATAACATCTTTTTCCTGTAAAGGCTTCTATCTCTTTTCTGGCTTGAATGCCGAGTTGTTTTATCATCTTTCCGCCTTGTCCTAAGATAATTCCTTTTTGCGATTCTCTTTCTATGTAGATTACTGCCGAAATCTTGTCTATGTCTTCCCCCTCTTTGTATTCGTCTATGGAAACTTCAGCAGAATAAGGTATTTCTTTATTGTATAGCAACAAGATATTCTCTCTTATTATTTCAGAAGCGAAAAAACGCATACTTTTATCCGTAAGTTCATCTTTAGGAAAATATGGTGGATTTTCTGGTAAAATTTCTATTATGGATTCAAAGATTTTGTCCAAATTAAATCTCTCTGTAGCACAAGCAGGTATAACTTTAGCACGAGGAATAATCTTTTGCCAATAATCTATTTTCTCTTGAATAACTTGCTGGTTGGATAAGTCTATCTTATTTATTACCAAAATAACAGGAGTATTGCTGTGAATAATATATTCCAATGTTTTCTCGTTTTTTAGACTTTCACCCACCTCAGTTACAAGTAGGAATATATCTGCATCTTGCAAAGCAGAAGAAACAAAACTCATCATCTGCTCATGTAGTTTGTAATGAGGATTAACTATACCCGGTGTATCAGAATAAATTATCTGAAAATCTTCACCGTTGGCTATTCCCATAATTCTATGTCTTGTTGTCTGTGCTTTGTAGGTTATGATAGAGAGGTTTTCTCCTACCAAAGCATTCATTAGAGTGCTTTTTCCCACATTTGGATTTCCTATAATATTTACAAAACCTGCCTTGTGCATAATATATAACAAATATTTTTTCTATAACAAAAAAGGTCGTCTCTCATTGAGCCGACCCCCTATCTCTTAGGGTACCATGTGAGACTCGAACTCACGACCTTCGGAACCACAATCCGACGTTCTAACCGACTGAACTAATAGTACCATCTTTTCTTTATTCAGTTTGCAAAGGTAGTAATTTTTCCTGTATTGACAAATTTTTAAAGATTTTTTTTTAGTAAAAAATAAAATAATTGCAAATATACTATTGCTATTACTTAGTAGTAATACTCTTAAAATAATACTTATTTTCATATACCAAAACCTCAACTAAGCATATAAAAACTATAGAAAAATAAAACTTTGTTTCATTTTTCTAAAACAAAGAAAGAATTTTCTATCTCTTTGTTTTAATTTTCTCTTTCTTTGTTTCGTAAACGTAGAACTTTGTTTTAGAATTCTATCTCTTTGTTTTAGAAAATTAGAATAAAGTTCTACGAAATTAAAACAAAGTTTTAGAATTCTCTTTCTTCGTTTCATAAGAATGGAACTTTATTCTATTTTTCACCAAATGAAAAAAGAATTTTGCAAATGAAGAAAGAATTCAAAAGAAATAGGTATTGAAAGCATAGGTTTATATAAAAAATTATCTATCTTTGCATATCGTATTACAAAAAAGAAGAAAGAGTTATGAGTATTTTAAAGATAATAAACAAAAGTAATAACGCTCTACCAAAATACGAAACAGAGTATTCTGCAGGTATGGATTTGAGAGCGTATATCAACGAACATGTAACCCTAAAACCTATGCAAAGAATGTTGATACCTACAGGTTTGTACATAGAATTGGAACCGGGATTTGAAGCACAAATAAGACCAAGAAGTGGTTTGGCTTTAAAGAATGGTATAACGGTGTTGAACTCTCCGGGAACTATAGATGCGGACTATAGAGGCGAATTAAAAATATTGCTTGTAAATCTTTCTACTGAGGATTTTCAGATAAACAACGGAGATAGAATAGCACAGATGATTATAGCAAAACATGATAATGCTACAATAGTAGAAGTAGAAAAATTATCTGATACTCAGAGAGGTGAAGGTGGATTTGGACACACAGGAAAATAATTATGGTAGCAAGAAAAGTGAAAGTTAATAGACTTTTCTTGCTATTATTCCTCCCAATATATTTTTTATGAATTGTGGAAGTTTATTCCAAATCTTAATAAGCAAAGTATTATCCCGTATATTCTTGCGTTTCTCTGAATAAGACCAGAAAAGATTATAATCTTTCGCTTTCCAATGTCTTTTATATGTATGCACGCCACCGTTTCTAGTACTTCTACCAAAAGAATATGTGGTTGCATTGTTTTCTTTTGCAAAACATATCATAGTATAGTGAAGAAGATAGGAAGTATAATATTTATTGAAAGAAGATAAAGTAGCAAAAAATTCATTTTCATAGCAACCCTGTAGCATATCATTAAGAGTAGCAGCCCCTATTGCTTTGTTGTCTTTCTTCGCTATAAAGATAGTGGTAAGTCCTGCATTTATTCTTCTGTTTATTTCTTTTTTTGAGATAACAGCAACACCTATCTCTTTCATTCTATTGCTGTATGCTTTATGGAAAAGTTTTACAAATTTCTTTGATGTGCCATATTCCACAACCACACCTTCCTTTATGCTTTTTCTTATTTTTCTTCTAATATCTGAATGAAAAAGATTGAACACATTTTCTTCATTCTTTATATCCAAAAGTGTTATAACTTTGTCGGAATATATATATTGGCTATGTGCTACAGTATCTCTTACTTCCCAAGGTTTTCTTCCTGTAGATATAAAATTGCCTTCCTCACTTTCAAACAACTGAAATGGTGCTGAACGTTTATCTGTTATCTTGTTTTCTATAAGTCCCACAGACATATAAGGAAGAGAAATCCATTTGTTATTCTTCTTGCACATAAGAATAGTTTTTCTCTCTCCCACTTTGGAAGTATACGGAATACGAAAAACTTTTTGTTTGTGTATTTTTTCGTATGCAGATATAAACTTTTCAGCACTATCTAATTCTATCATAGAGAAAGGTTATTTTATGGTGAAAGGATGTTGGGTTAAAGCAAGTTTTGCCAATGGGTGATAATCTCCTACAAGTCCTATAGGTTGAGCGTTGCGAATAAAACTTACTATATCTATACAGTTTCTTGCATCTTCAAGGGTAAATCCTTTGCCCGCAAGAATGTTTTTATAACTCTCTGTATGCAATTCTGTAAATCCTTCGGAGAATTCTACTTCTTCGTTGTCGCAAACTATCTTTCTGTAAGTTCTTTTGCCCGATTGTTTCACCTCTTGTGGCAAAGTATCATAGTTGATTGAAAGGAAATATCTAACTCTTGCCCGTTCAAAATGCAGAATACCTGCTACTCTATCGTGAGAAACTACATGGACAATATTTTCTTTTACCTTACCAAATATCCATGCCAACATATCGTAAAAATGCACACCTATATTTGTTGCTATTCCTCCACTTTTGGCAATATCTCCTTTCCATGAAGTGTAATACCAAAGGCCTCTTGAAGTAATATAAGTCAAATCTACATCAAATATTTTATCCTTTGGAGAGGAATCTATTTTGGCTTTCCAATTTATTACAGCTGGGTGAAGACGAAGTTGGAAGATAGTATAAACTTTTCGCCCTGTTTCTTTCTCCATTCGTTGCAATCCATCAAGGTTCCAAGTGTTCAACACAACAGGCTTTTCGCAAATAACATCACAATCATTCCTTAATCCAAAACGAATATGAGAATCGTGCAAATAGTTTGGTGTACAAATAGATAAATAATCCAATTTCTTATCTGTACGAGATATTTTATCTACATAACGGTCAAATCTTTCATATTCTGTATAAAAATTACACATAGGAAAATACGAGTCCATAATACCTACACTGTCATTTGTATCCAATGCACAGACAAGATTATTTCCTGTATCTTTTATGGCTTTTAGATGTCGCACAGCAACATAACCTCCTACCCCTATTATACCAAAATTTTTCATTGTAATATTATTATCTTTCTAAAAATTCATACTATAAGATATATTTGTAAAAAGAGAACCTTACTCTATTTTTTCTACACCTGAAGAAGAACGTCTATATTTGTAGCCACTCTCTTTTTCTATGGCAATACCATCTTTATCAAATATCAACCTATGTCCAAATTCTCCAACATAACCTATACGTTTTGCAGGATTACCACTTACACACACATAATCTTCCACATCTTCTCTAACTACCGTTCCTGCACCTATGAAAGTATATCTACCTATTGTATGCCCACAAACAATAGTTGCATTAGCACCAATAGAAGCCCCTTTTTTTATAATAGTTTGTTTGTATTCATTTTTTCTACTGACGAA
Organism: Bacteroidales bacterium; assembly: GCA_017469625.1. Classification (GTDB taxonomy): domain Bacteria; phylum Bacteroidota; class Bacteroidia; order Bacteroidales; family P3; genus Scybalousia_A. The sequence goes on from JAFUGA010000010.1 coordinate 12,837, forward strand.
ACTTCTTGGGTTTATAACGTTGGTAAAAACACAAGACGGACCAAGAAAAACATCATCTTCGCACTCAACACCAGAATATAAAGAAACGTTGTTTTGTATCTTTACATTGTTACCTACTTTTACTCCATCGGCTACAAAAACATTTTGTCCTATATTGCAATTCTTCCCTATCTTAGCACCGTTCATTATATGGGAAAAGTGCCAAATCTTTGTACCTTCTCCTATCTCTGCTCCGTCATCTACTATGGCTGTAGTGTGTAAAAAAAAGTCTTTCATAGTATGTTACCTTTCTATTAGGAAAAATTATCTTCTTTGAATTTATCTATATTTCTTCTGTCTTTCTTTGTAGGTCTGCCTATGTGTGCATCTCTTCTCTCGTAGTACATAATACGCATCATCTCCTGTTTTTCATATTCCTGTTTTGGAGTAAGGTCTTCGTAATATTTAGGCACATCTTTGGCTGGAATACGATTATTTAATAGTCCTACAACCTTAACAGTCTTTTTAAAAGCATTCATATTTACTACAATAGTATCTCCTAAGTTTATTTCCTTGGAAGGTTTAGTAGAAGCATTGTTTAAAGATACTTTTCCACTATTGCAAGCCTCTGCAGCAAGTGTTCGTGTTTTGTAAAGACGAACACACCACAACCATTTGTCTATTCGCATAATATATTTACTTTTCTCTGAAATAAACAACAATAGGAACTCCTGTAAAATTATATCTTTGTCTTATTTGATTTTCTACATAACGTATATAATCTTGTTTTACATATTGTGGTAAATTGCAATAAAAGACAAACTGAGGATATTCTGTTTTCAATTGTGTTATATATTTTATTTTTACCCTCTTTCCTTTGTATTCTGGAGGAGGATTTTGTTCTTTTACCAAAGGAAGCAAGTCTTCATTCAAACGGCTTGTCGGTATTTTTCTTGCACGATTTTCATATACTTCTTTTGCTGTTTCCAAAACTTTGAATATTCTCTGCTTGTTGATAACAGAAGTAAAGATAATAGGAATATCTGAAAAAGGTGCAGTTTTTTCTCTTATCATCGTCTCCACTTCTTTAGTAGTCTTACTGTCTTTTTCTATCAAATCCCATTTATTTACTACTACCACAACTCCTTTGTGGTTGCGCTGGCATAGAGAAAATATATTCAAATCTTGTGCAGAAAAACCTTCCACTGCATCTATTAGAAGTATGCAAACATCAGACGTTTCTATACTTCTTATAGCACGCATAGTAGAATAAAATTCTATATTATCTTTTTCTGCTTTTTTCTTTCTAAGTCCTGCTGTATCTACTATAACAAAATCAAAACCAAATAGTTTATATCGTGTATTAACACTATCTCTTGTTGTTCCTGCTACATCTTTAACTATGTTTCTGTCTTGTCCTGTTATCATATTTATGAAAGAACTCTTCCCTACATTTGGTCTTCCCACTACAGAGATATGAGGAATAGAAGATTCTTCATCTTCAAAAGTTTCTATATCCGTAAAATCTTTCACCAACTCATCAAGCAGTTCTCCTGTTCCACTACCATTAGCAGAAGATATAGAATATATTTCTCCTAAACCCAAAGAATAAAACTCTGAAATATTCAAAGACTTTTGGAAAGTATCTACTTTATTTGCTACAAGAAAGACTTTCTTTTTTGATTTTCTTAGCATATTTGCCACATCTTCGTCCATAGGAGTCAAACCTTCTTTTGCATCTACCAAAAAAAGAATAACATCGGCTTGTTCTACTGCCAAAGTTACTTGTTGTCTTATCTCTTGTTCAAAAACATCTTCACTACCAAAAATATATCCTCCTGTATCTATGACAGAAAACTCTTTTCCATTCCAATTGGATTTTCCATAATGACGGTCCCTTGTTACACCTGCCGTTGGGTCTGTTATAGCAGATTTAGATTCTGTTAATCTGTTGAAAAGTGTAGATTTACCCACGTTAGGTCTTCCTACTATAGCTACAATATTACTCATACTTATAATTTTATATATGTGCAAAAATACGAAAAAATTATAAGTTAAACCCCATTTAAACAAAAACTTTACACCTTTATAACAAAAAAGGTGTAAAGTTTAAAACAATATAAGCGAAAGTTTCTACTGTTTGTCAGAATATTTTTTCAAACAATCTTCGCAAATACAGTCCTTATATTTTTCTTTCAATAAGTCTAAAGTCTGTTTGTCTAAAACATATTTCATACAAAAACAATCTGTATTGTGTTTGCACTCAAATGTTTTTCCACATTCTGGACAAATCTTTTCCATATACTAAACAGTCATTACCTCTTTTTCTTTTAGAGAAACTACCTCGTCTATCTTCTTTATAAACTTATCTGTAATATCTTGTACTTCTTTTTCTGCTTGTTTTATTTCGTCTTCTGTAGCAGGGTTTTCTTTATTGTCTTTTGTCTTTTTTATCTTCTCAAGAGAGTTTCTTCTTATGTTTCTTATAGAAACTTTTCCTTCTTCAGCCTCTTTTTTTACACTTTTTACTATCTCTTTTCTTCTTTCTTCTGTAAGAGGAGGAAGTGTTATTCTCAAAAGGTCTGCCTCTACTTTTGGAGTAAAGCCCAAGTTAGCATCCATTATGGCTTTATTTATAGGACCTATAGCATTCTTATCCCATGGTTGTATAGTTATCTGATTAGAAGCAGGAGTATTTATATTTCCTACTTGTTCTATAGGAGTCATTGTTCCGTAATAATCTACCATAACTCCTGAAACCATTTGAGGAGAAGCCTTTCCTGCACGCAATTTTTTCAAACTGTTTTCAAGAAAATCTACTGCAGAAATCATACTTGTAGAAGTTTCTTCTATCAATTTTTTTACTTGTTCGTTCATATTCTATATATATTTTAATTCTTTGTTGCTATTATGGTATCTTTTATACTTTTGTCTGCACTTGTTACTGTAATAAAGAAAACGATAGTATCATATTTTGCATTTAATCTTGCAGTACCTTCAAGTTTTATACCTGCTGTATAATCAAAACTTGCTGCGTATGTAGAATTTATTTTCATAGGCATAACAAAAGAAGAGTTCAAATCAAACAATTCTCCTCCCACAAGCACTTGATTATCTTTGTTTGGCACTTTTGTAATTTCTCCTGAATAAGAAACTTTTGACAAAGGATAATTCAACTTATTTGTTGTTTTCCAACTACCTAACCAATGCGAAGTATAATCTTCTTCCTCTGGTGAACAAGCACTAAAAACCCCTATTGTCAATAACAAGAGTATAGCAATAATCCCAATAAAATAGTTTTTCATAGCAAAATACTTTTTAATATTATTATCGTTGCAAAGATAGTAAAAAAGGTTTGTATTTTACCAACAATAACTCTTCTTTTTTCATAAAAAATAAATTTATTTCATTTTTTCACGAAACTTCGTTTTAATTTTGTAGAACTTTGTTTCGTGAGAACGAAATCAAGTTTTAGAAAAATAAAACGAAGTTTCGTGAGAACGAGGTGAAGAAGTATGACATCTACTCAGTTTTTTCCTATGCTTTTTTGTCAAATCATTATAATATTTTTTCGTTTTTTCTGCTGATGTTTAAGCATAAAAAATCCGACAGACAAAGTAGAAACTTACTTCATCTGTCGGATTTGCTCTAATGTTTATAACTTATTGAGAAACGGTTATTTACCCCCCCCTATAAAATACTAAACATAAGATATTTACGTTTTTATTATTCATTTTATTTTTTTATTTTCCTCATATAAGACACTATTTCTCAAAACTCTAATTTAAAAATATGATACTTTAAAAGTTTGTTGGTAATCATTAGTTGCAACTTTTATAATAAAAATATCTTTGTATGGAAGTGTTATCTTATTAGTATTATTGTTAGTTGCTAAGATTTGTCCCATAGCATTGCAAAGAATAATTTGTTGTATTGCCTGATTAGAACTAAATTCCACAGTTTCTTTGTTTTGAGTAATATTTATGTAGTTTTGTGTGTTTGGATTGTCCTCTATATCAGAAACTTGCTTTGTTAATAAGATATAATAATTATCTTCATTCATCTGCTCGTCTGCTGAAAAAGCATAAACACTATCTTGCAAAAATTCGTTAAGTTTTGTGTTTGTTGATTTTTCATAAAGACCTATTGATGTGAATTCTGGAATATTGTTTCCCAAATATTTTAACTTGTAATTATCTTCTTTTTTAACATTTATTCTAATATCTAACAGTAATGTATCTTCATCAAAAGGAATACTATTCACTGCAAAGTTTTCATTATTGAAAACAGTAAATATTTCAGGAATAAGCCCCATACCTGTTAGTTTGTGATTATCTGTCTGCCAATCCAAACCATAAGAGGACAACTCGTCAAAGGCTATCTTTGTAACATCTTTTCCCAAGTCCGATTCTATTTCAAAAGAGAGGAAATCTGAGTTTGATGTTGCTGTCTTTTTAGAAACGTTTTTGTTTATCTTTAAAAGATTATCCGTATTCGTAACCTGTGTCATAAATCCTTGATATGGTTGTAGATAATCCTCACTTGTCAATACTTCATAGTTGCCTGTAAGAGGATTAAGTATTGATGGCAAAGTGCAGTTGTTCTGTGTCAAATTGGAAACCTTTATTTTGAAAGAATAAGGATTAGCCACCAAATGCCAACCTCTATCTTCCTGTGGTAAAGACAAAGTTGCGTTATTCAGCAATGTATAATTATTATCATTATTTATCTCTCCAACAAAAACATTCGTTCTATCATTTTTGTAAGCCAATAATAAACCTCTACCATTTTCAAAAAAGTTTCCCGTGTAATTGTCAGCCTTCCAATTAACCCACTGTCCTTGTGCGTTGTCTTCGCTGTATGATTCGTTCCAATAATATAAATCCACCTCATCATTATCTGTTCTCAAATCCATAACAGATGTTATCTCTGTTTGGTTTGATAATGTTATATTTATAGGCAATCCTACAAGATTCCAACCAGATGCATTACCCTCATTTTCATATCCTTTTATAAAATTTTCTATCTTTATTGGCTCTGTAGTGTTTAATGTTCCGTTATTTTTTAGAGTGGCTTTTCTTGTTTCATCATCTTTCAAAGTCAAAGAAAAACATCTTGCGGTATAATCTTGTGGTATCTCTACATCATAATCAGCAGGTATTTCTACAATGTCTTCTTGTGTCGGTGTATCTATATCCCAATTGCTATCATTCCACTCTCCCGAGTTCGTTCTTCTGACAATATTCCTCGTTCTGAACGTTTTATAATCATACAAAACGCTTTCGTCCTCAGATAACAAATAGGCAACATAAATATTATTTGTTTCCAAACCATCTACATCGTAACCATCTGAAGTAGAGTTTATATTTGTTGCGTTTACTTGCGTTCCTATTGTCATATCCTCTATATCTGTCTTGGTCAAAGCTCCTGTCATAGTATGTTTTCCAAAATCTACAAAATTACTTTCAATATCTGCATTCGCATTTCCTATCTGTGTCCATTCTGTTGAAAGAGTTGGAAAACCTGTATTTGGATTGTGTTTCACACCTCTATTTACTGAAGAGTTTCTTCTTAATACCGTAGCAGCCGTTGAAATACCGTCTGTATGCCAACCTCCTGTTGTACTACTAACACTTACTCCTTCGTAAATATTTCCATAAATATCTATCGTATCATTATTGTGCATAAGAAGTATAGCATCGTTTCCATTTAGTGCTATATCTACAAAAGGAACATAAATAAAACGTGCATCATTTTCTTGTTTGAAATTAGGCAAATTATACATAACAACAATGGATTCATTCGGCTCTAAAACTTCATCATACAAAGATAGGTTACGCACAACAACTGCATCAGTACTTGCATTCCCTCTATCAAAAACTTGCAATGAATATTCATTCAAAGAAATATTTTTTCCTGTACCGTTATATAGTTCTATCACTCTGCCATCACTCGTTTGCGAAACCTCTGAAATAAACAAATCGTCCGCCAAAGTTGCCTCTTTCTTTACAACAAGTAGTTTTGTATTATTTGATACATTATTCGTTACATTTATTTTTGCTTTATCAGTGTATATATCTGAAATAGAGGAAATAAAAACTTCATTTGGCGTTGTAAAACTTAGTGTATCTACTCCTTCTATACCAATACAGTATTTTGTATTCGGCTCTAAACTTGTTAAAGTTATAGTTTGGTTTTCACCAATTGAAAGATTCTCATTCTGTAAATTATTTGGTGTACTATAAACTGAAACTTCTTTAAGTCTATGAACCTTATATGTGTAGAATCTAAAAGTTGTATTATTTTCTCCACTTGCACTTGTGTAAGTATATTCACCTGTAGCAGATTTATTTATTATATTTGTTACATTTTCACCCACAATTTCATCAACCATAAATTTCAGACTACCACTAATCTTTTCTATAGATACTTTTATTGTATATCCACCTACAAGGTTTAATTTTGGTGAAATAAATTCTGAGGGCATGCTACTTGAACTTATAGGATTAAATTCTATACCATTCCCTTCTGTATGTAATAAATAACGACCTTCACAACCAGGATATTTAGTATATGAATTAGGAAGATTGACAGGAATACCTGTGCGTGCAATATCATAAGATGAAGTTATAGGAAAATTAGCAAAGTCTTCATAAAAAATCATAGTGTCTTTAAACAGATGCAAAGATTTCTCCGCATCTAAAGAATATTCTATAGTAACACTATTTGGCGTTACAGTCTGCACACTCATACTCCCTTGCCCCACAACTCTCACAACTAACAACATCACCACAAATAATGTATATAATTTTTTCATAGTATATATATTTATTTGATTATTTGATTATTTAACTTTTATTTTTTGCAAAGATATAAATAAATTTGCTATATAATGCAATTTTTCTAAATAAATTATTTCAAAGTCCTTCTAAAGTCTAAAAATTCCTGATAATCCCTGATATAATCCTCCTTTTTTATAAACATAGGATACAAAAAACTTAAGAAGAAGTTTCACCTAATATCTAAGAATTTAGACAACTCAATTATTCTAACATTTACTAAACTTGTCATATCTTTAAATAACTTATTTTTAACTCTACTTTTTTTTCTCCAGAAATGTTTTATTATTTTGGTTATCAACTATCTCAATAGAACATTTGATAGGCTTCGCTGGTACCCCCACAACAGTACAATGCTCTGGTAGTGTCTTGGTCACTACCGCCCCTGCTCCTACTATGGTATACTCACCTATTTCCTGTTGATTGATTATCTTTGCTCCTGTTCCCACATACACACCCTCACCAATATTCACTTCACCAGAGATATTCACCGAGGGCATAAAAGAGGCATACTCATTGATAACGGTATCATGTCCCACCGTGCATTGCAGGTTCAGTATCACAAAGTCTTTAATCTGGACATTGGTGGTTATCATCACGCCAGCACAGATAATACAGCCTTTCCCAATCTCCACAAATTCCTTTTCACCAATCCACACTGATGGATGTATTAGTGTAGGATACTCTATCTGTGGGTTGTAGATCTTATTCAGTATCTTTTTTTTGATGACAGGACTTCCTATTGAAATTGCAAGACTAAGCGGTTTGTCCCATTGATTCAGGTCATCCGTTTTACCCAGATTTGGATAGCCGTTCACCATAACACCTTTCTCGTATCCGTCATCAAAGAAACCCACTATATTCCATGTAGGTGTCACTTTGTTAATGTCCTTAATCAATGCAAGTACTTCTCTACCAAAACCACCCACACCAAAGATTGCTATGTCTTTCATGCTGCCACCCTCCTTTCCAGGGAGTAACCACATTCTAAACTAAAAAATCGTTTTTTTCCCCCCCCCAGTTCGATTTTTTGCATTGTCATATTCATATTGTTAATTTGTTTAATCACTCTCGCAGGATTCCCATAGCACAAGCAGCCGTCAGGTATGTCTTTCACCACCACCGAACCCGCTCCAATATAACAATCCATCCCAATTTTAACTCCCTGTATCACAGTCGAGCCTGCGCCTAACCACGTACCGCCCCCAACTTCCGAACCACCACAGACTGTGCAGTGAGGTGCAATGTGCACAAAGTCACCTATCTTCACGTCGTGATCCAACGATGCACCAGTATTGATAATACAATGGTCACCCACGACAGTGTAAGGGTTGAGCAATGCCCCTGCCATCACTACCGTTCCCATTCCTAACTTAACGCTATCTGCAAGAATAGCCTTGGGATGAACCACTGTCATATATTCACGGTCACCCAATTTCTCAACTATCTTACGCCTCATCAAACAGTCACCTATAGTCACGATAATAGGAGACAGACCTTCCGCAGAATGTACGACAGTTAGCCCGTCCAGCTCATTTACCTCTGGATTGTCATCTATCAGGCATTGTACATCTATGTAGGATAACTTAACTATATCCCTCACTACCTTGGCGTGCCCACTAGCTCCGTAAAGATATACTTTATCAGTTTGTTCCATCAAAATACTCCATTGTTGTTGCTGTCGCAGAATTAATATCTTTTCTCATCAGCACGTTTTTGATTGTTATGAATATCACCTTCATGTCCGTCGACAGACTCACATGATCCACATACCATACATCAAGTTTGAACTTTTCCGTCCAACTGATCGCATTTCTCCCATGACACTGTGCCCAACCACTAATACCTGGTCTAACCTCATGTCTGCGAGCCTGTTCAGAAGAATATAAGGATAAATATTGAGGTAATAACGGTCTTGGACCAATCAAAGCCATATCACCCTTCAATACATTTATTAACTGAGGTAATTCGTCTATAGAGGTTGAACGAACAAACTTTCCTATCCTTGTCAATCTTTCTGAATCCGGCAAAAGATTTCCTTCTGAATCCTTTTCATCAGTCATGGTCTTAAACTTAATCACCCTAAATATTTTTGCATTCTTCCCTGTCCTGTCCTGTAAAAAAAATGTCCCTGCACACTTATTTGCAAAGTGCAACCAAATGGTAATAATCAGCAATGGCAGGCACAGCACGATCAGTGCCACCAATGCTATGCAAAAATCAAATACTCGTTTAAAAAAATGCTTATACATTTGCTATCGCTTTAAGATACTCTTTGACAACAATCTGTCTATCATACTCTCTCTCCACTTTTTTACGTCCCTCAATACCCATTTGTTTCTTTTGCTCATAAGACAAAGCAAGAAATCGCTCAACACCATTTATCAAGCTCTGTGTGTTTCTGGCTTCAACTAAGAAGCCGCTTATATTATCATCAACTGTCTCCTTGCAACCAGGAACATTTGTTGTAATAACAGGCCTTCCATTGGCAGCACTCTCCAAATTCACATTAGACATTCCTTCATGGTACGATGGCATGATTGTGCAATGCACATCCTTAAGATATGGTCGCACATCCGATGTGGTTCCTAAATGAACAACTATTCCTTTTGCAACTAAATCATCTAACTGCTGCTGATAGTCTCCCTCTATCCATCCAAGTATCTGAAACTCCGTATGCAAATATTTATCCTTAATAGTCTTTGCCATTTCAAAAAACTCATCCGTTCCCTTATCTTTCAGTAATCTTGCTATAAACAAGAAGCGAATGATTCCATCTGCTGGATATACCTGATAAGTATGGTGGGCTAAATTAACTCCTGAACCTGGCAACTTCCTAGACGTTTCATTTGCAATACCCAGTTTAATACAAGTATCTCTATTACTTCGGTTCTGGAAGAATACACATTTCGCTTTACTTATTCCTACCTTATACAACGTGACCGTAAGTTTCTGCAACCAACCTCCATTTTCTATAGCATCACCAAGACCAGTCACATTGACAATCTGTGGAGTCTTGTTTAAACGACAGGCCATTCCACCATAAACATTGGGCTTGATAGTATAAGTTAATACGACCTTGGGTTTCAGTTGCTTTATCAACTTTCTATAGGTCAACATCAATTTCAAATCCGCCAAAGGATTCATTCCACGACAACTGAAATCAGTTTTGATGATGCGACAACCCATTCCTTCGAAATACTTAACCCTTTCATCTTCATCTGGCTTTGATATATATACCTCATAACCAGTATCAATTATAGCTTTCATAACCTCCTTTCGGAAGCTATGAAGACCACCTATGTTATTTGTGAGTACTAGAACTCTGTTTATAGTATCTTTAGAGTCTTCCATCAACAATATTTCTATCCAGAGTGCACTTCACATCAAAGATGACGTGTTTGTCCTTCAGCAATGCAGGCACATCCATTCCGTCGAACTTCTTATGTGCGACAGCGGCAATAGCTGCATCAAACTTCTC
>JAFUGA010000011.1 GCA_017469625.1 Bacteroidales bacterium
CCACTCTTACAAAACTTCGTTCTATTTCTGTAGAACTTTGTTTTAATTTTCTAAAACAAAGAAAGAATTTTCTATCTCTTTGTTTTAATTTCACGAAACAAAGTTTTAATTTTCTAAAACAAAGAAAGAGAATTCTAAAACGAAGTTCTACGAAATTAGAATCAAGTTTTAGAAAATTAAAACGAAGTTCTATAAAAAACAGAACTTCGCTTTGTGGGTGTATAATTATAAAGTTTGAAAATTTTATTCGGTAAAAAAATGTATTGTTATCTTATTATCAACTTTTCGGAGTAAGAATTGGAGTTTGTTTTTATGTTTAAGATATAACAACCTTGTTGTAAGGATTTTGTATCTATTTGCACTGTGTTATCAAAATATTGTTTTGAGATTAGGGTTCTGCCTGTTATATCTTTAATATCTATATAAGTAATCATTTCTTTGCAAGAGATATTTACAAAATCTTTTGCAGGATTTGGAGAAACCTTAACACTATTTTCTACAACTTCACTTAAAGAACTTTCTTCATTATCATCATTTTCCTCTGGTACAAGTATAGGAAAAAGATACAAGAACCTAAGACACGTATCACAAGGATTACTCATAGAACCAAAAACTGTATTGTCCATTTTTATCCATTCATTATTCACTTTGGCAAGTGGGTGGTATGCTTCTCTATCTTCTAAATTGAAACTCTCGCAATAAGTTTCCCTACCAAAAATACCTGTTTCTGTTATATTTGCATAAGACTCTGGCATTGTTTCTATTGATAATAAAAAATTATCTGATAAGACCAATTCTTCATAAAAATATATATTGTGAACCACATCATCAAAACCAGGTTCTCCGTATGCTTTTACACAAGTATCGTATGGTACACTTTTTATAAGTCTATCATTTTGATAAATATTTATATTGCGAAAATAAGAATCAATATTACCACCATCTTCTATATCTATATAATAAAAATCTCCTAAAAAACCGACACCCTTTATTCTAATAGATTCCCCTTCTTGTAAAATATACGGTTGGGCTAATTCATAATAATTGAGTCCTCTTCCACCACATACACCTGTTACATATATATTATTGCGTAATGTTCCTATACACTCATCAACAAAATATGGCTTGTAATAAACAATAGTATCAGGTAATGAAGCCGAAACGTTTTTACTAAATAGAGTAAAAATAATGCTTAGAAACAATATTTTTAATAAAGATTTTTTCATAAACTATCCTCCTTCTTTAATATTGAATGCAATTTGTTATGTATTTTAATATTTTTAAACAACCATTATCAAAATTCCACTTAGATGTATGTGTATTTAAAGATTCTCCATCAAATACCGGTACTCTCTTAAGAATTTTTTTCACTGGCATAATATTATCAATTCCAGATGACATGCAATAACTATTAAAATCAGTTTTTTGATTCCATGTATATAACTCACCTGTGCCAGATATACCAACAACCGCTAAATAATTATTATTGTCGTATAGTTTAAAATTATTTAATATAGTTTTTTCCTCTATAATATTATAGTAAGGTTCACACCAAAATGATGTATTATAATTATAGTGCATTAAATCAAGAGTATGAACTCTATATTTATATGTGTTATCTGTATCACTTTTTATGGAAGAAAGAAGATATAGTTTTTCGGTAGATTCATTATATTCTATATCTCTTACATTTGTGTAAATAGACGAATTATTATAATCCAAAATTAAAGGTTGTTGAAGAAGAGATATGTTAGGTTTAAGACTGTCAGTTGATAGTGTATACATAAAAGCATATACATTGTTATTAGTATCTGTTATAGTACCAACAAACCCCATTTCATGATGGTCATATCTTTTTGTCAAAAATAATCCATCTCGTAAATAATTGTAAAAATCATTACTAACACCCCAATCCATATAGAATGTTCTAATTGTAGGGTTTCCCAAATTTGCTCTTTCATATCTTCTTACTTGAATCATTCTGTTTAAGTCTCCTCTATAATCAATAATATTTCCTGTAGATATAGTGTCGTGAATAGTATCTATAATAGTGCCTATTGTATCATATTTAGTCTTAATTATAGTATCATAAACAGGTAAATATAAAGCAGTATCATAATGTGCTATAGTAACAATGTATTTATCATTAACCTCTATGTCTTGTAAATGATTTCTTTCATAATGACCTTTGTAATTATATTGGTTACTTATATAGTCTATGTAATAAATATCACCACAACCTATGCAACAAAGTACAACAACATCGTCTGTTTGAGACATATTTCCACTACTACCAATATTTGTACCTATACAGGCTAAATGAATATTATCCTCGTTATATGCTTTTATTTTTGACAAGGAATTTGTTTCGTAAATGATTTTGTAAGTAAATTCTTCTGTATGATAATCAAAAATTTTTCTCATCTGTATGGAACCAATAACCCCATATTGTCCATTATACATACCACAAAAATAGATAACATAATCAAGGATTACAAAATCATTAACAGAAAAATATTCTGGAAGAACAAATTTAGAGATTTCTATACTATCAGAGGTCATCAAATAGAAACAATAACATTTACCGTCTTCCTGAGCGAGCATCACACTCGTATTGTCTTTGTAAATTTCTACTTTAGTTAAACCAGAACTACTCATAGGAGTATATTCCAAAAATTCTCTTATTTCAGAGACAGCACCTGTAGCAATTTGTGAAAAACTGTAACTACTGATTGCAATAAAAATTAAAAAGAATAATTGTTTTTTCATAACGAAGATGTTTTTATAATTTGAAGTTGCAAATATAGATATTTTTTAATAAAAAACAAAAAATATTGTAAAAAAATAATATAAAATATTTTAATTTTTTAAAACGAAGAGATAGAAAATTAAAACGAAGTTATAGGTGAAAAATTTTAGGGAGTAGGAGTGGGGTGTTTTGAGGAAAAAAAATAAGAAGTGCAAATTATTCTTCAAAATCTTCGTTGTCTTCAGATGGAGTTGTATTAGAAGTTTTTACAAAAATGTTTTCAGAATTGTTATCAAAGTTTATATCTTGTTCTATTTCAATATTTGAATTGTTTTCACAATAAGATTTTATTTTTTCTTCGGCCTCAGTGTGTCCCATACTAAGTGCTTGTTGTAAAAATGAACAAGCCTTTTCTTTTTTCTCCATATGTGCATAGTTTATACCGAGAAGATAATATATATCAGGTACTTGCTGTTCCAAAAGAAGTGCAGAGTTGAGATATTTAACGGCTTTTTTGTACTTTTTTTGATAAGTGTAATTGCGACCAAGATTATAGTATGCGTCAAAAAAGTCTGGCTCCATTTTTACACTCATAAGGTATTCGTTTATAGCATCTTGTACTTTGCCTGTTTTCTCTAATGAAATTCCAAGATTGTTATGTGCAAAGGCTGTTTTAGGGTTCATCTTTAAAGCCAAACGAAAATCCAATACTGCAAAATCATACTCTTTCAAATTCGCATAAACTATTCCTCTATAATTATATGTAGGTGAAAAAGTATCGTTAAGATTTAGTGAAAGGTTGAAACAATATAAGGCTTTCTTGTATTCCTGTAAATAATTGTAGTTTATACCTTTAAGAAATAAAGCATAATAATTTGTATCCATAGAAAGACAAGTATCAAGGTCTTTATTAGAAGATTCGTATGCAGATAGTTGCCCTTTACAAATAGCCCTGTGAAGAAAAACATCATAATCCTTAAATCCCTTTTTTATAGACAGATTGTAGAAAGCAATAGCTGAATTGTATTCGTGTCGTTTCTCTCTTACAAATCCTAATATATAGTAGATAACATCTGAATTGTTTTCGCTGATTAGTTCTATACCAGCATTGTAACACTGCATATAGTTATCTTGGCAAAAAAATAATAAAGTAAGTAAAGTACGAAAAGGATATAAGTCTTCTTTTTCTGTTATCTTGTTGTCTTTTATGTACGAAGAAACAGCATCTGAAAGGTTTTTAAAATCGCTTTTTGGAAAGGTTTTCATATCTTGCAAAATGGTATTAGGAATATAGCCATCTTGTAGAATATCTTGTATTCTTTCTCCTATAAGTTCGTTGTTGTTTTTCTTTTTTGCCCAACATATTATCTGAATAATATCTGTCAGAAAATCATTTTCATCTTCGTTATATAGTTTTTGTGCATAGTATTTTGCGTTTTCATAGTCTTTTTCCAAATATTTTATCTGACAAAGTATTCTTTCCAAACTCTCCATATTGTAGTAATTTTCCTCTTTTGCAGTGGAGTAGATTTTGTATGCTCTTTGAAAATCATTTTCATACACTGCTTTTTTCATAATACGAGATACATCAACAGTATCTTGTGCAAAAGATATGTTACACAAAAGAATAAAAAGCAATATGTACTTTAAATTTTTTTTCATTCACGCAAAGATTTTCTATTAAAACGTATAAAATAAATTTTTGTTTTACATTACTATACCTAAACCTTGTCTTTCTATTATAAAATCATTATTATCAGTCATATTTACTACAGTAGAAGGGGTGTTTGCACAACCTTCACACTCTATGACTGCATCTACCAATGAGGAATACTTTTCATAGATAAGTTCAGCATTGCAGTAGTATTCTTCTTCCATACAATCCAAATGCTCTACAGAAGAAACTAAAAGTGGTCTTTGCAATCTTTCCAATATTTCAACGCAAACGGGGTGTTTTGGTAGTCTTATTCCTATTGTTTTTTTCTTTGATAAAAATATTTTAGGAGTAAGGGTAGAGGAGTTTAAAACAAAAGTAAATCCTTCTGCATCGGATTTTTTTATAAAAGAGAATTGGTCTTTGCTCATAGGCTTTACGTATGCAGAAGCCTGAGAAATATCGCTACAAAGTATAGAAAAATTGCTTTTTTCTAACGTTTTACCTTTGATAGAAGCAAGACGTTTGGCTGCCTTATGACTGTTTATATCACAGACAAAAGCATATAAAGTATCTGTAGGAATAATGATTACACCGTCTTCTTGCAAAAGAGAAACGATTTTATTTAATTGATTTTCTTTTATGCTACTATTGTATAACCTTATGTACATAAATTAAAACTTTTAAAAACAACATATCTTTTTTTGCAAAAATACGATATTTTTTGTTACCTTTGCAATTCGGAAATTTTTTACATAGAATGAAAGAAGAAAAACCTATAATATTATCTATAGAAACTGCTGCAGGAAATTGTTCTGTTTGTCTGTCCAAAGGAGAAGATATAGTAGCATACAAAGAGAACGAAGAACAGAGGCAACATTCTCAGAAACTATCTGTATTGATAGAAGAACTGTTTTTTAATACTCCTTATACGATACAGTCTATAAATGCAGTGGCAGTAAGTAAAGGTCCCGGCTCTTATACAGGCTTAAGGATAGGTGTTTCTTCTGCCAAAGGGATAGCGTATGGTTTGGACGTACCTTTGATAAGTGTAGAAACCTTACAAATATTGGCTTATGGTGCAAGTTTGAAATACAAAGATGTTCTTTATATGCCTATGATAGATGCAAGAAGAATGGAAGTCTATACTGCAATATATGACGGAGAATTTCAAACCATAAAACCTATTTCTGCGGATATAATAGAGGAAGATTTGTATAAAGAGTATCATAAAGATAAAAAGATAGTATTACTTGGCGATGGAGCAGAGAAATGTAAGACAGTCTTAAATGATACTAATTGTATATATGATTTAGATACACAGTTATCGGCGAAAAATATGGTGAAGTTTGCTTTAGATAAATATATGTTAAAGGATTTTGAAGATGTAGCATATTTTGAGCCTTATTACTTGAAAGAATTTATTGCACAAAAATCTCACGTTAAAGGATTGTATTAGTATGGGTAAAAATAAATTACAACGTTTTGCAGAGAACTTAACTTTTGATAATCTGTTTCAAATTCCTTATGATGAAATAAAGGATAAGGATTTCTTTTTGAAAGGAAAATGGAACAAAGAGTATTTTCATAACGATAACCCTATAGTCTTGGAACTCGGTTGCGGAAAAGGAGAATACACTGTAGGATTGGGAGAAAAATATAAGGATAAAAATTTTATAGGTATAGATATAAAAGGTGCAAGATTGTGGAGAGGTTGTAAAACAGCGACAGAAAACAATATGAAAAACGTGGCTTTTCTTCGTTGTCATATTCAGATGATTTCTTCTTATTTTGAAAAGAATGAAGTAGATGAGATTTGGATAACTTTTCCCGACCCACAGTTAAAAAACGAGAACAAAAGATTAACAAATCCACGATTTTTAGAAAGATATGCTATGGTGTTGAAAAAAGATGCTATTTTGCACTTAAAAACAGACTCAAGAGAGTTGTATGATTATACAGTAGAAACTCTTGAGAAGGAAAAACACGGCATAATCTTTGCTACAAGCGATTTGTACAATACAACCATAGAAGAAGACGTTAAAGAAATTCAGACGTTTTATGAAAAGATGTATCTTAAAGAGGGCAAACCTATAAATTATATTAAATTTAGATTATAAAAACATTAGTCAATAATAATTAAAACAAATAAAGAGATGAAAAAAACAATTTTAACATTAGCACTTATTTTTTCAGGTGTAACTTTGTTTGCACAAAGTGCAGAAGAAACATTGAACAAATGGATTTCAACCTATTCTCAACTTAATACAGAGAAGAATTGGGACGCTATGATTTCAAGTTTTGAACAATGCAGAAGCGAAATACCTACTTGGGATTTTGCATTCTATTACAAAGGTTTAGCAGAATACAACAAAGAAAACTATCAAGCATCTGTTGCAGCCTTTACAGAGTTTATTTCAAAAAATCCTGAAGATAAAACCATATTAAACAAAGCCTATATGTTTAGAGCTCAAGCTTTCAACAAACAAGGACTTTCTAAACAAGCCATAGCAGATTGTGAAGAACTACTAAAAGCAAACCCACAAGACAAAGATGCTATCTTGGAAAAAGCCAATGCACATATGGCTTTAAAAGATTATACTTCATATATAGAGGATTTAAAAGCAGTATCAGAGTTAGACCCTAATAATGTGGAATATTACAAAAACATAGCATCTGCTTACGGTATGCAAAAAGATTGGCAAGGTGTAATAGATAACCTTACAAAAGCCATAGCAATAAATCCTAACGAAGCAGCATTCTATAATGATAGAGCATTCGCATACTATTCTTTAGAACCAAAAGGAGCAGAAAACTTCCAAAAAGCAGTAGAAGATTATTCTAAAGCAGAAGAACTTGGTATGCAAACAACACAACTTTATACTTATAGAGCAGCTATAAACAATACTTTGAAGAATTATGATGCTGTTATATCAGATTATAGCAAACTTATAGAATTAAATGCTAATGATATGAACTCTCTTTATCGTAGAGCCAGCACATATTATAAACAAAACAAATATAAAGAAGCCATAGCAGACTTAAACAAGATTATAGAAAAGGATGCTAAGAACTTAAACGCTTTAAAACTAAGAGCAAACTGTAGAAGTAAGAGTGGAGATACTAAAGGTGCACAAGCCGATGCTACTCTTATAAAAGAACTTAGTGGTGCAAAATAATAAAAGAAAGTTTTATTAGTTTGAAAAAAAATTATATCTTTGCAACTGTGAAAGTTATTCTTTCATAGTTGCTTTTTTTATAAACAGGAAAGCATAAAGAAATAAACACAAAGAAATAAAAACATATTATGGAACAACAGAAGTTATTTAACGAATTTCCACCCGTTTCCACACAGGAATGGGAAGCCGCAATAGAAAAAGATTTAAAAGGGGCTGATTATAACAAAAAACTTATATGGAAAACGGAAGAAGGATTTGATGTAAAACCTTATTACAGAGCCAACGATATAGAAAATCTTGACTATTTGCAAGCAAATCCAGATGAAAAACCATTTGTAAGAGGATACAATAAACAAGATAACGAATGGGATATAAGACAAGATGTAGATACATCTAATCTTAAAGAACAGAATACTATATGCCTTGAAGCCTTAGAAAGAGGTGCAAACTCTATAGGAGTAAATGCAGAGGAAATAGAAAGTGAGAAAGATTTGGATATTCTATTTGATGGAATAGGTATTCAAATGATAAAAGTTAATTTTGTAAAGGCTAAAAACTTCCTTAACTTACTGAAACTATATGTTTCTTATGCTATAAACAAAGGTTTAGATGCAAAGAAACTACAAGGAAGTATAAATTTTGATTCTTTCTTCTATGCTTTAAAGCACGGTAAGTTTTATGCAACTTGTGAAGAAAATATGAACGAACTTGCAAACATTCTAAAATATTCACAAGAGAATTTGCCTTTCTTTGACGTTATTACAGTAAATGGAAGAATGTACAGAAATGCAGGCTCTTCTATTACACAAGAACTTGGTTTTTCTTTGGCTCAAGCAAACGAATATTTGTACGAAATGACAGAAAGAGGATTTTCTGCAGATGAAGTGGGAGATAGAATGATGTTTTCTTTCGCTACAGGAGGAAACTATTTCTTTGAAATAGCAAAAATACGTGCAGCACGTTTGCTTTGGTGCAAGATAACAGAACAATATCAAGGTGCAACAGAAAAAGCCGCTCACATACATATACATTCAGAAAATACAAGATACAATAAGACTGTATTTGATGCACATGTAAATATGTTAAGAACGACTACAGAAACTATGTCTGCAGCAGTAGCGGGAGCAGACTCTATCAGTGTAACACCTTTTGATATAGCATTAAGACAAAGCGATGAATTCTCAAGACGTATTGCCCTAAACCAACAAATACTTTTGAAAGAAGAGTCTTACCTTGATAAAATTGTAGACCCATCTGCTGGTTCTTATTATATAGAAACATTGACTAATAATATAGCAGAACAATCTTGGAAAATATTCCAAGAAATAGAGAATATGGGAGGCTTTGCTAAAGCAATAGAATCTTCATATATCCAAGATAAAATAGCAGAAACAGATGCTAATACTGCAAAGAATTTGGCAAGAAGAAAGAAAGTTATAGTTGGAACAAACCAATATCCAAACCTTGCAGAACAAGAAATAAATGTAGAGAAACAAGAATGTTGTTGCAAGGAAGATTCAGACGCTAAATTCAAAGTTTTACCATGCAGAAGAGAAGCAAAACCTTTTGAAGATTTAAGATTAAAGGTTATGCATTCAGAAAACAAACCAAAAGTATTTATGTTGGGTTATGGTAATCTTGCTATGAGAAACGCAAGAGCAGGTTTCGCAACAAACTTCTTTGGTGTTGTAGGTTATCAAATGAAGACTGAAAACTTTGACAACGCAAAACAAGGAGCAGAAAAAGTTTTAGAAGAAAAGCCAGATATACTTGTACTTTGCTCTTCAGATGACGAGTATATGGAAATGGCTAAAGAAGTTTTGCCTGTTGTTAATGGAAAAATCAAACATATAATTGTAGCGGGTGCATTACCAGAAGATGTTACAGCAGAACTAAACGCTATGGGTGTAACAGACTACATTCATGTAAGAGTAAATGTTTTGGAAACCCTACAAAGATACAATGCAGATTTAGTAAAATAATACGAAAATTTTATATGAAAATAAAGTCGGTGCTATTATGTGCCGACTTTATTATTTTCTAAACTTATATTTACTATACCTTATTTCACAAAAAGAAAATAAAACAATAATCTCTTCGTTTTAATTTTAGATGAAATAGTATTAACATAAAAAATGATATAGATATGAAAAAGACATTATTGACAGTATTGCTAATGTTTATAAGTGTAACTGTAACATTGGGACAAGAAGAATGGGAATTGCCAAAAAGTTGGCAAGAAAGAGATTTAAGACCAATAGATAAAGTAGAAATGCTTAAAGAATTAACAAAAGACACCATAGATAAATTGACAAAAGAAAATGAAGATATTGGTGGAATATTGAGAATAGTTGATTATAATATAGACAATTCTGGGCAATGGGATACACTAAAAGATGGTAGTCTATTATGGCGTTTTGCTGTATGTAGTCCAAAAGCAAGTGAAACAAGTGTTTTATTTAACAAATTTTCTATACCATATTGTGCAAAGGTATATGTTTATGGATATAAAGATATGCGTAATGGAGTTATGTATCAATGGTGTAGTAATATTTTAGATGATAGTTATAACGAAAAATTGAAAAAATGGGATTATATGACCTCATCCTATATTCAAACAGATACATTAGTAATAGAGTACTATATACCACCACATACAAAAGATAAGGGTTGTTTGTCTATATATAGGGTAGGACATATGTTTAGTTATAGAGAGTCTGGATATATAAATGTAGGAACAAAACGAAACGAAGAGATATAAAATAAAACAATAATCTCTTCGTTTTAATTTTAGAAGAAATAGTATTAACAAAAAAAAATACATAAAATGAAAAAGATAATATTAACAGTATTGCTAATGTTTATAAGTACAACAGTAACATTGGGACAAGAAGAATGGGAATTACCAAGAAGTTGGCAAGAAAGAGATTTAAGACCAATAGAGAAAGTAGAAGTCTTAGAGCATTTATCCGATAGTGTTATTAAATATTGGGACGACTATTGGGAAACGAGAGAGTTTCAACTTTGGGCATATCCTCATTATTTAAATTATACATTGGAAAATTCTGGGCAATGGGAAACGTTGAAAGATGGTAGTAAGGTATGGAGATTAGCCATAGTTATACCTAAGGATATAGAATTACTTAATATATATTTTGATACATTTCTAATGGCAAAAGATTCAAAGTTTTATATATGGAGTTATAGTAATAAAGAATTGATTGACAATATTTCTTATGAGAAAAAACAAAAACAAAGAGAACAACGATTGGCTGTAGAAAAAAAACTTGATACAAAATTAGATTCAACATGGGAAACCAAACATGGTACAGTAATAAATAAAAAATTAGATACACTTATTTTTGAATACAATATACCATATAGAGTTTTAGATATTGGAAAAATTTCATTACATGGACTGAATGAACAAAGACCAAAAAATATAGGTTTAAATACGACAAATAATAATGATTGCCACGTAAATGTTAATTGTATAGAGGGGTATGATTGGCATAAAGAAAAGAATGCAGTTGTTAAAATAATAGTGAATGATGTATCTTCATTCACAGGTGCATTAGTAAATAATACAGATAATGATTATATACCGTATGTGCTTACAACAAAACATGCAGTAGATGAGCTTTCTAAATTATCTGAACCAATATCTATAACGAGTTTGAAATTTCAATGGAATTATGATTCTGATACCTGTGGAGAAGATGTTTTTTTACATACCTCTGTAATAACAGGGGGAAGGGCTATTTTGATAGCAAGTACAGAAACAGAAAATAATTCGGACTTTGTATTATTGCTTTTAAATGAAGACCCTAAAGATGTGGCAGGAATAGATTTATATTATTTAGGTTGGGATAGTAATGAGAGTATAGGAAATACAGGTGTAGGAATACATCACCCTAAAGGTAAAACAAAAAAGATAGCCACTGTAAAACAAAATTCTATTGTAAGTGATTTAAATCATAATTATTGGAGAGTGCAATGGGAGGAAACAGTTAATGGATATGATATTACGGAAAATTTTTCATCAGGTTCACCATTATTAAACGAAAATCATCGTGTAATAGGTCAGTTACGTGGAGGAACATCAATAGTAACAAATATATGTGATAGTGCTGTATATAAAAAATCTTATTATGGAAAATTTAGTGTGTCATGGGATAATGATACAAGTATATCAAAACAACTTAAATATTGGTTAGACCCAAATAATACAAATGTATCTGTATGCGATGGAACAGAATATTTTCCATGTTTAGTGGGAAAAAGTCCTTTTCTAACAAATAGAATTATAACAGGGAATGTTTCTATAAATACTCCCATCTATTCTGCTGGAGATATAACAATAAAAAATGGAGGAACACTGAACATAACCTCTACTTTGCATATGGCACCCAATACACAGATAATAGTAGAAAGAGGTGGACAGTTGAACGTAACAAATGGCACAATAACAAATGCTTGTGAAAATGAATATTGGGCAGGTGTAGAAGTACAGGGTTCAGAAGACAACCAAACCTTATCCAATCAAGGAAAGGTAACACTAAATAATGCAAAGGTAGAGAATGCACAATATGCATTTTTTTTGTTTACAGGAGCAATACTTAAAGGATATAAAAGCAGTTTTACTAACAATCAAGTATCTATTTCAATGATGGATTACCCAAACGAAAATATAAACACTCTTAATCAATGCACTTTTACATGGAACACAGATATGATAGAACATGAGCAAACAGAACTAAGACATATATCCATGTACGGAATGGAGGGAATAAAGTTTTATGGTTGTACATTTAATAATCAATTGACAGATACTACGATAATAACTTATGGTATAGACGCAATAGAAACAGGTATTATAGTAAATTATGCTCCGGAATTTATAAGACCAATATTTTCAAAATTCAATGGGTTAACGTATGGAATAAATGATTTAAGTATATTAACAAAAACTTGCACTATAAATAATGCAATTTTTACAGATAATACCTTTGGAATACACGCAACAGGTAGCATAGGAGGATTGCAAATAACAAAAGACACATTCAACATAAACCCAAGAGGAGTAGAACACTTATTTATGGCAGGAACTCCTATAGAAGCAGAAGCAATAGGAGTAATAATAGATGATTCTCATGGTTTTACAGTACAGGGAAATGAATTTTTAGGAAAAGGTTCAACTTATTATGCAGTAGGATTGCAAATAAGTAATACAAACGGATATGATGATATAGTAAGAAACAATACTTTTAATAATTTGTATGCAGGGACACAAGCATTAGGAATAAATTGTGCAATGCAAGGCAATTTAGATAATATTACCCAACAAGGATTAGAATATAGATGCAATAATTTTGCAAAAAATATATTTGGTATCTATGTAAATGGATATGGTTATGAAAATAGTGGTAGAAAAATAGTAGGTATAAAACAATCTCAAGGTACTATTACTCAACCAGCATATAATTATTCTACAGGAAATGCTTTTGATTTAGCAAATTTTAATGCGGATACGATACACTATTGGATATATGAAGATGATGGAGAGATAAATACAGTTGGTAATGTGGAACAGGATACAACAACAAATGCAGGAGTTAATTGCAATAAACTGAAACTAAATTTATTAAACTCAGAAAATATAGCAGAAATAGACAATGTTTTGGATATACAAGAGGAAGAAAACGAAAAAATATTTGAGGATAAATTGGATATGGTGGAGATATATCTTGCACAAAAAGATTATGAGCAAGCAAGAAACGTACTAAATACAATTACAGACGAAGAAAACGAAGATGAAATATACGACTATATAGACTACATCAATTATTTAGAAGAATATAAAAATCTATACAATATACCTACAGAATTGTTGATGGATATGGAATCTCATTCTACACGAGTAGGCCAACACGTAAGAGATATATTCTCTTTCAAAAAGATAAGAAACACAGACCACCCTAAAGTATTTATAGCAGATATGGAGGAAATAAATCAAATGATAGAAAATAAAAACTCTAAAAAAGAAACAACACTAAAGGATAATATTTCCATAACGCCAAACCCTGCAAGTACAGAAATAGAACTTGTTTATTTATTTATGGAAAACGGTACTTATACTTTATCTATAAAGGATATAAACGGCAATGAAGTTATAAAAGCAACCTTATCAAAGGATAACGGCAAACAAACTATAAATATAAACAACCTATCAACAGGAATATATTATTATACAGTAACAAAGAACTCTACTATAATAAAATCAGACAAATTAGTTGTAGTAAAATAATATAAAGACATTGTTGTACTATCATAAATAAAGAGATAGAAAAATAAAAACAAAGTTTCACTTTCACGAAACAAAGAAATAATTTTCTATCTCTTTGTTTTAATTTTACGAAACTTTGTTTTAGAATTCTCTTTCTTTGTTTTAGAAAATTAAAACAAAGTTCTACGAACGTAGAATAAGGTTTTAGAAAAATATTTCTTTGTTTTATTTTATTAGAACCAAGAAAAATTTCTTAACTTTGCAACTCGTATAAAACAGAAACTATTTTTTATTATGCAGAATACAAGATATATATTTGTAACAGGAGGTGTTACTTCTTCATTAGGAAAAGGTATAATATCATCTTCTTTGGCTTTGCTTTTGAAATCAAGAGGCTTTTCGGTAACAAATCAAAAACTAGACCCATATATTAACGTTGACCCCGGCACTCTTAACCCTTACGAACACGGAGAATGTTATGTAACAGAAGATGGAGCAGAAACAGACCTTGACCTTGGACATTATGAAAGATTTACAAATGTTCGTACTTCGCAAGCAAACAACGTTACCACAGGAAGAATATATTCTGCTGTAATAGAGAAAGAAAGAAAAGGAGAATATCTTGGTAGCACAGTGCAAGTTATTCCTCATATAACAGATGAAATAAAAAACAGAGTAAAAATACTTGGTAATACGGGTAAGTATGATTTTGTTATTACAGAAATAGGTGGTGTAGTGGGGGATATAGAGTCTTTGCCTTTTGTAGAAGCAGTTAGGCAATTGAAAAGAGAGTTTGGTAAAAACGCTCTTGTTATACATCTTACCTTTGTTCCTTATTTGGCAGCAGCAGGAGAATTGAAAACCAAACCTACTCAAAACTCTGTTAAAAATATGCTTTCTCAGGGAGTACAACCAGATATTATTGTATGCAGATGTGAAAGACATCTTTCAGATAGTGTTCGTGCAAAGATTTCTCTTTTCTGCAATGTTGATAAAGAATGCGTTATAGAAAGCATAGACGCTCCTACAATATACGAAGTTCCTTTGAAGATGTTGGAAGAAGGACTTGATATGCAGGTATTAAAAAAGACTGAAACGAATATAAGTTCTGAACCAGACTTAAGTTCTTGGAAAAAGTTCTTGTATAAATTGGAAAATCCAATAAGTGAAGTAAATATAGGCATAGTAGGAAAGTATGTAGAACTGCACGATGCTTACAAATCCATAACAGAAGCCCTTATTCATGCTGGAGCAACCTTGCAAACAAAGGTAAAAGTTAGTTGGATACATTCAGAATCTTTAGAAGAGAATGTAGATATAGTAAAAGAAAAACTTTCAAACCTTGATGGAATACTTGTAGCACCGGGATTTGGTTCAAGAGGTATTCAAGGAAAGGTAATTGCTTGCCAATTTGCACGAGAAAACAACATACCATTCCTTGGTATTTGTTTGGGTATGCAATGTGCTGTTATAGAATTTGCAAGAAATGTTCTTCAGTGGCAAAATGCTAATTCTGTCGAAATGATGGCTAAGACTCCATATCCTGTTATTGATATAATGGAAGAACAGAAGAAAATCAGCAATATGGGGCATACTATGCGATTGGGTAATTATCCTTGTACGTTAAAAGACGGTAGCAAAGTTTTAGAAGCCTATAAACAAAAGGATATAAAAGAAAGACACAGACATCGTTATGAATTTAATAGCAAATACCTAAACGATTTTGAACAGGCAGGAATGATAGCCACAGGTATAAACCCAGATACCAACCTTGTAGAAGTTGTGGAAATACCTTCTCATCCTTTCTTTGTAGGTGTTCAATTCCACCCTGAATACGCTTCAACAGTGGAAAGCCCAGCACCATTATTTATTTCATTTGTAAAGGCTGCAGGTTCTAAAAAATAATATTAAAAAACGATAAAAAGAGAACATAACCCCAAAATGAAGTTATGTTCTCTTTTTGTTTTATAACTATGCTTACTTTCTTTCTGGTGGAAGAGATTGAAAGTGTCTTGTTGTATAGACTTGTATAAAGAATATAATACAGATAAACATTCCTATTTTATAAGGAGATAGTAAATCATTTTCTGAGAAGAATACCTTACTTAAAGGACTAACTATCAAAGGAGAAATAAATTGTCCCAAATACAAAGAAGCAGATAAAAGAGGCATAACAGTAGTTGCAGAATCTTTTCCTCCTTTTATGGAAGCAATAGTATTTAAATAAGGAATACCTACTCCATTTGCTATACCTATGAAAAGAGAACCAATTATAAATCCCCAAACTCCTCCATCTATTACATAAAACATATAACCCAAGAAAAAGAAACAAGGTGCAAAATATTTTATGGCTACACGGAATTTATTCATCAACTCACCAAAACTAAGACCTACAAAGAAAGCAATAACATCTAAACCTACCATTATAAGAGTTATTTGATTGGAACTAAGAGAGGTGGATTGTTTTGCAGTTATTGCAAAATTGGTAGGAAAGATAAAGAAAATACTCATAAGTAAAAGCATTCCTATTACAGAAGGGTGAAAACGAACAAGTGTTTTTGCTGAAATCTTTGATGTTCTTGAGATAAGTTTTTCGTTAGGAAGAAACAGCAAGACAAGTACTAAGGAAATCAATCCTAAACCATAGACAAAGAAAGACAAGTTCCAAGATACCGTTGCTAAAAATCCAGCCAACAAAGTAGCCACAACTCCTCCCATTTGATTCATTGCAGCAGATAATCCCATAAGATGTGCTTGTTCTTCTGGAGGAAAATAATATGAAAGCAAGCCTGTAGATAACGGCATAATAAAACCAACACTAATTCCCAAAACAGCCCTTAAACAAAGAATAATCCAAATATTATCAAAGAAATATGCACCCATTCCAGCACAGACATACAACAACAAACCTATAGTTGCAATAGTTTTTGTCCTAAAAAATCTACATAAGGTAGAGAAACACAGATTGGAAACGATGATGAAAAACGCTGGCAAACTGACTATAAGTTGCACAAGAATGCTTGAATAACTGTGAAAGTGTTCTCTGATAATTCCTAATGCAGGAGCCATAGCTGCACCAGCCATTACAGTTAATAACGAAATAGAAAGGATTGTAAATGTTACCTTTTTTGATACTTTACTCATTGTTTTAAATTTTTGTTTGTAAATAATAAAATTTGATAATGAAATTTTCAGACACTTACAACAAAATTTCGGCAAAACAAGAGTATCCTACAAATTGATTTCAGTTGCTTACAATTTCAAGGTGCAAAATTACAAAAATTTAAGAAAATGAAAACAATACCTACTTCTAAATTTTTTCTTTCTCTATTATGCTTTTTGCTACAACAAACGCTGTTGTCCATGCGGCTTGTAAGTTAAAACCACCTGTAATTGCGTCTATATCTAACACTTCTCCTGCAAAAAACAGTCCTTTATGTTGTTTGGATTCCAAAGATTCTACATCTATATTTTTTATATCTACTCCACCACAAGTAACAAACTCTTCTTTGAAATTGGATTTTCCTACTACATCATACACATCGCAAGATAGTAAAGAAACTAATCTATTTATATGTTTAGGCGTAAGAGAAGACCACCTGAAAGTAAAAGGTATGTTTGCTTTTTCAAGGAAATACTCCCAATGTTTAGAACTTATGTTTTCTATACGATAGTTTGTTACCAATTTTTGCGAATGTATGTTTGCAATGTTTAGAATTATATCCCTTATTTGTTCATCTGTTTTGTCGTTGCACCAATTTATAAGAATCTTCGTTTGATAATTTTTTTCATAAAGAAACCTTGCTGCAAAACTTGATAGTTTCAAAACTACAGGACCACTTATACCACAATGGGTAAAAAGCAAACTTCCACTGCTTTTAAACTTTGTACCTGCTATTTTTAGACTAACATTTTCAACGCTTAATCCCATAAGTTTTTTACACCAATTGTTATCAACATTAAAAGAAAACAAAGATGCAACAGGTTGTACTATGTTTAAAGATAAAGGAGATAACATCTTGCCACTAAGATTTTCAGTAAAAGAACCAGAACATACTACTACTTTGTCAAACTCCCATTTTTTACAATCTTTATCTTCTGTAGTCAAAATAAATTTCTCGTTTTCTTTTTCTATTTTTCTTACGGTGGTATTGGTTATTATCTTTACACCATTATGTATCATTTCTCTATAAAGAGTATCTGCAACTTCTTTAGAAGAATTTGACACAGGGAAAACTCTTTTGTCTTCTTGGGCATAAAGTTTTAATCCCTTGTTTTCAAACCAGCGGATAAGGTCTTCGTTGTTGAATTTATAGAAAAGACTCCTCATAAGTTTATTAGAACGAGGGTAGATAGTAGCAAAAGATTTTATGTTTTCAAAAGTATTTGTTATGTTGCAGCGTCCTCCTCCTGTTAAAAGAAGTTTTTGCATGGGTTTATCTTGTCTTTCAAATACATATATATCACTAAAAGGTAACTCTTCCTTTATATTTACTGCACAAAAACAACCAGATGCTCCTGCTCCTATTATTGCTATTCTCACTTTGTTCATAAGAAAAAAATCTTTTGCTTTCAACTTGCAAATTTACTTAATTTTATACAAATTCCTAATGTTCTTATAATACAAAATTATGATAGAGTTCTGGTTTTCTACTACCTTACCTTGTGAAGACAAAATAAGACAACAATTTCATTTTTTAACACTTTGTAAATATGAGTTTAGATAATATTTTGTATTTTTGCAAGTTGTAGAAAATTTATAAGAGATATGGCAGAATTAGAATCTAAATATATTGCGAAAAATGTAGAGAGTAAATGGTACGAAAAATGGTTGGAAAAAAATCTTTTCCACTCTGTACCAGATGAAAGAACACCTTATACTATCGTAATACCACCTCCAAACGTTACAGGAGTATTGCATATGGGTCATATGCTGAACGAAACTATACAAGACGTACTTTGTCGTAAGGAAAGAATGAATGGTAAAAATGTTTGTTGGGTACCGGGTACTGACCACGCAAGTATAGCCACCGAAGCAAAGGTTGTAAATCTTCTAAAGGAGAAAGGTATAAACAAAACAGACCTTACGAGAGAGGAATTTTTGAAACACGCTTGGCAATGGAAGGAAGAAAAAGGCGGTATAATACTTCAACAATTGAAAACCTTAGGTTGCTGTTGCGATTGGCAGAGAACGAAATTTACTATGGACGAAGATATGAGTGAATCCGTTATAAAAGTTTTCTGTTCTTTGTACGAAAAAGGTCTTATATATAGAGGTGTTCGTATGGTCAATTGGGACCCGAAAGCATTAACGGCTGTGAGTGATGAAGAGGTTATCTATAAAGACCAACACTCAAAACTGTATTATCTTCGTTACTATTTGGCAGACGATAAAAGTAAATACGTTATTGTAGCAACAACACGTCCTGAAACAATAATGGGAGATACTGCCGTTTGCGTAAATCCAAACGATGAAAGATTTTCTTATCTAAAAGGAAAGAAACTTATAGTTCCTATAGTAAATAGAGAAGTACCTGTTGTTTTTGATGAGTATGTGGATATGACTTTTGGAACGGGTGCATTGAAGATAACTCCTTGTCATGATATAAATGACTACAATATAGGTATAAAACATAAACTTCAATCCATAAACATTTTCAACGATAACGGAACACTGAACGAAAATGGTTTGCAATACAAAGGTATGGATAGGTTTGACTGTCGTAAAAAGATAGTGGAGGATTTGCAAGCCAACAACCTAATGGAGAAAGTGGAGGATTATGACAACAAGATAGGACTTTCAGAACGTACCTCTGTGCCTATTGAACCTAAACTTTCAATGCAGTGGTTCTGTAAGATGAAAGATATGGCTAAACCTGCACTTGAGGCTGTTGAAAAGGGAGAAATAAAATTCCACCCTGAGAAATTTATAAACACATATAGACATTGGATGGAGGATACAAAGGATTGGTGTATCAGTCGTCAGTTGTGGTGGGGGCATAGAATACCTGCATACTATCTTCCAAACAATGAGTTCGTTGTAGCACCAACAAAAGAAGAAGCCTTAAAGAAAGCACAGACCATACTACCAAACTGCACTATAGAAGATTTGAAACAAGATGAAGATGTTTTAGATACTTGGTTCTCTTCTTGGTTGTGGCCTATGAGTTGTTTCAATGGTATAAACGACCCAAACAACGAGGAAATCAACTACTACTATCCAACTTCGGATTTGATAACAGGACCGGATATTATCTTCTTCTGGGTTGCCAGAATGATAATGGCAGGTTTGGAATTTAGAAAACAGATACCTTTTAAAAACGTTTATTTCACAGGAATAGTAAGAGATAAGTTGGGAAGAAAGATGAGCAAGACTCTTGGCAACTCTCCAGACCCTCTTAATTTGATAGACCTTTACGGAGCCGATGGAGTAAGAATGGGAATGCTTATGTCTTCACCTGCTGGTAACGATTTGCCATTTGATGAAAGTTATTGCGAACAGGGAAGAAACTTTTCAAACAAGATATGGAATGCTTTGCGTTTGTTGAAAGGCTTTTCTGTAGAGGATATTCCTCAACCAGAAAGTTCAAAACTTGCAATAGAATGGTTCAAACAAAGAATGAATGTTATGCTTTTGAGCATAGAGGACGATTTTTCTAAATATCGTTTGAGTGAAAGTTTGAAAAATATCTACACATTCATTTGGGACGATTTCTGTTCTTGGTTCTTGGAAATCATAAAGCCAGAATATCAAAAGCCTATTGACTCTCAGACTTATAACTCTGCAATAGAGATATTTGAGTCTTTGATGAAAATTCTTCATCCTTTCATGCCTTTCGTTACGGAGGAGATTTACCACCATCTAAGAGAAAGACAGGAAGATGATTTCATAATGAACACTTCTTATCCTAAATGTTCGCAAGAGGAAAACAAGATGGACGAAGAGTTTGCTTTCATAAAAGAGGTTATAAGTTCAATACGTGCTTTGAGAAACTCAAAAGGAATATCTCCTAAACAAGTTTTGCAATGCTTTATAAAAGAGAACGATAGCAAGGATTTGATAACAAAATATGAAAGCATAATAACCAAACTTGCAAACATAGAAAAACCAACCTTTGTAAAAGATAAACAAGAGGGTAGTGTAAGTCTAATGGTGAGAACTACAGAAATGTTTATCCCTATTACTCAAAACGTTAATAAGGACGAAGAGATAAAGAAGATAAACGAACAAATAAAATATTACGAAGGTTTTATAGTTTCTATAAACAAAAAACTATCAAATGAAAAGTTTGTAAATAATGCACCAGAGAAAGTTGTAGCATTGGAAAGAAAGAAACTTGAAGATTGCGAAACAAAACTTTCTGCACTAAAACAAGAACTTTTTTCATTACAATAGGGATATTTTTCTCTTAAAATAAGAATAAAAGAACGGTGAAAAGGAAAAATAAAACACCGTTCTTTTTCTTTTTATCATAAAATTTAACCAGCAAATCTTGAGATTTGACTCTGAGTTTTTAAGATTTGACTATATTTTTCTATCTTTTTATAAAAATACCTCCAATTTTACCTCTATATTTTTACTTCTTCACTTTGCTTTTACGAAACTTTGTTTTAGAATTCTATCTCTTTGTTTTAATTTTCTAAAACTTTATTTCGTGAAATTAAAACTTTGTTTCGTGAGAGCGAAATCAAGTTCTAAAAATCTAAAACTTCGTTTTAGAAAAATATTTCTTTGTTTTATTAGAGGAAAAATTTAGTTTATAAAAAAAGAATCAAGTTCTATTTGTGGTAGAACTTGATTCTAAGTTTAAGAATATGGTTATGGGATTAGTATCCGAAGATTTCTTCCAATGAAAGTTTTTGTAGATTACCGAAGACTTTCAATCCTTCCATATCTACTTCTTTTTCATTACCCAAAACTACAACATTACGTTTTTTACCTTTGATATATGACTTGTTGAAGTTTATTACATCATTGATATTCATACTCATAATAGCCTTGTACTCTTTTTCTCTCCAATCAGCAGAGCGTTCCATTTCCTTGTCTTGTAGATAAGAATATATAATACTCATTTTAGAAATACGAGAAGTTCTATAACCAGAGATAAGAGATTGTTTTGCTATTTCAAAGTTTTGTTCTGAAACAGGCATATTGTTAAGCAAATCTGTGAAAGCGTTTAAAGCATCTATAAGTTTATCGTTCTGTGTTCCAATGTGGGACATATTCAAATAGTGTCTATTTTTTGAAGATGGAGAAATAAAATATGCAGCAGCAGAATAAGCCAAAGAACGTTTTTCTCTTATTTCTTGGAAAACTATACTGTTCATACTTCCTCCAAAATATTCGTTGTACATATCTACTTTTGGTTCTAACTCAGCAGAGTAAGTAATATCTGCTCTGTTTAGTTGTCTGCACAAAGATTGTTTTGCATCATAATTTACAAACATAACCTTGTTGTCTGTTGTTGGCAAATAATCTGGTTCAGAGTCTTTGTTTAGAGCCATCTTGTTCATAGATATTTTATGAGATTTCTCTATAAGTTTTGCTACATCTTTAAGTTTCTTGTTGCCATAGAAAAGAATAGTTTGAGGTTGTTTGCACATAAGGTTGAAAACTCTAAGAACTTCACCGTCTGTTAGAGAGTTTATCTCTTCGTTAGTTGCAGTGAATTTCAAAGCATCTTGTCCGAAATTTGCATAAGAAACAAGTTTTTGGAAGATTGTGTTTTGTCTGGATTTTGCATCTTGTCTTGATTTCAATAGGTTTAGTTTTGCGTTTTCTACTGCTTCTTTGCTTATCTGTGGATTGTTGATTATATCCTCTACTATAGCAAGGGCTTTTTCCATATTTTCAGTTAGTCCCTCTATAGATATGTTACAGTATTCGCTTCCTCCCATAGAAATGTTGTAATCGCAAGCAATATCATACATTTCTTTCTTTATCTGAGCCAAAGAACGGTTTGTACTTTCCAAATAGTCTGTTGCAGAATTTACAACTGAAGCCATCTTTGAGTATCTGTAACCAAAATCATAACGGAACACAAGTTGAAATCTACCGTTTTGTTTATTCTCTACATAAAGTATTTCTGTACCGTTTTTAAGTTTAGTTTTTTGCATATCCTTGTCATAATTTACAAATACAGGTTCTATTTCATTAACCTTCATATTTTTTACTTCTGTAAGGAATTTGCTTTCTACATCACGGTTCATAACAACAGGAGTTATAACAGGTTTTTCCACTTTGGTAACTTCTTTTGGTTCACCCTGACGTTTATAGATTACAACATAGTTATTGTTTTTGAATATACGTTTTGCAAAATCTATAAGTTCTTGTTTTGTTATTTTTGACATTTCTTCTGTTTCATTTACAGCGTCTTGCCAATCTTGATGAGCAAGGTAAGCACTTATCATACTCATAGCACGATTTTCATTGCTTTCCAAACCTTTCATTTCATCAAGTTTTATATTGTTGATAGCAGCAGTAAGCAAAGATTCGTCCCAATTTCCACTTTTGAATATATCTATTTGTTGCAAAAGCAAATCTTTTACTTCGTCCAATGTTTGTCCTTGTTTTGGCATACCCACAAGAAGAAAAGCAGAATAATCATTTAATGCACTTACTCCACTACCTGCATACATAGCAAGTTGTTTTTGATTTATGTTTTCATCTATAAGACCACAACTTCCATTTGAAAGTATTCTGTCCATAAGACTTGCAAGCAAAACATCTCTACTACCATTGCCGGCATCTATACGAAAACCTATTCTTATGTTTTCAGCCTCTAAGCCCCAAACATCTACTTTCTTAACCTCGGTAATAGGTTGCTCTTTTTTAAATTTAAATTCGGGTACAGCCTTTGCAGGTATTTTGCCAAAGTATTTGTTGATAAGTTTTATTGCTTCTTCTGGGTCAAAATCTCCACTCAAAGCAATACAGTAGTTATTTGGCACATAGTAGTTGTTAAAGTGCTTTTTGATGTTGTCCAATGAAGGATTTTTCAAATGTTCTATAGTTCCAATAGTTGTTTGTGTTCCATACGGGTGAGTAGGATAAAGAGCAAGGTTAAGGGCTTCATAAACCTTTCTGCCATCGTTTGCCATTCCCATATTCTTTTCTTCATATACAGCCTCTAATTCTGTATGGAATAGACGGAAAACAGGGTCCGCAAATCTATCTCCTTCAACTTTTAACCAGCGTTCTAATTCGTTTGATG
Organism: Bacteroidales bacterium; assembly: GCA_017469625.1. Classification (GTDB taxonomy): domain Bacteria; phylum Bacteroidota; class Bacteroidia; order Bacteroidales; family P3; genus Scybalousia_A. The sequence continues at coordinate 24,083 of JAFUGA010000011.1, forward strand.
GTATGTTTTCTTGGTAAACAGTCATATCATTGCTTGTGAAAGCGTTTGTACCTTCTGCTCCCATCAAAGACATCATCTTGTCGTATTCGTTAGGAATAGCATATTGAGAAGCCAAATAAGACACTGAATCTATTTGATGATAGATTTCAGTTCTTTTGTTTTGGTCTGTTGTATGATTATATACTTCGTACAATTTCTCTATTTCCTTTATGTATTTCTGTTCTTTGTTCCAATCTAATGTACCAAAAGAAGTAGTACCTTTAAACATTAGATGTTCCAAATAGTGAGATAGTCCTGTACTTTCAGCAGGGTCGTTTTTACTTCCAACTCTTACAGCTATATAAGTTTGAATACGTGGAACGTCTTTATTTACAGAAAGAAATACTTCTAAACCGTTGTTCAGTGTATAGTGAATAACGTTCATCGGGTCATTTTTATAGGTCTTCTTTTTGAAGTTTTGAGCGTTTAGAGTTGTAGCCAAAATGACCAAAGCTATCAACAGAATACTCTTAATGTTTATTTTTCTCATCTCTATATTTATTTTGTTATTTTTATATTTGATAATGATTTACAAAGGTATAAATATTTTTTCAAATCATAAACTTTTTTGACTATTTTTACGTAATATATCGGACAGAATACTTGCAATATAGATGAAAAACAAAGAGAAAATAGGTTTATATTTTGGAAGTTTCAACCCCATACATTATGGGCATTTGATAATAGCAAATCATATAGTGCAGAATACAGATATAGACAAAGTATGGTTTGTAGTTTCTCCACAAAGTCCTTTTAAAAAGACAGAAAATCTTGCAGATAACAACCTAAGATACAAACTTGTACAATTGGCTATAGAGGATAATGAAAATTTTTCTGTGTCAGATATAGAGTTTTCTTTGCCACAGCCTTCTTATACTGTAAATACTTTGAAAGAACTCTCAAAACAACATAGCGACAAACAGTTTGTGCTTTTGATGGGTGAAGATAATATAGTAGGTTTTCATAAATGGAAAGATTATGAATATATTTTAGAGAACTATAACATATATGTATACCCGAGAAACGATGTAAAAGAGAAAAATACTTTGACTCACAAAAACATACATTTTGTTTCAGCACCACTAATAGATATTTCGGCTACATATATTAGAAAGATGCTATCTGAGGGTAAGGATATAAGATATTTTCTTCCCGATAGAGTGTTAGAAGAGATAAAAAAGATAGATTTTTACAAGAAAAAATGAAAAAGTTTTAAATTTTTTTCTTTTTCTATGCAACATTTATTGAAAATTAACGTAATAGGTATAAAATTGTGTAAAGTAAAGATATTTTAAATATATATTATGAGACAGTTAAAGATTTCAAAACAGTTAACAAATAGGGAAATAACATCTTTGGATAAATATCTCCAAGAGATAGGTCGTTTGGATATGATAACACCAGAAGAAGAGGTTGCTTTAGCTCAAAAAATAAAGCAAGGCGACCAAGCAGCTCTTGACAGATTAACAAAAGCCAATCTAAGATTTGTTGTTTCTGTTGCTAAACAATATCAAAATCAAGGAATGTCTCTTCCAGACCTTATAAACGAAGGAAATGTTGGACTGATAAAGGCTGCACAACGTTTTGATGAAACAAGAGGTTTTAAATTTATTTCATACGCTGTTTGGTGGATACGTCAGAGTATTCTTCAGGCTCTTGCAGAACAAAGTCGTATAGTTCGTTTGCCTTTGAATAAAATAGGCTCTATGAATAAGATAAACAAGGCTTTCGCTCGTTTGGAGCAGGAATACGAACGTACTCCTAACTATGAGGAAGTTGCAGCAGAGTTAGATATTTCAGACGATGAGGTAAGGGAAAGTTTAAGACACACAGGAAAACATCTTTCTATGGACGCTCCTTTGGCAACTGATGAAGACAATACCATGTACGATTTTATGCGTGCCGATGATACTACTACACCAGAAAGCGAGTTGATGTACGAAAGTTTAAAGACTGAAATAAACCGTGCTATCTCTACTTTGACACCAAAAGAGGCTGATATACTAAAAATGTTCTTCGGTTTGGAAGGTTATACTCCTATGACGTTGGATGAAATAGGCGAAAAGTTTGATTTGACTCGTGAAAGAGTTCGTCAGATAAAAGAAAAAGCAATACGTAGATTGAAAAATACATCAAGGAGTAAAATCTTAAAATCTTATCTTGGTTAAACAAGATTATAAAACCAAATAACAAAAAAAAACGAAACAATGAAGTAAATAAACATTGTTTCGTTTTTGTTTGTTAGTGTTTTGTATGTTTTCTATCTGTTTTTAATAGAGTGTTACTTTATGACCTTTAGGATATTTTACAGTATAAGAGAACACTATCTTCTTTTCTTCCTTTGGAGCAAGATTTACATTCCAACGAACAACACCTGTATTTGCATTTAAATCTCCAGAAGCCAAATCCATATCTGTTATTTTTATTTCACTATTGGAAGAAATAGGTATTTGGTCTTTAAGACTTAATTCTACGCTTTCGTTCTTTGTGTTCTTTATAGTAATAGTTATAGTTGCTGTTTCTATAATATCCTTTGATAAAAATCCCTTTTCAGTAGGAGAAGTCTTGCGAAGTTTTCTTGTAACCTTTATATTTTTGTCATCTCCTACAGAAAAACGCATAGTATCACTTATTCCACTTGTATTTATGTAAGATTTGGAAATAAATCTATTGTTAAGATAAACATCACATTCAGAATCCAAAAGACCCAAATCTTCCCAATCCGGTAGCAAAGCAGTATAAAATACCTTTTCTTCATTCTTTGGAGTGGAGAAACGAGAGAAATATGCTTTTGTTTGTTCATTATATAAAGGTATAGTAAGAACATCTTCATTTGTTGCTATACTTTGAGGAGTGGAAAGTGTGTATTCCTTATTCAAACTTAAGTTTTGCATAACAGAAGAACCACTTAAATAGTTTGCATCATAAGTAGCGACATCTTCCATTGTCATGGTTGATTCTGCTCGGGCTGTTTTTGCCATTACAACATTGTTTTGATATGTGCGATATTTTACTTGAGGTTTTGTTTCGTTGTAGTCTAAATAATATGGTTGCAATTCTGCATCAAATCCAGCATATTCTCCTTCTGAAGTAGAGAAAACTATTTCGCAATCTTTCCAATTTTCACCTGTATTTTGATAGACAGAATTCTTTAGAGAGAAAACTGCTTTGTGAGTTTGTTCATCTAACATAACATCATAGAAATAACGACTTCCTACTCCATAAACAGTATATGAATAAGTCAAAGTTTCGTTTTGCAGATTTTTGTTTGAATATATGCTTACCAAGATAGAGTTTTCGTTTGTCAAAATCTTCTTTCCACCAACATATTTTTTTATCAAAGATTCTATCTCTCTAAGAGTAGAATTCTTTTGATAATAAAGTTCTGTGGATTTTGCAACAGCATCGTTGTAAAGTTTGTTAAGGTTTTTTATTTCATCCCTTTGGAAAGAGAATTGAGTTTTTATGGTAGATATAGTATCTATTTCCTGAGTATTTTTTACTGCTTTCAGATTGTTAAGTGCTGTTTTTTGATAAGTTATAGTACCAATCAAAGACTCGTTATCTGTAATCTGTGCGTTTAGATTGTCAAGTTTATCTTTTAAAACCAAATACTGTGAATACACATTTTGAGGAAGAGATTTTTTTGCAGCCTCTTTCTCTGGTAGGTTTTGTATCTGTGTGTTTTGAGATGTTATAAACCAATCCTCAGACGAAGAAAAATGTATAGCATTTGAGGTAACATTGGTTGCATTCTGTGTTATGATAAACTTGTTATCTCCTTTTACAAGATTAACTTTTACACTTTTTTCTACTAAAGCCTTGTTTGGATAAATAGTAACTTTTTCCAATTTGCTTTTTACTTCATTTTGAGAGTATGAAAGATAAACTCCACATACCAAAACCAAACTTAAAAAAACTTTTTTCATATTGTTTGACAGTTTTTTATTGTTTTGTATAATTATATTTTTATGTTTAAAATCTTAAATAAAAAACGTTATATTTGTTGTTTTATTTTACCTTTTTATTATTTCATTGCATAAAAATAGAAACTTTGTTTTGGAAAATTAAGATAATGTTTTGCTATGAGTAAATAAAATTTGTTGTTATTATTTTCTTCTTTTACAAAAAAGATTGTATTTTTGCATTTATTAAAAACAAAAGTAAAATTCGTATAAACAAATAAAAAAAACAAGATTATGTATACTAATTTTCAAAAGTATTTACAACAAGAAATACAACAAATAAAAGACGATGGTCTTTACAAGAATGAACGTATTATTATTACTCCACAAAGTGCAGCAATCAAAACACAAGGTGAAGGAGATGTATTGAACTTCTGTGCAAACAACTATCTTGGTCTTGCAGATAATAAAGAGTTGATAGAGGCTGCAAAACAAGCTATGGATACAAGAGGTTACGGTATGAGTAGCGTACGTTTCATTTGTGGAACAGGAGATATACACAAAGAACTTGAGAAAAAAATATCTGAATTTTTTGGAACAGAAGACACTATCCTTTATGCAGCATGTTTTGATGCTAATGGAGGAGTTTTTGAACCACTATTCACAGAACAAGATGCTATAATATCAGACTCTCTTAACCATGCATCTATTATAGATGGTGTAAGACTTTGCAAGGCTAAACGTTTCCGTTACAACAATGCAGATATGGCAGATTTGGAAGCAAAACTTATAGAAGCAAAAGACTGTCGTTTCAAAGTGATAGCAACAGACGGAGTTTTCTCTATGGACGGTAATGTTGCCCCTGTAGATAAGATTTACGAGTTAGCACAAAAATATGATGCACTTGTAATGGTTGATGAATCACATTCAGCAGGTGTTGTTGGTAAAACAGGTAGAGGAACAACAGAACAATACAACCTAAGAGGTAAAATAGAAATCCTTACAGGAACACTTGGAAAAGCATTTGGTGGAGCAGTAGGTGGTTTCACTACAGGTAAGAAAGAAATAATAGAAATGTTGCGTCAGCGTTCTCGTCCTTATTTGTTCTCTAACTCTATACCACCTTCAGTAGCAGGAGCAGCAATAAAGATGTTTGAAATAATAACAAAAGATAATCATCTTCAAGATAAACTACACGACAATACTAACTACTTTGTAGAAAAGATGAAAGCAGCAGGTTTTGATATTAAACCAACACAATCTGCTATCTGTGCAGTTATGTTATACGATGCTCCATTGAGCCAAAAGTTCGCTGCTGAATTGTCAAAAGAAGGTATATATGTAACAGGTTTCTATTATCCTGTTGTACCAAAAGGACAAGCAAGAATACGTGTTCAAGTTTCTGCTGCTCATACAAAAGAACAACTTGACAAGTGCGTAAATGCTTTTGTTAAAATAGGAAAAGAACTTGGTATATTGAAATAAGAGAATATCTTATTAAAACAAAACGAAAATAAATCTTAGATTTAGGTGTGGGAAACTATCCTGCACCTTTTTTTTGTACATATATAATAATGTATACGCAAAGGAAAATCCAAACAAGAAAAACCTCTGTTTTTACCTATTAAAATAAGAGAAAAATAAAAGAAAAATAAAAAGAGTTAAAATTTTACTAATAAAAAAGAAGAATAATTTATTATATAATAACAAAAAATATTATTTTTGCAACACGAAAACATTTCATAGATAAAATATACTAAGATGAAAAAAATATTAGTTTTAGGTTCAGGTGGCCAAATTGGTTCTGAACTTACGATGAGATTAAGAGAAGTATATGGTGGAGCAAACGTTGTTGCCACAGATTTAAATCCAGAAAGATTAACTCAGGAAATACAACAAACAGGACCAACAGGAAAAGTTGATGCTTGTGATGCAAAACAAATAGCAGAGATTGTAGAAAAATATGATATAGATGCTATTTACAATTTAGTGGCTATACTTAGTGCTACAGCAGAAAAAAATCCTATGTTGGGTTGGAATGTAGGTATGGGAGCCTTAATAAATTGTTTGGAAATATCAAGAGAAAAACATTGTGCATTATTTACACCTTCTTCTATAGGTGCTTTTGGTCCAAGTACTCCTTTAGATGGTACCCCACAGGATACAATACAAAGACCAGGAACTATTTATGGTGTAACAAAAGTAACAGGAGAACTGTTAGGAGATTATTATTACAAACGTTTTGGAGTAGATGCCAGAAGTGTAAGATTTCCAGGTTTGATTTCTTATGTAACACCTCCGGGAGGTGGAACAACAGACTATGCAGTGGATATTTACTATGCTGCTGTTAAAGGTGAGGATTTTGTTTGCCCATTAAAGAAAGGTACTCTTTTGGATATGATGTATATGCCAGATGCTTTGAATGCGGCTATCAACATAATGGAAGCAGACCCTACAAAACTTATTCACAGAAACTCTTTCAACGTTACGGCTATGCACTTTGACCCTGAAGAAATCTACAACGAAGTAAAGAAATTCTATCCTAACTTTAAGATGACTTACGATGTAGATCCTATCAAACAAAGTATAGCAGACTCTTGGCCAAATTGGATGGACGATTCTTGTGCAAGAAAAGAATGGGGATTTAAACCAGAATATGATTTGCCAAAGATGTCAAAAGATATGATAGAAAAACTAAAAATAAAATTCGGAAAATAATAACGTATTTCTATTATAAATAAAAATAGGGCGGTTTAAAAAAATACCGTCCTATTTTTTGCTTTCGGTTTTACTTATATTTGATAAAACTTTTACCAAACGAAAAACAATAAAATTCTTTCTTCATTTGGTAGAAAAGAAACGAAGAGTGTGTGAGGTTTTTATAGACTTTAGAATTATAAAACTTTAATTTTGAAGATATATATCCTTTATTTTCTGTTTTAAAACAGGGTGTTCATACTCTGGAATGATTTCTTTCAAAGGTATAAGCACAAAATCTCTAAATGCAATCAAAGGGTGGGGAACCACTAAGTTACTTTCGTTTATTACCTCTTTACCATAAAAAAGTATATCTATATCTATGGTGCGAGATTGATAGCCTTTGATGTTCTTTCTTACTCTTCCCAAAGATTTTTCTATTGTATGAATTTCCTCTAAACACTCTATAGGCGAAAGATTTGTAAGAAAACAAGCAACAGAGTTTAGAAACAAATCTTCACTATCAAATCCCCAAGGTTTAGTTTCTATTATGGAAGATTTTTTTACTAATTTGCCTATGTTTTTTTCAACCATAGAGTAAGCCTCTGAAATAAACGAAACTCTATCTCCTAAATTTGAGCCAAAGCCTAAAACTATCTCTACCATAAACTACTGTTTTAAACCTTTGAAAACAAAACCTGCACTTTCCACAGCACGTTTTATTTTATCTACATCTATACTACCTTCTATAGTAAGAGTTTTATTTTCAACGTTTGCTTGCACAAAACTTATATTGTCAAGCATACTAACTGCCTTTTCTATAGTCATCTTACAATGATTGCAACTCATACCCTCAACATAAAAAGTATACTTTCCATCTAAAAGTTGCTTCTTTTTGAAAATATCTAAAAATCCCATAACTTATTGTTTTGATAGTTAATGTTTTAAATCCCGTGAAATAAAACTTTGTTTTAGAATTCTCTTTCTTTGTTTCGTAATAGCGAAACTTTGTTTTAATTTTCTAAAACAAAGTTTTATTTCAGCAGAATAAAGTTTCGCAAAAATAAAACAAAGTTTTAGAATAATGTGTAAAAAACACAAGAATATTATTCTTCTATCTCTATATTTAAACCTTTGTCTTTTACAATTATTTTCAAAAATATACGTTCTTTACTGTTGAGGTTTTAAACATTTACATTATTTTTGCAAATAGAAGTAAGAAATAAATTTTGTTAAAAGATGGAGTACAACATTAGTTTGAAGGAAATGAATTCTTTTCATCTTGATTGTAAGGCTGAAAAGTTTATGAGAGTGAAAGAAGAAAGGGATTTAGAAAGGTTAAGTGAGTATTACGGAAAAGAGAAAATATATATATTGGGTTCGGGTTCTAATACGCTATTTGTAAAGCAACACTATGATGGCATAGTAGCAAGGATTGAGAATAAAGGTCTAAGGATAATATCGGAGAATGGAGATAATATAACAGTGGAAGTTTCTTCTGGCCAGGTATGGAATGATTTTGTAGAATGGGCTTGCGAAAATAATTATAGCGGAGTGGAAAACCTTGCAGCAGTACCTTCAAGTGTGGGTGCAGTTCCTGTTCAGAATATTGGGGCATACGGTTCTGAAGCGAAAGATGTTATAGATAAGGTATTGGTGTATGATTTAGAGAAAAAGGAATTCAAATATTGGACAAATGAAGATTGCGATTTTGGTTATAGATATTCAAAATTTAAGTACCAAAAAGGTAATCTCGTAATATGGAAAGTTGTTTTTAAACTTCAAAAACATTTTGTACTAAACAATTCTTATAAAGCACTGAAAGATAAATTGGAAAGTAGTAATCAAACCATTATTACACCAAAATTAGTTGCACAGACTGTAACCGAAATTCGTAATTCAAAACTGCCAAACCCAGAAATATTGGGCAATGTTGGTTCTTTCTTTAAAAATCCTATAATAACAAAAGAGCAGTTTCTGAGATTGCAAACCTTATATCCAAATATTGTGGCTTTTGATGATGAAAAAGGAAAGAAAATATCTGCAGGTTGGTTGATAGAACAGTGTGGTTACAAAGGAAAACGAATAGGAAATGTTGGGGTTTATGAAAAACAAGCCTTGATAGTAGTGAATTATTCCAATGCAAGCGGAAAAGAGTTGTTGGATTTTTCAAACTCTATCATAGAAACGGTAAAAGATAAATTTGATATAATACTTGAACCAGAGGTTCATATAGTTAAATAAGATTTTATAAAGATGAATAAATTTGAAATATTTTGGCAAGAATTTGAAACCATAAAAGACAATCTTATGGATATAGATTCTTTGGACGATAAACAAGCAGACGAACTTTTGTTAAAGTTAGACGGAATGTTGAAAAAAGTTTCTGCAGGTGTGGATTTTATTTTGGGAGATTTAACTCCAGAAGGAAGAAGTTTAACTCTAACAGCCAATGGAGATATAGAGTTTTTTGACGATGTAGAAGCCTTAATGGAAAACGCTCCTGCAATAAACCTTTGGAGGTTTGAGGGATTCTTACCTCCGAAAGGAAAAAAATGTAGCATAAATTATGAAGGCTATTATCTGAAAAGTGAAAATATGTACTGCATTCCAATGGAAAGCGATGAGATAAAAGATAAGATAGGTTTGATTGTGGGAGTAAAGGACAAAAAAGAAGACGATGATTTTCTTTCTGCTTGTTACCTATTGATAGAAAAGATGATAGGAGAATATTATGCTGCTACACTTATAGATTATTTTGAAATACAACAATTGCCAAACAACTTGAAAGAAACAGATTTTATACCTTTAGATACTTTTCCTGATTTTGTTTCTTGGAAAGTAGAACAAATTAAAAACAAAAGATAACAAAAAATATCTTATCTTTGCAACTCAAAAATAAAAAATAAGAATTATGTGGACACTGTTCAAGAAAGAGATAGGAAGTTTTTTAACTTCACTTATTGGATATATAACTATAGTTGTTTTTTTGCTTGTAAATGGATTATTCCTTTGGGTTATAAGTTCAGAGTCTTGGAGTTTCAACATCTTTGACTCTACTATAAGTTCATTAGATGGTTTATTCGCATTATCACCTTGGCTATTCTTGTTTCTAATTTCGGCTGTAACAATGAAGATGTTTGCCGAGGAAAAGAAGAATGGAACTATAGAAATCCTACTTACTAAACCCATAAGCGATATTTCTATTATTTTGGCAAAATTCTTTGCTGGTCTAACCATAGTTGTGCTTTCAGTTTTGCCCACTATGGTTTATATAATATGTGTCTATCAATTGGGTTCGCCTATTGGGAATATGGATATGGGAAGTACTTTAGGCTCTTACATAGGTTTAGTTTTCTTGGGTGGTGTTTTTGTTTCCATAGGTTTGTTTGCCTCTTCACTTTCCAGCAATCAAATAGTAGCATTCATTGTTTCCATACTGCTTTGTTTTGTTTTCTATATAGGATTTACGTTTATATCTTGGATACCTTTCTTGTCAAAATTTGACCTTGGCATAAGAAGTTTGGGTATAGAATATCACTACAATTCTATGAGTAGAGGAGTAATCTCTCTTAGAGATGTAATATATTTCCTTAGTGCTACAACGTTTTTTATTTTCTTAACAAGGGTTACCTTACCTGTTGCTTCAAAAATTTCTGTTAAAATATCATACGTTATTCAACTTTTAGTATGTTTTGCTTGTATAATAGTGTTAAATGTTTTGGTTTATTTCTTTTTAAGAGGAGAAATAGACCTTACAAAAGAGAAAAGATACTCTTTGACACAAAGCACTAAACATTTACTAAAAGGAGGTAAAGGTTCTGATAGATATGTTAAAGATGTTGTAACCATAAGATGTTATTTGGGAAAAGATATTCCTGTACAATATAAAGAGTTAAGAAACTCTTTGAAAGAAAAACTTGATGAATTCAGAACTTATAACAGAAACATACAATACGATTTCATAGACCCAAATAATTATTCTGGTAAAGAACAAGCCGAGTTTTATGAAAAACTATTCAGACAAGGCTTGCAACCATTGCTTATTCGTTCAAATAATGAATCAAAATCTGTTCAGCAATATATATTTCCTTATATAGAAGTATCTTATGGAGGAAGAACAAAGATAAAATCTATAATCAATACCAACCTTGGTTATTCTGAAGACGGAATAATTCAAAGTAGCATACAGAATTTGGAATATACGTTGTATTCTGCTATACATTCTATAATACAAAACAAAAAACCATCAATAGCCTTTTTGTATGGACAAGAAGAACCTGAGGCTACAAGATTGTTAGACATCATTCAAACATTAGATGAACGTTATATGATAGATTCTCTGTCTATTAACGGAAAAATAGATGCTCTTGTTGGTAGAAAATATGACGATAATAACAATATAAAATTCAATAAAAAATACGAGTGTCTTATTATTGCAAAACCACAAAAACCTTTTACACAAAAAGACCTTTACATAATAGACCAATATATTATGCATGGTGGCAAAGTATTGTGGTTGATAGACCCATTAACAGCGAATATGGACTCCTTGCAATCTCAGGCTACAACCATGGCTATCAGCAATATGACAGGAGCAGAAAATATCTTGTTTAGTTATGGAGTGAAACTAAACAATAATCTTGTTATGGATTTGCAATGCGTAAAAGTTCCTATAGTTACAGGAACTTATGGCAACGGACAGCCTCAGATGACTTTCTATCCTTGGAATTTCTTCCCACAACTAAGTCCTAACACAAGCAGTGTAATAGTTCAGAGAATAAATCCTGTAAAATTGGAATTCGTTTCTACTATAGATTCTGTAGGAGGAAACAGCGAAATAACATATACTCATTTGCTGAGAACTTCTCCTAATACTCGTCTTTTGAATGCACCGGTAAACGTTTCTCTTCAAATGCTTAAACAAAAGCAAGAACCAAAACTCTTCAACCAAGGCTCACATACGGTTGCTATGCTTATGGAAGGAAAGTTTTCTTCAGCCTTTAGAAACCGTTTGCCTGAAGAAATGATAAACAATAACATTATTGCAAATCAAAACATATCAGATTCTACTGCTATGATAGTTATAGCAGACGGAGATATAATAAAGAATGATTTTAGACAAAACAAAGTAGTACCTTTGGGATACGATATATACAACAATCAAATGTTTGGTAATAAAGAATTTCTTGTAAATTGTGTGGATTACCTATGCGGAAATAAAGATATTATACCTTTAAGAAACAGAGATGTTGTTATACGTAGATTGGATATGGCAAAGGTTGAAAGAGAGAAAACAGGTTGGCAATTGTTTAATATGTTAGTACCATTGGGTATTATAGCAGTTGCAGGAACAGTGATTACGATAATAAGAAAACGAAGATATACTGCATAATGAAAAAATTAAAAGAAATATTTAACAAAATTAAACCTAAAAACAGGAAACAAAAAAATGTTTTCTACCTTATTTGTATTGTAGTTCTAATAGGTATTTCCCTATTGATATATCATATAAATAGCAGACCTACAACTATAAAGCAAACTTATCATATTTCAAATACAAATTCTATAACTAAGTTAGTCATCAAGGATAGAACAGAACACTCTGTTACTTTGACGAAAGAAAATGATTCTCTTTGGATAGCAAATGGCAAATACGAGATAAACGATATAATGATAAAAAGTCTTTTGGAGACTTTTAGAGATATTAGAATAAGAGAACCATTACCTAAGGCTGCAAGAAATAATGTTGTAAAATCTCTTGCAACATCTGGTAAAATAGTTGAGGTATATACAGTAGATTATTTGGTGGATTTTTGGATATTTCATTTGTTAAAAAAGGAACATCTTAACCGAACATTTTACGTAGGTCACGAAACACAAGACGAAATGGGTACATATATGTTGAAAAAAGGAGATAAAGACCCATACGTTGTTTATATACCAAACTTTAGAGGAAACCTTACTACCCGTTTTATAGCAGATGTGGATTTATGGAAAAGTCATAATGTTTTTAAATATAAACAATCTGAAATCAAAACAGTTAAAGTGGATATTCCTTTGCAACAATCTGAATCTTTTACATTAAAAAATAACGGAAAAGGCTTTGATTTCATAAACTCAAACGGTGAAAAGGTTAAAAATTTTGATACTACACGAGTAGTTGCCTTGCTTTCTTCGTTTGTGAATATGAATTACGAAAGCATAAAAAGGAATATAGACAAACAGGAAGTAGATACAATCTTTAAACGCAAACCTTTGTACGTCATAACCGTTACAAATCAAAAAGATAAACAAGACAAATTGAGTATATACTTTAAACCGGGTTACAGAGAGGTAGAACTAAAAGATGAAAACGATAAGTTCTTTGCTGCTATGATGGATATAAACCGTTGTTATGCCATAAGTAGCAAACTATCTGATACACTTATAATGCAGTACTTTGTTTTGGATAATGTTATTCAACCTGCATCATATTTCATAAAAGAACAAGAAAAATAACTCTAATTTTAAAGGATTTTTTAAATTTGTTTAATTTGATAGGACTTGATTTTCGTTTTGTAGAATCAAGTTCTATTTTTCTATCTCTTCGTTTTAATTTTCTAAAACAAAGAAAGAGAATTCTAAAACAAAGTTCTACACTCACGAAACAAAGAGATAGAAAATTAGAACTTTGTTTCGTAAAATTAAAACAAAGAAAGAGAATTCTAAAACTTTGTTTTAGACAAATTAGAATAAAGTTCTACAAAATTAAAACAAAGTTTTATTGAAATAGAATTTTGTTATAAATTTGTAGAAAATGCAACGTTTTCTTAAAAAATACGTCTTATTTTTGTAAAGTTTTGAGAAAAAATGATGATTTATGAAAAATATTTGGTGGGAAAATATGAAATTTTTTTTAAGATATTGTTTTGTGTAAATAATTATAAATCATATATTTGTAAAATAAAATGAAAAAATATTGAAAATTTTACATTTTGGAGTTTACTTTTTGAAGATTTTTGCTGTTATAAGGGTGTGAAAAAATTGTTTTTTAATTGTAAAAAATAAAATTGTGTTTATGAAAAGAGGAATTTTATTATATATTTGTATTACAGTGTTTTATCTTTGTACTGTGGCACAAGAATGTAATATAAACATTCTTCCACGAGATACTGTTTTATATGGAACTACACCCCAAAAGATTTTGCTACAGGCAAGCGATAGTGCAGATTTTTATTATTGGTATGAAGATGACGCACTTATGGAAGTAGGTTGGCCAAGTCATTGGGTAGAAGTTTATCCCGGTCAAACAAAGACGGTGAAACTAAGAGTGGGAATAACGGTAGGGGATAACATGATAGAAAATGGTTATTTTGAAGATGGTTTTACAGGTTTTACAGTCCCAGATGAAAATTTGCATATGGCAGATTCTCTTTTTTATGGAAAAGGACAATATACCATAACGACTAATCCTCAGAATGTTCCAAACGATTTAAACCCGCGAAGTGGTTTTTCTTTGAACCAGCAAACCAATGGAACAAATACCCTTATTCTTACTACAAAGTGTCCCGAGAGTGGTTCGCATAGTACCCATGTAAATACGATATATTCTATCAAAGTAAAGTTGGAGGAAAATCAAACCTATGTTTTCTATTGGAGTTTGATAGGTTCGGCACGTGAAGGCACGGGAACAAGTAGCAATGGTTTGGCTGTGCCACCTTATTCTGTATATATAAACGATGAAAATATTGGTTTTTCTATTTTTGGTATGCGACACAGAGGAACTTACCCAGATATAGAAACTCAAAATGCTTTTGGGCACAATGCGGATAGATATTCCTTTAATTTTCCTGATGCTATGATTCATTCATTTATGAAAAATAGAACAGAGCAATACGAAAGCACCGTTACCGATAGTGTGGAAATATCTTTGAAAATAAAAGAGGCTCAGATGCAGTCTTTGGATAAGATTCATTTTGTAATAGATTCTTTGGATATGAGGAAACTTTGTTTTGCTGAAAGCGAGACTACAATTACTGTAACAGATTCTAAATTGACTATAGATAGTATTCTTTCTTTTAATGTTTGCGAAGACCAAATACCTTTTATGTTTAGGGATACTGTTATGACAACGTCTGGTAGATATACTTACAAAGTGGAAACTCCTATGGTAGATACTGTTTTTACTATAAATCTTGTAGTCGGTAAAACCTATAACGATACCATAGAGACTACAATATGCGACAATGAAGTGTATAATAAATATGGCTTTTCAGAGAATAGAGAAGGAGTTTATGTGCATGAAAATCAAACTATTTTGGGTTGCGATAGTATAACTACACTTGTACTGAACGTATTGCCTACAGATGAAATCTATGTTTATGATACTATTTACGAGGGAATGAAATATACCGATTATGATTTCAATATCTCTGAAAGTGGTACGTTTCAAACCTATTATTATTTAGGTGGTGCTTGCAAAACAAAGGTAACGCTAAATCTTTTCGTTATAGAAAGACCAAAACTCAATGTTTATATTCCAAATGCTTTTTATCCCGAGAGCGATAACAATAATATATTTGCTTACTACACAGATTACGATAATTTCTATCTTATTTCCTTTGAGATATTTAATAGATGGGGTACGAAAATCTTTTCTTCAAAAAATAAATATGAATTTTGGGACGGAAAGTACAAAGATAAACTTTGTCCAAGTGGTACTTACACATATTTATTACAATATAGGACGGCTTACAATGGCGATGATGTTTATACGAAAAAAGGAACTGTAGTACTTATTAGATAAAGAAAAACTTCAATACCTTTTGGTATTGAAGTTTTATTTTAAGATGTTGTTCTTTACGCTTTATTTGCTGAGCCAAGAACGTTTTCGCATTTATGAATATAAAGTTGTTTTAGTCTATCTCTTGCAGGTCCTAAGTATTTTCTTGGGTCAAATACAGCAGGTTCTGCCTCTAAAACTTCTCTTATTGCAGCTGTCATAGCAAGTCTTCCATCAGAGTCTATGTTTATTTTACATACAGCACTCTTTGAAGCCTCTCTAAGTTGGTCTTCTGGTATACCTATTGCGTCTTTCAAGGCTCCGCCATGTGAATTTATGCTTTGAACTAAGTCTTGTGGTACAGAAGAAGAACCATGTAAAACAATAGGGAAACCAGGCAAACGTTTTTCTATCTCTTTCAAAATATCAAAACGCAAAGGTGGTGGAACAAGTATACCGTTTTCATCTCTTGTGCATTGTTCTGGTTTAAATTTGTTTGCACCATGAGAAGTTCCTATGCTTATAGCCAAAGAATCAACACCTGTTCTTTTAACAAAATCTTCTACTTCTTCTGGTTGAGTGTATAAACTTTTGGCAGCCACTACATCGTCTTCTATTCCTGCAAGCACACCCAACTCTCCCTCTACAGTAACATCGTATTGGTGAGCATATTCTACAACTTGTTTTGTTAGTGCTATGTTATCTTCGTATTTATGTGCAGAACCGTCTATCATTACGCTGGAAAAACCATATTCTATACAAGATTTGCAAAGTTCAAATGTATCTCCGTGGTCAAGGTGTAAAACAATAGGAATAGCATAACCTAATTCTTTTGCATATTCTACAGCACCCTGTGCCATATATCTAAGAAGTGTTTGGTTTGCATATTTTCTTGCACCAGATGAAACTTGAAGAATGACAGGTGATTTTGCCTCAACACAAGCCTGAATGATGGCTTGCATTTGTTCCATATTGTTGAAGTTGAATGCAGGTATAGCATACCCCCCCTTAATGGCTTTAGCAAACATATCTCTTGTGTTTACTAAACCTAATTCTTTATAATTAACCATAATTTTACAAATTTAAATGAATTTTTATTTTATTTCTTTTATTATAGATTGCAGTTTATTGTACAAAGTCTTTGATATTTTGTACAGAGGTTGCCTTACAACACTCTCTGTTATTCCCATAATTTCCAAAGTCGCTTTTATACCACAAGGATTTCCCTCTTCAAAGATAGCATTTGTAAAAGGAAGTAATTTTGAGTGTATAGCAGAGGCTTTTTTGCAGTTATCCTTTAAGGCAAGATTTACCATATCAGATACTTGTTTAGGAAAAGCATTTGCAGTAACAGATATTACACCTTTGGCTCCGCAAGATATAAGTGGTAAAGTTAAAGCGTCTTCTCCAGAAACAAGTTCAAAACCCTTAGGTTTGCACCTTAGGATTTCCATGCATTGATTCATATTGCCTGAAGCCTCTTTTATACCTATTATGTTTTTGCATTCTTCGGCTAATTGCAGGGTAGTTTCTGCGTTAAGGTTGCATCCTGTTCTTCCAGGTACATTATATATTATTACAGGCAAAGAAGAAGAACCTGCAACGTGGTGGAAATGGTAATAAAGTCCCTTTTGAGAAGGTTTATTGTAATAAGGAGCAACGGAAAGTATGGCAGAAAAACCATCTGTATCTGTTTTCGCTATCTTGTTTGTAAGAAGTTTGGTATTGTTTCCTCCCATTCCTAAAACGATAGGCACTCTGTTATCTACGTGTTCTATAGTAAATTCTCTTACTGCAAGCATTTCTTTGTCTGAAAGTGTAGGATATTCACTCGTTGTGCCTAAACAAACTAAGTAATCCACACCTCCATCTATGCAATAATCTATCAACTTTCCAAGTTTTGTGAAATCAATGCTCTCGTGTTTGTCAAAAGGGGTAACAAGAGCAACACCTGTACCTTTAATATTAAATTCTTTCATTATATTATTCCAAAAAGATTTGTTACAAAACTACAATCTTTTTTAGTTCTTGCAAAATATATTTATAAAATTTTCAATTTATTTCATCTTTTTACGTTAAACAATTATATATACAAGATAAAAAGAAATGAAAAAATACTATAACAATACACGTCTATTATGGATTCTGTTGATGATAGGGTTTATTATCGTCTTTGCTACATTGTGGCAGATAAATGTTATAATCAATTCTTTAAGGGAAGGAGAGCAGAAGCAGGTGGAAATATGGGCAAAAGCCATATCAAGAAAAGCCGAGATAGTAAAACAAACACAGGAATTTTATGGAGCAACTCTTGAGGAAGAAAACAGAAAGATGCAACAGTTTATAGAGGCCTATAAAATTATTCTTTCGCAAGACGATGATGCAGACCTTACTTCACCCAAACTAAAGTTCTATACCAAAATACTTATGGACAATAAAACTATCCCTGTTGTAGTAACAGATGAATTTAATAATATACAGTTTTCACAAAATGTAGATTTGAAAGACCAAAAAGTTTTGGTAGGAGATTTATACAAACAGTTCTCTCAGCATAAGCCTTGGGAATATGAGGTTTATGGTATGAAATTTCGTCTGTATTATAAAGAAAGTGAAATATATGCGAGTTTGAAATCTGTAATGGACGAAGTAATACACTCTTTCTTAACAGAGGTTACAGAAAACACTGTTTCAGTTCCTATAATCATAACAAACAAAGAGAAAACTAAAATATTAGCATACGGCAATTTGGATTCTAATCTTGTAAGTAAAGAAAATGTGCAGAATACTCTTAAAGAAATGGCTTCAGATAATAACCCCATAGAAATATCTCTACCTTTGAAGCAAAACGGTTACATTTTCTATCAAAAGAGTGCAAATATTACCATTCTGAAATATTATCCTTATCTTTATATGTTTGTATTTGTCTTGTTTGGTGTTCTTATGTTTCAGGTCTTTAGAGCAATGAAAATATCGGAACAAAATTCTGTTTGGATTGGAATGAGTAAAGAAACCGCTCATCAGTTAGGAACGCCTATATCTTCCCTTATGGCGTGGATAGAACTTTTGAAAACCAACCCTGAAAACATAGAAACCTGCAAGGAAATGAACAAAGACGTTCAACGACTTAATGTTGTATCTCAACGCTTTTCTCAAATTGGTTCAAATACTGTTTTGGAAAAACAAGATATAACAAAGACAGTGAAAGATATGATAGACTATATTTCATTGCGTTCTCCTAAAAAGATTTCTTTTATAGATGAAATACCAAACGATATGCAAGTATTGATACCATATAACCGCTTTTTGATAGAATGGACTTTTGAAAACCTATTCAAAAACGCTATAGATGCTATGGAAGGCGATGGTACTATAACCGTATCTATGCAAACAACGGATAAAAAAGTATATATAGATGTATCAGATACAGGAAAAGGTATTCCAAAGGCAAGTTTTAAGAAAATCTTTCAACCGGGTTTCACCACAAAGAAAAGAGGGTGGGGATTGGGTCTAAGTTTAGTAAGGCGAATAGTAGAAGAATACCACAAAGGACGTATATATGTAAAAAGTTCTGTTTTAAATGTGGGTACTACTTTCAGAATAGAATTAAACAAAGAGAAAAAATAAACCTCTATGGCTTCACTCTATATACATATACCTTTTTGTCATCATAAGTGTATTTACTGTGATTTTTATTCTATAGCACAACACTTTGATAAAACACGGTATGTAAATTCTCTTATCAAAGAGATAGAACACAGAAACAATTTTCTATCTTCACCTATCTCTACTATATATTTTGGAGGTGGCACTCCGTCAAAACTTAGTTTGGATTTATTGCAGCAAATCTTTGTTTCCATACAGCGAAACTTTGTTTTAGAAAATTCTTTCTTTAATATAGAAAAACAAAACAAAGAACTATTTTCACAGATGGAGATAACCTTTGAAGCAAATCCTGAAGATATAACCATAGAATATGCACAGGGTTTAAAGAATATAGGAATAAATAGGGTAAGTCTTGGAGTGCAAAGTTTTTCAGATAAGGATTTAAAACTCCTAAATAGAAGTCATAACTCTGAAACAGCGATAAATGCTATAGAAATTTTGAAAAAGGTAGGTTTTGAAAATATTTCCATAGATTTGATTAGTAATCTACCATATACAAATCTTGCCTTATGGCAAAAGAACTTAGAGATATTTCTTTCCTACAATCTTCCCCATATCTCTTGTTATACTCTTATGAGAGAAGAGAGGACTATGCTTGACACTCTTTTGAAAAAAGAAAAACTTTCCTTGCTTACAGAAGAAGAGTCTTTGAAACAGATGAACTATACCATAGATTTATTAGAACAAAACGGCTATATACATTATGAAACATCTTCTTTTGCAAAAGCAGGATTTGAATCCAAACACAACAAAGCATATTGGACTTTTCAACCTTATTTAGGCATAGGTGTAGGGGCTCATTCTTATAAAGAAAAATTTCGTTTTTGGAACGAAAATGATGTTTTTGCATACGTAAAACGAATAGAGAACGATGATTTTTCTTTTTCAGATAGAATGGAAACCTTGACAGAGAAAGATAAATACAACGAATATGTTATGCTTTCTTCACGTATGAAAGACGGACTGAAGAAAGACTATGTACAAAAACATTTTCCACAGTACTATACTTTCTTTTTAAAGAATATAGATAAGTGTATAAAAGAGGGACTTTTGAATGAAGATTTATCTTTGACTATAAAAGGTTGGCAGTTGCAGGATAGAATAATACTAACCCTCGCTACAGAATAGTTTTTCTATATTTTGTCCCAATCTTTATAGACAGGAAATTTCTCTCTTGCCTTTGTCAAATCCTCCTTACATATATTATAATAATGTATACTGTTTTCAAAACTATTTATTGGTGATAGGATTTCTCCTTTTGTATTTATTACACAACTATCTCCAGAATATAGATAACCGTTTGCATCTTTTCCTATTCTGTTTGTTGCTATTACATAACTTTGATTTTCTATGGCTCTTGCCTTTAGAAGACTTAACCACTGCTCTTTGCGAGAAGATGGCCAAGAGGCAACATATACCAAAACATCGTAAAGAAATTCTCCGTCATTGTAAGTATTCATAGAAGTAAGAGGAAAACGCAAATCATAACAAGTGAGCATCTTTATTTTGAAATCCTCTAATAGAGTTATAACATCTTTATCTCTGCCAGCAGAAAGAGTTTTTACTTCATCGGAAAAAGAAAATAAGTGTGTCTTATCATAAAAGGCTTCACTGTCTTTTGAAATAAAATAATGGCGATTAAAATATTTGCCATTTTCATCTACAAGCAAACTCCCTTCTATTGCTGTTCCTGTACTATGTGCAAACTCTTTCATAAGAGAAAGACCTTTTTCCTTGCTATTTTTTGCAAGAGAAACATCGCAAACAAAACCTGTAAGAAACATTTCTGAAAGTACAACCCATTTTGTATCCTTCTCTATGTTTTTTAATAGATATTGAAACCTCTCTATATTGTTTTCTATATTATAATCCTCTATATGTGTTTGTATAATCGCTACTTTCATAGTTGTTGTTTGTATTCATATATTGTTTTATATATTATACATTTCTGCAAAAGTAATATAAAAAAACATAACAAAGAAATAAGAAGATGAAATTAAATAGAATGAAAAGTATTTCTATGTAAGATATTACTATACTTAGTTTTACTCCACTGAATAAAAAATTAGAATAAAAAAAACTAAAAAAATCCCCCCCCCCTATATAATTATTTTTTTATATATTTGCAAAATAATAGAAAAAAAAACAAAAGAAGATGAAAAAAATCCTTATTACAATCACTTTAGTGTTTAGTTGTCTATTCGTTTATGCACAAGGCAACGGTTACAGGTTTACATACGAAGAAAAGGCAATGATGAAAGCCAGCGATTTTAAGATTGAAGACCCGGCTATGAAAGAGATGATAATGAAAGCTCTTAACGAAAGAAAACAGTTTTACACTCTAACGTTTTCAGATGGTAAATCTTTGTTTGAAATGAATAAAGAACTATCATCAGAATCTTTTGGTATGGAGGGCAGAGTTGTTTATACAGATATAAATAAAGGTATAAGCATAACACAAGAAGAACTTTACGGAAAGAAATTTTTGGTTGCAGATACTCTAAATAAGATACAGTGGCAAATAACCGATGAAACAAAAGAGATAAACGGCAGAATGTGTACAAAAGCCGTTGCTATGGACTCAGCACAACAAGAAGGTATTACAGCATGGTTTTCTTTTGAAATACCTGTTCCTGCAGGTCCTATGGGTATAGTAGGTTTGCCGGGTTTAATAGTACAACTTGATATAGCAGTACTTTCATACACCCTAACAAATGTAGAAGTAGTAAATGATGTAAAAGAGATAAATCCACCTAAAAAGGGAAAAAAGATGGATAGAGAGGAGTTTCAAAAACTACAAAATAAGATGATAGAAGAAATGAAAGCAAGACACCCACGAGGAGAAGAAGGTATTCAAATAATAACTATGTAAATTATGAGAAAGATATTTGTATTCATTGTACTACTGTTTTGTGGTATAGATGTATTGTTTAGTCAAATAAAAGGAAATGTGAAATGTGCAGATGGTACTCCTGCAAGTTTTGCTACCGTTGTTTTATACCCAGATAACAAGACAAACTCTTCACCACTGAAATATACGATTACAAACAAAGAGGGTAACTTTACTTTGGATATAAACAATAAAACAGGGTATTGGATTACGGTGAAATACGTTGGTTACAATGAATACAGATATGAAATGCAGGGAAACGAAACTTGCCTTAATATACAATTGGAACTAAACGAAAATAGCAACCTAAATGAAGTAGTAGTAAAATCTTCCTATTCTGGTATTACGGTTAAGGGAGATACTATTGCATTTGACACAGAACATTTTAAAACAGGAGAAGAAGAAACAGTAGGAGACGTATTGAAGAAATTGCCCGGTATGGAAGTGTCAGATAATGGTGATGTTTCTTTTGGAGGCAAACAAGTAGATAAAATACTTGTAGATGGCAAAGATATGTTTTCTTCTGGTAGTGATGGAGTAATAAACAATCTTTCTGCAGATGCTTTGCAAAGTGCAGAAATTCTTAAAAATTATAAAACCGGTAGTGTAGTAGATGATTTTAGAAATACGGATTTAACTGCTCTGAATTTGAAAACAGATGGCAAACATAGAATTTCAGGAAAAGTAAATCTTAATGCAGGTTTTAAAGAAAAAGTAAAAGGTAATGCAGATGTGTTGTATATGGGTGAAAAATTATATCTTACTTCTGCCCTTGCAGCAAACAATACAGGCGAGAGTGTATTCTCGTTCCATGATTATATAAAAAATGTAGTGGGTTTGGATAACTTGCTTTCACATAATCGCAAAGCCTTAAACTTTTCTTCAGATGAGGTTGCATTGATATTCCCTCCTCAAAATGTTTATAAGAATATAAACTCCATAGCCACTCTAAGCGGAACCTACAAACCTAATGATAGATTTAAAATAAACAGTTCTTTGATATTAAACGGTTCAAACGTTGATGCAAAAAGTTTATCCGAACAGTTGTATTACGCTTTTGATGTAACAAATGTTCATCGTCTAAAAAATGATAACCGAAACCGTTTTATTAGTTTCAATCTTACAGAAACATATAAAATAAGTGAAAAATCCGAGATAAGCAATCGTACTCACCTACAAACATCTTCTTTAAAAAAATGATGATTCTCTAAGTGAGAGTGGATTGACTAATATGTTTGCAAATCAAAATAACGACCTTAGAAAAACAAATATACAAGATGAGGTGGCGTTTAATGTAAAGATGGGTAAGGGATTGCTTTCTGCACATTTGATATTTGATTATGTGAAACGAAATTATACATACAATCTACTTACAGACCAAAATATATTGCCAACTCTTTACAATGAGATAACTCCGAATAGTTTTGAACTTCCTATAAAAAAGAAAATAAATAATACTACTATTTCTCCCGATATTACATATTCGTACCCTATTTTCAAAAACATAAAATTTCAGAGTACATTCACGTTTAACTACAACGAAAACAAATTTTCATACGAGGATTTAAACTCTCCTGTAGAAGAATCTTTGACTTGGAACGATTATGCTTTGGATTTATCTTTCAA
The DNA here is from genome assembly GCA_017469625.1 of Bacteroidales bacterium. Taxonomy (GTDB): domain Bacteria; phylum Bacteroidota; class Bacteroidia; order Bacteroidales; family P3; genus Scybalousia_A. Next base: position 47,667 of record JAFUGA010000011.1, read on the forward strand.
TAAAATGGAGGGATTTTTCCAATTCAATATAGGAACATCATTAAAAGAAACTAAATGGAAGACGACTTTTGAAGATATGAAAACAGGTTCTTCGTTCTTTGTTTTACCACAAGCAACTCTTAGACTACATTTTAGTACTTCAAACGATTTATCTCTTTCTGCATCTATAGATAATAAACCTATAGAAATGGAATATCTTTTAAGAGATACTATAGTTAATGATTATAGTAGCATATACAAAGGTTCATTGATTACAGACCCATTTTGCAAAAGCAAGTCTTTGTCTTTGAACTATAACTTCTTTGATATGTTTTACAATATAATGTTTTTCATAAACGCTACTTTGAATGAAACAGACGTAACCAAAGCCCACACTATCCAAAACAATAGTATTGTTCATATATCTGAATATGACAATGATGGAACAATGTCAAGCAAATCTGTTATGGCACATTTGAACAAAGGATTTAGTTTTCTACCTATAGATGTAAAACTATCTGGTGGTGTAAATACGTCAAAGAGTGAAACTTTCTTAAATAATGTAAAAGATGAAATAAATTCACTGAACTACAATATGAATTTAGGAATATCTTCTCGTATGAAAACTATTTTTAACTTTACTTTGGGAGCAGGTTTTGTAAAATCAAACTATGACTATAAAGTTTCAGATATAACCAACGATATGTTGGAGAAAAATCTTAACGGTTCTATAATCTTTGTTTATAAAAAACTTAGAGGAAACATTCACATGTCTTATGCGTATGCAGATAACAGTATGCTGGATAAGAATTACTATAATTTAGGTTTTAGAGTAGAATATCAAATAAAAAAATGGCGTTTGCACATTAACGGAGATAATATTCTAAATCTAAACAATACAGAATGGGTAAGCATATCCGCTACTCCATTATATACAAGTACTACAGTATTTAGAAGAATGCCTGGATATATTCTAATGGGTGTAGGTTACAAATTCTAATTCTCTTTTCTACTACCACAATTACAAGGGTGGTCTTTCCTAATGCGTGTTTTAGGGAAAAGAGATTTTATAGCCTTTTGTTCTTTGCGTGTCATCTGTATTGCACGCAAATCAAGGTATTTTAAGTTCAGGTTTTTGAAATCTTCATCAAACTCCCTTATCATATTATCCCAAAGAATAAGAGTGTCTATCTGCATTTGAGCCATTTCTTTAGGTAGAAAAGAAAGGAGATTTTGTGCAGCGTTTATATAGTGAAGATGTTGCAGAGAAACTATCTCTTTTGGCAACTCTTTTATATAGTTACGTGAAATGTCAAGTCGTTGCAAGTTTTTCAAATCCAATATTTCCATAGGAAACTCTTTTAGTTTCTTTTTCTTAAGAATGAGAGTTGCAACACTATCTTTGTTTTCTAAAGCTTCTTCTAAAGAATAACAAGTAAGACTTTGAGAATAGCAAATTGACAAACAACAAGAAAGTATTATACTAAGAAAGAATTTTTTTCGCATCTTCACAATCTTTTTTCATTTGTTGTACCAACTCTTCTTTGCTATCAAAATGTATTTCTTCCCTTAGATAATCTACAAACATAAGTTTAACCTCTTTGTTGTAGATATTTTCTTTGAAATTAAAAATAAAAGTTTCTATGGTTTTATTCTTTCCCTGAAAAGTAGGACGGTAGCCTATGTTTGTTACACTTTCATATACCTTATTATTATATAATATATGTGTAGCATAGACTCCGTTTTTTGGAATTATCTTATTGTTTGGTAAAACTATGTTTGCTGTTGGAAAACCTAAAGTTTGTCCTATCTGAAACCCCTTTTCTACTTTTGATTGTATGGAATACTCCTGTTCTAACATAGCATTGGCTAAACGTATCTTGCCTTGTTTTATGGCTAAACGTATTTCAGAGGAAGATATTTCTATTTCATTTTCAAAAAGTGCTATCTTATCTTGTATTATCTTTATATCGTTGTACTCTCCCTTTGTAATTATTTCTTTGAACTCGTTGTTGTTTGGATTTCCAAAGCTATTATCGTAACCTAACAGTAGAGTATGAAGATTTAACTTCGTTTTCAGAATATCTAAAAACTCTTTGGGACTAATACTTGCAAATTCCTTAGTGAATAATACAGTAAAGATATAATCTACATTTGATTCTTGTATCTTGTTGTATCTTTCTTCGTTTGTTTGCAAAAGTTCTATAGGGTTGCTTTCTTGTTTTAAATCCAAAACAGTGCGAGGGTGGTTGCTAAAAGTAATAACTGCACTTTTACAGTTATGTTTTTTTGCTAATGTATTCAACTCTTGCAACATAAACTTATGACCCTTATGCACTCCGTCAAACATTCCAATAGTTGCAACGGTAGAATATGGTAGAGATTTTATATTTTCTAATTCTAATATTTCCAATACTGTTCTTATTTTTTTGCAAAATTACAAAAAAACACTGTAATACAAAATTGTTTCTTCATTCTATGTTTCTATCTCTTTGTTTTAATTTCGTAGAACTTTGTTTTAATTTTACGAAACAAAGTTTTAGAATTCTATTTCTTTGTTTTAGAAAATTAGAATAAAGAGATAGAAAATTAAAACAAAGTTTCATTTTTTCCTTTTGTCTTTATGTATGATTAGTGTCTGAAAAGGGAGATAAATATTTAAATTTGGAAATAAATTCTTTTTAATTGAAAAAAATGATGTATATTCGCAAGTTGAAAAAATAAGAAAAAAGAAAACTTTTACAATAGATTATGGAAATAGTAAGTAAGGGTAAAATATCACAAGTTATAGGTGCAGTAGTAGATGTAATATTTGAAGAGGGGGAAACTTTACCTGAAATCTATGATGCTTTAAGGGTGAAAAAGCAAGACGGAAGCGAACTTATTCTTGAAGTGCAACAGGATTTGGGAGAGAATACTGTAAGATGTATATCTATGGATTCTACTGATGCTTTGCAAAGAGGACTTGAGGTAGAAAACTTGGGAGAACCTATAAACATACCTGTTGGTGAGGAAATAAATGGTCGTCTGTTCAATGTTACAGGTCAAACCATAGATGGTATAGGAGAACTGAAGACTTCTAAATCTTATCCTATTCATAGAGAACCACCAAAATTTGAAGACTTATCTACAGGTAGCGAAGTTTTGTTTACGGGTATAAAAGCCATAGATTTGATAGAGCCGTACTCAAAAGGAGGAAAGATTGGTTTGTTTGGTGGTGCTGGAGTAGGGAAGACGGTGCTTATAATGGAAATGATACACAATATAGCCTTGCATTATTCTGGTCAGTCTGTATTTACAGGAGTAGGAGAGAGGACAAGAGAGGGAAACGATTTGCTTAGAGATATGTTGGATGGTGGAGTTATAAATTATGGTGAAGAGTTTAAAAAGAGTATGCAAGAAGGTGGTTGGGATTTGTCCAAAGTGGATAGACAAGCATTGAAAGATAGTAAATGTACCTTAGTTTTCGGACAGATGAACGAACCACCAGGAGCAAGAGCCAGAGTAGCCTTGTCCGGTCTTACACTTGCAGAATATTACAGAGATGGAGATGGTGATGTAGAAGGAAGAGATATACTTTTGTTTATAGATAATATTTTCCGTTTTACTCAAGCCGGTAGTGAGGTCTCTGCTTTGCTTGGTCGTATGCCTTCAGCGGTAGGATACCAACCTACATTGGCTTCTGAAATGGGTGCTATGCAAGAGAGGATAACTTCTACAAAACACGGTAGCATAACATCTGTTCAGGCTGTTTATGTACCTGCCGATGATATTACAGACCCTGCACCTGCTACAACTTTTACTCACCTTGACGCACAGACGGTTCTTTCTCGTAAGATAGCATCTTTGGGAATTTATCCTGCAGTTGACCCATTGGAATCTTCTTCACGTATTCTGAAAGAAGATATTTTAGGCAAAGAACATTACGATACAGCACAGAGAGTGAAACAAATACTGCAACGATACAATGAATTGCAAGATATTATAGCAATATTGGGTATAGAGGAATTAGGAGATGAGGATAAACTTGTTGTTTCTCGTGCAAGAAAAGTGCAGAGATTTCTTTCTCAACCTTTCTTTGTAGCAGAGCAATTCAGTGGTTTGCCAGGACAATTTGTGGATATAAAAGACACTATAAAAGGTTTCAAAATGATACTTGACGGAGAAGTGGATAATATACCAGAAACTGCTTTCAATATGGTAGGAAAGATAGAAGAGGCTATAGAAAAGGGTGAAAAATTGCTTGCAGAGGTTAATAAATAGTTTGTATTCAGAGTTATGAAAGTAGATATTATCACGCCAGAAGAAACATTGTATTCAGGACAAGCAAAAGATGTTCGTCTTATAGGTTTAGATGGACACTTTCAGATTTTGAATAATCATGCTCCTATAGTATCTGCATTGGCTAAAGGTGAGATAAAGATTATAGATGGTGAAGATATACTCCATAGTTTTCAGATAAATGGAGGTATTGTTGAAATGTCGGATAATGCTATCCATATTTTAGCACAATAAAGAGAAAGTTTCTATATAATAATTACACATTAGAATTTGTAGAAAAAATAGTTTATAATTCTAATGTGTAATTATTTTTGTATAGAATAGGTTTTATACTCTCTATTATCTACATTCCAAAACGTGAAGTATCTACTTGTTTTTTCTCTCTTTGTTTGTAACCTTTGAATTTATAAACTATCTCACAGCGAAAATATCTTTTGTAAAAATTAAGGTCTATTTCATAATTTTGTCCCAAAGTATTGCAATAAATCAAACTTTCACTGCTTTTGAAAATATCTTTTACTGAGAAATTTAATATTAACCTATCATCAAAGAATTGGCATTTTAGGGTAGCGTCTAAAGATATGGCTTTATCGTATTCTCGCATAGCAGCATAACCGTGAGAAAAGAAATTAAAGAAGAGATTAAACATTATTTTAGGTTTGGTGCTTATGGTAATATCAGTGCTATTTGTTACAAAGAATTGCCAATAATTGTTTTCAAAACTTAAAGAAAACCAATCGTTTGATTTATATTCTTGCCAGCGTACTTGACCCTGAAACCGTGAGGAAATCCTTTCGCCTACCTCTATAGGAAAATAGACGTTGGCAAAAACGAGATGTGTTTTCTCTAAATTGAGTGTTTGGGTTAATTTCAAAAGAGTGCCTGGAAGAAAATACTCCTGACGGATTAGATTGTCTTTTGCATACAAGTAACCTATAGTTAAAACATATTTTTGTTTAAAAATATAGTTGAAATACGTCATATTTGAAATATCTGGTCGCAAATATGGATTACCTTTTGAAATACTGTATTTATCATCATGTGTAGTATAGTCTTGCAATTGCCAATAAGATGGATGAACTCTATTTGTATAGTTTTGTAATTGCAATATATTATCAACGTTTGGCATATATGATAATGTAAATTTAGGTAATAAATCATTGATTTCATAACCATCATTATTATAATATTCTTGTGCCAAAGTAGCATCTAAATTCAGTTTGTTGTTAAGAAAACTCTTTCTTACAGAAACAAATGTTCTAATGCCGTTTTCTGTTATAAGTGAATTGACTTTATAATTATCTGTTCCTAATAGAGATAAATCATTATTTATTTGTCTATTCTTATTTTCAGTATAAGTAAATTTTCCACCATAAGCAAGAGTCCAACCCTTAGGAAGATATTTGTTAATATTCAAATAACCCATTATTGTGTTTATCTTTTGATTGGCATTGTATGAAAAAGCATCTTGCATTGGCAAAAGAGTTACTCCGTCTGATGAGTATTCAGCGTACTGCATATTTTGAGTGTAATCATTATTATAATTGGTATATTCTACTCCTGCATTAAAAGAAAAGATTTGTTCAGGTTTTGATTTATTCTGATTGTAGTGCAAAGAAATATTGTGAAGTGAGTTTTCTATATCATTATCCGAAATAGCATTACCTGTATATGTGTTTTTGCTATAACCTTTTTGATTTTGATTTGGTGTATATTGTCCCAAATATGATAGGTTTAAGGATTTGTAATCATCAAAATTATATGTGGCCGAAGAATATACTGTATGAGTGTTGCCTTTTGTCAGACTGTAACTGTCGGAATGAATATCAAAAACATTTCCTAATACATTATGGTGAACATCTGTTTTTTGACGATTTTTTCTTTTGCCAAAACTATTGTCATACGACAAATCAAAATTCCATTTCGGTGAAGAAAAGAATACAGATGCTTTTGAATCAAAGGAATGTGCAGATTGATTGAGATGTTCTGCTCCAATTTGACCACTATATGTATAATTATGTTCCTTTTTCAATATAACATTTATTGCAGCCCCTTTTACATTCCATTCAGCAGGTGCATTATATAAGATATTTCTACGTTTTCAACTTTTTCAGCAGGCAAAGTCTTTAAATAATTTATCAAATTATCATAACTCATAGAAGAAACTCTACCATTTATAAGCACAGAAGAACCTTGCGTTCCTACAATAGTTAGACTATTATCATCATTACTTAAAACGGAAGGAAGTTCTTTTATTAAATCAAAAGCACTTACGACTATCTTTTTATTTCTTACTGCCTCAGCATTATATTTGAGTTTATTGTCTTCAAGTATTACTATCTGACGTTTGGCTTTTACTTGAACTTCTTGCAAAGAAGTACCATCATATTCTAATATGATTTCTCCTTTTAAATCTTTCATATCTATAGAATATGTTTTGTATCCTACAAAACTAACTATTATAAACTTGTTTTGTGGATTGACTATGTTTAAAACAAATTTTCCCGTTGTGTCTGTAGCCGTTCCTGTAATTAAAGATGAATCCGCCTTGTTCAAAACTACAACATTAGCAAACATAATAGGATTTTGTGCTGTGTCTTTGACAAAATATTCTACATTTTGTGCATAAACTAAGGCACAACTAATAATCGTGATAATGGAAATAATCAATCTTTTCATACTCGTTTTATTTAAAATTTACACATGTAAAACGGTATGGGGGGGGGTAAAATATTGTATAAATGTAAAAAAAAAGTTCAAAATTTGTCTAAAAACGCGAGAATAATATAAAAAATCTTCAAAAATAAATATTTGAGAATAAGTTACTTGAGAAAAAATAGTAAAAAAATCTTAAAAAATATTTGGTGGGTAAGTAAAAAGGTAGTAATTTTGCACTCCGAAACTGATGAGGAAATGAACTGAGAAGTTCGTTGAGAGGGGTAGAGCAGGAGGAGAAAGGGACCGAGTTAGAGAAAAGAATAC
>JAFUGA010000012.1 GCA_017469625.1 Bacteroidales bacterium
TTGTGGTGATAATTCTAATAATTTTTCTACATATTCTCCATGATAGTATGGTCGTTTGCAAGAATGCACTTCATAATTAAGAGCATAAGGACAATAATCTGGAATCCAATAATTTTTCTTATTTGCATCTTGTGTATAAATATTTTTATTAACTGTCTGCACCCTAAAATCACCTGTAGAGATAATCATTTCTCCGTCCATTATCTGAGGAATATACAGATTAGGAACTTGTGTATTATATCTCCTACCGTCTATCGTGTTGATATATTGATTATCTTTCCAATAGTAGCCATTGCTTGGTATATACACATCTACCACTTCATCTAATCTTCCTAATCCACTTATATACTGACCTACTATGCTCGGCTTTATATCTGAGAAGTCTTCTTTTTTCTCTATAACACCATATAGGTTTATCAACTCCTCATCTTCATAATAGTTTGTAGGTTTATATATCTTTCCGCAGTTAGTGTAGTCATATACTCCTGCACTCTCTGTCATTCCAATGGCAAAATCTTTCAAACCTCTTTTGAAATACCCTTTGGTGTTGTCATCATAGATACCTAACAATATAGGAACAGTCAAATTACCATTTTCATCTTTGGTATAGATATATACTAAATAAAATACATCTTTCTTTCTATATATCTTATTTACTATCGCTGTTGTAGGTAATACTGTTACCGTTTCTATCAAATCATCGGTATCTACTTCTGTAAGGTTTAGATTTTGTGAGATGTTGTTGTTATCTTTTGCATAGAAATAACCATATCTCCACCCTGCAAGATACGCCCTAAAACATTCGGGCATTAGGTTCGTTATACTACTTATATGTTTTGGAAAAGGATTAACTCTCTCATAAGTCATATAACCTTGTGGTATCCAACCTAAACCGTAATATTTTTTCTTATATTCACAAGTATAAGTACCCCCCTCTTCACTTACATAGGCATAAACTTTATTATCTTGTGTTGTTACATTCTCGCCCTCTCGTATTAAGACAAGCACACTACTTTGCTCAACCTCTTTACTGTTTTCTCCACTATCAAAGAAAGAAACAAAGTCTGGCTCTGTCTTCTGTTCTGTTCCACCCCACATCAAACCGTCTTTATTCCATAAACCTAAACTCTCCCACTGTAATTCTAAACTATTATACCAATATGCGTAATACTTTAAACTATCTAAATTGTCTTGTATTAAGTATATATCTGAAATACTCTCTCCTGTTGCAACATTTGGTAAAGTGTTGTTCTCTGCTATCTTTACAGATGTTTCATCAGATGTTGAAGCAGACAGTATCAATGCTTCGTCCCTTGTCCATACATATTTATCATAAATATTTACAAACTCCTCATCTTCAACTAAATAAACTTTCGTTGGGTCTGGGTTTGTAACTTTTTGACTTAACTCTTCTTGTGTTTTAAAGTATTTTTGTCCGTCTTCGGCTTGTCCCTCTATTGCTTCATTCTCATATATACGAAAATAATTTACAGGCAAATTCTCACTACTACCTTTTCCGTATATTCTGTTGGCGACCTTATTCTCGTCTGTAGTCCTCGTTATCTCCAAAAGACCACCATCTTTTGTCAAACCTCCATATTCAAAGACAATCGCATTACCAGAACTATCTCTAACATAACTACTTGGTGGGTTGATGATAACACAAGGTGTAGTATATTTCTTATTTGTATCAGTCTTAGTTAAACCGCCATCGCTATACAAGTCTATCGTTCCAAAAGAAAAACTATATCCTACATCTTCTGTGTTATTATTGATAACCTCTTTATATGTAAAATTCTCATTGAGTTTCTTTAAGGCTTCTAATAGAGACAAACCATCTAACTCTATTGAAACTCTATCACTTGTAGAATATTTATGTGTAGTGGTATTACTTTCTGCTGTTTCTATCTCTAAAAAGTTCTCTGCTATAAGTTTTCCGTTTTGTACATAGTCTATATTTGCAAACTTTATCAGATATTTGGGAACAACGGTTTTATTACCACCTACTGTCTGGTATTCATCATTAAGATAACCGTATATATAGTTTAGATTCTTTCTTATATATGCTACAAAATCATATATATTACCATAAAAAGCAGGAGTAGAAGATAGTTCTATATCTGTTATTATTTCATCATCATCAGCAAACCCATCGTGATTTTCATCTACATATACTCTTGCAAAGTTTCTAATCAAAACATTATCCAACTTATTAGACAATCCCTCAAAAACTAATGTATATTTTATTGTCCTTTTCTCATTATTCTTCACTCCAGACGGTTTTACTGTGTTCAGGTAATAGACTTCATCAAACCATTGTATATGCCAATCTGCACCAAAAGGATATGCAATTTCTTTATTGTTTTCGTATAAAACAGGTAATTCTAACTCAAAAGTGATATTCTGTTTTCCTCTTAGTTCGCTATGCACATCATAAACATAGATAAGTCTTCCGTCTGAAAAGACGTTTAGTTCGTTTTTGTCTAATATTTTAAGTCCCACTAAGTCCATTGTTTATGTCTGCAACAACCCCCAACGCACGCAATTCATTTGTTAGTCCCTCGTCTAACATCGCAAATTTGCAAAGATTAGGTTTGTTTATTCTAAATTGTAGTTTAAATGATTTGAAATCTTTTATGTTCTGCCATTTCTGTCTTTCATCTGTTGTTATCTCATAACCCTTATAATAACCCACTATTCTTTGTCCATTAAATGTGTTATATAGTATTATCTGCCCATTGTTTGCCAAAAACTCATTCAAAGTACCTATTCTTGTGTTTATTATCTTTTCTGCATATAAGGGATTATTTTTTCCCATATTATCAGTAAAAGCCATAAACTCTACCTCATAGTCAAAAGGTTCGTAGGTGTTGTTCATATACTCTCCTATCTCTTCTCCGTCCAACTCTATATATGCAACACTCTCTCTTGCTTTCGGCTGTCCTCCATATATATTACTCTGAGATATTGGATAAAAGCCATAATCTCTAACCATAGAAAAAAACTTTCTATCTATATCTATTCTGCCATAGACTGCCTCATCTATTCGCATAAATGCCCTCATATTTAAATTAACACAGTCTATTATAACATCGGACGTCCCTCTTTTTCCTATGGATATATAATTACTCATATCTCTTGTACTTTTATTCTTGCTGAATCATTTAGAGAATATGTTTCTACTTCTCCTCCCTTGTTAATGACTAAACAACCGCAGTTCTCTTGTGCTAATATCTTTACTCTACAACCTTTATACACTTTGATAGTATAAAAGCCTGTGTTCTGTATTCTTATTATCAAGTTAGAGTTCTCAGCAACAGATAGTATATTGCTCATATCTTTTAATATTATACTACCTTGTGTGTTCAATGCTAAAAGATGTTCTCCTCTGTCAAATATTCTCTCATCTTCAAACTTTTCTAACACAAACATTCCGTGCTGACTTAACCAACTCTGAGGAAAGAATTTAATTATCTCTACACAAGTAAAAGGGTGTTTCTCTATCAGAAACTCACACTCTTTTTTCGCTAAGTTTATAAGTTTCTCATTATTTACCTCCCAATGTGTTTTTCCCCACTCACACATCCCCTTTTCTACACATTGATTGTATATCTTAATATTTTTCTGTGATTGTCGCATATTCTCCGTTTTGACACTGCAAAGATATTAAAATTTTATATAAAAGTATATATCTTTTTAGAAATAAATATAAATATTATTATATCAAATTTGGATTTTATAGCAATTCCTTTCTTTGTATCTATTTTCTTTGTTATCTTTGCAACAACATAAAAATGAACAAAGTTATGACACTTGAAGAATTACAGAAACAACAAGAAACATCTGCAAAACAAGAAAGAATAGACAACGGAGAAAGAAAAATAGACGACTTGTTAGAGAATAGAAACTCTAAAACAGTTAATATCTCAGATAATGAGTTTAAACTCCTCTTACTTGAAGTAGAGAACAACAAAGACAAGAATATTGCCACAATCAAATTTTGGGTTCAGTTGTGGAGTATTATATCTCTTTGTGGTATTGGAATTTATTTACTTGTTTTACTTATATCAGCATTAGACTAATATTATGAATATTTCATCAGAAAAATTAGAAAACATAACAAAATATACAGTCATAATAATGGCTATTTTGTTATCCATACGTCTTTTACATTTAATATTGATAAAACCAAATATCATAATATAAAAAGTGGATAGTTGTATAAACTACCCACTCACGAAAAAGATTATTATGGAAAGAAAGTTAGTCTTGTACTATCTGCCAACCATATACAGAACCATTGCCAGAGTTATTAACTGTTCGCATACTCTCCAATAGGTTGTATAGTTGGTCTACCTTGTTGGCGTTTCTCAAAGTGTTTGCTTGTATGCTTGCTAAGTTATTTAAAGACTGTATCTGAAATTCGTTCATCATAGAAGCACCTGTCTGACCTCCACTCTGTACCATTAAAGATACATATTCTCTTATCAAAGACACATCTTTGGCTTGCGTACTCATCTGGTCTAACATTGCTCCCATATAACCTCCTAACGTTCCTGCCGTCTGCTCACTCATTCCTTGTACGGCAGAACCATAACTTCCTGCTACTGAACTTGATAAACCAAACATATTTCGCATACTCTCTATCAAAGGAAACATCGCCGTCAAATCGTTGTTTGCGTCTTGTATTGCCTGCATTCCCGCTGCACTTATACGACTAACATCGGTAGTAGATAACGAACCTTTATCGCTTGCTTGTCTTATCGCTTCAAACATACCCTCAAACCTTTTCTGTATTATTGATGACATTATAGTATCTTCTATCATACTTGTTATCATCTCACCGAAACTTTTCTTCAAAGCATTAAATGTGTTCTCTCCTTGTATTCTTGCTTGTACAAACGTATCTACTATTCCTTTTAGATAACCATTAACATCGCTACCCAAGAAAGATTGAAACAACTGCTCTTGCGCGTCTATCACTTTTTGTTTGTAATCATCAATAGTATTCTTATAACCCTTTATAGTGTCTTTATCTCCGCCTTTGCTCTTCTCTCTCTCCAATTGTAGTTGTTGTTGTGCAAGGTTCATCTGTTTTCTATAAACCTCTATCTGTTCGGCTTGTTTTCTATAATAAGAGTTGCCAGCCAACTTCTTCATAACGTTGTTTATTCCTGTTATAGATTTCTCCAAACTATCTATCTGGTCTTGTATTTTCTCTATACGTTTCTGTATGTTAGAGTCGTGTATTGCTTGCCCCATTTTATATATGGCAATACCTGCTTCCACCGCCGCTACCGCTATTGCACCATAACCCGTTGCCATAGCACCTGTCATCACGCTCTGTGCTTGTAATGTAGCCTCTGCCTCTGCTCCCTCTTTTGCCAAAGTAGATTGATACACTTGCCTTGCTTCTCTAATCTTTGCAAACTTACTTGCTATATCTGAAATAGAACTTCCTACATTTTTAAAAGCATTCACTCCACTTTGTATAGAAGATACCGCCTCATTCCAAGCGTTCAGCCCAGCAGTTATCCTTGCACTACTCCTACCACTTACCATTTTAGAGAAGTTGTCCATAGTACCCAAAACACTACTACCTATCTCGCCTACATTTTGTAAAGCCTTTCCATATTCATTTAACACACTCTCCAAATACTGCCAAGCCTTAGTATGGTTGCTCTCCATTTCGTACATCTTCTCGTTCAATCCGTTCAACTTCTTTCTAACTTCCTCTGCTTCTTCTGTTGCCATATCAGAATCTTCTCTTGCGTCATCATATTCACCTCTTGTTATTTTACCCTCTGAAAAGTCTGTGGTTGCCTTGTCAAATATAGCCCTCTTCTCTTCTGCTATGTTTAGTTTCTCGTTATACTCCTCAGTTGTCTTACTTATATCGTCTAACAGTTTTCTTATATCTTTCTTCTTAGGTATCTTCACTATATCCGTTATCTTGTAACTCTTTGGCTTCAACCTATCATCTATCTTCTTTATCTCATCTTGTAAAGTCTTCAACTCTCTTGCACTTAACCCACTCTCCTTAGATAAGAACACAAGTTGTTTTCTCATAGCAGACAAAGAACCTACTCCCGCTGTGTCTATATTGTTAAACAAATCTATATAAAACTGACTACTCTTTATACTCTCCATTTGCAACTCTAACTCAGTCTGTTTATACATTCTTTTCAAACCCTCTAACACTTTGTTTCTCGTTACCTCGTCCTCTATGTTCTCGTTTGCTTCTTTCACATTTCTTAAATACTCAGAATAAGACATCATCATCTTTTCTTCTATAGACAACATCTTCTCATATCCTTGTAATGCTTTCGTTATCAACTCCTCTGTACCAGAACGCATTTCTTGTAAGACTTTTAAGTACTCATCTTTTATCTTTCCACTCAAATTTTCTGCTTCTCCATATAACTCTACCCAAGATTTACCACTCAGATTTGCACCCGAACCATATTCATTAACCAAACTTTGCAAAATCTCTCTGCTTTCTTTCATTCTGTTCAACGTGCCACCACCATTAAACGAACTTGTTATGTTGTACGCCAACATACTATCTCCTGTTGTCTTAAAGATTTTATCATACAAATCTATTCTCGCTTTGGTATGGTCTAACATATTGTCTATTTCTTTTATAAACTTCTCTAACCCTTTCTCAATCTCTCGTCTGTTTGCGTCTGTTATCTTCGGTATTAGTGTGTTATATAAGAAGTCTGATAAAATATTCTTGTCTTTTTGGTCTATTGCTCTACTTATAGCCTTTCTTACATAGGCTATATACTCGTTTATTAAATCCGTAAAGGAGTTATTGTTTTCTATCGCTTTGAAGAAATCATCTTTCTCAAATGCCCTACCTAATACGTTCTGTATGTTGTCTTGTATGTGTCCGAACTGTTCTTCCCACATCTCCCACATCTTCTCTATGGACTTGTCTTTGGCAAACATTTCCTGCATATTCTCATAGTCCTGCTTTGCCTTTGACCACATAGCCACCCACTCTTGCATATCATTTACCTGTCTTTTCCATATAGATTCTCCACTACCATCACCACTGTTTGAAGAGTATGTTTGTTCGTTTTCTTCAACTAACTTATCTAATTCTTCTGGAGTCAATCTATATGGATTATTATTTTTGAAATATTCTGCACGAGTGTCTGTTATTTCATAATAATCTACTTTCCCTGCAACATATGGACTATCTGTGGAAATTGGAATCTTTTTATAAGTATACCCCTCTTTTCTAAACGGTTCTACCGTTGAAGATTTAATTTTAATCTGTGGCTTGTAATTAAAAGTTGCCTTCCCTCCAGATAAAACTTTCACTGCGTCTTCTATTTGTTTCGTTGTTGTATATGTTCCTCTCATATATCCCTCATATATTGCCCCCGCTATATTCTTCGCAGTATCTTTATCAACACCTGTAATTCTTTTCGCTAAACTCTCTGTACCCTCTTCTTTGTGTTGAGTAATATAGGTTTCATTTAATTCTTGTTTTGTCCTTAAATTTTGTAAATCTCTTATTAGTTTTATTTGTTCTTTATACGCTCCATTTTGTTTTAATAAATAACTATACTCCAACTGTTCTTTAGGTATAATTTCTCCAAATGCTTGTGTTAATTTCGCTTTCGCTTTTGTATATTCATCTGTACCTTGTTTTGTTTTAGTTAATGCAGTTGCAAGACGATTAAAATTATTAACTTGACGTTCTTGTTCTTTTAATCCCTCTGATTTTACATCATTTAGTTCTCTCTGCATTTGTTTTCTCTGTTCTCTGATTGAGATAATCTTACTAAGTATTACTGTAAATACAGCCATCAAAAGTCCTATTCCCAAACCTTTTAACGCACTTTTAAAAGTCAATAGAAATATCCTTACACCTGTAGTTGCCTTAGCAGTAGCAATTTGCAACGCAGACATTGATTTGGTAACTTTATTTGTACCAGCCCTTAAAACTTCTAACCTGCCTTGCAAATAACTTAATCTTCTTGTATCGTTTAGTAATTTATTAGTCTGACCTTGTAATCTGTTCGCTGCAGAAAAATGACCTGTTGATTGTAACGCTGCTATAATTCTTTCATTGTTTGCAATTTGTGTTGTTAGTTTTGCAGAATGTACCAACATTGCGTTAGATGTTTTTTGTTTGATATTTATAGCAGACCATATCGTCAATCCTATCCCTAATGCTTTTACATAAGAAGATAAATTTTTGGCAACATTTATAGAAACATCTAAAACTTTGTCTATAACTCCCTTAGTATCACGCCCCAAACGTTCCCAGCCTTGTTGTAATGCGTCTTGGAATTTCTGTATTTTACCATAAGTTGTTTGTGCTATCTCGTATTGGAAATTATAAAAACGTCCTCCCTCTTCTGTAGAATATTCTAACGCTCGTTTTACATCTTCAAAACGCACCTGTCTTTTGGAAATCATCTCTTGTATATTTTCGGCAGACAATACTTTTCCCAACTTTTCTGACATTACCGTTGCCAAATCTTGAAGAATAGGTACACCTGCTTCGGTAAATTGTCTAACTTCTTGTCCTCTAAGATAGTGTGCTGTTTTTACCTGTCCGTATGCCAAAATTAACCTTGAGATTTCTACTCCTGTTGCAGATGATATATCTCCTAACATCTTAGTAGTTTTTACTAAATCTTTTGCTTGTATGGAGTAGGCGGCGAGTTGTTTTGCAGACTTATTCAACTCTAATGCAGTAAATGGACTTTCCAAAGCCATTTGCTTTATTTGATTAAAGATTGATATTGCTTTTGCTTGGTCGCCTATTAAAGAACCTAATGCTCTGCGTTGCATATCAAACTCAGCAGTAATCTTTACCATATTCTCCGCATAGGACCTTATAGCATATACTGAAAAGTATTGTTTTAATAAACCTGTAGCCGTAGATAATACTTGATTGTGTTTATACCACTGACTATTATAATTTGATACTATTTGATTGTTTCCTATTAAAATCTCTCTCTGTTCTAAGAGTTTTTTATTGTATCTTTCTAATGAAGCCAATCTTTTATCCGCTGTGTCAAAAGTAGATTGAGATGTTTGCCCACCAACAGAGGCTCTGTCTATACTTTTATTTAACTCTTTTTGTAATTGTTTTACTTTCTTTATTGCAGAGTCTATTGACTGTAAATCATACAAGACAAAAGGTTTTGCTTTTGTACCAGAACCTGTTATCTTTTTTAATTTATTCTGTACAGACTTTACACTTTTCTCTACAGATTCTAAATCTGCATAAGAAGATATTTTAACTTGGAAGTTCGCTATCGCACTTTGAATATTATTTGCCATTTTTTGTAATTTTTTATTGCAAAAATATAAAATTATTATATATTATATATATATTATTATATATTTTTAATATTATTCATATAACTATCAAACACCTTTTTGTTTTTTTCTTTGCAAAAAAATATAGAAATGGGAACAACCGTACAAAACATTCTGCAGGCAACTTTTATCATCTTAATTCCAACTTTGTTAGCCGTTGGTGGTATAGTGTGGGGATTTGTCAAAGACAAAGAATTTAAAAGGAGAAAAAATGAAATGGAGATAGAAAAAAAATTATTGCAAGAAAATATAAATCTTTTCCAAAAGGAATTATTTTTTACATTACGAGAAATGAAAAACTACTCAAGACAAACAGTATTTTGGGTTAAGTTTTGGAGCATTTATACTCTCATTTGTATAGGACTTGCAATAATTTTGTGGATTATTTATATATTTACTCTTTAAATATTAAAATCCTATCAATATTGCATTAAACACTAATATAAGTAGTGTTTGAATGGGTTTTGTATATATGGTGCTTGATATTTTCTATAGTCTATATTACAGAGAGTGTTGTGTTTTGTAGTTTTCCAATTTATACCTTATTTTCTCTATAATTTCAGGGTTTATTACAGGATTTTTACCTCTCAACCCTGTTTTTATTGTATCTGTTACCTGTTTTACAGATTTTGCAACCGATTGAACATCTGCATTTGCTCCTATGCTGATATTTAGACTTGCTACTACATTGGAATTATTGTTACTTGCCATTGCTTTATTTTTTTTACAAAAGTAATAAATAATTATATATTTTCAATATAAAAATTATATATTTATATATATAATATAATTAAATAAATGTATTATTTTTATAGTTTCCATTTTCTTGTTTATTTTGTATAAAATTTGAAGATTATGAGAGATAAGAAATACATTTTTTTAGTACCTATTATTGTTATATTACATAACATATTGTTTATATCTATTGACTTTGTGTATTTTTCAAAACTTTTTGAATACAAAGGTCTTTCATTGATAGGAATATTTATTATGATAACTTATCTCATATTGGGATTAAATACAATGTTTTATTGGAATTTGTTTAAAAGGCAATATTCTATGATTGCCAAAAACTTAAAACGTTTCCAAATAATCAACTATATAGGTGTGGCTTTGCTCTTTGTTATGCAAATTCCTTTGACAAGAAAAGTAGGTTTTGAGTGGTTGTGGTTGGATTATTCTGATTTTATACCTTTAGTAATACCAATATTTTTAAATTCAACGTTTCCTTTATTATTATATTTATTGTTTCCGATATATATGTTATTACAAAACAACATAAATGACTTTACTAAGAAAATATCTATATTATCAATTATATTGATGACAATATGTCAATTATTATTCATATTTAATGCCCCTGTAATAATTCTATTCATTTACTTAACTATTGTAATTCCAAAGATGAACTTAGAATAAAAAAAGAGAGTGTCTTTACACTCCCTCTTGAGATTAAAAATTTAATACGTTTTTTTGTAATCGTAAAAATAATTGTAAATTTGTAGCAGTTTTAAAAATTAAAGTATATGTGGAGTATAATTTGGACATACATAAGTGAACATTACCCTATATTATTCTTAGTTCTTGCAGTAATTGTCATAGTGTGGATTGTGGCAAAGCAATGGTATTCTATGTTATATAAAATGAAAGATAATAGTAACAAGATTGACGAAACGTGCGATAAGATAAAGAGTTGTGAAACACGTGTTGATAAATTAGACGACTTAATAATAGGAATGAGAGAAGATATTGCTATTATACGCACTCATCTTATAGAAAAAGATTCTAAGGCGGCTAAGGTCTTCTCAGGGAAAGCAAGTCCAAGAAAACTTAATGAAATAGGGTTGCAAATGTATAAAGAGTTCAGAGGTCCTACTTTTTTAGATAAAAACCAAGAAACGCTTTTCCGTATGATAGACGAAAAGAAACCTCAAACAGCCCTTGATGTTGAGAAAATCTCTCTTGAAGTTTTATATAAATGTGTTGAGAATAGTATTTTTAACGATGTAAAAATTTTAGTATATAACAGCAAGACAATTACAATACAAGAAAAAGACAAAGGACGAATAGAATATGCAATTACAATGAATGATATTTGCTTTATATTTAGTTTAGAATTGCGTGATAGGTATTTATCTACACACCCCGAAGTAAGAAAAGAATAACACAAAAAGAGAGTGTGTATTTACACTCCCTTTTTCTCATTTTCTATGTTTTCTCTCATCTGTTGGGCTATCTCATCGTTACTCATTTTCTCCGCCTGTCTTTTTTTCCTCTCTCTCATACGTCTTACCGCTTCTGTGGTATTATACTCGTCTAACTCTCTCTGTAAAGCAGGGTTATTACTTCTCCTAACACTCTTCTTCTTATCATAGTCATAATCTATTCTCGTCTTGTCCATTAACATCACAGTCTGCTTAAACACACTATCCATAAACCAGAATTGAAACCACGACCAGAAACCATAGTTACCGTATATCTCTTTTATCTGACTGTTATATACCCCTAAGTTCGTCTTACTCTTTATTATATTTTCATCATTCTGTTTCTTTCTGTGAGTGTCATCAGAGAAACACTTTTGTAAAAAAAAACCTCTTCTCTGTTGTTAAACGCCGTTTCTATTATAGCATAAAACGTTTCACTACCATATTTTCTCTTCATTCTCCACGTTTTCCACCTACCAAATAAGGTAATCATTATAGGATTATGCAACAAGATATACGCCGCCGCCCTTACATCGTTATCTTTATTCTTTGGTGTTATCTTAGGTATGAACGTGCCTTGTTCTGCATTCTCCACAACATCAAAATTGCATAAATCTAATATCTTATTATGCGACCACCTGCATAAAGGTTTTATCTTAAATTCTTTACCTAAAACCTTTACTTTGTAGCCTTTTGGAAATATCTTCTCTGCACTAAACTCTATCTCGTTTAGTTTATTTATATCTTCTTTCTGTACTTGTGTATCTTTCTCTTCTGCCATAACAATCTTTCTCTTTTAATAAAAACGAGGTAGGGAATGCTCTTGCCCACTCCACTACCTCAAACTAATTATGGAAATTAAACCTTTATTCGCCAGAACCTGCTGTTTCTGTTCTCTTAGGTATCAAAACATAAGTAGACTCACCCCATATAGCAGTCAAATCTTTGCTTGCACCTGTCTTATCAAGTGCTTTCAATGGTGTGTTCTGGGCTCCTATGTTCATATTTACAACCCATATTTCTGTCTTGTTTCCTGCTACTTGTAAGTCTGCACCCAATGAAGCATAAGGATATAATATACCACTATACTTATCAGATGATAGAGTTTCCAAGAAGATAGCACAAGGATTGATAAAGCCCATTTTACCGTCTTGTCCATAGGCAAGAGAGTTCTTACCCAATGTGTTGTCTGACCCTGTTGTTGTTTTTACCATATTCAACAACTCAACACATATATCTTCTGCTATGTTCATAGACTGACAAGTTAGACCGTATGTCCCGTCTTCAACCAACTTAACACCTACTGAACCGTCAGTAAATCTGTGGTCTACTACGTTCATATCTTCTCCTGCGTCTTCCACAGAATCCATATCTAACTTACCTATAAGGTCAAAGTCTACTGTTTCGTCTATTACACCACTTGTTGTAAATGGTATAATCATTTCTTCTATTTTCTTTGTTCCGTCCCAATTTTTGCCATAATTAAACATCCATAATCTACCTACACCACCTACGGTGCTAAGTAGGGAACTTAAATTTTTTCCTGCCATTGCTTTTTCTTTTTTTTTAGTTTATGATTATTTTCTTTCTACTCTAAAAAATATGTTTATACTTTTCACAGAATAACCCAACGAGTAATCCATATCAAACGCAAAATTATATTCGTTGTCCGCTACAAAAAAATAATTCTTGTATCTTATACCATTTTCGCCTATAACTTCGTCTAATACCTCTAAAATCCTTGTTAGTTTTACGTTGTTGATATTCTTGTCTTTTAATAATTTTACACATATATCTATCAACAACACACCCTCTGCACAGTCCCCTCTATCTACCATACCGCCATTGGAAGATATAGCGACAAAGTTTTCGGGTAGATTTGTTTCTGGGTAGTTTAGATACACTTTCGTTTTTACTCCCTGTAACTTCTCCTCTAACAATGATTTGAAATCCTCGCAAACCGTTATACTGTTTAAAGCCGTTAATACCATTTTCCTCTTCTTTTATTTATATATTTCCAACCGTGTGAACTTCCTTTTTTATAAGTGTAAAGTATTACAGGTATGTCATATTTTAACCCCTCTTGTTTAACACGATAAATTATTCTTCTCAACGTTTTCTCTCTTTTTCTTCCATTTTCTTCTTGTTTATAGGTTATATAACGAGAAGCAATATTCATTCCCCTCATATCACTACGACCACTCTGAGAACCTTTTCTTTCACTTACTTCCGTTGAGGCCAATTCTTTTAATTTCTTTTCTTGTCCTTTTATCGTCTGTTCTCTTGTTTCTACCTCTTTACGAAAATCCATAAGTGGTCCTATAACTATCTGCATCCATCTTTGTGCTAACTCTTGTACATATAGTCTAAACCAACCTGTACCTTGTGTAAGTTGTCTTTGTTTGTCAGGGTGTGGGTTCGGGTTATCTACATAGAAAGCGTGTTCACTGTCTGTAAACACAGAGATAGCAATGTTAAAACCTAAAGGGTTACTGTTTTTCCACCGTCTATCTACTGTTGCTCTTTTGTTGTATTTTACCCCATAACCTTTTGCCACATTCTCCAACGGTAAAGCATAGTCCGTACCTTTTCCATTTACCCCCTTTAAGAAAGACTGACTTATATATTTAGACAATATACGGTTTCTACCTTGTATAACTTTATTGTCAAACCTTATGATATACCCCGTATAGTTTTTCATCTCTCTTGTGCGGTTGGTAAATTTATGCAACTCAGAGTTGAAATTCACTTCTCCGCTTGGTTCTTTACCAAAACCTATATTTAATTTCTTAGAATGCGAACCTCTTTTTAGTTGTGGGTATGTATTATCTTTGCCTTGATAGTTACCGAGTTCTTCCCAAATCTTTTTCTCTTGTCGTATAAACCTCTCTATACATCTTTGTGCTAAACTCTTTAATTCTGCATAGTAGTCCATTTTGGCTTGTTCTGCCACAAGTTGAACATAGTGTCCTATCTGCAACCTTAATTCTTTGGCTAACTCCACCGAACTTTTCTCTACATATACCATACTAATAGTGAATTTCTGCTAACTCTATCTCTATTCCTACAAGCTTGTTTCGCACATTAACCTCTTGATAGTCTTGTATTTTTCCAAAGACAAGATGTTTCTTCTCAGGGTTATTCATATCATCGGGAAATACTATCTCTTCTGTACCATTCTTTCTCCAACGAGAGATTATGACGCACAGGTTATGAGAAAGTTTATCTACAAACTCAAAATCATAAGGTAGGTATAAAAATGGGCTATATTGCACCAATACTCCATTATGAGTTTCTGTGTGTTGCGACTGAAAATCACACTCTATATTCTCGCAGACAGCCTCGTATGTAGTATCTCCATTTTCATCTACAACCTCTGTTTCTAAGTCGTAGATAGTGCATAAGTCCATATATTCCAACTCCTTATAACTCATCAGTATCTTTCTCCTATCTTATAATGGAACTCTTCTCCGTCATCTTGGTCTTCTTCTCCCCATTTCTTAAACAAACGCCACGCTCTGTTCAAAAAACGGTCTTTATCAGCCCAAGTCATATTCCACGTTCTCTCCGATATTCTAAAGTTTCCTCTCTCAATAGTTTCTCCACTACCATTGGACCTGTTGGCGACAAGAAGACAAAGTTCTGCTTCACACAAATCCCTCTCCCTCTCGCCAACTTCTTCCAATAGCACATCACCACTTTCAACACCCCATTTAGTGAATATTGAATTGAAGTTTGCGTCTGTGAAGACACCTTGTTCAAATAATCCCTCTAAATATTCTCTGAAAGTCATAATGTTTTATAGTTGTTCGTTATGGTAATATACCGTCTGTTGAGTTCTTGCTACCGTCAAAGATTACAAGTAGTTCTCCTCTGTTTAATACAGGTGCAACAACTCCTTGTACTTCTGTTGTTGTAACAAGTCCATTATTAGACCATTCTTTCTTAACTGCAAACAAACCGTTTTCTGTTGATGATATTTGTATCATAGGAGATACCATATCATAATAGAAACTTTGTGAGTTGTAAAGACTGAATAAAGATTGTGTGTTTGCACTTACTGTCGCAACTATATAATCAGCCAAAGGATTATTCAACACTTCCTCTATACCGTCTTTTTCTACTGTTGCTTTAAAATCTTGTACGTATATAGGTGCTATTCCGAAGATTGCTCTTATACGTGAAGCAAGCATATTGTAGTTAAGATTATTCAAACCCTCTATTCCGTCAAAACCTGCTATGTTTTTCAACTGTTCTATAACTTTTGGATGTAAAACAAAGGCTTCAAAGGTTGTCTTATTCATTATATGTATAAGATTTGCCACTCCTTTATCTTCCAAAAGTTTTTCACAACGTTTCAAATCTGCAATAGGGTCTGCTGTTGAAGAAGCAGTAGTGTTTGTCCATTTTGCATTTGCACCACCTTTTGCCACAAGTTTATTTTTTGCAGGCACACCAAAATCTAACTCAAACTTAACTCCTTGTGGGTCGTTTTCTGCTGTTAGTGTTGCTTTACCTGTTCCTAAACCCTCCCATATCATATAGTTGATACGGTTGTGCATACCTTGTACTATCTTAGAAAATCTATCTCTATATTTTCTTGTCAAAAAGTTCAAAGTTGCGTCTTCTGAGTAGTTTGCCTCTCTTATTGCCCTCAACTCTAACACTCCTATTTCAAAACCGTGTCCAAAAGTTGGTATTGAACCAAACTTCTCACTAACGCCCTTTGTTGCTCTTAACGGTGTTGGTGATAGGTCTGAAACAGCAGAAGCCATAACTGAAATCTCTGTTTCGTCCAACAATGCGTGCCAAGTTCTTGATAGTTGCTGTGGCATAACTTCTGCAAAACTACGCCAATCTGTGTTATTGTATTTGCTGTTTATATCATCTATAAACTCTTTATACCAACCCTCATTCTTAAGGGCTTCCAAAAACGTTCTATATACGCTGTCTGAATATGTTGCCATCTTTTATTCTCCTTTCTTTTTATAATGATTCACTCCAATGAAACTTACAACCACTATTCAACAACGCTGTTTTTACTAACTCTGGCATTGCTGGTATTCTACGTAAGAATATATCTCCATCAAAACTTACCGCAGCCGCTGTAAATTTATATGTAGAACCATTATCTTCCTTAACTATATCAAAAGGTGCTATTGCGTTAGGTGTTCCAACAGGTTTTTTGTCGCTGTTTGCTAACACTATATAATCACCCTCAGATAAAGATAAATCTGCTGACAATGTTATCTCTGTTGCTGAATCAGTGTTTTCTATTGCTGAAATATCAGCAGTTGTTCCTGCTGTAGTCAAATCATCACCTAACTTCATAACACTTTCTCCTACAACAAAAGGTGCTGTTACAAAAGGTGTCTGTAATGCAATAGAAACTTTTGTACCGCTAACAGACACTACCTCTGCTATCTTCAAAGGTAATGCTTCTCTTGCCTTTTCATCACATACAAGAGGAATACCTGCTGGTAAATATGAACCATTAGGTATGTAAGAGATAGGCACGTTGAAACCTGCTTGTTTCATAACCCAATTATGACCATTGGCTATCGGACGTGAACCTCCTATACTCCTTTTTCCATTTTTTATTTCGTCCATCGTGTTTTATTGTATTTAATTAAACTAATTTCTTGTTAAACTCTTCTTGTTTTTCTTTATCTGTCTGAGAAGATGAAAAACTCATAAGTATATTTCTTTTATCCTTATGATGTTCTTCTCCTGCATTCGCAAGCCAAACAGGATTATCTTTTGCTAAACCACTTAATAAATCTTTAAACTCATTCTCTGCATTCTCTTTACTCCAATCTATGTTCTGTGCTAACACATCTATAGTTGCGTAAAAACTTTTGTTATACTTAGGTTTCAGTGCAGATAATGTGGCGGTTTTCTTGTTATCAAGTTCTTTCGCTTTTCTCTCTGCTATTCGTTCTTTCTCTAAGTCCTCTACTTTGTTAAGTAATGCTTTTGCCCACGCAGGTGTATCTTCTTCTGTATCTTCTTCTGTTTCTTTTATAGGCTCTTTTTTTATAGGGTTGTTTTTCTTGTATTCCTCAAACTGTCTTAACACCTCTGCCTTTTCTTGACCAAATTTTGTACTGCGTCTTTGCAATAACTTAACACTTGGCACCAAAGATTGAACTCTTGCTTTTACATCATTAGTCAAATCTTCTTCTTTTTCAAACTCTTTATCTTTTATTTGTCCAAGAATAAGATTTTCGTAATCTTTTCTCTCTTCTTCGTTTATTCCGTACTCAGATAAACCATTTTTTACTTCTTGTTGAATTATGACTTCTTTTTCCATACTTCTGAGAATTAAATATTTATTTTCTGCAAAAATAGAAAATATTTTTATAAAATACACAAAAATATATAACTTTTTTATAAATATCTTACTAAAATTATGTATTTTTGCAAAAATTGACACAAAATGGTATTTGATTGGCAAAGTTTTCAGCAACTAAAAAAAGACAACAAGATTAGAACCTTAAACAAGGGTTCTCAATGGCTTGCCTATCTTTGTCAATCAGACATAGTTATCTTTGTAGGAGAGAGAGGAACAGGCAAAACGACTGTATTATTATATAAACATCTACCATATTTAGACAACCCAAACTATAACGCTGTCATATACCGTAAAGAATATGGAGATATGGAAAAAGCAGGAGGTATAGTAGACGCTTCTAAAAAAATATTAGGACAATTCGGCGACTATCTCTCCACTTCTCGTAAATGGGTTTTCTCTGCTGGTGGAAGAATAGACTTTATCAACTATTCAGACCCTATAGCAGATTTTAGAGAAAACGTACAAGGAAAAGAAAATGTTATCTCCGAGATAGATGAATGTACGCATTGTGATGAACTACATTGGGGGGCTATTATGGCAAACTTACGTAATACTAATAGCTTAAAAACTCAGATGATTGGCACTTGCAACCCCGATAGTTCCTCTTGGATAAAAGACCTTGTCATACGTTACCTTGACATAGATACACTATCTCATACGGCACGACACAACCCACATCTTAGAGGAAAAGAGTTATATTTCTTCCAATATGGAAACACTATAAAAGAAAGTGTTTGGGGGCTAACAAAACAAGAGGTATATGAGAATGCTAAAAACTACATAGATGAACAGTGGCGAAAAATGATAGAAAGAAAACAAGACTTATCTACATACGGAGATATACTTGACCTTATTCTTTCTATTACCGTCTTTGATAGTTCAAAGGTTGAAAATGAAGCCCTAATGCGTAATGGTGGTATAAAATACCAAGCACGTTTGCTTATGCAGTCCAATGAAATGAAAAACCGTTATGCAATATCGGATTGGGAGAATACTTATGATTTAGAAAGCCTTGTATCTAAACAAGATTTAGAGAATATATACCACAACAGCGAACAGCGTACAGGAACACGTTTTGCTTCTATGGACGTTGGAGGACTTGGTACAGATAAATCTATAATATATATATGGGACGGTTTTCATATAGAAAACATATATTTTACCAAATCTAAGTCTGCTACAGAACTTTTACAATGGATAAAGAGGATTTTACAAAAAGAAAACATACCACTTGAAAACTTTGTATATGACGCAGGAGGTTTAGGTTTCGCTCTTTCTGGTTCTTTTGATAATGCTTTTCAGTTTATCTCACAAGCAAAACAGACAGAGATTTTAGACTATGACGGCAAACCTATAAAGATTTATGCAAACTTCAAATCTCAAACCGTAGGTTGTTTTCTTAAATATCTCAAATCATCAGACATCAACGGTACTTGTGCTATATCTATAAACCCTCAGTTATTAGATATAGACATATACGGTAAAACATTAAGACAGTGTTTAGACGAAGAACGCCTTGCTATATGCTGGACAGACAAAAAAGACGGTATCTTACAAACGATAAACAAAGAAGAAACAGTATCTCTTATCGGACACTCAGCCGACATTATGCTTGCTCTTGTATATCGTTTTGCTTTCTGTGTTAATGAGTTAAACAACTTTGTAGAACCCGATGAAGATTGGTTAGAAGAAATGAATTATTATTTTAATACAACTATATAAAATGGAAAATATACCAGATAAATTAAATTTAGAGGGAATAAACTTTGATAAAGTATGGGAGTTTCCAAAAGCCCCAAATGGTTTTATGGATTTAAACCTAAAAGAAAGAAAAACAAGACAAGATTTTATCAACGAATATTTCCCAACAGGTCATAAAATCTTTGACACTATATATTACCCAGATTTGTTTTACAAAGTAAAAGGTAAGGTTGGAAAAGAGGTTGAAAAACAGACAGGTAAAACTGCTTGGAAGAGTATTCCACGCAAACGTATTTCTGCACCTATTCAACACGATTCTACTGCTGTTATTCTTGCACATATCTTTGGGAACAGGATTGTACATAGAGATATTTCACCTATAAAAGACAAAGAGAGTAATAAGATAATGACAGCCTTTCAGAACCTTTGGGATTATTTCAATATGGATAGTCTTATACAAACTTTCTTTGAAAGAACACTTATCTGTGGGGACGCCGCTTTCTTCTTAACTACTAACAGTAGAAAAGAGATTGTATGTAAGACCTTGTCTTTCCTTGATAAAGATAAGATTGCAGTAGAACAGAACATACAAGGAGAAGTTCTTAAACTATACAGACAATATTCTGCAAAAAACGAACAAGGAGAACTAAATACCTATATAGATGTTATAACGTCTGAATATATAGCAACTTATACAAGCGAGGGCGATGTTATTTCTTATCAACCTCTTTTACAATCTTTTATACCTATTGTATATCATTATAGACCAGAGGGTGCGTGGTGGAGTTTTGTTCAGTCTAATATAGATGAATACGAGTTGGAATTCTCAGACCTTTCACAAGACAACAAAGCCAAAGCCAAAGGTAAATACTTTATGAGTACAACTTCACCTCATAAAGTCAATCTTCAAACGTTTGCAGATAGCGATGTGTTTGTTGCAGATAAAGATAGCGATATGAAGATTATCCAACCTGCTAACTTCTCAGAAGCGTTCAAATTTACTATGGAAGAAAACAAAGAAATCATCTCTCATTCATTAGGTTACATATTTCCTAAAGTTCAGAGTAGTGGTGATTTGCCTACAGGTTCTATGAAAGCACAGTTTTACCCAACAGAACGTATATGTAAGAAGTTTATCAATGAGTTTGCACCTGTCTTAGATGAGATTTCGTGGATATTTCAGCAACTTATAGATGGACTTTACCCAGAACTAAACATAGGTAAGGTAAAAATATCTTCTAAAATTAAACTATTCTCTCCAACAGATAACCTAAGTACTATGAGTACCACAGCAGACTCATACTCTAAGGGAGCGATGACTATCAGAGGGCTTATAGCGGCTAATCAAGAGTATTTGGAAAACTCAGATATTGATTTCTTTGAAGAAGAAAGACAAAGAGAATATGAGGCAAAATCAGAAGATAAAAACAAAACTTCTGTACAGACCATAGGTTACAATTTTCACAATGTAGAAGAAGAATTTGAGGACGAATAATGGCTTACGAGATACCTGCATACGCTATCAGCGATAATGAAAAAGTCGCAGTGGATTTTTATCTTGCCTGCAATACAAAGATTGCAGCATTGCGTCTTTTACGAAAACTTAATGGAGAACTAAGAAACCTCTCACCAGACGGAGAGAAAAAGTCTGCCACAAAGTTCTTCCAAAAACAATATGTATTAGACTACATAGAAGCAAAAGAAAGAGAGTTAAAGGCTAAATATCAAACACAACAATTAGTTTCAGATATTTTAGAAGAAGAAAATGATGAGGCGGACTTAATCACATCAGATGGAGAGGCAAGACGTAGATATTTATTAAATAACTATATGAAAATACTTAAATCTCCAGACGCAACAGAAAGCGACCGCATAGCCGCTAATAAGGCAATAACAGACCTTTTAAACGCAAAAGAGAAAGAAGATGAAACAGATAACAGTGCATATAGTAAATATGTTCATTTTGTAGTCCCTATGCAGTGTTGTGATAATTGTCAAAATAGGAACAATCTTCTTAAAGATAACAACCATTTTGCGACAGAAGAAGAAATAGAACAGGCTTTTTATAAAAGATAATAATATTTAAAATCTTTGTACTGTACAAAGTAAAATAACACAGAAAAATTTATGAAAAACAGCAGTAAAATAGGTAAAACTCCTACCTATAAGATAGAGTTACACGTAACAACCCAAGAGTGTAGAGAATTAGTAGAGTTATTATCTCGCATAGGAGAAGAAAGAATAAGTAAGTACGAGGCTATGGAGTACATCAACTGTAGTAAGGCTACATTTGAAAGATTAGTCTTGTCTGGCAGAATTCCACAAGGTAGAAAGCAAGCAGGGTTCAAAGAAAAATTCTGGTATAAAAGTGAAATATTGCAAACTATTAACAAAAACAAATAAAAGAAATGGGAAAGTTAAAAAAGATTCAGAAAAAAGTTGCGGAAAAATCTACCGCACAAGGATTAACAAATGGTAATCAAATGACAAGGAAAGAAGAGGTTTTAATAAGAAAACTAAAAAAGACATTAAGAAAGAACCCGCAAGCGTTAGAACAAATGACGAATACCTTGATAAGAAAATATGGTGCTTCACATAAAGAAGATTTATTAAAGGCAAAAGAGGATTTGTATAAATTGGCGGGTAAGAAAATTTAAAACTCATTTATCAGGCAACCTAATTGATTATCATTTTATTATGACAACAATGATAATTGTTAGGTTGCTGTGATATTTGTCTATAATCTTGGTACGTAGAAAAGCAATTAAAAATTACTGCTGTTTTTTTTAATTGCTACTGTTCTTTATTAAACTACTTATTTTAGAGTGTACTCTACCTGTTAGTTAATGATAGTGGCACTTGTCATATTTTGTCTGTTGTAATCATTGATTCGTCAGGGAAAATCACATCTTTTTCATTAACGTTTAACAATTTCTTATCTATTTGATTAAATTCGCCTTCGTATTGTTTTAAATCATCTTTATGTTCATTTACAGCATCTTCTATTCTAATTTTTTTTAATTTAAACCAAACGTTTATTCGCAAGATAATAGCACTAATAGATACTAAGATAAAATATATAATAAACCATATTAAACATAATGGTATTGAAATAATAACAAGAAGGTTATCGTAATTTTGCGGTAAATGATAAGTTGTAAGATTTTCTCTACAAAAGAAAGCAATTATAAGAATAATAATAAATAGAGAAAAATATAACATCTTTGTAGGTTTTATTTTTATATTAAATCTATCGGCAATAATACAATGTAAGGAAGATACTATTAATAGGATATCAAAAGGTATGATTATTTGCCCCAAATGTAATTCGTGATTTAGTCCCTGTAAAGAAGCTATGATTAATACTAATCCTCCATACATAGCAGAGTTAAATGCTAAAATATTGAGATACTCTGATTTTGCATGGAATTCTAATTTTTTTTCTAACCATCTCAGTTTTTCTTGAATCTTTTCTATATTATTTTGGGCTTTGCTGTCTATCAATTTTAAAGCCCCAATCGTTTCACTCTCTAATAATTCGGAATTTAAATAATATCTAATTTTTGCAATTATTGACTCTTCTTGTTTTTGATGGTATAATTTTTTATCAGCCTGCCTTTGAACCCAGCATCTAATCTCATCTATTATTTGAGAAAAGAAAAATCTATTACCCTCTTGGTTTTTCTTTGGATTAAAAAGCACATATGCTACCGTAAAACCTATAGCAAGTACATATACATTAGAAAAACAAGAATAAGACAAACACATTTACAGAAAAATTGGTTTAGTTAAAAATGAATAAAAGAGTTTATCAAATGATATTTTCAATGCAGCTGCTGTATCTGGTTGATTGAAACTACCAAAAGCCATTTTTTTTTCAATATCTGTTTCAAATCTGAAAGCTCTATTATCTACAACGGTAAAATGAACATTTTTCCCTTTATATTTGACCTCACCAGCATAGGTTTTTATCTTAACTTGAGCAGGAAATTCGCTAAAAATTTTTGCTATTTTTGTATGTAAAAAAACTTCTGAATATTTATTGAAAATAATATAAACAGTTCTACTTTTATCTTCTTTTAAAAATGATGTCATATAATTACAATACTCATCATTATTACTAATATCCGAAAGCATATTTCCACAAAAAATAGTCAGGTCTTTTTCTGCGTATTTAACAAGAGCCTTGTGTACAATAGATGCGTGCCATTCACTTGAATTAAAGAATATGTTATTACTATGATTCTTTGCTAAATCAAATATTTCATCAGAATAGTTCTGATAGAGCTTGTCAATTTTAAATTTCTTATTCTTTTCCATTTTTGAACTTGTCGTAGTCTAACTTTCTACACATAAAAACATATATCAATTCTTGGTCATTAAAATTTTCTTTGAGAGTATTT
Source organism: Bacteroidales bacterium (assembly GCA_017469625.1). GTDB lineage: Bacteria > Bacteroidota > Bacteroidia > Bacteroidales > P3 > Scybalousia_A. The sequence continues at coordinate 24,015 of JAFUGA010000012.1, forward strand.
ATAGTATAAAAGCCCTTAAACCCAAGTTCATTCAATAACATCCTTGCTGTTTTCACAGAATTACATCGTGTAACGGCAAGGATGTTATGTATGCGATTGTGGATTAAAGTTATATCATCAATGGCAACACAACAAAAATCAACAAAATCTTCATTTTCTCTTTTGTTGACATTAAATCTTACCGTAAAATTATCTACCGTTTCGTGTATTGTCATAGTTCTAATAATTTTTGCAAAATTATATACTTTTTACTTAGAAAACGAAAAAAATATTAAAAAATTATAAAGACTAAATAAAGATTTTATAGATTTTCCACTCACTCCTCAAAAACAACTTTGATTATCAATATTTTATCATCTTAATGAGGATTGTTAGGTTACAGTAGTTTTTGATAGTAAATTTGTTGTATCAAATTGCAATTTGTATAATAAAAGTTAAACAATTAAAAACAAAAAAA